>NZ_JBIVHS010000010.1:138274-275102 GCF_044749365.1 Kitasatospora sp. NPDC089509 | reverse complement strand
GTGGAGCGGATGATGCGGGACGCGAAGATCACCCAGATCTACGAGGGCACCAACCAGGTCCAGCGGATCGTGATGGCCCGCAACCTCCCGTAACGACCGCCCCCACCCGCCCCGACGGCCGACCCGCTCCACCCACCGGCCGTCGGGGCCGACCCGTTGCGCCGGTGCTAAGTTCCGGAGAATGAGCGAGAAGGAAGAGCAGGACCTGCCCATGAACGACGGGCCCTCGAAGCCGGCCATGCGCGAGGCGCTGGTGGCCGCGGCCTTCGAGCTCTTCCTGGAGCGCGGCTTCGAGCAGACGACGGTCGACGACATCGTCTCGCTCGCCGGCGTCGGCCGACGCTCCTTCTTCCGCTACTTCCCGGCGAAGGAGGACGTGGTCTTCCCCGACCACGAGCGCAGCCTCGCCGAGATGACGGAGTTCCTGGAGTCCGGCAGCGGCGAGGAGGACCCGGTCAAGCACGCCTGCGACGCCGCCCGCCTGGTCCTGCGGATGTACGCCGAGCAGCCCTCCTTCTCCGTCCAGCGCTACCGCCTCACCCGCAAGGTCCCCGGCCTGCGGGCGTACGAGCTGTCGGTGGTCTGGCGCTACGAGCACACCCTCGCCGCCTACCTGCGCGGCCGCTACGCCGACCGCCCGGACGGCCCCCTGCGCGCCGACGTGATCGCGGCCGCCGTGGTCGCCGCGCACAACCACGCCCTGCGCACCTGGCTGCGTTCGGGCGGCGAGAGCGACTGGGTGGCCGAAGTGGACGCGGCGATGGCCTTCGTCACCTCCACCTGGAGCGACCGCCCCGCCGACTCCGCCCCGGAGGGCGAGGGCGAGGCCGACGACGTGGTGGTCCTGGTCGCCAGCCGCCGGGCCCCGCTGTGGCGGATGGTCCAGGGCATCGAGAGCGCCATCGGAGAGACCCGCCGGGCCTGACCGGCCGACGCCGTCCGACCCCGAGCCCGGCCCCGGCCGGGGCCGGACGGCGAACTGCGCTCCACCACAAGGGCGTTGCCGCCGAGCCGCGGTACCCGCACCCGCCGAACCCGCCGGAAAAACCGGAAAACGAACCGGAAAACGAAGAGGACCCCAGATCAACTGGGGTCCTCTTGTTCGGTGTCCGAGGGGGGACTTGAACCCCCACGCCCGATAAAGGGCACTAGCACCTCAAGCTAGCGCGTCTGCCATTCCGCCACCCGGACCAGGTGTCGTCCTCGCGGCTTCCGATCTCTCGTCCGTCGCGCTGACAGATGTAACTGTAGCAAAGATCGGCTTGGGGTCCCAAAACGGCTCCGGAGCGGGGAGCGGGCCTGGTGGCGGGGGCAAGGGGCGGCCTGTGGCGGGGGTGTGACCAGCGGGTTTCGGGGGCGTGCGGGGGCTGGATCGGGATCGGGGGCTGGGGGAGGATGGGCGGACGTGCTCGTACGGCCCGGGTGCAGGTCCTGGGGGAGGCGCGCTGGTGCGTCGGTGCGGGCCCAAGACGAGGAGTGACCGTGAGCGAGCGGAGCGAGTCGGCGGCGCCGAAGGTGACGGCTGAGTCGGAGGTCGCCGAGATCTGTCGCGATCTGATCCGGATCGACACCAGCAACTACGGGGACGGCTCCGGTCCGGGGGAGCGCAAGGCCGCCGAGTACGTGGCCGAGCAGCTCGCCGAGTTCGGGATCGAGCCGCAGATCTTCGAGTCGGCCAAGGGGCGGGCCTCGACCGTGGTCCGGATCGAGGGGGAGGACCGGTCCCGTCCGGGCCTGCTGATCCACGGCCACACCGACGTGGTGCCGGCCAACGCCGCGGACTGGACGTACGACCCCTTCGGCGGCGAGATCGCCGACGGCTGCGTGTGGGGGCGCGGCGCGGTCGACATGAAGGACATGGACGCGATGACCCTGGCGGTCGTCCGGGACCGCCTGCGCACCGGCCGCAAGCCCCCGCGCGACCTGGTGCTCGCCTTCCTCGCCGACGAGGAGGCGGGCGGCACGTACGGCGCGCGCTTCCTGGTGGACAAGCACCCGGAGCTGTTCGAGGGCGTGACCGAGGGCATCGGCGAGGTCGGCGGCTTCTCCTTCACGGTGAACGACCAGGCCCGGTTCTACCTGGTGGAGACGGCCGAGAAGGGCATGCACTGGATGCGCCTGACGGTCGAGGGCCGGGCCGGGCACGGCTCGATGTCGAACGACGACAACGCGATCACCGAGCTGTGCGAGGCCGTCGCCCGGCTCGGCCGGCACAAGTTCCCGCTGCGGATCACCCCGAGCGTGCGGGCCTTCCTGGACGAGCTGTCGGACGTGCTCGGGTACCGGCTGGACCCGGAGGACATGGACGAGGTGGTCCGGGTGCTCGGCGGCATCGCCAAGATGATCGGCACCACCTTCCGCAACACCGCCCAGCCGACCATGCTCGGCGCCGGCTACAAGGTGAACGTGATCCCCGGTCAGGCCACCGCCCACGTCGACGGGCGCTTCCTGCCCGGCTACGAGGAGGAGTTCCTGGCCGAGCTGGACAGCGTGCTCGGCCCGCGCGTGAAGCGCGAGTCGCTGCACTCGGACCGGGCGATCGAGACCGGCTTCGACGGCGCGCTGGTCGAGGCGATGCAGATCGCACTGCGCGCGGAGGACCCGATCGCCCGCGCCGTGCCCTACACCCTGTCGGGCGGGACGGACGCCAAGTCCTTCCAGGACCTCGGCATCCGCTGCTTCGGCTTCGCGCCGCTGCAGCTGCCGCCGGAGCTGGACTTCGCCGGGATGTTCCACGGCGTGGACGAGCGGGTGCCGGTGGACGGCCTGAAGTTCGGCGTCCGGGTGCTGGACCGGTTCATCGACGCCTGCTGATCGCGCGCCTGCTGATCGCGCGCCGGTTGATCAGACGACTGGGTCGGCCCGTTCCCGGAGTGCCGGGGGCGGGCCGACCGCATTGTCCGAGCTCATGATTGTGGGACGGGTCGAAAGAGATCAACAGAAACGATTCAGCTATGGAAATCCGTGTTGATCATCTGTGCGAAGCCTCACCGTTGCGAGTGAATGGCAAATCTGTTCCGTACCCCGTTTGCCGCAGCGTCGTTCATCCCTGTGCAGCCCGCCGAACGGGTTGCGTTGTCCGTACAGGAGGAATGATGAAGGTCAAGAAGATCGCCGCTGTCGCCGCCGCCACCGGTGGCCTGGTGCTCGCCGCCGCCGGTGTGGCGTCCGCCCACGGCGGTGCCGCTGCCGAGGGTGCGGCCGTGGGCTCCCCGGGTGTCGTCTCGGGCAACAGCGTTCAGGTCCCGGTGCACGTCCCGGTGAACCTCTGCGGCAACACCGTCAGCGTGATCGGCGTGCTGAACCCGGCGTTCGGCAACCACTGCGCCAACTTCTGAGTCAACCTCCGGGCTGCTGAGGCCCGTTGAGCCAGACTGAGAACGGCCCCCGGGCGGCGGACGCGTCGCGCCGGGGGCCTTTGCGCGACCCGGGCCGCTGGGCCGGGCGCGCCTGCCGGCCAGGAGTTCCGGGGGCTCGGCAAGGTCCGACCGCCCCGATCGCTCGATCGGGTGAAGCTGCTTCGTTCGGCTCAACCTCCCCGTTTGCCCCTCGTTAACTCCTGTGCAGTCGAAGACCTTGGGTGATTTCCGGATGGACCAAAATTCCGACTTTAATACAGGTTCATGTCAAGGTCGCCACGCCGTTTCGAAACGTCAGGGGAAATCATGAGGAATGTCGCCAAGAAGGGGATCCTCACCGCCGTGGCCACCGGCAGCGTGCTGGCCTCGACGGCCGGCTACGCCTATGCGGGCGCCGAGGCGCAGGGCGCCGCCGCGGGATCACCGGGTGTCGCCTCGGGGAACTCGGTGCAGGTGCCGGTCGAGGTGCCGATCAACGCCTGTGGCAACACGGTCGACGTGATCGGCGTACTGAACCCGTCGTACGGCAACCACTGCGCCAACGTCAGCAGCGGCGGCGGCCGCCATGCCGCCCCGCGGCCCGGCCAGAGCGGCCGACCCGGCGGCGGTGTCGCCTCCGGTACCGGTGCGAGCCGGGGTACCACCGCCTCGGGCGCCTCCGCCGCCGGCACGGCCGCCGGCTCGCCCGGGGTGATCTCCGGCAACAACGTCCAGGCCCCGGTGCACGTCCCGGTGAACGCCTGCGGCAACTCGGTGAACGTGGTCGGTGTCGGCAACCCGGCCTTCGGCAACGGCTGCGGCACGGTGGCCCAGCCCGCCCCGAAGCCGACCGACGACTGCCCCGAGGGCCACACCCCGCCGCCCGCCCCCGGTGGTGACACCGGCACCGGCAGCTCGCGCAACGGCGGCTCCGCCGGCACCGCCGCCCCGGCCGCCCAGGCGCCGAACGGCGGCGGCACCCAGGCCGTTCCGGCCGCCGCCCGCACCAACACCCCGGCCGCCCCCGTCGCCCAGAACGCGCCGAGCGCGCAGAACGTCGCGGCGGGCGCCGAGCTGGCCCACACCGGCGCCGGTGACGTGGAGCTGCTCGGCGCCGCCGGCCTCGCGCTGCTGATCGGCGGTGGCGTGCTCTACCGTCGCGCCCGTGTCGGCGCCCGCTGAGTCCGGGAGGCCCGGCCCGGGCCGGGCAGAGTCGGCGGGCCCGTCCGCCGGCCCCGCCGGTCCTCTTGGCTCCGTCGAATGAATGAAGCACCCGCGGCCGCCCGTTCACCGGGCGGCCGCGGGTGCTTCTGAGCCCGGCGGGGACTTCCTCAGGGGTTCGGGGTGACGCCCGTCACCAGCTCCGGATCTGTCGGATGATCCGCCGCTTCAGCCGGACCGTCCGGCTGCCGTCGGGGAACAGCCTCAGCCGGTCGAGCTCCCAGTGTCCGTACTCGGCGTGCTCGGTGAGCAGTTGGCGGGCCGCATTGCGCGTGGTGCCGCGCGGCATGCGCAACGACTGGTACTCGTACTCCGGCTGCCGGACCGGCTTCGGTGGGGTCAAAACGCTCCTCCTGAGGATCACCTGCACGCAAGCCTACGGCCTGCCCCGGACAGTCGGCCCGGGTATTTCCGGCCGTCCTCCCGTCCCGATGCGACGGTTCGACGGCGGGCGACCCGGGCGCTCGTCTGACAGTGCATCAGTTCTGTTGCTGCTGTGGAGGGGATACCCCGATACCGGCGCGCGAAGCGATACCCGGACGGCCCCGCCGGACCGGTCGCGCGCCCTCCGCGCCCGGTCCGCGCCGGTTCTGCCGGGGGACAGAAGCGACGGAATCGGACATCAGGGGGGAAGTTGCGGTGAAATCGCGGGTGTAGGTGACAACCGCTGTGCGTACCGGCGCCGAGGGGAGATAGCGTCTGCACCATGTCTGATGCCGCGCAGCCCACCATTGCCGAGGTACGCGCCGCCGCTGAGGCGGTCAAGGCCGCCATCGACCGTCATCTGGAAGCGGTGTCAAGCCCCAACGCAGCTGATGATCCCGCCGTGTCCACTGCCTACGAGCAGCTCGCCACGGCGGCCATCGCCTACGACCAACTCCTCTACGAGGTCTACGACGAGGTCACCCCCTTCGAGATCCCCGGCGACGAGGGACCGGGCGGCTACCACGGCCCGGAACAGCCCGAGGCGATCAGCGTGCTGATCCGCCGCGACTACCACGTGGTCGACCCCAAGCGGCTGCGCGCGCAGGCCGAGCGGCTCGACGAGTCGCTGACCCCGGGTGGCGCCGGCGGCGTCAACTCCGCGATCGGCGTGCTGTTCGGCGAGTACGAGCCGGACGAGATCGCCGCCCGCAGTGAGGAGTTCGGCCTGGAGGAGGCGGACTCGACGCTCTGGGTCGCTGCGGCCGAGCCGACCGAGCCGGGGGAGTGGCTGCCGGAGCCCTTCGAGCACGCCGACCCGCAGCTGCTGATCTGCCGGTTCGACGTCAGCGAGGTCTACGACGACGAGGACCCCGAGGACTGACGTCGGACGCACGTGCACGGAGGGCGGGCCCGGAACACCGGGCCCGCCCTCCGTGCGTGAACCGCCCGCCGGCTACTGCTCGGCGGCCGTGTTCTCCGCCAGCACCGCCCGCAGCCGGGTGGTGCGCGGCTGCGCCGGGCGCTCGGCGACGGCCTGGGCGAGCGCCGGCCCCGCCGCGTGGACCACGGACAGGTGCCGCTCGCCGCGCCCGAACGCGGTGTAGACCCACTGCCGGGAGAGCGCCGGCCCGGCGTCCTCCGGGACCACGACCACCGCGGCGGGCCAGCGGCGGCCCAGCGCCTGGTGGACGGTCAGCGCCCAGCCGTGCCGCAGCCGGCCGGCCTCGGCGGGCGGGACCGTCCGGCGCGAGCCGTCCGGGTACTCCAGGTGCAGGCCGGTCGCGTCGCCGTCCAGCACCCGGGCCGGGCGGGTGATCCCGGGCGCGGGGGACTCCACCACCCGGTCGCCCGGGTCGAACCCGCCGAAGCGGCCGGGGCCGGGGTTCAGCCGGGCCTTCGCGGCCGCGTTCAGCGCCCGGGTGCCGGCCGGTCCACCGTGGCCCGCGGTGAGCAGCACCACCTGCTCGGCGGGGATGCCGAGCGCGCGCGGGATGGAGTCGGTGAGCAGCTGGACGGCGCGGTGGACGGCCTCGCCGCCGTCCTTGGCGGTCAGGATGACCACCTCCTTGTCCGGCGCCTCGACCGGCTGCAGCTCGCCGATGCCGACCCCGGAGACCAGCTCGCCGATCGGGCCGAAGTCCGGGGTGCGGGAGGCGACCGCGGGGCAGACCTTGGCGGCCAGCAGGTCGGCGAAGAACCGGCCGGGGCCGGCCGACCAGAGCTGCCCCGGGTCCCCGCTGAGCACCAGTCGGGTGCCGTCGGCGAGCGACTCCAGCACGACGGCCGCCAGTTCGACGTCCAGCAGCTGTGCGTCCAGCACCACCAGGAGGTCCAGGGCGAGCGTGCCGTCGGCGGCCCGGCCCGGGCCGGCCGTACCGGACAGCAGCTCGGCGAGGGTCACCACCGGGGTCCCGGCCTCGCCGAGCGAGCCGAAGGACTCCTTGCCCTGGTCGGTCCAGGTGGCGGCCCAGGTCCGCAGCCCGAGCCCCCGGGCGGCGGCGACCAGGGCGGCCGGCTCGGCGCGGGCCGCCTCACCGCCGGTGTGCAGGACGAGGGGGCTGTCGGCGACGGCCCGGATCAGGGCGGTGGCGGAGGAGGACGACGCCGCCTCGGCGGCCGCCTCCCAGGCGGCGGGGCCGGGGGCGACGGGGGTGGCCTCGGCGTCCTCCGGCTCCTCCGCTTCCTCCGCGGGCTCGGCGTCCGCCGACTCGGGGTTCTCGGTCTCGGCGTTCTCGGGCTCGGTGTCTGCGGGCTCGGCGTCCTCGCCCGGTACGAAGGTGGCCATCAGCTGGAGCAGCTTCTCGGCGAGGCTGACCTCCGCCATCGCCAGCCCCTCCAGCGCGAGTAGCGTCCGGGTCGGCGGCTCGTCCTCCTCCCCGCCGCCCGCCGCCTGCGCCTCGGCGCCGGTCAGCTCCTCCTGGAAGGGCAGTACCCGTCCGTCCGCGACGGCGTGCCCGATCGCGGCGGCCGGCTCCGGCATCCGGAGCTTTTCGAGTCCGGCGGCGACGTCCGGCAGTGCCTGGGCCGAGTGCCCGCGCAGCGCCGCCTGCTCCAGCAGCCAGACCACCAGGGCCTGGGCCCGGCGCTTGTCGTCCGGGGTGGCCTCGGCGCCGAGCAGTCCACGGGCGAAGTGGTCCGCGTGTTCCGGGCGCACACCGGGCAGGCCGAGCACCGCCCACGGGTCCTTGTCCAGCCGGGCGGCCGCGTCGTCGCCGAAGGCGGCCACTGCGGCGGCCGCCAGCTCGGCCGGGGCGCCACCGGCGGTCAGCACCTCGGCGGTCCGCCGGAGCACGTCCGCGCTCGGCTCCGGCGGCTGCCCGACCGAGGGGGTCGGTGCGGCTACGGCAGCCGGGGTGGGCAGGTCGGCGGGGACGGCCGCAGCGGCCGGCTCGGGAGCCGTCGAACCATCGGTTGTCGGCTCCTCGGCGGCCGCGGTCCCGGCGTCCTCCACCTCGACATCCTCGGCACCCTCAGCACCGTCGGCACCCTCAGCACCCTCGGCGCCCTCGGCCTCCTGCGCCGCCGGAGCCTTCGGCTCGGCACGGCCCAGTCGGTGGGCCCCCGGCTTCGCCGCCCGCTGCTCGATCCGGCGCATCTGCTCCATGACCGCCGCGAGCTCCGCCGCCTTGCCGGTCGGCGAGGCCGCCGTCTCCTCCGGAGCGCCGTTGCCCGTGTCACTCATCGTCGTCCGCTCCAAAGGTCACTCCACTGCACGTTCCACTGCACGTCCACTGCACGTTCTGCTCGACGACCCGCCCCGGGGGCGGCTACAGCTCCGTCCACCCCTGGTCCGGGTAGCGGTGCACCGGCGACGAGATGTCGTCCAGCGCGCCGCGGATCTCTCCCGGAAGCGTAAGCGCCTCCACCGACAGCGCCGCCTGCAGCTGGGCCACCGTACGTGCTCCGACCAGCGCGCTCGCAACCCCGGGCCGGTCCCGGACCCAGGCCAGCGCGACCGCGAGCGGGCTGCTGGCCAGCCCGTCGGCGGCGGTGGCGACGGCGTCCACGATCCGCCGGGAGCGCTCCCCGAGGTACGGCTGGACGAACCCGGACAGGTACGGCGAGGCGCCGCGCGAGTCCTGCGGGATGCCGTGCCGGTACTTCCCGGTGAGCACCCCGCGCCCGAGCGGCGAGCCCGCCAGGACGCCGACCCCGGCGTCCAGCGCGGCGGGCAGCGCCTCCCGCTCGATGCCGCGCTGCAGCAGCGAGTACTCCAACTGGGCCGCCGCCAGCGGCATCCGGTCGTGGTGGGCGCGCTGCCAGGTGGCGGCCTTGGCGAGCTGCCAGCCGCTGAAGTCGCAGACGGCGGCGTAGCGGGCGCGGCCGGAGGCGACGGCGATGTCGAGGGCGCTGAGGGTCTCCTCGACCGGGGTCGTCGGGTCGAAGGCGTGCACCTGCCACAGGTCCACGTAGTCGGTGCCGAGCCGGCGCAGCGAGGCGTCCAGGGCGGCGAGCAGGTGGCCGCGGGAGCCGTCGAAGCGGCGGGTGGACTCGGGGACGCTGCCCGCCTTGGTGGCGATGACGAGTTCGGAGCGCGGAACCAGGTTGTCGGTGAGCCGGGAGATGAGGTACTCGGCGCCGCCGTCCGCGTACACGTCGGCGGTGTCGACCAGGTTGCCGCCGGCGTCGACGAACTCCTTGAGCTGCTCGGCGGCTTCGTGCTCGTCGGTGTCCCGGCCCCAGGTCATGGTGCCGAGGCCGAGGCGGGAGACCTGCAGGCCGGTACGGCCGAGGTGACGCTTTTCCATCGGGCGGGCCCTCCACTGGCCGGTGGCCCCGGTGGCCCGGTGGCCCTGAAAACGCGCAGGTGGGGAGAGTGTTCCCCACGTCGGCTGAGCGTAGCGGCCGGTGCCCGGGCAGGGGCGCAGACCCGCAGAACGATCAATCCGCCCGGTGTGACCCAGACCACCACTACCCGTCAGTAGCATGACCCGTGCGTGCGCGGCTACCCTCGCCACCAAGCCCACCCGACTGGAAGGTTCGGCACATGCGACTCGGTATCAACCTCGGCTACTGGGGACTCGGCATGGATGCCGACAACATCGCGGTGGCCCAGGAGGCCGACCGGCTCGGCTACTCGGTCTGCTGGGCGGCGGAGGCGTACGGCTCGGACGCCGCGACCGTGTTGAGCTTCGTCGCCGCCAAGACCGAGCGGATCGACGTCGGTTCGGCCATCTTCCAGATCCCGGCCCGCACCCCGGCGATGACCGCGATGACCGCCGCGACCCTGGACACCCTCTCCGGCGGCCGCTTCCGGCTCGGCCTGGGCGTCTCCGGCCCGCAGGTCTCCGAGGGCTGGTACGGCGTGAAGTTCGACAAGCCGCTCGCCCGCACCCGCGAGTACGTGGAGATCATCCGCAAGGCGATGTCCCGGGAGCGCCTGGTGCACGAGGGCGCGCACTGGACCCTGCCGCTGCCGGGCGGGCCGGGCAAGCCGATCAAGCTGACCGTGCACCCGGTGCGGGAGCAGATCCCGCTCTACATCGCCGCGATCGGCCCGAAGAACCTGGAGCTGACCGGCGAGATCGCCGACGGCTGGCTCGGCATCTTCTTCTCGCCCGAGCACTCCGCGCTGTCCCTGGACGCGCTCAGGGCCGGCCGCGCCAAGGCCGGCCGGACGCTGGACGGCTTCGACCTCTGCCCAACCGTGAACATCGCGGTGGGCGAGGACATCAAGGCCGGGGTCGACGGCCTGCGCTCCTACGCCGCGCTCTACATCGGCGGCATGGGCAGCAAGGACAAGAACTTCTACAACCAGCTGACCCGGCGCATGGGTTACGAGCAGGCGGCCGACGAGATCCAGGAGAAGTACCTGGCCAAGGACTACGCGGGCGCCGCGGCCGCCGTCCCGCACGACCTGATCGACGCCACCTCGCTGATCGGCGACACCGCCCGGATCGCCGACCGGATGCAGGCCTACGCCGACGCCGGCGTCACCACCCTCACCCTGGCCCCGTCCGGCTTCACCCTGGACGAGCGGATCCAGGCGCTGCGCACCGGAGTCGAGGCCCTGGACCGGGCCAGGCTGGCCTAGCCACGTAGAGCGGGACGGGCCCGGTCACGCAGGACGGGGACGGGCGGCGCTACAGCCAGTCGTGCCGCTTGAACACCCGGTGCAGCACCGCGCAGACCAGCGCCATCAGCGACAGCACCGCCGGGTACCCCCAGGGTTCGTGGAGTTCGGGCATCACGTCGAAGTTCATCCCGTACACGCCCGCGATCATGGTCGGTACGGCGGCCAGCGCCGCCCAGGCCGAGATCTTCCGCATGTCGTTGTTCTGCTGCACGCTCACCTGGGCCAGGTTGGCGCCGAGGATGTCGGACAGCAGCCGGTCCATGCCGTCCACCTGGTCGTTCACCCGGGCCAGGTGGTCGGCGACGTCCCGCAGGTAGGGGGCGGTCTCCGACCGGACGAACGGGGCGCCGCGCTCCAGCCGCAGCATCGGCTCCAGCAGCGGGACGGCGGCCCGGCGGACGGTCATCACCTGGCGCTTGTAGCCGTAGATCCGCCCGGCGGTGTCGCGGCCGATCCGGCCGGGGGCGAAGACGTCCGCCTCCAGCTCGTCCAGGTCGACCTGCAGCGCGGCGGCCACCTCGACGTAGCCGTCCACCACGGTGTCGCAGACCGAGTGCAGTACCGAACTGGGCCCGTAGCGCAGCAGTTCGGGCTGCTGCTCCAGCCGGGCCCGCAGACCGCTGAGCGGGGTGTCGGCGCCGTGCCGGACGGTCATCACGAAGTCCGGGCCGAGGAAGACCATCACCTCGCCGCTGGTGACGGCGTGGGTGTCGGCATGGTGGCCGAGGGTCTTGAGGGCGACGAACAGCGAGCCCTGGTAGGCCTCCACCTTGGGGCGCTGGTGGGCGCTGACGGCGTCCTCGACGGCCAGCGGGTGCAGCGCGAACTCCTTGCCGACCCGGTCGAGTTCCTCGACGGTCGGCTCGAACAGGCCCATCCAGACGAAGGCGCCCGGTCCGGCCTCGCGGGCGGCGGTGAGCGAGTCGGTCAGGTCCTCGGAGGCCCCGATCCGGCGGCCGTCCTGGTACGCGGCGCAGTGGACGATCATGCTGGCCATTGTCCCCCGGAACGGCCCGGCGGGGCGGGAGGCCGGGAGCCGAGCCCGGTGCCCGGCCCCGCCCGGCCCGCCCCACGGCGGCCCCGGCCCGCCCCACGGCACCGCCCGGAGGCCGTAGGCTGAGCCCCATGCCCACCCTGTTGCTCGTCCGCCACGGCCGCTCGACCGCGAACACCGCCGGAATCTTGGCCGGTTGGACCCCCGGCGTGGACCTGGACGACACCGGCCGCGCGCAGGCCGCCGCGCTGGCCGGGCGGCTGGCCGGGATCCCGCTGGCGCAGGCCGTCAGCAGCCCGCTGGAGCGCTGCCGGCAGACCCTGGAGCCGCTGCTCGCCGCCCGCCCCGAACTGGGCCCGCCGGCCGAGGACGAGCGGCTGGGGGAGTGCCACTACGGCGAGTGGACCGGCCGCCCGCTGGCCGAGCTGGCCAAGGAGCCGCTCTGGCGCACGGTGCAGGACCACGCCGCCGCCGCGGCCTTCCCGGGCGGCGAGTCGCTGCGCGAGCTGAGCCACCGTACGGTCGGCGCGGTCCGCGAGTGGAACGCGAAGATCGCCGCCGAGCACGGCGAGGACGCGGTCTGGCTGGCCTGTTCGCACGGGGACGTGATCAAGGCGGTGGTGGCCGACGCGCTCGGCCTGCACCTGGACCACTTCCAGCGGATCAGCGTCGAGCCCTGCTCGGTCACCGCGATCCGCTACACCCCGCAGCGGCCCTTCGTGCTCAGGATGGGCGACACCGGCGACCTCTCCTCGCTCGCGCCCAAACCCCCGACCGCCTCCGCCGCCCCGACGACCCCGGCCGGCGACGCGGTGGTCGGCGGCACCGCCTGACCGGTGCGGCCCGAGGCACGGGAGCCCGGGGACGACGGCCCGGGCGGCACGCCCCGGGCCCGCGGGTGCCACCCCGCCCCGCGGCCCCCCGCTCGGCTCCCCGGCCGGGCCCCTGAGGTCGTAGGGTGACTGATGAGTGCCCCGCAGTTCGACCACCTGCCCAGTTGGACAACCGATCCGGAGCTAGCGCGTGACCCGTCAGGTCTTCTTCTACGACCAGCCCGAACGGTTCGTGGCCGGCACCGTCGGCCAGCCCGGCGCCCGGGCGTTCTACCTGCAGGCCAGCGCCCGGGGCCGGATCACCAGCGTGCTGCTGGAGAAGAACCAGGTCGCCGCGCTCGCCGAGCGGATCGAGGAGGTCCTGGACGAGGCGCTGCGGCGCAGCGGGGGCGACGCCGCCATCCCGGCCACCGCGCCCAAGGACCTGCTCGACACCGCCCCGCTGGACCTGCCGCTGGAGCAGGAGTTCCGGGTCGGCACCATGGCGCTGGCCTGGGACAGCGTGGACGCCTGCCTGGTGGTCGAGGCGCAGGCGCTGGTGGAGCAGGACGAGGACGAGGACGAGGAGGAGGACGAGCCGGCCGCCCTCCAGGACGACGAGCACGGCCCGGACATGCTGCGGGTGCGGCTGACCGGCGCGATGGCCCGGGTGTTCGCCAAGCGCGCGCTGGACCTGGTCGCGGCCGGTCGCAAGCCCTGCCCGTTCTGCAACCTCCCGCTGGACCCGGAGGGCCACCTGTGCCCGCGCGCGAACGGCTACCGGCGCTGAACACCGAGACCCCGCCGCAGGCCGACCCGGCGGCCGCCGCCGCCCTCGCGGCCGACGTGCCGACCGCCCTCGCGCTGCTGCGCCAGGGCGGGTTGACCGTGCACGGCCGGCTCACCGACGCCTCCAACGCCGCGCTGTACTGCACCGTCGAGCACGGTTCGCTGAGCGCTCAGGCCGTCTACAAGCCGGTGGCCGGGGAGCGCCCGCTGTGGGACTTCCCGGACGGCACGCTGGCCGGCCGTGAGGTCGCCGCGTACGAGCTGTCCGCGGCGACCGGCTGGGGGCTGATCCCGCCCACCGTGCTGCGCGAGGGGCCGCACGGGCCCGGCATGGTGCAGCTGTGGGTGGAGCCGGATCCGGAGGCCGAGCCGCTGCTGGCGCTGCAGGACCCGACCGGCCCGGAGGAGGGCTGGCTGCCGATCGTCCGGGCCGAGGTCGAGGGCGGCCGCACCGCGTTGCTGGTGCACCACGACGACCGGCGGCTGCGTCGGATGGCGGTGCTGGACGCGGTGCTCAACAACGCGGACCGCAAGGGCGGCCACCTGATCCCCGCCGCCGACGGCCGGGTGTACGGCATCGACCACGGCGTCACCTTCAACACCGAGGGCAAGCTGCGCACGCTGCTCTGGGGCTGGGCGGGCGATCCGCTGCCCGCCGAGGCGCTGGAGGTGCTGGCCCGGCTGGCCGAGCAGTTGGACGGGGAGCTGGCCGAGCGGCTGGCCCCGCACCTGACCGGCGCCGAACTGGCGGCCACCAGGGCCCGGGTGGCCGGACTGCGGGACTCGGGCAAGCACCCGCTGCCCTCCGCGGACTGGCCCGCGATCCCCTGGCCGCCGGTCTGACACCACCTGGGCGCCACGGTGGGGTTACCCGCGGGTGGTCTGGACCTGTTACCGGAATAGGTCGCACACTGCTCCGATGGACGTGCGACGGACCACCCCCCGAACCGCGCCGGACCTGCCGTTGCACCGCCTGCAGGTCCCGCTGCCCCACCTACTGCCCTTCGCCATCGGTAGTTTCGACGCGATCGGCCCGCTCTCCCGGGCCAACTTCCCCCACCGCCACTCGTTCTACGAGATCGTCCTGGTCACCGGCGGCTGCGGTGCCCATGTCCTGGACCTGGTCCACGGGCCCCTGGCGCCACCGCAGTTGTGCGTGATCACGCCCGGCCAGGTGCACCACTGGGCGGACACCGAAGGACTCGCCGGCCGGGTCGTCCTGTTCAACGAGGACTTCCTGCTGGGCCATCCGCAGGATCTCGCCGCGCTGCGCGCCCTGGCCACCCGGCCCGGCATCGGGCTCGGCGAACACGCCGCCGCCGTCGCCGGATTGCTCGCCGACATGGAGCAGGAGTACCTGGCCATGGCGCCCGGCTACCAGGGTGTGCTGCGGGCCAGCCTGCACATCCTGATCGTCCGGGCGCTGCGCGCCTGCACCCCGGGCGACCGGCCCGCGGTGGCCACCCGGCCCGCCGAACTGGCCGCCGCCTTCACCCGGTTGATCGCCCGGCCCGGCGGGGTGCGGCACTCGGTGGCCTCCACCGCCCAGGAACTGGGGGTCTCCCCGGGGCACTTGCAGACCCTGGTCAAGCAGGCCACCGGCCGCACCCCGGGCGGGCTGATCCGCCGGCAGCAGACCCTGGAGGCCAAACGGCTGCTCGCCTGCACGGATTTGACGATCCGTCAGGTGGCCCGGGAGGCGGGCTTCGCGGATCCGGCGTACTTCTGCCGGTTCTTCCGGCGGGAGACCGGGATGACCCCGGGGGAGTTCCGTACCCGGGTCGACGGAAATCACCACGATCCCCGGATCATGTCCATCGCCGTGGCATCGGACGGTCCGTAACGTCATTGCTGGCCACCGGCGGTCGGTCCAGCGCGCGGACGGGCGGCCGGTCCGGCCCTTGTCATGCCCCCACCATGGCAAGGGCCGCCCCCCACCCCTTGAAAAATCCACGGGAAGGAGACGGCGCATGCCCCCGTCCGACGGCATGATCAGCCGCAAGACCGTCCTGAAGGCCGCCGCCGCGCTCGGCGTCGCGCCCCTGCTGATCGGCGGCGGGGTCGCCCTCGCCCGCGAGCAGGCCGGCACCGGCCGGGTCCCCGGCCTGACCCCCGACTGCCACGACGGGGACGACCCCACCATCGAGCAGACCGAGGGCCCCTACTTCAAGCCGGACTCCCCGCTGCGCAGCTCGATGGTCAATGACGGCCCCGGTACCCCGCTGACCGTCAGCGGCTACGTCTTCGGCCGCGCCTGCCTGCCCATCTCCGGTGTGCTGCTGGACTTCTGGCAGGCCGACGACGGCGGCAACTACGACAACACCGGCTACACCTTCCGCGGCCACCAGTTCACCGACGCCAACGGCGCCTTCAAGCTGGAGACCATCATCCCGGGCCTCTACCCGGGCCGCACCCGGCACCTGCACGTCAAGCTGCAGGCCCCCGGCCGCCCGATCCTGACCACCCAGCTCTACTTCCCGGGCGAGCCGCGCAACAGCACCGACACCATCTACGACGCCCGACTGCTGATGAACATCCGGCAGAACGGCCCCGGCGAGGACGGCACCTTCGACTTCGTGCTGGACGTGCCGCAGACCCCGGGCACCCCGACCCCGACCGCCACCCCGACGGGCACGCCGACCGCCACCCCGACCGGCGGGCCCACCACGCCGCCGCCCGGCGGCAGCTGGACCCCGGGCACGTCCTACCGCGCGGGCGACCGCGTCACCTACTCCGGCGCCTCCTACGTCTGCCTCCAGGCGCACACCGCCATGGCGGGCTGGGAGCCGCCGAACGTGCCGGCCCTCTGGCAGCGGTCGTAGCGGCTCCGGCCGCTTTCCCCGGGGAGCCGGGCGCCCGGTCGGCGGCAGGGCCGGCCGGGCGCTCACCCGTGCCACGGGGTCGGGGCTCGAACGCGCCGTATGCCCGAAACGGAATGCGCACTACCAGTCGAGAAGCGGTCAGGCAACGACAGGAAGCGAATCCAGTCGATCTTCGCTACTGGTTAGGCTTTCAAATGTTCTCAAGGTTAAAGTCGATCCCATGCATGCCTGGCCCGCCTCCGAGGTTCCCGCCCTGCCTGGTCAGGGGCTCCCCCTCCGTATCTTCGACACCGCAGCGGGCACGGTCCGCGAGGTGGTGCCGCAGGACGGCACCGCCCGGATCTACGTCTGCGGCATCACGCCCTACGACGCGACCCACATGGGCCACGCCGCCACCTACAACGCCTTCGACCTGGTGCAGCGGGTCTGGCGGGACGCCGGTCACGACGTCCTGTACGTCCAGAACGTCACCGACGTGGACGACCCGCTGCTGCAGCGCGCGGTCGAGACCGGTCAGGACTGGGCGGCCCTCGCCGAGCGCGAGACGGCCCTGTTCCGCGAGGACATGACCGCCCTTCGGCTGCTCCCGCCGGCCCACTACGTCGGTGCCGTCGAGTCGATCCCGTGGATCGTCCCGATCGTCCAGAAGCTGCTGGCCTCCGGCGCCGCCTACCACGTGGACGGCGACATCTACTTCTCGGTCGACGCCGACCCGCACTTCGGCGAGGTCTCCGGCCTCACCCGTGAGGCCATGCGCCCGGTCTTCGCCGAGCGCGGCGGCGACCCGGACCGCCCGGGCAAGCGCAACCCGCTGGACGCGCTGCTCTGGCTGGCCGCCCGCCCGGGCGAGCCCGCCTGGGACACCGAGCTCGGCCGCGGCCGCCCCGGCTGGCACATCGAGTGCGTGGCCATCGCGTTGCAGTACCTGGGCATGACCTTCGACCTCCAGGGCGGCGGCAGCGACCTGTCGTTCCCGCACCACGAGATGGGCGCCGCCCACGCCCAGGCCGCCAGCGGCGCCCACCCGTACGCCAAGGCGTACGTGCACGCCGGCATGGTCGGCCTGGACGGCCACAAGATGTCCAAGTCCCGCGGCAACCTGGTCTTCGTCTCGGCCCTGCGCCGTGAGGGCGTCGACCCGGCGGCGATCCGCCTGGCGCTGCTCTCGCACCACTACCGTGCGGACTGGGAGTGGACCAAGGCCGTCCTGGACGAGGCCGTCGAGCGCCTCGCCCGCTGGCGCGCCGCGGTCTCCCGGCCGGACGGTCCGGCCGCCGAGCAGCTGCTCGGCGAGGTCCGGGCTGCACTGGCGGACGACCTGGACGCGCCCGCCGCGCTGGCCGCCGTCGACCGCTGGGCCGCGCGGCAGGAGAACGAGGGCGGCACCGACATCGGCGCCCCCGGCCTGGTCTCCCGCACCGTGGACGCCCTGCTCGGCGTCGCGCTGTAGTCTCCGGCGCGCCGGACGCTCTCCCGGGCACAACCGGGCACAACCGGGCACGACTGAGCACAACGACGCCGAAGGGGCGCCGGGACCGAGGTCCCGGCGCCCCTTCGGCGTTCCCGACCGGCGTTCCCGCCAGGGGCCGGAGGACTACTCCTCCTCGGCCCCCTCCTGGCTCTCCCGGGTCGTGCCCGGCGCCTCCGGCTCGGCCGGCCGCTCGGCCGTCGCGTGCCCGGACACCGGCTTCTCGCCCGTCGGCCCGACGTTCTCCCGCCGGCGCAGGTAGCGCTCGAACTCGCGCGCGATCGCGTCCCCGGAGGCCTCCGGGAGCTCCGCGGTGTCCTGCGCCTCCTCCAACTGCTGGACGTACTCGGCCACCTCGGTGTCCTCGGCGGCCAGTTGGTCCACGCCCAGCTGCCAGGCCCGGGCGTCCTCGCCCAGCTCGCCCGGCGGGATGCGCAGGTCCAGCAGGTCCTCCAGCTTGTTCAGCAGCGCCAACGTGGCCTTGGGGTTGGGCGGCTGGGCGACGTAGTGCGGCACCGCGGCCCACAGCGTCACGGCCGGCACCCCGGCGTGCGAGCACGCCTCCTGGAGCACCCCGACGATCCCGGTCGGGCCCTCGTAGCGGCTCTCCTCCACGTCCAGCCGACGGGCCAGATCGGGGTCGGAGGTGACCCCGCTGACCGGCACCGGGCGGCTGTGCGGGGTGTCCCCGAGCAGCGCGCCCAGGATCACCACCAGCTCGATGCCCAGCTCGTGCGCGAAGCCGAGCAGCTCGTTGCAGAACGAGCGCCAGCGCATGCTCGGCTCGATGCCGCGTACCAGCACCACGTCCCTGGTCTCCGGCTCGGTCACCCGGACCACCGAGAGCCGGGTGGTCGGCCAGGTGATCCGGCGGATCCCGCCGTCCAGCCAGATCGTCGGACGGTTGACCTGGAAGTCGTAGTAGTCCTCCGCGTCCAGGGCGGCGATCACCTTGCCGCCCCAGGTCTCGTCCAGATGCGCCAGGGCCGCGGAGGCGGCGTCGCCCGCGTCGTTCCACCCCTCGAAGGCGCAGACCATCACCGGGTCGATCAACTCGGGAACATCTTCCAGCTCGATCACCCAGCGTCTCCCTCCGGTCGGCGGTCGGACCGGCACCGCCTCGGCTGGTCCGCCGGGGCAACGATGGGCCGGCTCCCGCCTGTCGAACCTCTCGTCTCCCATGGAACGGCTCGCTCCATGGTCCCTACCTGCCCAGCCTACGGGCTTTGATGCGCAAGGCGGTCGGGCACCGGGACAGTCTGGGGGAGCGGGCCGCCGTGATCCAGCGGATATCCGGCCCGTGGCGACTGACGATCAGTCAGATCGGCCGACCGGAACGCACGGTGTCCGACCGGTGACGCCCCGGGACGGATCGCCCGCCGGGCGCGGCGGCGCGATGATGGGGGCGGGGGCCGGGCGGAAGGGGCCGACCGATGAACCGATGGCTGTGGATCGGCGCGGGCGCCGGAGCGGCGGCGCTGGCCGGGACGGCGCTGCTGGCGGCGGACCGGGCCGGGCGCCGGCTGCCGGTCGAGCACCTCACCGAGGGCGGGCTGGAGCTGGCCCAGCCGCCCGGAGCGGTCTGGGACGTGCTGACCGACATCGACCTCTACCCGGCCTGGCGGCCGGGCCTGACCCACGTCGAGCGGCTGCCCGCGGGAGCCGGCGGCCGCCCGCGCTGGCGCGAGTACGACCGGCACGGGCACACCACCTACGAGGTGGTGGCGAGCGAGGCCCCGCACCGGCTGGTGACCGGCATCGCCGACCCGGACCTGCCGTACGGCGGCACCTGGACGTACCGGCTGACCCCGGCCGGGCCGGGCTGCTCGCTGACCGTCACCGAGCGCGGCGAGGTCCGCCGGCCGGTGGACCGGGCGGTCGCCCGCTACCTGGCCGGTGAGGACGCCGGCGTGCACCGCTACCTGGGCGCCCTGGCCCACCGGCTGGCGGGTTGAGCCGCGGTCGGGCCGCAGAAGAACCGGGCCGCAGAAGAACGGAGCCACCGGAGAACCGAGCCACCGGAGAAACGTTTACGCCGGATCCACCCAGCCGCTCCGGTAGTCCGCCCAGTTCTCCGGCGTCGCCGCGAAGTCCACGTACAGCGCGACGCCGAAGTTCGCCCGCCGCAGGTCCTGCCGCCCGAGGCCCAGCCGGACGCCCCGGACGGCTGCCGGGACGGTCTCCGCGTGGCCCCAGTGGCCCCACCCGTCGTCCCAGTAGAACGGCAGGCCGATCAGCAGGTCGACGTCCGGCGGGGTGGCCCGGAGGGCCAGCTCGGTCTGCTGCGCGACGTAGCCGCCGTACAGCGGCTCGGTCGGCATCGAGGTGTCGTAGGTCATCACCGCGATCTGGTCGACCCGGCGGGCGGTCTCCCGGAAGTACGCCTCGTCCCACCACTTGCCGTGGTCGGTGAGCAGGATGCCGGCCGTGTGCAGGCCGGGGACCGGGTCGATCTGCGGGGCCGCCACCGACAGCTCGGCGCCGCGGGCGGCCGTCACCGGGTGGACCTGGTCGAGCAGGGCCAGCCAGCCGGCCGTGCCCGGGCGGATCGGCTCCATGTCGAAGTGCACGCCGTCGAAGCCCTGGTCGAGCACCTGGCGGGCGGAGGCGGTGATCCGGTCCCGGGTGGGCGCGTCGTCCAGGTCGAGGGCGTCCCGCTCCGGCTTGACCTCGTCGCCCAGCCAGCCCTGCACCCGCACCCCGGGCAGCGCCCGGTGGGCCGCCGCGGTGAACCAGCGGGCCTGCGGGTGGACGGACGCGGGCAGCGAGCCGTCGTGCTCCAGCGGGCCGGTGTGCACGTACAGGTCGCGCACGCCGGTGCCGGCCAGTTGCCGGGCCAGCGCCGCCACGTCGGCGTCGGTCTTGCGGCCGTCCACCCACGCGTGGCCGAGCCAGACGGCGTCCCGGCCCCGGGTGCGGGCCTCGGCGGCCGGTTCACCCGTGTAGTGCAGTCGGATCGCGACGAACACCGAGCCCAGCGCGGCGACCGGTACGGCCACCGCGAGCCCCAGCGCGACCAGCGCCCGGCGCCACCACGACAGGCTCCTCCAGCAGCGCACCGGGGCCGTCAGGGCCCGCCCGATGCGCCGCGCGACGGTCCCGGACCGGCCCACGCGGTTGCTCCCCCCTTGCGGTCGAGCGTTCAGGATACGGAATGGGCCCGCGGGCCCGGCCGTGGGCCGGATACCCTGGCCACGTGCGTGCCCGAGCAAGCGGGCGCGCAAAGCCGACAGCCGTCGCACCAGGGAGATGCCCCATGGCCACTGCAGCCGACCCGTCCATCACTCAGCAGAGCCGCGCGAACGCGCTGCGTGAAGCGCTCGCCACCCGGGTGGTGGTCGCCGACGGTGCGATGGGCACCATGCTCCAGGCGCAGGATCCGACCCTGGAGGACTTCCAGAACCTCGAAGGCTGCAACGAGGTCCTCAACGTCACCCGGCCCGACATCGTCCGCTCCGTCCACGAGGCCTACTTCGGGGTGGGCGTGGACTGCGTGGAGACCAACACCTTCGGCGCCAACTTCTCCGCGCTGGGCGAGTACGAGATCCCCGAGCGGATCTTCGAGCTGTCCGAGGCCGGCGCCCGGATCGCCCGCGAGGTGGCCGACGCCCACGCCGCCGACGGCCGCACCCGCTGGGTGCTCGGCTCGATCGGCCCCGGCACCAAGCTGCCGACCCTCGGCCACGCGCCGTACGAGACGCTGCGCGACGGCTTCCAGCGGAACGCGGCCGGCCTGATCGCCGGCGGCGCCGACGCGCTGCTGGTGGAGACCAGCCAGGACCTGCTGCAGACCAAGGCCGCGATCCTCGGCTCCAAGCGCGCCCTGGCCGAGGCCGGGCTGGACCTCCCGGTGCTGGTGCAGGTCACCGTGGAGACCACCGGAACCATGCTGCTGGGCTCCGAGATCGGCGCCGCGCTCACCGCGCTGGAGCCGCTCGGCGTCGACTACATCGGCCTCAACTGCGCCACCGGCCCGGCCGAGATGAGCGAGCACCTGCGCTACCTGGCCAAGAACGCGCGGATCGGCCTGTCCTGCATGCCGAACGCGGGCCTGCCGGTGCTCGGCAAGGACGGCGCCCACTACCCGCTCTCCCCGGCCGAACTGGCCGAGGCGCACGACGTGTTCACCCGCGAGTACGGCCTCTCGCTGGTCGGCGGCTGCTGCGGCACCACCCCCGAGCACCTGCGCCAGGTGGTGGAGAAGGTCCAGGGCCGTCCGATCGTCCGGCGCGAGCCGCAGCCGGAGCCCTCGGCCGCCTCGCTCTACCAGGCGGTGCCGTTCCGCCAGGACACCTCGTACCTGGCGATCGGCGAGCGCACCAACGCCAACGGCTCGAAGAAGTTCCGCGAGTCGATGCTGGCCGGCGACTGGCAGGCCTGCGTGGAGATCGCCCGTGACCAGATCCGGGACGGCTCCCACCTGCTGGACCTGTGCGTGGACTACGTCGGCCGCGACGGCGTCGCCGACATGAAGGAGATCGCCGGCCGGCTGGCCACCGCGTCCACCCTGCCGATCGTGCTGGACTCCACCGAACCGCCCGTCCTCCAGGCCGGTCTGGAGGCGCTCGGCGGCCGCGCGGTGCTCAACTCGGTGAACTACGAGGACGGCAACGCGCCCGACTCGCGCTTCGGGCGGATCGCCTCGCTGGCCCGCGAGCACGGCGCCGGCCTGATCGCACTGACCATCGACGAGCAGGGCCAGGCCCGCACCGCCGGGCTGAAGGTCGAGATCGCCGAGCGGCTGATCGACGAACTCACCACCGACTACGGCATCGACGAGGGCTCGATCCTGGTCGACTGCCTCACCTTCACCCTGGCCACCGGCCAGGAGGAGTCCCGCAAGGACGGCATCGAGACCATCGAGGCGATCCGCGAGCTCAAGCGTCGCCGCCCGAAGGTGCAGACCACGCTGGGCCTGTCCAACATCTCCTTCGGCCTCAACCCGGCCGCCCGGGTGGTGCTCAACTCGGTCTTCCTGCACGAGTGCGTGGAGGCCGGCCTGGACTCGGCGATCGTGCACGCCTCCAAGATCCTGCCGATCTCCCGGATCCCGGAGGAGCAGCGCGAGGCCGCCCTCGACCTGGTCTACGACCGCCGCCGGGAGGGCTACGACCCGCTGCAGCGCCTGCTGGCGCTGTTCGAGGGCGTCTCCAGCGCCTCGGTCAAGGCCTCCAAGGCCCAGGAGCTGGCCGCGCTCCCGCTGGAGGAGCGGCTGCAGCGCCGGATCATCGACGGCGAGCGCAACGGCCTGGAGGCCGACCTGGACGAGGCGCTGACCGTGCGCCCGGCGCTGGAGATCATCAACGACACCCTGCTGTCCGGCATGAAGGTGGTCGGCGAGCTGTTCGGCTCCGGCCAGATGCAGCTGCCGTTCGTGCTCCAGTCCGCCGAGGTGATGAAGACCGCGGTGGCCCACCTGGAGCCGTACATGGAGAAGTCCGACAGCGAGGGCAAGGGCACCATCGTGCTGGCCACCGTCAAGGGCGACGTCCACGACATCGGCAAGAACCTGGTCGACATCATCCTGTCCAACAACGGCTACAACGTGGTCAACCTGGGCATCAAGCAGCCGGTCTCGGCGATCCTGGACGCCGCCCAGGAGCACCGGGCGGACGTCATCGGGATGTCCGGACTGCTGGTGAAGTCCACCGTGATCATGAAGGAGAACCTGGAGGAGCTGAACCAGCGCAAGCTGGCCGCGGACTACCCGGTGATCCTCGGCGGCGCCGCCCTGACCCGCGCCTACGTCGAGCAGGACCTGCACGAGATCTACGAGGGCGAGGTCCGCTACGCCCGGGACGCCTTCGAGGGCCTGCGGCTGATGGACGCGCTGATCGCGGTCAAGCGCGGCGTGCCCGGCGCGACCCTGCCGGAGCTCAAGCAGCGCCGGCACGCCAAGGTCGAGGTGGAGGAGCCGGAGCCCGAGGTCAACCTCGGCCAGATCCGCTCGGACGTGGCGCTGGACAACAAGCTGCCCACCCCGCCGTTCTGGGGCGACCGGATCGTCAAGGGCATCCCGTTCGCCGACTACGCCACCTGGCTGGACGAGGACGCGCTGTTCAAGGGCCAGTGGGGCCTGAAGGCCGCGCGCAGCGGCGAGGGGCCGTCCTACGAGGAGCTGGTGGAGACCGAGGGCCGGCCGCGGCTGCGGGCCTGGCTGGACCGGCTGCAGACCGAGGGCTGGCTGGAGGCGGCGGTGGTCTACGGCTACTACCCGGCCAACTCCAAGGGCGACGACCTGATCGTCTTCCACGAGGACGGCTCCGAGCGGACCCGCTTCACCTTCCCCCGCCAGCGGCGCGGCCGCCGGCTCTGCCTGGCGGACTTCTTCCGCCCGGAGGAGTCCGGCCAGCGGGACGTGGTCGGCCTCCAGGTGGTCACCATGGGCAACCGGATCTCGGAGGCGGCCAACGAGCTGTTCGCCGGGAACTCCTACCGCGACTACCTGGAGCTGCACGGCCTCTCGGTGCAGCTGGCCGAGGCGCTGGCCGAGTTCTGGCACGCCCGGGTCCGCTTCGAGCTGGGCTTCTCCGGCGAGGACCCGCAGGACGTCAAGGACATGTTCGCGCTCAAGTACCGGGGCGCCCGCTTCTCGCTCGGCTACGGGGCCTGCCCCGAGCTGGAGGACCGGGCCAAGATCGCCGACCTGCTGCGGCCGGAGCGGATCGGCGTGGTGCTCTCCGAGGAGTTCCAGCTGCACCCGGAGCAGTCCACCGATGCGATCGTGATCCACCACCCGGAGGCGAAGTACTTCAACGCCCGGTAATCCGCACGTCCTTCTCCGTTCGCTCTTTCCGGGCGAAGCGGGCGTATCCTTGATGATCCTGAACGGGCCGGTCCGCCTACCAGCGGGCCGGCCCGCGCCATCCCCGGGGGACCCCTGGGCCAGTACGGAAGGACCCGCCATGACCACCAGCTCCACCGCCGCCCCGGCACTCGACCTCGGGGACGACCGCGGCCTCCAGGCGGTGCTGCTGGACATGGACGGCACGCTGGTGGACACCGAGGACTTCTGGTGGCAGGCCGAGGTCACGCTCTTCGCCGAGCTGGGCCACCAGCTGGACGAGCAGGACCGGACGCACGTGGTCGGCGGCCCGATGACCCGGGTGATGGACTACCTGGTCGCCCGCACCGGGGTGGACATCGCCCCGGCCGACCTCGGGGTGCTGGTCAACCAGCGCTTCGTCGACCTGCTGGCCGGCGGCGTGCCGCTGATGCCGGGTGCCGAGCGGCTGCTCAACACCCTTGCCGCGCACGGCGTTCCGGCCGCGCTGGTGTCCGCCTCGCACCGGCACGTGATCGACATCGTGCTGCGCTCGCTGGGCGCCGAGCGGTTCGCCTTCACCATCGGTGGGGACGAGGTGCCGCGTACCAAGCCGTTCCCGGACCCGTACCTGGAGGCGGCCCGCCGGCTGGGCGCGGAGCCGGCCCGCTGCGTGGTGGTGGAGGACACCCCGACCGGGGTGCGGGCGGGCGAGGCGGCCGGTTGTCCGGTGATCGCGGTGCCCTCGGTGGCGCCGATCGAGCCGGCCCCGGGGCGGCTGGTGCTGCCGTCGCTGGAGCGGGTCGACCTCGAACTGCTGCGCTCGTTGGTCGCTTCGCGGGTGTGATTGTCATCTCATTGTAGGCGGGGCCTACTCGCCGGTAAGCGCCTCGTCGCGAGGGCTCCGGGGGAGAAAACGGGCATTGGCTGACAACTCGTCGGGCGCGCCGGGATTCCCTCAACCACCGTGTCCCAAACGTCATCTGCACGGGTATCGGTCGTGCGTGTTCGATATGGCACGCTACTCGGGTTCGCGACACCCCCGAAGGACGCTCCCGTGAAGACTTCAGCTGAACGCCTGGCAGCTCTCGGCTGCGCCGGACTGGTCGCCGTGACGGTGGCCGGGTGCGGATCGGTCACCGATGCCGTCAAGGGGGACAGCGGCGGCAAGTCCATCACCATGGGGACCTCACAGCTGACCGGCTCGCTCGACCCCGCGGTCGCCTACGACCTGGGCTCCTGGCTGGTGCTGCGCAACACCTTCCAGTCGCTGCTGACCTTCCCGGCCGCCGCCAGCACGCCCTCCCCGGACGCCGCGAAGTCCTGCGAGTTCACCAACGGCGAGGCCACCGAGTACCACTGCACCCTGCGGCCCGGCCTGAAGTTCTCCAACGGCCACCCGCTGACCGCCGAGGACGTGGTGTTCTCGATCCAGCGGACCAAGAAGATCGACGACAAGAACGGCCCGAACGGCCTGCTCTCCTCGATCAAGGGCGTCGAGGCCAAGGGCGACAGCGAGGTGGTCTTCCAGCTGTCGACCCCCGACGCCACCCTGCCGGCCAAGCTGGCCGGCCCGGCCGGCGCCATCGTCGACCACCAGGTCTACCCGGCCGACAAGGCGCTGCCCAACGACAAGCAGGTCGGCTCCGGCCCGTACCGCTTCGACTCGGTCGAGGCCCTGGCCGGCAGCAAGCAGCTGGGCAAGGTCGTGCTGGTGCCCAACGACAAGTACAGCGGCGACGCCAAGCTGCGGAACAGCAAGTTCACCGTCCGGTACTTCGACAAGCCCACCGACCTCAAGGCCGCGCTGGACAAGGGCGACGTCGACCTCACCGACAACAGCCTGGAGCCGAACACCGCCGCCCAGATCCAGTCCGAGCAGCAGGGCGGCAAGACCGACCTCCAGGTGGTCGAGGGCGACAGCAACGACACCCGCTCGCTGGTCTTCAACACCAAGGACCCGGGGGTCGCCAACGTCGGCGTCCGCCAGGCCGCCGCCGCGCTGCTGGACCGCAAGGCGCTCGCCCGCGACGTCTTCGCCCGTACCGTCCAGCCGCTGTACGCGATGGTGCCGGCCGGCGTCACCGGCCACACCACCGCCTTCTTCGACCGCTGGGGCGACCAGGACGTGGCCAAGGCCCGCAAGGCCCTGACCGACAACAAGGTCCAGATCCCGGTCAAGCTCACCCTCACCTGGTCCCGTTCGCGGGCCGGCAGCGGCGAGGCCGACACCCTCAAGAAGCAGCTGGAGACCGGCGGCCTGTTCCAGGTGACGGTCCAGCAGGAGCCGGACTGGGACGCCTTCCGCAAGGGCTGGGTCGACGGCAAGTACCAGGCGTACATCATCGGTTGGTTCGCCGACTACCCGGACCCGGACAACTACACCGCCCCGCTGCTGGTCGACGGCGGCGCCTACCACACCGGCTGGGACGACCCGAAGATCAGCCAGAAGCTGATCCCGGACGCCCTCAAGCAGACCGACCGCAGCGCCGCCTCGGGCGCCTACGCGCAGATCCAGCAGATCGTCGCCGACAACGTGCCGCTGATCCCGCTGTACCAGAACAAGGCCTTCTACGCGGCCCGTTCGAACATCACCGGCGTCGAGTCCACCGTCGACACCACCGGCTTCTTCCGCTTCTGGGAGATCAGCCGCAGCAGCAAGTAGCGCACCACGTAAGGCGGCCCGCCCGCTTCCCCCGTACCGTCGGGGGAAGCGGGCGGGCCGCCGTCACGTCCGCGCCCGCCGCAGCGCTACAGCGCGCCCGGCCGCACCAGTCCGCTCTCGTAGGCGTACACCGCCGCCTGCACCCGGTCGCGCAGCTGGAGCTTGGTCAGCACATGGCCGACGTGGGTCTTCACGGTGGTCTCGCTGACGAACAGCTCGGCAGCGATCTCCGCGTTCGACAGCCCGCGCGCCACCAGCTTCAGCACCTCCAACTCCCGCTCGGTCAGCGCGCTCAGCGCCTGCGGCGGCGCCTCCTCGCCCGAGGGCAGCTTGGTGGCGTACATGTCCAGCAGCCGGCGGGTGATGCTCGGCGCCAGCATCGCCGCGCCGTCCGCGACCACCCGGATCGCCTGCACCAGCTCCTCCGCCGGGACGTCCTTCAGCAGGAAGCCGCTGGCGCCCGCGCGCAGCGCCTCCACCACGTACTCGTCCAGGTCGAAGGTGGTCAGCACCAGCACCTTGGCCGGGCCGTCCCGGCCCGGGCCGGCGATCCGGCGGGTCGCCTCGACGCCGTCCATCCGCGGCATCCGGATGTCCATCAGCACCACGTCGGGCTGCAGCGCCCGCACCTGGTCCAGCGCCTGCTGGCCGTCGCCGGCCTCGCCGACCACCACCAGGTCGGACTCGGCCTCCAGGATCATCCGGAAACCGGTGCGCAGCAGCGGCTGGTCGTCGACCAGCAGCACTCGGATCGTCACTGGGACTCCTTGCTCATCGGATCCCCCGTGGGATCGCTCTCATCCGACGTACGGGCCAGCGGCAGCGGGTACGGCGGCGGGGTGCCGCCGAACTCCGGGCAGCTGGCCTGGTGGTCGCACCAGTCGCAGAGCCGGTTGCGGGTCGCCGGGAAGTCCCCGGTGGCCACCGCCTCGGCGATCCGCTCCCACAGTGCCTGCAGCTTGCGCTCCACCGCGAGCAGGTCGGCCTCGTCCGGGTCGTAACTGACCACGTCCCCGCCGCCGCCCAGGTAGACCAGCTGGAGGCGCTTGGGGATCACGCCCTTCCAGCGCCACACGACCAGTGCGTAGAACTTCATCTGGAACATCGCCTTGCCCTCGAAGTCCCGCGAGGGCGCCCGGCCGGTCTTGTAGTCCACCAGCCGGACCTCACCGGTCGGGGCGACGTCGACCCGGTCGATGTAGCCGCGCAGCAGCAGCCCCGACTCCAGGGCCGTCTCCACGTAGAGCTCGCGCTCCACCGGGTGCAGCCGGGTCGGGTCCTCCAGCCGGAACCACTGGCCGACCAGCTTCTCGGCGTCCGCCAGCCAGCGGGTCAGCGCCGCGCCGTCCGGGTCGTCCGGGAACAGCGAGGCCAGCTCCGGGCGCTCGCCCAGCAGCCGCTCCCACTGCGGGCGCAGCAGGCCCAGCGCCCGGTCCGGGGTCCGCTCGGCCGCCGGGCTGTCGAACAGCCGCTCCAGCACCGCGTGCACCAGCGTGCCCCGGGTCGCCGCCGCGCTCGGCGGCTCGGGCAGCCGGTCGATCACCCGCAGCCGGTACAGCAGGGGACAGGTCAGGAAGTCCCCCGCTCGGGACGGGGACAGCCCGGTCGGGGGCGCCGCCGGGCGCGCCGGGGCCCCGGCGGCGCGGCTGGTGTCGGTCTGCTGCATGGCTACGACCCTATTGCCCTTTCCTGTCATCCCGCTGCCACGGTGCTGCCACACCGCTCCGTGCGGCCCCGCCCGGGCCGGTCCCGGAGCCGGTCCAGTGGGTATGAAGGCCGACAGAGGGGCGCGCGGCACCAAGTGGCCGCGATCACGTAGCGTGGGCGCACCGGGGGCACCACGGGCGGGACGACCGAAGGGAACACGGTGAGCGACACCAGGGGGCAGCAGACCTCCGACCAGCCACCGCAGGACGGCGGGCGCCCGACCGGGCCGCCCCCCGAACGCGGCGGCGGCCTCCTGATGGGGCGCCCGTTCGGCGTGCCCATCTACGTCACCCCGTCCTGGTTCGTCATCGCCGCCCTGATCACCTGGGTGTTCGGCGGGCAGCTCGGCGACGTCCTGCCCGAACTCGGCAGCGGCCAGCGCTACCTGCTCGCGTTCTTCTTCGCGGTCGCCTTCTACGCCTCGGTGCTGGTGCACGAACTCGCCCACACCCTGGTCGCGCTCCGCTACAAGCTCGGGGTGCGGCGGATCCAGCTGCAGTTCTTCGGCGGCGTCTCCGAGATCGAGAACGAGGCCGAGAGCCCCTGGCGGGAGTTCTGGCTGGCCTTCGTCGGCCCGCTGCTGTCGCTGGTGCTCGGCGGGGTCTTCTACCTCGCGCTGCGCGCCGTCGAACTGTCCAGCGTGCCCGGGGTGCTGCTGACCGGCCTGATGGTCTCCAACCTGGTGGTCGCCGCCTTCAACCTGCTGCCCGGGCTGCCGCTGGACGGCGGCCGGATGCTGCGCGCCCTGGTCTGGGCGCTCACCGGCCGGGCGATGACCGGCACGGTGGCCGCGGCCTGGATCGGCCGGGCGCTGGCGGTCGCGGTGCTGTTCGGCCTGCCGCTGATCAGCGCCTCCCGGGGCGACCAGCGCACCACCACCGACACCCTGGTCGACGCGGTGCTGGCCGCGGTGCTGGCCGCGATCATCTGGAACGGCGCCACCGGCAGCCTGCGCAACGCCCGGCTCAAGGAGGCGCTGCCCGCGCTGCGGCTGCGCGACCTGGCCCGCCGCACCGTCGAGGTCACCGCCGACACCCCGCTCGGCGAGGCGATGCGCCGCGCCCGCGAGGCCCAGGCCGGCGCGGTCGTGGTGGTGGACGGCCGGGGCGAGCCGATCGCCATCGTCCGGGAGTCCGCGGTCCGGGCGGTGCCCGAGCACCGCCGCCCCTGGGTGGCCGTCGGCCCGCTCGCCCGTGACCTCGAACCCGGCCTGCGACTGGACGCCGACCTCGGCGGCGAGGACCTGCTGCGGGCCATCCAGGCCACCCCGGCGGGGGAGTACCTGGTGGTCGAGGCGGACGGCCGGGTCTACGGCGTGGCCGCGCTCAGCGACATCGAGCAGCGCCTCACCGCCGCCGTCTCCGGCCGCTGAACCGGCCCCGGCGGCCCTGGTGAGGCGGTGCGCTCCGCTTCCCTTAGGATTGGCCGCATGTCCGAACCGACCGGTGCCGCCCGCCGACGCGGGCCCTTCCAGGTCGGGGACCAGGTCCAGCTGACCGACCCCAAGGGTCGCCACTACACGTTCACGCTCCAGGCCGGGAACCAGTTCCACACCCACAAGGGTGCGTTCCCGCACGACGAGCTGATCGGCGCTCCCGAGGGCACGGTCGTGCGCACCACGGGGAACGTCCCGTACCTCGCGCTGCGCCCCCTGCTCCCCGACTACGTCCTGTCCATGCCGCGCGGCGCGGCCGTGATCTACCCCAAGGACGCGGGGCAGATCCTGGCCATGGCCGACATCTTCGCGGGCGCCCGCGTGATCGAGGCGGGTGTCGGCTCGGGCGCGCTCAGCATGTACCTGCTGCGCGCCGTCGGCGAGCACGGCATGCTGGCCTCCTACGAGCGCCGACAGGACTTCGCGGACATCGCCCAGGGCAACGTCGAGCGCTACTTCGGCGGCTCCCACCCGGCGTGGAAGCTGACCGTCGGCGACCTCCAGGACAACCTGGTGGAGACCGACGTCGACCGCGTCATCCTGGACATGCTGGCCCCCTGGGAGTGCCTGGACGTCGCGTCCAAGGCGCTCGTCCCCGGCGGCCTGATCTGCTGCTACGTGGCCACCACCACGCAGATGTCCAAGACCGTCGAGGCGCTGCGCGACCACGGCACCTTCACCGAGCCGCAGGCCTGGGAGACCATGGTCCGCACCTGGCACCTGGAGGGCCTGGCGGTCCGCCCGGACCACCGGATGATCGGCCACACCGGCTTCCTGCTCACCGCCCGCCGCCTGGCGGACGGCGTCGAGCCGCCGCTGCGCCGCCGTCGCCCGGCCAAGGGCGCCTACGGCGAGGACTACGACAACGGGGCGCCCGAGCCGTCCCTGCAGGAGCGCGCCGCGGCCCGCAAGGCCGCCCGCGCCGACGAGTCCGAGCAGCCCGACCTGGGCTGAGCCCGAATTCCGGACAAGGGGTGGTGCGAGCGCCGAGCTCGCACCACCCCTTTCGCTTTCCGTGCACCGGCGTGTGGGACGATGCACGCACACGCAGACCAGCTCCTGGAGCTCTGGAGGGGACGCCTGGTGGAGACCGCGGTCGGGACGACGGCGACGGCTGGACAGCAGACACCGCGGGGCCGTTCCCGGCCCGGTCACGCGCGCACCGCGCCCTGGCACTGGGCCCTCGCCCTGGCCGGCTGCGGCGCGGTGGTGGCCGCCGCCCTGGCCGCCTCCCCGGCGACCGGCACCCCGCTGCCGACCCGTGCCGCCGGCACCCCCAAGGCCCTCGCCGCGAGCGCCGCCCCCGACCCGGCCAAGGCCCAACTGCCCATGGACTGCGGCCCGTTCCCGGTCCGGACGGTGCTCAGCGTGCCCGCCGATCTGGGTGACGGACAGCCCGGTACGGTCGTCGCCGCCCAGTGCGCCGCCGACACCGGCAACCCGCCGGAGTCGGTGTACCTGCTCGGATTCGGCAGCGGTGGACGCCCGGTGGTGGTCGCCACCCTGCTGACCGAGCGCGAGAACCTCACCCTGAGCCGGCTCGCGGTGCGCTCCGACGGCGCCATCACCGGCCGCGCGCAGGGGTATTCGAGCGACGAGGTGCCGCGCTTCCGGCCCGACCTCTCGCTCGACCTCACCTGGACGCACCGGGGCGGCGGCTGGGAACGCTCCCAGACCGCCGCCCCGGCCGCCGCGACCTGACCGGTCGCGGTTGCCCCAACCGCTAGTCCGCGTCCGGCCCGTAGACCTCGACCCGGTCGGCGACCCGGCGCACGTGGATGCAGTCGCCGGGGCACTCCTTGGCCGAGTCCACCACGTCCTGAAGGAGCGTCAGCGGCACCGGGGCGGTCTCCCCGGGCTGCTGGCGCAGTTCGTCGTCCGCGCCCTTCACGTACGCGAGTCCGTCGATGTCCAGCTCGAAGACCTCGGGCGCGTACTGGACGCAGATGCCGTCACCGGTGCACAGATCCTGGTCGATCCACACCTCCAGTTCCTCGGTCGCTGCCGCGCTCTGCTCGCTCACCGACATGGTCCCCTGCCGTTTCTGTCCCGGGTCGCCCCTATTCCTGGAGCAATCCCGCCATTCGTACAACGATCGGAGCCGGCACCGCCGGTCGCGATCGGATATCACTTCGCTCGACGATACATCTGGCCCGCTTTGGGTGGTGCGCGGTGGGTATCCCCTTAGCAGAGGGGAAGCACGCTGGGGCGAAGATCGGACACGCCCGTTCCATCTTTCTTGATCTAGGGGTTTACGGACCCCTGGTCCCAGGTAGGGTCTGGAAGCGTCCAGCTCCCCGGAGGAGGTGAGGACCGTGGCAGCCCACGATGACGACTACAACCGCAGCACCGGCAGGCCCGCTCGTGGTTCCGACGAGGCCGCTCAGGTCTCGTACCTTGAGCAGGAAATCGCCGTTCTGCGCCGCAAGCTCGCCGACTCGCCGCGCAATTCGAGGATCCTCGAAGAGCGGATCGTCGAGCTCCAGACCAACCTGGCGGGCGTGACCGCCCAGAACGAACGACTCGCCTCCACCCTGCGCGAGGCCCGCGACCAGATCGTGGCCCTCAAGGAGGAAGTGGACCGGCTGGCACAGCCCCCGGCCGGATTCGGCACCTTCCTGGTGGCGAACGAGGACGGTACCGCCGACATCTTCACCGGCGGTCGCAAGCTCCGCGTCAACGTCAGTCCGAACGTCGCCCTCGACGAACTGCGGCGCGGCCAGGAAGTGATGCTCAACGAGGCCCTCAACATCGTGGACGCGATGGACTTCGAGCGCATCGGTGAGATCGTCACCCTCAAGGAGATCCTGGAGGACGGCGAACGCGCCCTGGTCGTCGGCCACACCGACGAGGAGCGGGTGGTGCGCCTCGCCGAACCGCTGCGCGAGGTCACCATCCGGGCGGGGGACGCACTGCTGCTGGAGCCCCGCTCCGGCTACGTGTACGAGGTGGTGCCGAAGTCCGAGGTCGAGGAGCTGGTCCTCGAAGAGGTCCCGGACATCGACTACCGCCAGATCGGCGGCCTGAGCAACCAGATCGAGCTGATCCGCGACGCGGTCGAGCTGCCGTACCTGCACGCCGACCTGTTCAAGGAGTACGAGCTGCGCCCGCCCAAGGGCGTGCTGCTGTACGGCCCGCCCGGTTGCGGCAAGACGCTGATCGCCAAGGCGGTCGCCAACTCGCTGGCCAAGAAGGTCGCCGAGGTCACCGGCCGCCCCCAGGGGAAGAGCTACTTCCTCAACATCAAGGGCCCCGAGCTGCTCAACAAGTACGTGGGCGAGACCGAGCGGCAGATCCGTCTGGTCTTCCAGCGGGCCCGGGAGAAGGCGAGCGAGGGCACGCCCGTCATCGTCTTCTTCGACGAGATGGAGTCCCTGTTCCGCACCCGCGGTTCCGGCGTCAGCTCGGACGTGGAGAACACCATCGTCCCGCAGCTGCTGGCCGAGATCGACGGCGTGGAGGGCCTGGAGAACGTCATCGTCATCGGCGCCTCGAACCGCGAGGACATGATCGACCCGGCGATCCTGCGGCCCGGCCGGCTGGACGTCAAGATCAAGATCGAGCGCCCGGACGCCGAGGCCGCGAAGGACATCTTCTCCAAGTACCTCAAGGACTCGCTGCCGTTCCACCCGGACGACCTCAAGGAGCACGACGGCTCCGTCGAGACGACGGTGGCGGCGATGATCCAGTCGGTCGTGGAGCGGATGTACTCCGAGACCGAGGAGAACCGCTTCCTGGAGGTCACCTACGCCAACGGTGACAAGGAGGTCCTGTACTTCAAGGACTTCAACTCCGGTGCCATGATCCAGAACATCGTCGACCGGGCGAAGAAGATGGCCATCAAGGACTTCCTCGACCACGGTCAGCGCGGTCTGCGCGTCTCCCACCTGCTCGCCGCCTGCGTGGACGAGTTCAAGGAGAACGAGGACCTGCCGAACACCACCAACCCGGACGACTGGGCCCGCATCTCCGGCAAGAAGGGCGAGCGGATCGTCTTCATCCGCACGCTGGTCACCGGGAAGCAGGGTGCCGAGTCCGGCCGCTCCATCGACACTGTCGCCAACACGGGGCAGTACCTGTAAGCACGCGGTTGTCCGGGCCGGCGACGGTCCCCGGAGCTGTACGCACACCGTCCGGCTGTGGCGCCTCGCGGCCCCGCAGCCGGACGGCGCGTCTCCGGGCCCGTCGGTCGGCGCCGGGAAATAGGCTCGACCCACCGTCCGCGGGCAGACGTCCGGCGCCGGTGTTGTTCAGCGGTACGTCAGCGTGTTCCGCCCGTCGGGGGCGGGGCACCGGGCAAGGAGGGCCGCATGACCGTACGGCGCGTGATGGGCATCGAGACCGAGTACGGGATCTCCGTGCCCGGGCACCCCAACGCCAACGCCATGCTCACCTCGTCCCAGATCGTCAACGCGTACGCGGCGGCGATGCACCGGGCACGGCGGGCCCGCTGGGACTTCGAGGAGGAGAACCCGCTGCGCGACGCGCGGGGCTTCGACCTCGCGCGCGAGGTGGCGGACGCCAGCCAGCTGACCGACGAGGACATCGGCCTCGCCAACGTCATCCTGACCAACGGGGCCCGGTTCTACGTGGACCACGCGCACCCCGAGTACAGCTCGCCCGAGGTGACCAACCCGCGCGACGCCGTGCTCTGGGACAAGGCCGGCGAGCGGATCATGGCGGCCGCCGCGCAACGCGCGCTGGAACTGCCCAACGGGCAGACCATCCACCTGTACAAGAACAACACCGACAACAAGGGCGCCTCCTACGGCACCCACGAGAACTACCTGATGAAGCGGGCGACGCCGTTCGCCGACATCGTCCGCCACCTCACCCCGTTCTTCGTCTCCCGCCAGGTGGTCACCGGCGCCGGCCGGGTCGGCATCGGCCAGGACGGCTCGGCCAACGGCTTCCAGATCAGCCAGCGGGCGGACTACTTCGAGGTCGAGGTCGGCCTGGAGACCACCCTCAAGCGACCGATCATCAACACCCGGGACGAGCCGCACGCCGACGCCGAGAAGTACCGCCGGCTGCACGTGATCATCGGGGACGCCAACCTCTCCGAGATCTCCACCTATCTCAAGCTGGGCACCACCTCCCTGGTCCTGTCGATGATCGAGGACTCCTTCATCGCCTCCGACCTCGCCGTCGACCAGCCGGTGCGCACCCTGCACCGGGTCTCCCACGACCCGACGCTCAAGCACCTGATCACCCTGCGCAACGGGCGCAAACTCACCGCCGTCCAACTGCAGCTGGAGTACTTCGAGCTGGCCCGCAAGTACGTCGAGGACCGCTTCGGCACCGACGCCGACGAGCAGACCGTGGACGTGCTGACCCGCTGGGAGGACGTCCTGGGGCGGCTGGAGCGCGACCCGATGTCGCTCTCCAAGCAGCTGGACTGGATCGCCAAGCGGGAGATCCTGGAGGGCTACCGCAGCCGGGACGCCCTGGAGTGGGACAACCCGCGGCTGCACCTGGTCGACCTCCAGTACAGCGACGTACGGCCCGAGAAGGGGCTCTACAACCGCCTGGTGGCCCGTGGCCGGTTCGAGCGGCTGCTGACCGAGGAGGAGGTCGAGCGGGCCGTCACCAAGCCGCCGGAGGACACCAGGGCGTACTTCCGCGGGCGCTGCCTGGAGCAGTACGCGGAGCACGTCGCGGCGGCCTCCTGGGACTCGGTGATCTTCGACCTGCCGGGCCGGGACTCGTTGCAGCGCGTGCCCACCCTGGAGCCGCTGCGCGGCACCCGCAACCACGTCAAGGAGCTGCTGGACCGCTGCCGCACGGCCGAGGACCTGCTGCGCGTGCTGTCCGGCGGGTAACTTTTCGATCACCACGGGTGAACGTCCGCCGAATGGGAATCATTCGGGGTGGCGGCGGGTGTTGGACAGGAAGCGCCACCGGCAAACCGGGAGCGGCAGTCGCACCTTGTGTATAGGGTCGGTGCCAACCGGCAACGACCGACCGACCAAACCGTGCCAGACGATTCGAGCGGGGTGAGGGAAATGGCGAGCAAGGACACCGGCGGCGGCCAGCAGCGGGCAAACCGCTCCTCCGAGGAGGTCGAGGAGCAGGTCGCGGAAACCCAGAATTCCGACGACCTCAAGGAGCGCCAGGAAAAGCTGAGCGACGACGTCGACGCGGTCCTGGACGAAATCGACGAAGTGCTCGAGTCGAACGCCGAGGATTTCGTCCGCGGATTCGTGCAGAAGGGCGGGCAATAGCCCCTCCCCGGCGAACGGGAATTTCACGGTCGCGACCGTTCCGGGCGGTCGGGCGGCATTGTCCGCCCGGCCGCCCGGCACCGGCCCCTCCACGCGTGGACAGTGATCGTCGGCGGGTAGGGTGCGGGCAATGCGCGCTTCAAGCTACCTGGAAGGAATCGTGTGGAAGCCAACATCCGTGGCACCGGGCGTCTACCGGCTGCCTTCCTGACCCCGGGGTCCTCCTCGTTCCTGGACTTCCTCGCCGAGCACAAGCCGGAGCTGCTGCCCGGCCACCACGGGCTCCCCGAGGGAACCGTGGTCGAGGCCCCGCACGGGACGACGATCGTGGCGGCGATCTTCGACGGCGGCGTCGTGATCGCCGGTGACCGCCGGGCGACCATGGGCAACGTCATCGCCCAGCGCGACATCGAGAAGGTCTTCCCGGCCGACGAGTACAGCGCGGTCGGCATCGCCGGCACCGCCGGGCTCGCGATCGAGATGGTCCGGCTGTTCCAGCTGGAGCTGGAGCACTACGAGAAGATCGAGGGCACCACGCTCTCCCTGGAGGGCAAGGCCAACCGGCTCACCAGCATGATCCGGGGCAACCTCGGCATGGCGATGCAGGGCCTCGCGGTGGTGCCGGTCTTCGCCGGCTACGACGTGGACCTCGGCCGCGGCCGGATCTTCAACTACGACGTCACCGGCGGGCGCTCCGAGGAGCGCGGCTTCGCCGCCACCGGCTCCGGATCGGTCTTCGCCCGGGGCTCGTTGAAGAAGCTGTACCGGGACGACCTGACGGCCGAGCAGGCCGTCACCCTGGTCGTCCAGGCGCTCTACGACGCGGCGGACGACGACTCCGCCACCGGCGGACCGGACCTGGCCCGCAAGATCTTCCCGATCGTCTCGCTGATCACCGAGGACGGCTTCCGCCGGCTCACCGACGCGGAGGTCGCGGAGACCGCGGTCGCCATCACGGACGAGCGCCTGAGCCGGCCCAACGGCCCGCAGGCCCCGCTGATCTAGCCATCACCTCACAGGAAAGGGACGACCGCCGGTGTCGACACCGTTCTACGTCTCGCCCCAGCAGGCCATGGCGGACCGCGCGGAGTACGCCCGCAAGGGCATCGCGCGAGGCCGCAGCGTGGTCGTGCTCACCTACGCCGACGGCATCGTCTTCGTCGCGGAGAACACCTCCCGGGCGCTCCACAAGGTCTCCGAGATCTACGACAAGATCGCCTTCGCGGCGGTCGGCCGCTACAACGAGTTCGAGAACCTGCGGATCGGCGGCGTCCGCTACGCCGACCTGCGCGGCTACTCCTACGACCGGGCCGACGTCACCGCCCGCGGCCTGGCCAACGTGTACGCCCAGACCCTGGGCACCGTCTTCTCCTCGGTCGGCGAGAAGCCGTACGAGGTCGAGCTGATCGTCGCCGAGGTCGGCCGCGGCGCCGACCAGGACCAGATCTACCGGCTCACGCCGGACGGTTCGGTCGTCGACGAGAAGAACTACGTCGTGGTCGGCGGCAACGCCGACTCGATCGGCAACTACCTGGGCCAGCGCCACCGGGTCGGCCTCAGCCTCACCGAGGCGGTGAAGGTCGCGGTCGACTCGCTCGCCCGCGACCCCAACGGGGGCAGCCCGCGGGCCCTCACCCCGGAGCAGCTGGAGGTCGCGGTCCTCGACCGTCAGCGGTTCCAGCAGCGCAAGTTCAAGCGGATCCTGGGCAACCAGCTCGGCCGGTTGCTCGACGGGGACCAGTCCGCCGAGGCGGACGACGAGGACGACCCGGCGGCCAGCGCGCCGGAGTAGCAGTGCCTGCGGAATCCCGTACGGCGGCCGGACCGCCGTCGTGCGGGGTTCCGGTGCCCCTGCGGCGGCCCAGTCGTCGTGGAGGCGGTTTCGGACAGCTCCGACAAGAATGGAGTGCTCATGGACCGCCGGATCTTCGGGCTGGAGAACGAGTACGGCGTGACCTGTACGTTCCGCGGGCAGCGGAGGCTGTCGCCGGACGAGGTCGCGCGGTACCTGTTCCGCCGGGTCGTCTCCTGGGGCCGCAGCAGCAACGTCTTCCTGCGCAACGGTGCCCGGCTGTACCTCGACGTCGGCTCCCACCCCGAGTACGCCACCCCCGAGTGCGACGACGTCACCGAGCTGGTGACCCACGACAAGGCGGGCGAGCGGATCCTCGAAGGACTCCTGGTGGACGCCGAACGGCGGCTGCACGAGGAGGGCATCGCGGGGGACGTCTACCTCTTCAAGAACAACACCGACTCGGCCGGCAACTCCTACGGCTGCCACGAGAACTACCTGGTGGCCCGGCACGGCGAGTTCTCCCGGCTGGCCGACGTGCTCATCCCGTTCCTGGTGACCCGCCAGCTGATCTGCGGCGCCGGAAAGGTGCTGCAGACCCCGCGCGGCGCGGTCTACTGCGTCAGCCAGCGGGCCGAGCACATCTGGGAGGGCGTCAGTTCCGCCACCACCCGCTCCCGCCCGATCATCAACACCCGGGACGAGCCGCACGCGGACGCCGAGCGCTACCGCCGGCTGCACGTGATCGTCGGCGACTCCAACATGTCGGAGACCACCACCCTGCTCAAGGTCGGCTCCACCGACCTGGTGCTGCGGCTGATCGAGGCCGGCGTGGTGATGCGCGACCTCACCCTGGAGAACCCGATCCGGGCGATCCGCGAGGTCAGCCACGACCTCACCGGCACCCACCAGGTGCGCCTCGCCAACGGCCGGGAGGCCAGCGCGCTGGACATCCAGGAGGAGTACTACACCAAGGCCCTGGAGTTCGCCGACCGCAAGGGCATCAACACCGGCACCATCGCTCAGGTGCTCGACCTGTGGGGCCGCACCCTGGAGGCGGTCCGCAGCGAGCGGCTGGACGGGGTGGCCACCGAGATCGACTGGATCATGAAGTACAAGCTCATCGAGCGCTACCGCGAGAAGCACCAGATGAGCATGTCCAACCCGCGGGTGGCCCAGATCGACCTGGCCTACCACGACATCCACCGTCGCCGCGGCCTGTTCTACCTGCTCCAGGGCAAGAACCAGGCGAAGCGGGTGACCACCGACCTCAAGACCTTCGAGGCCAAGTCGATCCCGCCGCAGACCACCCGGGCCCGGCTGCGCGGGGACTTCATCCGCCGGGCGCAGGAGCAGCGCCGGGACTTCACGGTGGACTGGGTGCACCTGAAGCTGAACGACCAGGCGCAGCGCACGGTGCTCTGCAAGGACCCGTTCCGTTCGGTGGACGAGCGGGTGGAGAAGCTGATCGCGGGCATGTGACCGTGCGGCGTGTGCCGTGCCCCACGCGTTGACCGGCCCCGGTGGTGTCTACCGGGGCCGGACGCATGCCGGGCATACGCTGTCGCTCGATTCGGGGGGAGCCGAGTTCGACCGACAGTTAGGACCACCGTGCGCCGCACCGCCGGTTTGCTTCTCACCCTGCCGCTGTTGCTCGCCGTCGCGTGCACCAGTTCGCCCAAGGCGGCCGGACCGGCGACGCCGTCCACGGCGAGTGCCGCTCCGACGGTGCCCGCACCGGTGGGTGAGGCGTCCCCGATGCCCACTCTTTCGGGTGGCGGTTTCGGCAGCAAGGCCACCATCACCATCCCCGAGGGGCAGCAGCCCAGCGGCCAGTTCGTGGTGAACACCGTGGTCGACGGGGAGCGCTCGACGGTCGGCAAGGGCGACTGGGTGACCGTCAACTACACGGCGAAGGACTGGACCACCGGCAAGGACCTGGCCAGCTCGTACGACCCGAGCGGCAAGCCGCAGCTCTACCAGGCCGGCAGTGGGCAGTTGGTGCCCGCGTTCGACCAGACCGTGATCGACAAGAAGGTGGGCACCCGGCTGCTGGTGGTGGCGCCGCCGGCGGCGGCCTTCGGCGAGCAGGGCTCCAGCCAGCTGGGCGTGAACAAGGGCGACACCGTGGTCTTCGTGCTGGACATCGTGGAGAGCCTGCCGCAGGACTCCACGCTGACCGGCGCCATGACCCAGGCGGCCGCGACGCTGCCGCAGGTCAAGGACAACGGCAAGGCGCCGGTGGGGATCACCGTGCCGGCCGGGCAGGCCGCGCCCACCGACCTCCAGCAGGCGGTGCTGATCAAGGGCGAGGGCAAGCAGGTCAAGAGCGGACAGACCCTGGTGGTGCAGTACACCGGGGTGCTGTGGAGCAACGGGCAGCAGTTCGACGCCTCCTGGACGCACGGCGGCGCGCAGGCGGTGCAGATCGGCACCGGCAGCGTGATCGAGGGCTGGGACAAGGGGCTGGTCGGGCAGACCGTGGGCAGCCGGGTGCTGCTGGTGGTGCCGCCGGCGCTCGGGTACAAGGACCAGGCCCAGGGGGCGGTTCCGCCGAACTCCACGCTGGTCTTCGTGATCGACATTCTGGAAGCCGTCTAGCAGACGGTCTAGGAAGTCGTCGGGAGGATTCCGTACGCTTGGGCGGACGCTCGTACAACGAAGCGTCCGCCCTCATCCTGAGCTGTCATACTGCCCTCGCACTGTGGCAGGCGCCGCCCGGCGCCGAGGTCCGGGGGCGGACCGTGCGGCGGCAGACCGGCGGGAACCACGCCGGTCGCAGACCTGGAAGACCTCGTGGCGAGATGGATGGGGAGTCATGACTGAGAAGACGCCGAGCCCGGGCGGGGCCGGCACCGCGGCGAACGACAGCCCTGCGGGTGACCCGGCCGCCTCCCGCCCCGGCGGCCAGGTCGCCGCGGACCGTGAGTCGATCGTCGTCCCCCCGGCGATCCTGGCGCAGCAGGCCGGCTGGGCACAGCCCGGCGAGAAGCCGCGGCCGGCCGGCGGGACCAAGACGGACGAGGACGACGCCCCGCAGATCTTCGCCAGCAACGTCCGCAAGGCCGACAGCTCGGAGGCCGGGTACGACGAGAACCCGCCCGGCGTCGGCCGGCTGGGCGTGATCCTCGGCACCGTGATCGCCCTGCTGCTGGTCGGCAGTGGCGTCACCCTGTACATGGTCAACAAGGACGGCTCCAAGGACGACGCGGCGGCGGCCAAGCCGGACGCCACCAAGAGCGCGCCGCCCACCCCGACCGCCGAGCCGGTGCCGCCGATCAAGGACAGCGCCAAGGTGCTGCCGACCGTGGTCGGGGACTTCGGCAAGAAGGCCGACATCCAGGTGCCGGGTGAGGCCTCCGACGGCTCCTTCGTGGTGAAGGTGCTGTCCGAGGGCAACGGCCCCAAGGTGGACAAGAACACCTGGACCTCGGTGGACTACACCGCCAAGGACTGGAACACCGGCAAGGACATCCCGAGCTCGTACGACGACAAGGGCAAGCCGCAGATCTTCCAGGCCGGCACCGACTCGCTGATCCCGGCGCTGGACCAGGCCGTGATGGGGAAGAAGGCCGGCAGCCGGGTGCTGGTGGTGGCCCCGCCGGCCGCCGCCTTCGGCGCCCAGGGCAAGCCGGACATGTCGATCGGCGCCAAGGACGACCTGATCTTCGTGATCGACATCCGCAACGCCAGCGCGCCCGACGCCGTGGTGAGCGGTACCGTCACCCCGCCGCCGGCGGACTTCCCGCAGGTCAAGGACAACGGCAAGAAGCCGGCCGAGATCACCCCGGTGGCCGGCGCCAAGGACCCGACCGAGCTGAAGACCCACGTCCTGATCAAGGGCACCGGGCCGGCGGTGGAGAAGGGCGAGAAGGTCGTCGTCCAGTACACCGGCGCGCTGGCCAAGGACGGCAAGGTCTTCGACTCCTCGCTCAGCAAGGGCCAGGCGTTCTCCTTCCCGGTCGGCGGCGGCCAGGTCATCCAGGGCTGGGACCAGGGGCTGGTCGGCCAGACCGTCGGCAGCCGGGTCGAGCTGGTCATCCCGGCCTCGCTGGGCTACGGGGACAAGGGCCAGGGCGACATCCCGCCCGGCGCGACCCTGGTCTTCGTGGTGGACATCCTCGACGCCGGTCAGGGCTGATCCGCTTTTCGGGTGACAATGGTGGGCGTGTGACCTTCGGGACCGGCCGCGTGGCCGGTCCTGACGGGCGGCGGGCGCCCGTACCGTGGTCCTGACCGGACCTGGTGCGGGCGCCCGCCGCTTGGTCGTGTGTGGAATTGCGAACGTGAGAAGAGGGACCATGGCTGTGAACCTGAACGAGAAGCCCGAGATCGACTTCCCGATCGGCGACGCCCCGACCGAGCTGCAGATCCGCGACATCGTCGTCGGTGACGGCGACGAGGCCAAGTCGGGCCAGATGGTCAGCGTCCGCTACGTGGGCGTGACCTTCGAGACCGGTGAGGAGTTCGACGCGAGCTGGAACCGGAGCCCGAACGAGTTCCGCTTCCCGCTGGGCGGCGGCCGGGTCATCAAGGGCTGGGACCGGGGCGTCGTCGGCATGAAGGTCGGCGGCCGTCGCGAGCTGACCATCCCGTCGCACCTGGCGTACGGCGCCCAGTCGCCGACCTCGGCCATCCCGCCGCACTCGACCCTGATCTTCGTGGTCGACCTGCTGGCCGTCTGAGCCCGCCGGAACGGTGCCCCGAACCCCGCCCGGGGTCCGGGGCACCGGTGTTTCGGGACGCGGCTTTTGCAGTGCGTACCGCTACCGGTACGGTCGGTCCCGCCGGGTGAGGATCTCCCGGTTGGCGCACCCCGCGCGCGGCGCGGCACACCGGAAGGGTCAGCGATGGCGATCGCCAAGGCAGAGCGGCTGATGAATCTCGCCCTGTGCCTGATGAACACCAGACGTCCGCTCTCCAAGAAGGAGCTGCGGGAATCCATCGAGGCGTACCGCGAGGCCTGGCAGAACAGCAGCGAGGACGCCTTCAACCGGATGTTCGAGCGGGACAAGGACGACCTGCGCGAGCTCGGCCTGGTGATCGACGTCGACGAGAGCACGCTGGACGGCGAGCTCGGCTACCTGGCCCGCGCCGACCGCAACCGGCTGCCGGAGATCGCGCTGGACGCCGAGGAGGCCGCCGCGCTGACCCTGGCGGCCCGGGTCTGGCAGCAGGCCAAGATGTCCGGCGCGGCCAGCGGCGCGCTGCAGAAGCTGCGCGCGGCCGGGGTGCCGTTCACCGAGGCCGAGGGCCGGACCGCCCTGGAGCCGCGGATCCCCGCCCGGGAGGCCGCGTTCGAGCCGCTGCTCACCGCCGCCCGCGACCGCCGTCCGGTCACCTTCGAGTACCGCAAGGCCGGTGCCGCCGCCGTCGAGCAGCGCAGCGTCGAGCCGTGGGCGCTGGAGTGCTGGCGCGGGCACTGGTACCTGGCCGGGTACGACCGAGACCGCGGCGACGCCCGGGTGTTCCGGCTCAGCCGGATCACCGGCAGGGTGAAGGCCAGGACCGGGGCCTTCCTCGGCACCGTGCCGGAGCACGTGGACGTCCGCGCCACCGTGGCCAAGTTCGCCGGTGAGGGGGCCACCGCCACCGCGACCGTCCGGGTCCGCCGGGGCGCCGGCTTCCCGCTGCGCACCAAGGCGCTGAGCAGCGCCCGGGTGGACGAGGGCTGGGACGAGCTGGAGATCCCGTACGGCAACGGGCTGGGCGCCGATCTCGCGGAGTTCGGGCCGGACGTGCTGGTGCTCGGGCCGGAGGAGCTGCGGGCGGATGTGGTCGACCGGCTGCGGGCGGTCGCGGGGCTTGAAGGAGCGGACGCATGAGCAACGCCATCGACCAGACGCGACGGATGCTGTCGTTGGTCACCTACCTGCGCGAGCGGCCGGGGGCCGAGGTCGCCGAGGTGGCCCGGGCGTTCGGGATCAGCGAGCGCGAGCTGATCGGGGACCTCAACGTGCTGCCGATGTGCGGCACCAGCTTCCGCGGCGGCGACCTGCTCGACATCGACACCGACGGCGAGCGGATCTGGTGGCACAACGTCGACGACGTGGCCCAGCCGCTGCGGCTGGCCGCCGACGAGGCCACCGCGCTGCTGGTCGCCGCACGGGCGGTGGCCGGGCTGCCGGGCCTGCGGGCCGGGGACCGGGAGGCGCTCACCCGGGCCGTCGCCAAGATCGAGAACGCGGCGGGGGAGAGCGCCGAGGGCAGCGCCCGGGTCGGCGTGACCTTCGAGGCCGAGAGCCACGTCTTCGCCGACATCGACCGCGCGCTCAGCGAGGGCCGCCGGCTCTGGCTGCGCTACTACTCGCACGGGCGCGGCGGGATGACCGAGCGCGAGGTCGACCCGATCCGGCTGCTCACCGAGGGCCACACCTACCTGGAAGCCTGGTGCCGCACCTCGGAGGACCACCGGATGTTCCGGCTGGACCGGGTCGCCGAGATCCGCGTCCTGGACGTCCCGGCCGACCCGCCCCGGCGCGAGCCGCGCGACCTGAGCGGCGGGCTGGTCAACCCGGCGGCGGACGACCCGGAGGTGGTGGTGGAGGTCTCCTCCGGCGGCCGCTGGGTCGCCGAGTACTACACCCACGACCGGGCCGAGGAACTGCCCGACGGCGGACTGCGGATCACCCTGCGCAGCGCCGACCCCTCCCAGCTGCGCCCGCTGGCGTTGCGGCTGGGCCGGGACGGCCGGATCGTCTCGCCGCCCGAACTGGCCGAGCAGGCGCGCTCGGCCGCGCGGGAGGCGCTGGCCGCCTACGGGGAGGGGCGGGTCTGAGCGGTGGAGCCCGGGACGAGATTCAAGGTGTACTGCTCGCAGTGCCGGGAGAAGATCGAACTCCCGGCCGAGGAGTTCCGGCTGACCCTCGGCCGGACCCCGGCGCAGGCCCACTACAGCTTCGGCTGCCCGCTCTGCGGGGCGGCGGTGCGCAAGCCGGCCGGGGAGAAGATCGTCGAGGCGCTCACCGCGGCGGGCGTGCGCACCATGCGGCTCGTTCCGGCGGAGGGCTAGGGCCTGTCCGGCCGGACAGGCCCTGGCGTCCGTGGGGGCCGTTTTTCCGGCCCGTATAGGGTGGGCGCATGTCCTGGATGCTCGTCGCCGCCGTCCTGCTCGCCACCGCGGGCCTGCTGGTCCTCGGGGTCCTCGCGATCCGGCTCTGGCTGGACGTGCGGGCGCTCGCCAAGGGCGTGGACGCGGCCGCGCGGGCGCTGACCGAGGCGGCGGGGGAGCTGGCCTCGGCGGTACCGGCGGCGCAGCCGAACCGCTAGGGCCGGTCCGGCACGACGTGCTGTTCGGTCCGGCACGGCGGAACCGTTAGCACAGCGAGGACGTCGGCGGTACGGGGGCTGCTGCTCGGAGGTAGGGGCGGGTTACGCTCTCAAGTGGCTCCTGAACTGCGAACCGGGGGCCGCTGTCCTGTTCGGGCGGCCTTCGTCGGGACGTCACCCGCAGCGGTTACCATCCGCGACGGGCGGCCCTGCCGGGCCGCGGATGCAGAAGGTGGTCGGCGCATGCGCTTCTCGATGACCGCGATCGTGGTGGTCGTGGTGGTTGCCATCGTGCTGTTCGGAGCCAAGCGGCTGCCCGAGCTGGCACGCTCGTTGGGGCAGTCGATGCGGATCCTGAAGAGCGAGGCCAAGGCGATGCGCTCGGAGAACGAGCCGGACGGCGGCGCGCAGTCCGCGCCGCCCGCCCAGCCGCAGGTCTCGGCGGAGCCCACGGCGAGGACCGTCCAGTCCGCTCCGGGGGCCTCGGCCACGGCCCGTCCGGTGGCCGAACCCGGCAGCGGTCCGGGAACGCCCGGCGGCGACCGCCCGCACTGAGCGTGCCGCGGGTGAGGTGCCCGACGTACCCGAAGCACCTGGCGCACGCGGCGCACGCGACGTACGCGACCACGGAGGCCCGTCGACCGGCGGGCCTCGACGCACGAGTTGAGGACCGGGGTTGAGCAAGCTCTCCAAGGCGCCGCAGAAGGCGCCCAAGGATCCTGAGGGGCGGATGGCCCTCGCCGACCACCTGCGGGAACTGCGCAACCGCGTGGTCAAGTCGGTCCTGGCGATCGTGGTGATCACCATCATCGCGGCGATCTACCACAAGCAGATCGAGGACTTCCTGCTGGAGCCGCTGCCGCGCTGCACCGTGGAGACGGCGAGCCAGTACCACGGCAAGTGCGCCCAGGTCTCCAACATCGGTCTGACCGCCGGTTTCACCTGGATGTTGAAGGTCTCGCTGACGGCCGGCGTGGTGGCGACCGTGCCGATCTGGCTGTACCAGGTGTGGGCCTTCATCGCGCCCGGGCTGCACAAGCACGAGAAGAAGTACGCGATCGTCTTCATGGCCTGCGGGGCGCCGCTGTTCCTGGCCGGTGTGTCCGTGGCGATCCTGGTGCTGCCGACCACGGTCGACGTGCTGATCTCGTTCACCCCGAACAACACCACGCCGATCCTGCCGCCCGAGGACTACCTCGACATCGCGACCCGGATGGTGCTGGTCTTCGGCCTGGCCTTCGAGTTCCCGCTGCTGCTGGTGATGCTGAACCAGGTCGGGATGATCACCGGCAAGCGGCTGCTCGGCTGGTGGCGCGGCATGGTCATGGGCATCACGGTGTTTGCGGCCTTCGCCACCCCGAGTGCCGACCCGGTGAGCATGCTGACGCTGGCCGCGCCGATCTGGGCGCTCTACTTCGTCGCGGTGGGCATCGCGATCATGAACGACCGGCGCAAGCGCCGGAACAACCCGGACGCCGACCTGGACGACGAGGAGGCCTCGCACGTGGACCTGTCGGTGCAGCCGGTGGCCGGTGCGGAGCTGGTCCAGGCCTCCTCGACCCCGGCGGCGGGTGCGGCCCCGGTGCCGACCGCGCGCCGGGAGCAGATGGACGACATCACCTGAGCCGGGTGACCGGGTGACCGGTTGGGTCCGGCGGCCCCGGTCCTTCGCCTCGTGCGGAGGGCCGGGGCCGTTTCCGTCTCCCGGGCTTCCTGCTCCCGGGAGGGCGGTTCCTTTGGGGTTCATTTCGGGGGATCTGTGCTCTTGGCACGGTGGATGGCATGTGACATATTACTGACGTGCTGAAGACCCACAGACCTCCCCTGGACGTCGTCGTGGTCGGCGCCGGAGTGGTCGGCGCCGCCTGCGCCTACTACGCCGCCCGCGCCGGGCTCGCCGTCGCCGTCGTCGACCGCGGGCCGGTGGCCGGGGGCACCACCGGGGCGGGCGAGGGCAACCTGCTGGTCTCGGACAAGGAACCCGGCCCCGAGCTCGACCTCGCCCTGCTCAGCACCCGGCTCTGGCGCGAACTCGCCGAGGACCTCGGCCCGGCGATGGAGTACGAGGCCAAGGGCGGCGTGGTGGTCGCCTCGACGGCCGCCGGGCAGCAGGCGCTGCGGAGCTTCGCCGCCGGACAGCGGGCGGCCGGGGTCGAGGCCGAGGAGGTCCCGGCCGAGCGGCTGCGCGAGCTGGAGCCGCACCTCGCCCCCGGACTGGCGGGCGGCTTCCGGTACCCGCAGGACGCCCAGGTGCAGCCCGCCCTGGCCGCCGCCCACCTGCTGCGCGAGGCCCGTCGGATGGGCGCCGAACTGTTCACCGGGGAGAGCGTGACCGCCGTCGACCGGGGGCCGGACGGCGCGGTGCGCGGGGTGCGGACCGACCGGCGCCGCCTGGCCGCGCCCGCCGTGGTCAACGCGGCCGGCACCTGGGGCGGTGAGCTGGCCGCGCTCGCCGGGGTGCGGCTGCCGGTGCTGCCCCGGCGCGGCTTCGTCCTGGTCACCGAGCCGCTGCCGCGGCTGGTCCGGCACAAGGTGTACGCCGCCGACTACGTGGCCGACGTGGCCAGCGGCTCGGCCGGGCTGCAGACCTCCGCCGTGGTCGAGGGGACCCCGGGCGGTCCGGTGCTGATCGGCGCCAGCCGGGAGCGGGTCGGCTTCGACCGCACCCTCTCCCAGGAGGTGCTGCGCCGGCTCGCCGTCCAGGCCGCGGAGCTGTTCCCGGTGCTCGCCGAGGTCGTCGTGATGCGCACCTACCGGGGCTTCCGCCCGTACCTGCCGGACCACCTGCCGGCCGTCGGGGAGGATCCCCGGGTGCCCGGGCTCCACCACGCCTGCGGGCACGAGGGCGCCGGGATCGGGCTGGCGCCGGCCACCGGGCTGCTGATCAGCGAGCAGCTGACCGGGAAACGGCCGGAGCTCGACCTCGCGCCGTTCCGGGCGGACCGGTTCCCGGCCGCCTGAGACCCCTCGTACCGTTCCATGGATTGGAGAAGCCGGTGACGCGTCGCCGCACCCCCGCCGGGCTGGTCGAGGCCGCACCCGGCCCCGCCCACCACATCGAGTTCGACGGGAGGCCCGTCCGGGCCCTGCCCGGGCAGTCGATCGCCGCCGCGCTCTGGGCCGACGGCGTGCTCGCCTGGCGCACCACCAGGGTCGGCGGGCGTCCGCGCGGGGTGTTCTGCGGGATCGGGGCCTGCTTCGACTGCCTGGCCACCGTGGACGGCCGGCCCAACCAGCGCACCTGCCTGGTGCCCGCCGAGCCGGGCACCGTCGTTACCACCCAGGAGGGCCACGGCCGTGCCGACCTCGCCGTCTGAGTCGTTCGAACCGTCGGAGCCGTCCGGGCTGTTGGAGCCGTCCGGGCCGTCGGAGTCGTCCGGGCCGTCGGGGGCCTACGACCTCGCCGTGGTGGGTGCCGGGCCCGCCGGGCTGGCCGCCGCCGTCACCGCCGCCGACCTGGGGCTGCGCTGCGTCCTGCTGGACGGCGGGCAGAGCACCGGCGGGCAGTACTACCGGCACCCGGCGCCGGGCCTGGGCGCGGCCCGGCCGGACCGGCTGCACCACGGCTGGTCGGTCTACGCCGGGCTGGCCGGGCGGCTGGCCGCCCACGACCGGGTGGACTTCCGCGGCGGCCACCAGGTGTGGGCCCTGGAGCGGACCGACGACGGCTTCGCGGTGCACGTCACCCGCGGGCCGGAGAGCGGCGACCGGGCCACCGTCCGGGCCCGGACCGTGCTGCTCGCCACCGGGGCCTACGAGCGGCAGCTGCCGTTCCCCGGCTGGACCCTGCCCGGGGTGGTCACCGCGGGCGGCGCCCAGGCCATGCTCAAGGCCGGGCTGGTGCTGCCCGGTCGGCGGATCGTGGTGGCCGGCAGCGGGCCGCTGCTGCTCGCGGCCGCCTCCTCGCTGGTCACGGCCGGGGCCGAGGTCCCGGCCGTGGTCGAGGCGACGGACTACCTCGGGTACGCCCGGCGCCCCGACGTGCTGGCGGCCGTCCCCGCCAAGCTGGTCGAGGGCGCCGGGCACGGCCGCGCGCTGCTGCGGCACGGCGTCCGGCTGCGGCCGCGCAGCGCGGTGGTGGAGGCGCACGGGACGGACCGGGTCACCGGCGTCACGGTGGCCCGGCTGGACGCCGACTGGCGACCGCTGCCCGGCACCGAGCGGCGGATCGACTGCGACGCGCTCGCCGTCGGCCACGGGCTGCTGCCGCAGATCGACCTGGCCACCGAACTCGGGGCGGCCACCGTCACCGGGGCGGACGGCGCGGTCGCGCTGCGGGTCGACGCCCGGCTGCGCAGCTCGGTGCCCGGCCTTTGGTCCGCGGGGGAGACCAACGGCGTCGGCGGCGCGGACCTCGCGCTCGCCGAGGGGGAGTTGGCCGCGCACGCGATCGCCGCGGAGCTCTCCGGGCGGGTCGGGGAGCCGCCCGAGCGGTCGTTGCTGCGCCGCCGGGCGCGGCTGCGGGCCTTCGCCGCGCTGATGGCGGCGGCGCACCGGCCGGGGCCCGGCTGGACCGGGTGGCTGCGGCCGGACACCGACGTGTGCCGCTGCGAGGAGGTGCCGGTCGCCCGGATCCGGGAGGCCGTGGAGGAGCTGGGCGCGGGCGACCCCCGCACCGTCAAGCTGCTCACCCGGGCCGGGATGGGCTGGTGCCAGGGGCGGATGTGCGGTCCGGCCGTGGCCTGCCTGTCCGGCTCGGGCGAGCCGGGCGCGGACCGGCGGCCGTTCGCCTGCCCGGTGCCGCTCTCCCAGCTGGCGGCGGGGGTCGCTGACTCCGCCCCCGCCGCCTCCGGCCCTTGCCCGGCCACGGACGTCTAGGCCTCCTCGGGGGCGTCCCGGGCCGACCCGGGACGGCCCGTCGAACGCGCGGGCCGGGGACTCTTGTCTCCGGCCCGTCTCCTCTAATAAAATGTCACACCTCACCAAGGAGTACACCGTGTCCATCACCCCCCGTGACACCACCCGTCCCTGGCGCGGCATCATGGTCGCCACCACGATCCCGCTGCGCCCGGACCTCTCCGTCGACTACGAGGCCTACGCCGAGCACGTCCGCTGGTTGATCGAGTCCGGCTGTGACGGCGTCGTGCCCAACGGCTCGCTGGGCGAGTACCAGACGCTCACCGCCGAGGAGCGCGCCCGGGTCGTCGAGGTGGCGGTCGAGGCGGCCGGCGACGGCGCCCGGGTCATGCCCGGCGTCGCCGCGTACGGCAGCGCCGAGTCCCGCCGCTGGGCCGAGCAGGCCGCGGAGGCCGGGGCGGGCTCCGTCCTGCTGCTGCCGCCGAACGCCTACCGGGCCGACCACGACTCGGTGCGCGCCCACTACGCGGAGGTCGCCAAGGCGGGCCTGCCGGTCGTCGCGTACAACAACCCGATCGACACCAAGGTCGACCTGGTGCCCGCGCTGCTCGCGCAACTGCACGGCGAGGGCTCGATCGTGGCGGTCAAGGAGTTCAGCGGGGACGTCCGCCGGGCGTACGAGATCGCCGAGCTGGCCCCCGGGCTGGACCTGCTGATCGGCGCCGACGACGTGCTGCTGGAGCTGGCGATCGCCGGGGCCGTCGGCTGGATCGCGGGCTACCCCAACGCGCTGCCGGAGGCCTCGGTCGCGCTCTACGACGCCGCCGTCTCGCGGGACCTGGAGACCGCGCTGCCGCTGTACAAGTCGCTCCACTCGCTGTTCCGTTGGGACTCCAAGACCGAGTTCGTCCAGGCCATCAAGCTCTCCATGGACATCGCCGGCCGCCCCGGCGGGCCGGTCCGGGCGCCGCGTCAGCCGCTGCTCCCGGAGATCGAGGCGGCCGTCCGTGCGGCCACCGAGAAGGCGCTGGCCGAGGGTCTGGCGTAGCCTTCCCCCGTCCGGGCCGGCTGTGCGGGCAGCCGGCCTCAACCGACCGTTCATCAGAGGGAGTTGTGAGGCCATGCGGAGCCGTCACGTGTTCCACGCCGTCGACTCGCACACCGAGGGCATGCCGACCCGGGTGATCACCGGCGGCTTCGGCGTCATCCCCGGGGCCACCATGGCCGAGCGCCGGGTGCACTTCCAGCAGCACCTGGACCACTTCCGCACCCTGCTGATGTACGAGCCGCGCGGGCACGCGGCGATGAGCGGCGCGATCCTGCAGCCGCCGACCCGGCCGGACGCCGACTTCGGGGTGCTCTACATCGAGGTCTCCGGGCTGCTGCCGATGTGCGGGCACGGCACCATCGGAGTCGCCACCGTGCTGGTCGAGACCGGGATGGTGCCGGTGGTCGAGCCGGTCACCACGGTGCGGCTGGACACCCCCGCCGGGCTGGTGGTCGCCGAGGTGCGGGTCGAGGGCGGCGCCGCCAAGGCGGTCACCATCCGCAACGTGGCCTCGTACTCCGTCGCACTGGACCGCAAGATCGAGGTGCCCGGCTACGGCACGGTCCGCTACGACCTCGCGTACGGCGGCAACTTCTACGCGATCCTGCCGCTCGCCGAGTTCGGGCTCCCCTTCGAGCGCGAGCGCAAGCAGGAGATCCTGGACGCGGGCCTGGCCATGATGGACGCGATCAACGCGGGCCCGGACCGGCCGGTGCACCCGGAGGACCCGTCCATCCACAGCTGCCACCACGTCCAGTTGCTCGCCCCCGGCTCCACCGCCGAGCACTCCCGGCACGCGATGGCCATCCACCCCGGCTGGTTCGACCGCTCGCCCTGCGGCACCGGCACCTCGGCGCGGATGGCACAGCTGCACGCCCGCGGCGAACTGCCGCTCGGGCGCGACTTCCGCAACGACTCCTTCATCGGGACCACCTTCACCGGGCGGCTGGTCGAGGAGACCGAGGTCGCCGGGCGGCCCGCGGTGGTGCCGACCGTCACCGGACGGGCCTGGGTCACCGGCACCGCCCAGTACTTCCTCGACCCGGACGACCCGTTCCCGGCGGGCTTCCTGCTCTGACCCCCGCTGTCCAACCTGCTGTGAACTCGCTCTGAAGGGCTGGTAGTTGTGAGCATCACCTCGTACAACCCCGCCGATCCGACCGACCTGGTGGTCGCGGTCGGGGCACCCGGCGCCGAAGCCGTGCGGGCCGCCGTCGGACGGGCCCGGGCCGCCCAGGGCGGCTGGCTCGCGGCCGGGGCGGGGGCCCGGTCGGCGGCGCTGGGGCGGCTCGCGGAGGCGGTCGAGGCGCACGCCGGGGAACTGGCCGCGCTGATCGTGCGCGAGGTCGGCAAGCCGCTCGCCGAGGCGCGCGGCGAGGTCGCCCGGACCGCGGCGATCTGGCGGTACTACGCGCAGGCGCCGTACGCGCCGTCCGGGGCGGTGCACGAGACCGCCGCCGGGCCCGGGCTGCTGCTCACCCGGCGGCGCCCGTACGGGGTGGCCGGGCTGATCGCGCCGTGGAACTTCCCGCTGGCGATCCCCAGTTGGAAGGCCGCGCCGGCGTTGGCGGTCGGCAACACGGTGGTGCTCAAGCCGGCCCCCGAGGCGACCGCGTGCGCGCTGCGGCTGGCGGAGCTGGCCGGAACGGCCGGGCTGCCCGCGGACGTGTTCACGGTGCTGCCCGGCGGGGCCGAGGAGGGCGAGGCGCTGGTCGACGCCGCGGACGTGGTGTCCTTCACTGGTTCGACCGGGGTCGGGCGTGCGGTGGTCCGCGCCGCCACCGGGCGCGGGGTGCCGGTGCAGGCCGAACTCGGCGGCCTGAACGCCGCGTTGGTGCTGCCGGATGCGGACGTGGAGCTGGCCGCCGGGCACATCGCGGCCGCCGTCGCCGGCTACGCCGGGCAGAAGTGCACCGCCACCAGCCGGGTGATCGCGGTCGGTGCGGCGTACCAGCCGCTGCGCGAGGCGCTGGTCAAGGCGCTGGCATCGGTCGACGACGCGGTGTGCGGGCCGGTGATCAACGCCGCCGCGCGGGAGCGGCTGACCGTCGCCGTCGCCTCGGCGGTGGCGGCCGGGGCCGAGCTGCTGACCGGCGGGCGGGTGCCCGAGCGGGACGGCTGGTACCTCGAACCCACCCTGCTCGCCGACGTGCCGGCCGAACACCCGCTGGCCCGTGAGGAGTTCTTCGGACCGGTCGCGGTGCTGCACCGGGCGGCCGACCTGGACGAGGCGATCGCGCTGGCCAACGACACCCCGCACAGCCTCGCCACCTCGGTGCACACCCGCAGCCTGGACGTGGCGCTGGCCGCCGCCGACCGGTTGGACGCGGGCATGATCCGGGTCAACGCCCCCTCCAGCGGCGTCGACTTCCACCTGCCCTTCGGCGGGGCCAAGGGCGCCGGCCACGGCGACCGCGAACAGGGCCAGGCCGCACTGGACTTCTACACCGTCAGCCGTACCGTCAGCGTGCTGCCGGGCGGGGGCGCGTGATGGGCGCCCGCACGGTGGACCTGCTCGACACCGTCGACGCGGTCGACTACCACACGGCCGGCGAGCCGTTCCGGATCGTGCTGGGCGGGCTGCCCCCGATCCCCGGCGACAGCGTCGCCGAGCGCCGGGCGATCGTGCTCGGCGCGGGCGGCAGTGCCACCGCGCCCCGGCCCGGTGCGCTGGACACCGTCCGGCAGCTGCTGGTCCGGGAGCCGCGTGGGCACGCCGGGATGTACGGCGGCTTCCTGGTGCCGCCGGACGACGACGAGGCGCACCTGGGCGTGCTGTTCTGGCACAAGGACGGCTACTCGACGGCCTGCGGGCACGGCACCATCGCGCTCGGCGCCTGGGCGGTGGACTCCGGGCTGGTCAAGGCGCCCGCCGACGGCACGGCCCGGGTGCGGATCGACGTGCCCTCCGGGCGGGTCACCGCGCTGGTGCACCGGGCCGGCGGGCGGACCACCGGGGTCACCTTCCGCAACGTGCCCAGCCGGGTCAGCGCCCTGAAGCTGCCGCTGACCACCTCGCGCGGGGTGGTCGAGGTCGCGGTGGCGCACTCCGGTGCGTGCTACGCCTCGGTGCCGGCGGCCGCGCTCGGCCTCGCGGTCGAGCCGGCGCAGCTGCCCGAACTCACCGCTGTGGGGCGGGAGATCAGGGAGCTGCTGGCCGGCACCGAGGCGGTCGTCCACCCCGAGGACGGGCGGCTGTCCGGGGTGTACGGGGTGGTGCTGTACGACGAACTGCCCTCCGTCGACGGTGTGTTGAGCCAGCGGAACGTCACCGTGTTCGCGGACGGGCAGATCGACCGCTCGCCCTGCGGCTCCGGCACCTCCGCCCGGCTCGCGGTGCTCGCGGCCGAGGGGCGGCTCGCCCCGGGGGAGGAGCTGCGGCACGAGTCGATCATCGGCACGGTGTTCACCGGGCGGGTCCTGGCCGGCGGGGACCCGCTGGCGGAGGGCGTGGTGACCGAGGTCAGCGGGACGGCGCACCGCACCGGGGAGCACCGGTTCGTGCTGGAGTCGGGGGACGGGCTGGGGACGGGGTTCCTGCTGTGAGTGCTGCTGTGTCGTCCGGTTCCGTTGCGTCCGGTGTCGTTGCGCCCGGTTCCGACCTGACCGGTACTGATCTGCCCGGCGCGGCGGCTGAGCCGCTCCAGTACGCCGTGCCGGGGGTCGGCGGTGTCGGGCCCGCCGACGCGGTGCGGGCGATCGAGCGGGTGCTGCTGGACGGGTTCGACCCGGAAGCGGCACCCGCCCGGTCGGCCGTACCGGTACCGGCCGGGGAGCTGCTGATGATGCCGGCCGCCGCCGGGCCCTACGCGGGGGTCAAGATCGCCGGGGTGGCGCCGGCCAACCCCGCGCTCGGACTGCCCCGGATCACCGGCAGCTACCTGCTGCTGGACGGACCGACCCTGCAGCCGCTGGCCGTCCTGGACGGCGCGGCCCTCACGGCCCTGCGCACGCCCGCCGTGACGGCGGCGGCGCTAGCGCGGCTTGCGGTGCCGGAGGCCGAGCACCTGGTGGTGTTCGGCTCCGGGCCGCAGGCGTACGGGCACCTGGACGCGCTGCTGGCCGTCCGGCCGCTCCGGCGGGTGACGGTGGTGGCGCGCGACGCCGGTCGGGCGGCCGCACTGGCGGCGTACGGACGCGGGCTCGGGCTCTCGGCGGCCGTGGGCGCGCCGGAGGCCGTCGCCGGGGCGGACCTCGTGGTCTGCTGCACCACCGCGCGCACCCCGCTGTTCGACGGCGCGCTGGTGCCCGGGCACGCGGCCGTCGCGGCGGTCGGCTCGCACGAGCCGGACGCCCGTGAGGTGGACGAGGTGCTGGTCGGGCGGGCCGAGCTGTACGTGGAGGCGCGCGGCGTCGCGGCCCGGGAGGCCGGGGACCTGCTGATGGCGGGTGCGCTGGGGCAGCGGCAGGTGTGGAACCTGGCCGAGCTGGTGCGCGGCGACGCGCTGGTGCCGGACGGGCGGCCGCGGTTCTTCAAGAGCGTCGGGATGGCCTGGGAGGACCTGGCGGTGGCGGCCGAGGTCTACCGGTCCGGGCGGTCCCAGTCGCCGTAGTGGGTGAGTCGGCTGCCGGGGGTGTCGCCCCCGGCGGAGGTCGGCAGTCGTGGAGCCGGAGTCGGCTCGGTGGGAGGGGATCCCCCACCGGGCCGGCTCCTTCGCGTTTCAGGCGTCCGGCGCGGTCCGGTCGTAGGTGGAGAGGATCGGCGAGCTTCACGTCGCTGGTGGGGAGGTTCCGGGCGGCGTAGCCAGATCGTGTGCCGTCGGCCGTTGTCAGGGCCGACGGCCGCTGCCACGATGAGCATCGGCGGGGTTGACGGGGCGTCCGGATCCCGGATTGTTGCGCGCTCAACGTAACGTGACATTGTACGCTGGTGTTCTGCACCCACCCGGAGGAACACCATGGCCGAGCTCAAATCCCGCACCCTGATCTCCGTGCAGGAGCGGCTCCGCGACCAGGTCGCCCACGCCCTCCGGGCGGCCCTCATCTCCGGCGAACTGCGCCCCGGAGTCGTCTACTCCGCGCCCGCGCTCGCCGCCGACTTCGGCGTCTCGGCGACCCCCGTCCGCGAGGCCATGCTCGACCTCGCCCGCGAGGGGCTGGTCGAGGCCGTCCGCAACAAGGGCTTCCGGGTCACCGAGCTCACCGAGCGCGACCTCGACGACTACACCGGGATCCGCGCCCTGATCGAGGTCCCGACCGTCGGCCTGGTCACCCGGACGGCGACCAAGGAGCAGCTGGAGCGGCTGCGCCCGGAGGCCGAGGCGATCGTCGCGGCCGCGCGCAAGCACGACCTGATCGGCTACCTGGAGGCGGACCGGCAGTTCCACCTCGACCTGCTGGGGCTGGCGGGCAACGCCCGGCTGGTGGAGGTGGTCGGCGACCTGCGCAAGCGCTCCCGGCTGTACGGGCTGACCCGGCTGGACGAGCTGGGGCAGCTGGTGTCCTCGGCGGAGGAGCACGTGGAGCTGCTGGACCTGATGCTCACCGGCGACGCGGAGGCGGCCGAGGCCTGCATGACCCGGCACCTCAGCCACGTCCGGTCGCTCTGGGCGGGCCAGGACGAGGAGGCCGAGCCGGAGCGCCCGGCTCTGCGGCTGCGGGCTCGGTAGGGGCTAAACCACCCATTTGGGTGAAGAGTGGGAATCGGGGGACGGAAGGCGCCCGCGTTCTACGATGATGATCTCGACATCGGCAGCCAGGAGGAACTCCATGTCCGCCGCAGCAGTGGAAGAGCCCTTTGAGCAGCGCCCGCTGCTCAGAGCCGTTGAGCAGCCGACGCTGCTTGAGGCCGCCGAGCTGATCTCCAACCAGTTCGTCGGGCACCGGGTCGAGATCGTCGGGAGCCAGATCACCGTGACGCCGCCGCCGAATGCTTCGCACGGTAAGTCGCTGAGCCGCCTCATGCGTGTGCTGTTCGCGGCCGGCCTCGACGGGGACGAGGTCGACGTTCTGCAGAACGTCGGTATCTGGTTGCCGAGCGGACCTTCGGACTACGCGGTACCGGACCTGTCGATCGTTGACGCCGACATCGACGACCATGTGATCGAGTACAACTGCTACGACCCGGAAGTCTTCCGTCTCGTGCTTGAGGTCACGTCATCGAATCTCAGCGACGACCTGAAGAAGAAGCCGGCCGCCTACGCCTCGGCCGGCGTGCCGGTCTACGTCATCGTGGACCGGACGAATCAGCGGGTCATGATGCTGACCGAGCCGCAGGACGACGAATACCAAGTGCACGTCGTCCACCACCCGGGGCAGTCGTTCACACTGCCGGAGTCGATCGGGGCGTCGGTGACGCTTTCGGTGGACGACGTGCTGGCGGCGAAGAAGTAGCTCAGGCCACCGCCGCCGGGAGCGTCAGGCGGCCGTCGTGGACCTCGGCGATCTGGTCGACGGCCGTCAGGTGGGTGCGGTCGTGGGTGACCAGGACGGTGGCCGTGGCCCGGCGGTGGGTGAGGTCGGTGATCAACTCCAGGACGGCGGCGCCGCGTTCGTGGTCGAGGGCGCTGGTGGGCTCGTCGACGAGCAGCACGGTGGGGTCGTTCATCAACGCCCGGGCGATGTTGACCCGTTGGCGCTGGCCGCCGGACAGCTGGTGCGGCCGGCGGGCGGCCTGGTCGCGGAGGCCGACGGCGTCGAGGAGTTCCAGGGCGCGGCCGCGGGCCTCGCGGGGGGAGCGGCCGTCCAGGTGGGCCATCACCTGGAGCTGTTCGGCGGCGGTGAGCGAGGGCAGCAGGTTGGCCTGCTGGAAGACGATGCCGATCCGGTCGCGGCGCAGTGCGGTGAGCTCGGCGCGGCTCAGGCCGGTGGTGTCGGTGCCGTCGACCACGACCCGGCCGGAGTCCGGGGTGATCAGGGTGGCGGCCACCGCCAGCAGGCTGGACTTGCCGGAGCCGGAGGGGCCGACCACGGCGGTGATGGAGCCCTCGGGGACGGTCAGTGAGACCTCGTCCAGGGCGGTCAGCCGGCCGTCGCCGTCGGGGTAGGTGAGGGTGATGCGGTCGAGGGTCAAGCTCATCGGGCGCTCCCCAGGGCGGTCAGCGGGTCGACGGAGGTGATCCGGCGGATGGACAGGGCCGCGCCGACCGCGCCGAGGGCGATCATGACGACGGCGGGCAGCAGGACGGTCGGGGCGTCCAGGACGAAGGGGACGGCGGAGCCGATCAGCGCGCCGAAGCCGGCGGCGATCGCGGTGCCCACGGCCGTACCGAGCACCAGCAGCAGCACCGCCTGGCCGAGGGCGTCCCGCAGCAGGTAGCGGGTGGAGGCGCCGAGGGCCTTCAGCACGGCGATGTCGCCGCTGCGCTGGATCGTCCAGACGGTGAAGAAGGCGCCGATCACCAGGGCGGAGATGGCGAACAGGAAGCCGCGCATCAGCTGCAGCGAGCCGTTCTCGGAGGTGTAGGAGCCGATCGCGGCCAGCGCGTCGTCGCGGGTGCGGGTGACGGTGCCGTGCCGGGCGTCGGCGGCGGCGAGGTCGGCGCCCTTGGCGGTGTGCAGGGCGATGACGGTGGCGTGGCCGGTCCCGCCGGGGGCGAACCGCTGCCAGTCGGTGAGGCTGGTCCAGATCACCGGGGTGTGGCTGTACGCGGCGTCGCCCTCGACGGCGGCGACGTGCAGCGGGTGCCCGGCCATGGTGAAGTCGGCGCCGGCGGTGAGGTTGCCGAGCTTCTCGGCGGCGGTGCGGGAGAGCACGGCCTGGCCGGGGGCGATCCGGTCGCCCTGCGGGGCCAGGTCGGAGCCGTCCGGGACGCCGAAGGCGGACAGCGCGGCGGTGCGGGTGCCCGCGGCGGCCTTGGTGGTGGTGATGCCGAGCGGCTGGGCGGAGGTGACGCCCGGCTCGCGGGACCAGGCCTGCCACTGGTCGGGGGTGAGCTGGGAGTCGGTGAAGCTCAGCTGCTGCCCGTCGGCGGGCTTGGAGAACACCAGGTGGTCCGCGGGCAGGCCGGTGATCGCGGAGATGTTCTGCCGGCCGAGCCCGGCGGTCAGGCCGGACAGCAGGCCGACCAGCACGGTGATCAGCACGATGACGGTTCCCATCAGGGCGAACCGCCCCTTGGCGAATCGGAGATCCCTCCAGGCGACGAACACGGTGGGCCTTCCTGCGGCAGCGGGACTGGTGACGCTGCCAACATTCGTCGAACCGGGGGGCCGCGGGCATCGCGCCGGGGATTGCATCCTGGGCATCGAAGGGCAGAAGCGGAGTTCAACCTTTTGATTGATGCCGCCGTGCGCGGGCGGAACCTAGGCTGGAGGGATGGCGACCGAACGTTCCCGAATCACCCCCGTCGCCCGCGTCCTCCGGCTCTGCCTGCACCTGCTCGTGGCGGGCCTGCTCGTCCTCGCCGTCGCCCGGGCCGCCTCCGTCGACCGGGGCGGCGATCCGGCGGCCGTGGCCGCCGCGGCCTCCGCGATGGCCGCCGTGTACGCCGTCGGGCCGAAGCTGGCCGCCGTGCACCGCTCCCGCCGGGGCGCCGCGCTCTGGCTGGCGCTGCTCGGCGTCACCTGGGCGGGCCTGCTGGTCGCCACCCAGGACGGGGTGTGGCTGGCCTTCCCGCTGTACTTCCTGGAACTGCACCTGCTCGGGCGGCGCGGCGGGCTGACGGCCGTGGCCCTCACCGCGGCCGGGGCGATCGCCGCCTGGTCCTGGCACCAGCACGCCTTCAACCTGGCCGCCTCGATCGGGCCCGCGCTCGGCGCCGCCGTCGCCACCGCCACGGTGCTCGGCTACCAGGCGCTGTACCGGGAGAGCGAGGAACGGCGCGGGCTGATCGACGAGCTGACCGCCGCCCGCGCCGACCTCGCCGCCGCCCACCACGCGGCCGGGGTGCTCGCCGAGCGCGAGCGGCTCGCCCGGGAGATCCACGACACCCTGGCGCAGAGCCTCAGCTCGATCCAACTGCTGCTGCGGGCGGCCCAGCGGGCGCTGCCCGAGCGCACCGAGGCCGCCGCCGGGTACGTCGAACAGGCCCGGCAGGCCGCCCAGGACAACCTGGACGAGGCCCGGCGGTTCGTCCGGGCGCTCACCCCGCCCGCGCTGGACGGCGATCCGCTGCCGGTCGCCCTGGAACGGCTGTGCGCGACCACCACGGCGCACAGCGCCTTGCCCGTCCACCTGCACGTCTCCGGGCACCAGGTGCGGCTGCCGGCCGCGCAGGAGGTGGCGCTGCTGCGGATCGCGCAGTCGGCGCTCGGCAACACCGTGCGGCACGCCGAGGCCTCGCGGGCCGAGGTGACACTCAGCTACATGGAGGGCGAGGTGGCGTTGGACGTGTTCGACGACGGGGCCGGGTTCGACCCGGCGGCGGTGGCCGGCCGCACCGGCGGGGACGGCGGCTTCGGACTGCCCTCGATGCGGGCCCGGGCCCGGGCGCTCGGCGGCAGCTTCACCGTGGAGTCCGCGCCCGGCGAGGGCACCGCGCTGGCCGTGCAACTGCCGATCACCCCGGAGGCCGGCTCGTGATCCGGTTGCTGATCGCCGACGACCACCCGGTGGTGCGGGCCGGACTGCGGGCGGTGCTGGAGAGCGAGCCGGACTTCGCCATCGTGGCGGAGGCGGCCACCGCGGAGCGGGCCGTCGAGCTGGCGACCGAACCGGGTGTCGACGTGGACGTGGTGCTGATGGACCTGCAGTTCGGTCCCGGCTCGGCGATGAACGGGGCGCAGGCCACCGCGGCGATCACCGCCCGGGCGGGCGCGCCGCGGGTGCTGGTGGTCACCACCTACGACAGCGACGCGGACACCCTGCCCGCGCTGGAGGCGGGCGCCACCGGGTACCTGCTCAAGGACGCGCCGCCGGAGGAACTCGCCCAGGCCGTCCGCTCGGCCGCGGCGGGGCGCAGCGCGCTCGCGCCGAGCGTGGCGGACCGGCTGCTGGAGCGGATGCGGACGCCCGCGGCGGCGCTCAGCGCGCGGGAGACCGAGGTGCTGGGGCTGGTCGCGGACGGGCTGACCAACCAGCAGATCAGCCAGCACCTGCACCTGAGCCAGGCCACCGTGAAGTCCCATCTGGTGCACATCTACACCAAGTTGGGGGTCGACTCGCGTACCGCGGCGGTGCGGGAGGCACGCGGGCGCGGGCTGATCCGCTGAGCCCGCCGGGCGTAGGGTGGGGGCGTTCCGTGCCCGCGGCAATGTGAGGAGCGCCCGATGACCGTACGCCTCGCCGACCTGGACCTTCCGGTGATCGGGGCCCCGATGGCGGGCGGCGCCTCGACGCCCGCGCTGGTGGCCGCGGTCAACCGGGCCGGCGGGCTGGGGTTCCTGGCCGCCGGCTACCGCAGCGCCACCGGGATGGCCGAACAGATCGCCGAGGTACGGAAGTCGACCGACCGGCCGTACGGCGTGAACCTCTTCGTGCCCGGCCCGCCCGGGGATCCGGCGGCGGTCGCCGCCTACCGGGAGCGGCTGCGGCCCGAGGCCGAGCGGTGGGGGGTGGAGCTGCCGGAGCTGATCGGGCCGGACCGGGACGACTGGGAGGCCAAGCTCGACGTGCTGCTCGCCGACCCGGTGCCGGTGGTCTCGTACACCTTCGGGCTGCCGACGGCCGGGCAGGCCGCCGCGCTGCGGGCGGCGGGAGTCCTCCAGATCGGCACGGTGACCACGCCGGAGGAGGCCCGGGCGGCCCAGGCGGTCGGGATGGACGCCCTGGCCGTGCAGGGCCCGGAGGCCGGCGGGCACCGCTCCACCCACCGGATCACTGACCTGCCGGGCGAGCTGCCGCTGCCCCGACTGCTGGCCGCGGTACGGGCGGTGACCTCGTTGCCGCTGATCGCCGCGGGCGGGCTGGGCGACGGCCCGGCGATCGCGGCGGCGCTGCGGGCCGGGGCGGACGCGGTGCAGCTGGGCACGGCGCTGCTGCGCTCCGACGAGTCCGGCGCCTCGGCCGCCCACCGGGCCGCGCTCACCGAACTGCCGGAGACCGTGGTCACCCGCGCCTTCACCGGCCGCCCGGCCCGCGGCCTGCGCAACGCCTTCATCGACCGCCACGGCCCGTACGCCCCGCCCGCCTACCCCGAGGTCCACCACCTCACCGCCCCGCTGCGCGCGGCCGCCACCCGCCGCGCCGACACCACCGCCATGCACCTCTGGGCGGGCACCGCCCACCACCTGGCCCGCACCGGCCCGGCGGCGGCGATCGTCACGGACCTGTGGCGGAGCGCGCGGGAGGGCTGAGCGGGGGCTCACCCCAGGAGGTCGGCCATCCAGGACTCGATGGCGGGGGCCGTGCGGGGGAGGGCGGCGGACATCAGGTGGGCGCCGTCCTCGGTGATGACCAGGTCGTCCTCGATGCGGATGCCGAGGCCGCGGAGTTCGAGGGGGAGGGTTTCGTCGTCGGGCTGGAGGTAGAGGCCCGGTTCGACGGTGAGGACCATGCCGGGTTCCAGGGTGCCGTCGAGGTAGCGGTCGGCGCGGGACTTGGCGCAGTCGTGGTAGTCGAGGCCGAGCATGTGGCCGCTGCCGCAGAGGGTGTAGCGGCGGTAGAGGCCGTTGTCCTCGTCGAGGGCCTGCTCGGCGGGGATGCGCAGGACGCCCCAGTCGGCGAGGCCTTCGGCGATGACGCGCATGGCGGCGCGGTGGAAGTCCCGGAAGCGGGCGCCGGGGCGCAGGGCGGCGATGCCGGCGCTCTGGGCGGCGAGGACGAGGTCGTAGGCCTGGCGCTGGACCGGGGTGAAGGTGCCGCTGAGCGGGAGGGTGCGGGTGATGTCGGCGGCGTAGAGGGTGTCGGTCTCGACGCCGGCGTCCAGCAGGAGCAGGGAGTCGGGGTCGAGGGCGCCGTCGTTGCGGATCCAGTGCAGCACGCAGGCGTGGGCGCCGGAGGCGGCGATGGTGGTGTAGCTGGTGCCGTTGCCCTCGGCGCGGGCGCGCAGGTCGAAGACACCCTCGATCCAGCGTTCGCCGCGGTGGTGGCGCAGTGCGGTGGGCAGGGCGCGGACGACGTCCTCGAAGCCGGTGACGGTGTGGTCGACGGCGAGTTGCAGCTGTTCGACCTCCCAGGTGTCCTTGACCAGGCGCAACTCGGAGAGCACGGCGGCGAGTTCGGTGTCCTGGGGGAGGGTGCCGCGGCCGGTGGCCCGGTCGACGGCGGGGTCGGTGCCGGCCAGTACCCGGGTGGGCGGCTGCGGTCCGGTGAAGAGCTTGCCGAGGTCGTCGAGGTGTGCGGTGCGGATGCCGGTGAGCTGCGCGGCTTCGGCGAGGTCGGGGCGGCGGCCGACCCAGAACTCGCCGTAGCGGCGGTCGCGGTAGAACTCGCCGCCGCTGCGCGGGGACCGGGGGTGGACGTGGAGCACCGGTTCGTGGCCTTCGGGGCCGGCGGGTTCGAGCACCAGGACGTGGTCGGCCTGGTCCTCGCCGGTGAGTCCGGTGAGCCAGGCGTACGCGCTGTGCGGACGGAAGCGGTGGTCGAGGTCGTTGCAGCGGACCTTGAGGCGGCCGGCCGGGATGACCAGCCGCTCGCCGGGGAAGGCGGCGGAGAGCCGGGCGCGGCGGCCGGGGAACCGGTCGTGACCGGGGACGCGGTGGTCGGCGGGGAGCGGGGTGGCGGCCCAGCTGGTGCCCATGAAGGCCGCCAGGGCGGGGGAGACCGGGAGGTCGTGGCTCCCGGTGTTGAGGCCGGTCTGCGGGTGGGTCACCGGTGAACTCCTAAGCGGCGCGGGGGAGGTGAGGTGCACGGACACAGCTGGGTAACGGACGGCGTCACCCCTTGTGCAGTGCAATTTCACATTACTATGTTACGGGTCACACAGCGGAGCGGCCGGAGCAGGCCCCCCACAGCGGAGTTGCACATGACCAGGCGCACCCATGCCGCCCTCGCGGCGGCCCTCGCGGCGACCCTCACCCTCGGACTCGGGGCCTGCAAGAACGACAAGAGCGACAGCGGCGGCGACGCCGGACCCGCCAACAGCCAGGGCCCGGGCGCCGCGTCCGGCTCGATCGTCGGCGGCACCCCGGTCAAGGGCGGCACCCTCGACATCCTGACCAACCAGGACTTCGCCCACCTCGACCCGGCCCGCAACTGGACCGTGCCGCACATGGACTTCGGCACCCGGCTGATCTACCGCACCCTGACCACCTTCAAGTCCGAGCCGGGCGCCGCCGGCAGCGAGATCGTCCCGGACCTCGCCACCGACCTCGGCAAGTCCTCCGAGGGCGGCAAGGTGTGGACCTTCACCCTCAAGGACGGCCTCAAGTACGAGGACGGCAGCCCGATCAAGTCCGCCGACATCAAGTACAACGTCGAGCGCTCCTTCTCCCCGGACCTCACCGGCGGCCCCGACTACGCCGTCCAGTACCTGGCGGGCGGTGAGAACTACAAGGGCCCGCTGACCGGCGAGCACCTGGCCAGCATCGAGACCCCGGACGAGAAGACGATCGTCTTCCACCTCAAGCGCCCGGTGGCCGAGTTCTCCGACACCGTCACCCTGCCGACCTTCTCCCCGGTGCCGCAGGCCCAGGAGAAGGGCACCCTGTACGACTCCCGGCCGTTCTCCTCCGGGCCGTACAAGATCGAGACCTACGACCGGGGCAAGCAGCTGGTGCTGGTCCGCAACACCAGTTGGGACCAGGCCACCGACTCCGTCCGCAAGGCGTACCCGGACCGGATCGTGGTCACCGAGGGCATCAAGGGCGGCCAGGCCGACGACCGGATCATCGCCAGCGACGGCGCCGACGCCAACGCCATCAACATGCCCTGGATGCAGCACGAGTCGGCCGCCAAGGTGCTGCCCAAGCCGGACGTGAAGGCCCGCATGGTGGCGGAGTCGACCGGCTGCACCGACATGCTCTACCTGAACACCGCCAAGGCGCCGTTCGACGACCCGAAGGTGCGCGACGCGATGATGTGGGCGGTCGACCGGGAGGCCCAGGTCACCGCGTTCGGCGGCCCGGCGATGACCGACACCGCCACCTCCTTCCTGCCGCCCTCGCTCACCGGCGGCGTCAAGTCCGACCCGCTGAAGATCCCGCCGGCCGGCGACCCGGAGAAGGCCAAGGCGCTGCTCAAGGAGGCGGGCAAGACCGACCTCAAGGTCTCGCTGCTGGTCTCGCTCAACGACAAGACCCGCGGCGAGGCGATCCAGCAGTCGCTGTCCAAGGTCGGCGTCCAGGTCACCGTCAACACCGTGGACCCGTCCGCCTTCACCGACACCCTGGGCGACACCAAGAACGCCCCCGAGCTGACCATCAACGGCTGGTGCCCGGACTACCCGTCCGCCGCGACCTTCTTCCCGTTCCTGTTCGACGGACGGACCATCAAGGAGAAGGGCAACCAGGGCAACTACAGCCAGTTCCGGGACCAGGCCACGATGGACCGGATGGACCAGATCGCGGCCATGACGGACGTCGACGAGGCCAACAAGGCCTGGCAGCAGCTGGACGCGGACCTGATGAAGAAGGCCCCGGCCGTCCCGCTGATGTGGCAGCGCCGCCCGCTGCTGGTCGGCACCAACGTGGCCGGCGCCTTCGGCAACGTCGGCTTCGCGGGCATGATCGACCTGGCCACGGTCGGCCTCAAGGACCCTGCCAAGGGCAAGGGCTGAGGGGCCGGCACCGATGAGTGCAACCACTGAGCCTGTCGCTATGGCGGCGGCGGGCCCCGCGAAGGGCGCCGGGCGCGGGCCGTGGCGGCTGGTCTGGGACCAGCTGTGGGCCCGCGGCTCGGCCCGGTTCGGGCTGATCACGGTCGGCGTGCTGATCCTGGCGGCCGCGCTGGCCGGCCCGCTCAGCTCGCTCGGCGGCTGGTCCCCCGAGGAGTTCGACAAGCGCGCCGTGGACCCCTACCTGGGCGGCATGCCCCGCGGCGACTTCGGAGGCATCAGCACCCGGCACTGGCTGGGCGTCGAACCGATCACCGGGCGCGACCTGTTCGCCCGGGTGCTGCACGGCGGCCAGGTGTCGCTGCTGATCGCGTTCACCGCGACCGCGGTCGTCGTGGTCACCGGCACCCTGGCCGGCATCGCGGCGGGCTACTTCGGCGGCCGCACCGACACCGTGCTGTCCCGGCTGATGGACCTCACGATGTCCTTCCCCTCGCTGATCTTCATGATCGCGATGATGTCGGTGGCCAAGGACGTCAACCGGATCCTGCTGATCACCCTGGTGATCGGCCTGTTCACCTGGCCCGGCATCGCCCGGGTGGTGCGCGGCCAGACCCTCTCGCTCAAGCACCGCGAGTACGTCGAGGCCGCCAAGGTCGGCGGCGCCCGCTCCTGGCGCATCCTCACCCGGGAGATCCTGCCGAACGTCTCCGGGCCGGTCATCGCGTACACCACACTGCTGATCCCCGGCATGATCGCCACCGAGGCCGCGCTCAGCTACCTCGGCGTGGGCGTGCGCCCGCCGACCGCCTCCTGGGGCCAGATGATCGCCGAGAGCATCGTCCACTACGAGACCGACCCGACGTACTTCCTCATCCCGACGGTCTTCCTGTTCCTCGCCGTGCTCGCCTTCACCCTGCTCGGGGACGCGCTGCGCGACATCCTCGACCCCCGGGGAGGCCGGTCGTGATCCTCTACCTCGGCCGCCGACTGCTCGGCGTGGTGGGCATCCTGCTCGCCATCTGCGCCATCACCTTCACCATCTTCTACCTGCTGCCCAACGACCCGGCCGCGGCCGCCTGCGGCAAGACCTGCAGCCCCGAGCGCCTCGCCGACGTCAAGGCCGCGATGGGCCTGGACAAGCCGGTCTGGGACCAGTTCCTCGCCTACCTCGGCGGCATCTTCGCCGGACGCGACTACGGCAGCGGCTCCAGCGCCGTGCACTGCGGCTTCCCCTGCCTCGGCTACTCCTACGAGTACGGGATGCCGGTCTGGGACCTGCTCACCGACCGCCTGCCGGTCTCGATCTCGCTGGCCCTCGGCGCGGCCGTGCTCTGGCTGGTCCTCGGCCTCGGCGCGGGCGTCACCTCGGCGCTGCGCAAGGGCCGTCCGCTCGACCGGATCCTGATGGTGTTCTCGGTCGGCACCGCCTCGCTGCCGGTCTACTTCACCTCGGTGATGCTGATCTGGGGCGTCGTCCGGACGGCCGGGTTGCTGCCCTACCCGGCGTACCACCAGTTCACCGAGAACCCCTTCGCGTGGGCCTCCAACCTGCTGCTCCCGTGGATCGCCCTGGCCCTGCTGTACGCGGCCATGTACGCCCGGCAGAGCCGCAATTCGATGATCGAGGCGATGGCCGAGCCGTACATCCGCACCGCCCGCGCCAAGGGACTGCCGCCGCGCACGGTGACCGTCAAGCACGGGCTGCGCTCCGCGACGACACCGATCCTGACCATCTTCGGGATGGACCTCGGCGGCCTGCTGGCCGGCGCCGTCATCACCGAGTCCATCTTCGGCCTGCCCGGCGTCGGCCGGCTGTTCTACGACGGCCTGCTCCGCTCGGACCAGCCCGTCATCCTCGGCGTCACCCTGCTCGCGGCCTTCTTCATCGTCGTGGCGAACCTGCTGGTCGACCTGCTCTACGCGTTCGTCGACCCGAGAGTGAGGTACTGATGGCCCTCCTGGAGGTGGAAGACCTCGGGGTCTCCTTCGACACCCCGCGCGGCACCGTCCGCGCCGTCGACGGCCTCTCCTTCGCGGTCGAGGCCGGGCGCACCCTCGGGCTGGTCGGCGAGTCCGGCAGCGGCAAGTCCGTCACCTCGCTCGCCGTCATGGGCCTGCACCGCGGCGCCGCCGTCAGCGGCTCGATCCGGCTCCACGGACAGGAGCTGAACGGGCTGGGGGAACGGGAGTTGGGCACCGTCCGGGGCCGGCGGATCGCGATGATCTTCCAGGACCCGCTGTCCAGCCTGCACCCCTTCTACACCGTCGGCGAGCAGATCGCCGAGCACTACCGGGTGCACTTCAAGGCCGGCCGCAAGGCCGGACGGGCCCGGGCGGTGGAGATGCTGGCCGAGGTCGGCATCCCGGAACCGGCCCGCCGGGTCGACGAGTACCCGCACCAGTTCTCCGGCGGCATGCGCCAGCGCGTCATGATCGCGATGGCGCTCGCCTGCGAACCCGAACTGCTGATCGCCGACGAGCCGACCACCGCCCTGGACGTCACCGTCCAGGCGCAGATCCTCGACCTGATCGCCCGGATCCAGCAGGAGCGCGGCCTCGGCGTCGTGATGATCACCCACGACCTGGGCGTGGTCGCCCGGGTCGCCCACGAGGTGCTGGTCATGTACGGCGGCCGGGCGGCCGAACAGGCCCCGGTGGACCGGCTGTTCGCCCGGCCAGCGCACCCGTACACCCGCGGCCTGCTGGACTCGCTGCCGCGCCTGGACGACACCGACGACGCCCCGCTGCGGGCCATCCCCGGCAGCCCGCCGTCGCTGATCGCCCCCGCCCCCGGCTGCTCCTTCGCCCCGCGCTGCGCCCGCACCACCGCCGCGTCCGCCGAGGAGCACGCCCGCTGCCGGGCCGAACGACCCACGCTCGGCCCGCTCGCCCCCGGCCACCAGGCCGCCTGCCACCTGCCGCTGGTGCCGGAAGGGGTGTCGTGATGACCGAACCACTGCTGTCGGTACGGGACTTGGTGAAGACCTTCCCGGGCCGGCGGAGTCGCACCGGCCGGGCCGGCGCACCGATCCGGGCCGTCGACGGGGTCGGCTTCGACCTCGGCGCGGGCGAGACGCTCGGCCTGGTCGGCGAGTCCGGCTGCGGCAAGTCCACCACCGGCCGGATGATCGTCCGGCTGCTCGACCCGACCTCGGGCACCGTCACCTTCGACGGCACCGAGATCGGCGGCCTCTCGCAGAGCCGACTGCGGCCGCACCGGCGGAACCTGCAGATGGTCTTCCAGGACCCGTACTCCTCGCTCAACCCTCGGCAGACGGTGGCCCGGATCATCTCCGAACCGCTGCTGGTCCAGGGCGGGAGCGCGGCGGACGCGCGCAAGCGGGCCGCCGAGCTGATGGAACTGGTCGGGCTGATCCCCGAGCACCTGGACCGCTACCCGCACGAGTTCTCCGGCGGCCAGGCGCAGCGGATCGGGATCGCCCGCTCGCTCGCCACCTCGCCGAAGCTGGTCGTCGCGGACGAGCCGGTGTCCGCGCTGGACGTCTCCATCCAGGCCCAAGTGGTCAACCTGATGGAGCAGTTGCAGCGCGAGCTGGGGCTGGCGTACGTGTTCATCGCGCACGACCTCTCGGTGGTCAAGCGGGTCTGCGACCGGGTCGCGGTGATGTACCTGGGCCGGATCGTCGAGATCGGCGACAAGGCCGAGGTGTACGGCGGCCCGGCGCACCCGTACACCAGGGCGCTGCTGTCCGCGGTGCCGCTGCCGGACCCGGCGGCCGAGCGGGCCCGGGAGCGGATCGTGCTGCTCGGCGACCCGCCGAGCCCGGCCGACCCGCCGCCCGGGTGTAGCTTCCACCCGCGCTGCCCGAAGGCGCAGCCGGTGTGCCGGACCGAGCGGCCGCTGCTGCGGATCGTCGGGACGGGCGGGCGGGAGGCCGCCTGCCACTTCCCGGAGGCCTGACGGCCGACCCGAAACCCCCGGTCGGGCGCGGCGGGGAACCTCACGAGGGCCGCGTCCGACCGGGTTCCACCGTGCTCACTGCTCGTCGGTCGGCAGCAGCAGGCGCGGGCCGGGGCCCTCGGTGGCCAGCTCGTCGCCCGGGTTGAGCACCCGGCAGCGGCGCAGTGACACGCAGCCGCAGCCGATGCAGCCGGTCAACTCGCCCTCCAGCCGCTCCAGTTCGGTCCGCCGGGCGCGCAGTTGCTCGGCCCAGCGGCGGGAGATCCGCTCCCAGTCGTGCTTGCCGGGCATCCGGTCCTCGGGCAGGCCGGTGAAGACCTCGGCGACCTCGGCGAGCGGGATGCCGAGCCGCTTGGCGACCAGGATCAGCGAGATCCGGCGCAGCACGTGCCGCCGGTAGCGGCGCTGGTTGCCGGCCGAGCGTTCGGAGGAGATCAGCCCCTGGTCCTCGTAGAAGCGCACCGCGGAGGTGGCGATGCCGGCCCGCCGGGCCACCTCCCCGACGCTCAGCAGGTCGACCGGTGCCGCGCTGTCGCCGCTCATGGCTGCTCCTCGCACTCCTTGACTTCAAGTTCTGTTGAAGTCCTAGCGTACCGGACGTGACCGAATCTTCCGCCGTCAAGGCCCCCACTGCCCTTGCTGACCAGCCGAGTTACGCTCCGGAGTCACCGCCGGACGGCACCGGCGGCGGCTGGGGCGAACTGTTCTCCCGCCGATTCGCGGCCGCCGCGTCGATCCTCGCCGGGGGCGTCGCGCTGTACGCGATGAACCTGTACTTCACCGCGGCGCTGATGCCCTCGATCGTGGCCGACATCGGCGGCGAGCGGTACTACGCCTGGGTGGCCACCGGCTTCCTGATGGCCGCCGTGATCGCCTCGATGCTGGTCAGCCGGCTGCTGGCCCGGCTGGGCGCCGCGCGGGCCTATGTGCTGGGCTTCCTGGTGTTCGGCGCCGGCGCGGTGCTCAACGCGGCCAGCCCGTCGATGATCGCGCTGATCCTCGGCCGGGTGGTGCAGGGCCTCGGCGGCGGGCTGGTGGCCGGGCTCGGCTACGCGGTGATCCGCAGCGCGCTGCCGGAGCGGCTGTGGACCCGGGCGGCCGGGCTGGTCTCCGCGATGTGGGGCGTCGGCACCCTGGTCGGGCCCTCGCTGGGCGGGCTGTTCGCCCAGTTCGGCGCCTGGCGCTGGGCGTACGTCCTGCTGCTGCTCGCCGCGCTGGTGCTGGCCGTGCTGGCCCGCCGGGTGCTGCCCGGCCCGTCCGGCCCGGGGGCGGGTGCGGGGCCGGTGCCGCTGCCGTCCCTGCTGCTGCTCACCCTGGCCGCGGCCGTGTTCAGCATCAGCTCGACCGTGCCGGTCGGCTGGGCGACGGCGGCCTGCATAGTCGCCGGCCTGGTGCTGCTGGCGGGCTTCGTGGCGGTCGAGCGGCGCGGCGCCGCGACCGTCCTGCCGCACCGGACGTACCGGGCCGGGAACGGCCTGAAGTGGCTCTACCTGACCGTCGCGGTGCTCTGCGCGGGCGTGGTGGCGGAGAACTTCATCCCGCTGTTCGGCCAGGGGCTGGGCGGGCTTGGCCCGCTGGTGGCCGGTTTCCTCGGCGCCGCGACCTCGGCGGGCTGGACCACCGCCCAGCTGTTCAGCGTGGGCATCGAGTCCGCCCGCGGCCGGGCCCGGGCGATCCGGACCGCGCCGGTGGTGCTGGTGGCGGGCCTGGTGGTGTACGCGCTGACCCAGACCGCCCATGCCTCCGGGCCGCGGGTGGTGGTGTGGGCGGTGGCGCTGTTCGTGGCCGGCACCGGGATCGGGCTGGCGTTCCCGCACCTGAGCGTGGCCGCGATGCGCAGCAGCACCGACCCGGTCGAGGGCGGCAAGGCGGCCGCGGCGATCAACACCACCCAGCTGATCGCCTTCTCGGTCACTTCGGCGCTGGCCGGGACGCTGGTGAACCTGGGCGGGGACAGCCTGCTGGCGTCGGCCCGGTACATGACCTTCGGGATCGCCGCGATCACCGTGCTCGGGGTGGGCACGGCGGTGCTCACCGCCCGCCGCCTCGGGCGGTGAGGCGGGCTCGGACCGGCCCCGGATCCCTTTTCGTCGGGGGGATCCGGGGCCTTCGCGCCGCCCCGACGGGGTCGGTTCGAAGGATCACCCCAAAGACGCCCGCAGGAAGGCGAGTTCGGCCATGGTGACCTGCTCGTTCGTCCCGCCCGGGGTCATGTGGGTGACGCCCGGCAGCGGTAGCACGCTGTGCGGCCGCCCGGCCCGGGTGAGCGCCTGGGAGAGCAGCAGGGTGTGCGAGGGGTGGACGTTGTCGTCGGCCAGCCCGTGGATCAGCAGCAGCGGCCTGGTCAGGCCCGGGGCGTCGGTGAGCAGGCAGTCGTCGGCGTAGCCCTCCGGGTTGCCCTGCGGCAGGCCGAGGTAGCGCTCGGTGTACGCGGTGTCGTACTGCCGGAAGTCGGTGGGCGGGGCGCCCGCGCAGGCGGCGTGGAAGACGTCCGGGCGGCGCAGCACGGCGAGTGCGGCGAGGTAGCCGCCGTACGACCAGCCGCGCACGCCGACCCGGCCCAGGTCGAGGTCGGGGTGGTCGGCGGCGAGCGCGTGCAGGGCGTCGACCTGGTCGTCCAGGCCGACCTGGGAGAACCGCCGGAAGATCGCCCGGGTGAACCCGGGGGAGACGAAGGGGGTGCCGCGGTTGTCGGTGGTGACCACGGCGAAGCCCTGGTCGGCCCACCACTGGCGGAGCTGCCAGCGGCGCGGCTCGGCGACCACGGCCTGGAAGCCGGGCCCGCCGTAGACGTCCAGCAGCACCGGCAGCCGGCGGCCGGGGACGTGCCCGCGCGGGTACACCACGGCGGTGGGCAGTGCGCGGTCGGTGACCCGGGCGAGCCGGGGGCGGACGACGTACGGGAGGGCGGCGCTGAGGTCGGTGACCCGGTGGCCCTGCGGGAGCAGTCGGCGGGTGACCCCCTCGGCGGTGGCGGAGGTGAGCAGCACGGTGTCGGCGGCGGCGAGTGCGGAGTGCACGCCCGGTCCGGTGCTGAGGAGTTCGGGCGCGCCGCCGTCCGGGTCGATCAGGTGGACGTACTGGTCGGCCGGGTCGCCCCGGCCGGTCTCGCAGAGCAGTCGGTCGCGGTGGCGGCCGACCACCCGGCGGATCTGCAGCCCGGTGGTGTCCAGCGGCTTGCCGTCCACGGCGAGGCCGCGGGCCTGCGGGGTGTCGTGGACGGTGAGCAGCCGGCCGTCGGGCAGCCGGGCGGGGGTGCCGGGCAGCTCGTCCACCCAGAACTCGTCGGTGGTGCGCGAGAGTTCACGGGTCTCGCCGGTGGCCGGGTCGGCACCGAGCAGCAGGACGCGCTGCTGCAGCCGGTCGGCGACGGTGAGCAGCACCTCGTCGTCGGAGGCCCAGGAGGCGGCGCAGAGGTACGGGAACTCGGCGCTGTCCCAGCGCAGTCGGACCCGGCTGCCGTCCAGGCCGAGCACCCAGAGCCGGACGTCCGCGTTGGGGCCGCCGGCCTGCGGGTAGGCGAAGTCCTCGCCGGGTTCGCCGGGGCGGGCCGGGTCGGCGAAGTACCGCCGGGGGAGGGCGGATTCGTCCACCCGGGTGGCCAGCAGCGCGCCGCCGTCGGGGCGCCACCAGTGGCCCCGGGAGCGGCCGAGCTCCTCGGCGGCGGCGAACTCGGCCACGCCCCAGCGGGCGCCGTCGGCGGGGGAGAGTGGGGTCGGGTCCGGGGTGACGTACAGGGCGTCGTCGGCGACGTAGGCGACGCGCCGGCCGGTGGCGTCCGGGCGGGGGTCGAACGCCGGTCCGGCGACCGGGAGTTCGTCGGTGGTGCCGGTGGCGGTGTCGGTGCGGAAGAGCCGCCCGTCGAGGGTGAAGACCGCGACGGCCAGGTCGGCGGTGGCCGCGTAGCCGCCGATGCCGGCCGCGACCAGCCGGGTGCGTTCGCGCAACCGCCGCTCCAGGACCGGCAGTCGGTCGCGGTGGCCGGTGCGGCCGGGGAGCAGTGCGGCGGGGTCGGCGACCAGGCGTTCCGCGCCGGTGGTGGTGTCCAGCAGGTGGAGGCGGTCGACCGGGTCCTCCGGACCGGTCGAGCGGAGCAGCAGCAGCCGGGTACCGTCCTCGGCGAGGATGTACGCGCGCGGGGCGCCGTGGCCGAACCGGCCGGTGCGGGCGCTGAGGGCAAGGAGGGCGTCGGTGATGGTCACGGCCCGATGGTGGTCGTGCGGTGCGTGCCCCGACCAGTATTCTGCCATGTGAAATGTCACACACCACGACGTGTCGCCATGCGTCGCGACCAGGGGAGGAACCTCATGAACCGCGTGAACGGCATGCCCGAGGACCTGTGGACCGCCGAGCCGCCGACCCCGCTCGCCGCCGCGGACGGCCTGTTCGCCGTCTCACCGGACGCCGCCCACCTGAACCACGGCTCGTACGGGGCCGTGCCCCACCCGGTCCGCCGGGTGCAGGAGGAGCTGCGGACCGCGCACGAACTCGACCCGGACGGCTTCTTCGCCGACCTGCCCGCCCGGGTCGGCGCGGCCCGGACCCGGATCGCCGCCGAGCTGGCCGTCGACCCCGACCGGCTCGCCCTGGTCTCCAACGTCACCGAGGCGGTCGCGATCGCCCTGGACAGCATCGTGTTCTCCCCCGGCGACCGGATCCTGGTCACCGACCACGGCTACGGCGTGGTCAACCGCGCCGCCGAGCGGCGGGCCGCCGAGACCGGGGCCGAGGTGGTCACGGTCGAACTGCCGCTGGACGCCCCGGACGAGCGGGCCGTCCGGGAGGCGGTGCTCGCGGCCGTCGACGACCGCACCACCGTCGCGGTGCTGGACCAGATCACCTCGCCCACCGCCCGGCTGGTGGCCGGCCCGGCCCTCCTCGCCGAGCTGCGGGCACGCGGGGTGACCACCGTCGTGGACGGCGCCCACGCCCCCGGCATGCTGCCCGACCCGATCGACCCGAACGCCGACTTCTGGTTCGGCAACCTGCACAAGTGGGCCTTCGCCCCGCGGGCCACCGGACTGCTGGCCGTCCGCCCCGAGTGGGTCGGGCGGGTCCGGCCGCTCACCTTCTCCTGGGAGCACGACCGGGGCTTCCCCTGGCACGTGGAGTGGCGCGGCACCTGCGACTACACCGCCTGGCTGGCCGCCCCGACCGGCTTCGAGCTGCTGCGCGAGCTCGGTCCGGCGGCGGTGGCCGCGCACAACGCCGCGCTCGCCGCCTACGGGCAGCGGGCCCTGGTCGAGCGGGCCGGCCTGCGGGCGCTGCCGGCGACGCCCGGGGTGTCGATGCGCACCGTCCGGCTGCCGGTCGGCTGGGCCGAGGCGGAGGAGGACGTGCGGCCGCTGATGGGCGAGGTGTGGCGGCGGCTCGGCACCCGGATCGCGGTCCGGCCGTGGGACGGCGGCGGGCTGCTGCGGATCAGCGCCCAGCTGTACAACCGGGCGGCGGAGTACGAGCGGCTCGCGGACGGGCTGGCGGAGCTGCTCAAGGAGTGACGCGAGGAGTGACACGAGGTGTGGCTCAAGGTGTGACGCGAGGTGTGACCGGCCGGTGCGCGGCGCGGCCCGGCGCTCCCGGGAACGGCTGCTCCCCGGCCGTCCCCGGGAACGGCTGCTCGCCCGCCGCCCGGAGCTCGGCGAGCAGCACGCTCCGGTCGGCGAGCAGCCCGGTGAGGATCCGCCGGGCCGCCCGCAGCAGGTCGGCGACGTCGGCGCCGGCCAGCGCGTACACCACCGTGCTGCCCTCCCGGGTCGCGGTGACGATGCCCGACCGGCGCAGCACCGCGAGCTGCTGCGACAGGCTGGAGGGCTCCACCTCCAGCTCGGCGAGCAGGCCGCGGACGGGCGTCGGCCCGTGCTGGAGCAGCTCCAGCACCCGGATCCGGACGGGATGGCCGAGCATCCGGAAGAACTCGGCCTTGACCTGGTAGAGCTCCCCCAGCCGGCGGCCGGGAGGTACTCCCGTCGTCACGGGTCCCCCCTTCCCTGGTGTCGGTGGGCTCAGATCTCCAGCGCGAGTTCGATCCGCCGGAGCTGGTGGCGGGCCATCGCCAGGTTGGCGCGGCTGCGGTGCAGCACCATGAAGAGGAACAGGCCGCGTCCGCTGGGCGTCGTGATCGGCCGGACCATGTGGTACTGGTGGGTCAGCGTGATCAGGATGTCCTCGATCTCGTTGTCGAGCAGGTTGAGCGCCTCCATCGCCCGCATCTTGGCGCGGACCACGTCGGTGTTCCCGGCGGCGGCGACGTTGAGGTCCAGCTCGCCGCCGTCGCCGAGGGTGCCGAGGGCCATGCCGCTGCCGTAGTCGACCAGGGCGACGCCGATCGCGCCGTCGATCGACATGGCCTCCTTGAGGGACGTCTCCAGGTTCGCCATCGTCGCTGTCCTCCCGTGAGTTGGTGGCTGTGGCACCCGAAGGTAGGGAGCTCCCGGTGTGCTCCACCGGGAATGACCGGAGACGTTCGAAGCTGGTCGAAGTCCGATCAGTTGAAGACATTTGCAACTATGGATCTGAGAGGGGAGTGTTCCCGTGACGATCCCCGGGCGACCGTTCGCCGATCCGGCGGCGACCGCCCGGCGCTCCCGCGGCGACCCTTCGGCCCGGAAAAGGGTGCTATCGATGTCACTCCTCCCGGGTAACCTCTCGCTGAGATGCGAGATCACACCAACCACACCCGGACGGCGATGAACACCCCCGATCCAGAGCCCCAGGACGTCCAGGAGCTCAGCCCCGCCGAGGCGTACGCGGCCAGCCGTCGCCGGGCCAAGGAGGAGGCGGCCGCCCTCCACGGCTTCCGGCAGCTGTACGACTTCCCGCTGGACGACTTCCAGGTGGAGGCCTGCGAGGCGCTGGAGGCCGGATCCGGCGTCCTGGTCGCCGCCCCGACCGGCTCCGGGAAGACCATCGTCGGCGAGTTCGCCGTGCACCTGGCCCTGGCCGCCGGGCGCAAGTGCTTCTACACCACGCCGATCAAGGCCCTCTCCAACCAGAAGTACGGGGACCTGGTCAAGCGCTACGGCGCCGCCAAGGTCGGCCTGCTCACCGGTGACAACACCGTCAACGGCGACGCCCCCGTGGTGGTGATGACCACCGAGGTGCTGCGCAACATGCTCTACGCGGGCTCCAGCACCCTCGACGGCCTGGGCTACGTGGTGATGGACGAGGTGCACTACCTCGCCGACCGCTTCCGCGGCGCCGTCTGGGAGGAGGTCATCATCCACCTCCCCGAGTCGGTCACCCTCGTCTCGCTCTCCGCGACCGTCTCCAACGCCGAGGAGTTCGGCGACTGGCTGGACACCGTCCGCGGCGGCACCAAGGTGATCGTCTCCGAGACCCGCCCGGTGCCGCTGTGGCAGCACGTGATGGCCGGCAACCGGATGTACGACCTGTTCGCCGACCCCGACCGGGACGGCCGCCCCAAGGCGGGCCAGCGCAACCCCGGCAAGCTGGTCAATCCCGAGCTGGTCCGGCTCGCCCGCTCCGAACTCGACCGCAACCCGCGCGACCGCTTCGGCCGCGGCCGGGGCCGCTCGATGCCCAACGGCCGTCCCGGCCGGGTCTGGACCCCGGGCCGGGTCGACGTCATCGACCGGCTCGACGCCGAGGGCCTGCTGCCCGCGATCACCTTCATCTTCAGCCGGGCCGGCTGCGAGGCCGCCGTCCAGCAGTGCCTCAGCTCCGGCCTGCGGCTCAACAAGGACTCCGACCGTGCCCTGGTCCGGGCCGTCGTCGAGGAGCGCTGCGCCGACATCCCCGACGAGGACCTGCACGTCCTCGGCTACTTCGAGTGGCTGGACGGGCTGGAGCGCGGCATCGCCGCCCACCACGCCGGGATGCTGCCCCGGTTCAAGGAGGTCGTCGAGGAGCTCTTCGTGAAGGGCCTGGTCAAGGCCGTCTTCGCGACCGAGACCCTGGCGCTCGGCATCAACATGCCCGCCCGCTCGGTGGTCATGGAGAAGCTGGTCAAGTGGAACGGCGAGACCCACGCCGACATCACCCCAGGCGAGTACACCCAGCTCACCGGCCGGGCCGGGCGGCGCGGCATCGACGTCGAGGGCCACGCCGTGGTGCTCTGGCAGCGCGGCCTCGACCCGGAGGCGCTGGCAGGCCTGGCGGGCACCCGGACCTACCCGCTGAAGTCCTCGTTCCGGCCCTCGTACAACATGGCCGTCAACCTGGTCTCCCAGTTCGGCCGGCACCGCTCCCGCGAGCTGCTGGAGACCTCCTTCGCCCAGTTCCAGGCGGACCGCTCGGTGGTCGGCATCGCCCGCCAGGTGCAGCGCAACGAGGAGGGGCTGGAGGGCTACCGCGAGTCGATGACCTGCCACCTCGGCGACTTCGACGCGTACATGGAGCTGCGCCACCGGCTCAAGGACCGCGAGAACGAGCTCGCCCGCGAGGGCAGCAGCCAGCGCCGGGCCGCCGCCGTCGAGTCGATCGAGCAGCTCAAGCCGGGCGACGTCATCCACGTCCCCACCGGCAAGTTCGCCGGCCTCGCCCTGGTCCTCGACCCGGGCCTGCCGCCGGTCAACCGCTCCGGGCGGGGCGGCCCGCGCCACCCCGACTTCCAGGACGGCCCGCGCCCGGTGGTGCTCACCGCCGAGCGGCAGGTCAAGCGGCTCGCGATGATCGACTTCCCGCACCCGGTCGCCGCGATCGAGCGGGTCCGGATCCCCAAGTCCTTCAACCCGCGCAGCCCGCAGTCCCGGCGCGACCTCGCCTCCGCACTGCGCACCAAGGCCGGCCACCTCGAACCCGAGCGGTTCCGGCGCGGCCGCGCGGCCGCCGCCGACGACCCGGAGATCACCCGGCTGCGCACCGAACTGCGCCAGCACCCGTGCCACGGCTGCTCCGACCGCGAGGACCACGCCCGCTGGGCCGAGCGCTACCACCGGCTGCACCGCGACACCGAGCTGCTGGAACGCCGGATGCGCTCCCGCACCCACACCATCGCCCGCACCTTCGACCGGGTCTGCGGGCTGCTCACCGACCTCGGCTACCTCCGGGGCGACACCGTCACCGACGACGGCAAGCGGCTCGGCCGGCTCTACGGCGAACTCGACCTGCTCGCCTCGGAGTGCATCCGCGAAGGCGTCTGGAGCGGCCTCGCCGCCGCCGAACTCGCCGCCTGCGCCTCGGCGTTGGTCTACGAGTCACGCCAGTCCGACGACGCCGGCGCCCCCCGGGTGCCGGAGGGCGCGGCCAAGGAGGCGCTCGGCAAGATGATCCGGATCTGGGGCCACCTGGACGCCCTGGAGGAGCAGCACCGGATCAACACCGCCGAGGGCGTCGGCCAGCGCGAACCCGACCTCGGCTTCGCCTGGGTCGCCTACCGCTGGGCCCTCGGCCACAGCCTGGACCAGGTCCTGCGCGAGGCCGAGATGCCGGCCGGCGACTTCGTCCGCTGGACCAAGCAGCTGATCGACGTCCTGGGCCAGATCCAGGACGCGGCCGGCGAGGACGGCGACCTCCGCAAGACCGCCCGCAAGGCCGTCGACGGCCTGCGCCGCGGCATCATCGCCTACTCCTCGGTGGGCTGAGCCGCACGACGAGGGGCCCGCACGTTCGCGTCGAACGTGCGGGCCCTTCGGTGTTTCTGGCAACCTTCTGGAGATGAGCAGGGGGTAGTAGCGGCCAGGCCCGAGGTCGTGGCGGCTACCACCCCCCACCCCCCACCCCCACCCCCCACCCCCGTGCGGCTTCGGCTTCGCCTCGCTGCTGGGGTTCCACGACGTTGCGCAGGAAGTCGGCCCAGCTGACTTCCTGCGCATCAGAATGCCTATGCCCCCGTCATCGGCGGGGGCATACGCATTCTGATGACAGAAGAGATATTCCAAGCCGTTGCCGCTTCGGCGCGGCCGAAGCGGCAACGGAATTGTGCGGGTGGCGAAGGAATTTGGTTCGGCCGAGGTCGATCAGTCATGTGAGTGAATGAGGGTCAGCGTGAGACCGCATATTTCCCCTGACGCGGGTATCCCGAGGGCGGTCCCTGATGCCGCACCTTGCCGGATCGAACACATGTGGCCCGAATATTTCATCGATACTCGTAATAAATTTTGAAACATTCTTCGCGGAAGTCAACCGCGCGCGAACCTGTCCTTGTTTGCAGGCAATCTGCACCTTAGTCTCCTGTGTGTCCAATGAGATGGAAGGGGGTCTGCGGTAATGAGCGTGGATGTTTTCGAGGAAGGGCAAAATTCGCGCGAGTATCGGCGAATTGCGACGCCAGAGCAAGAGCATTTCCTGCAAGAGGATTACCGACGGAGGGTCAAGGAATTTGACCAGCTGGAGGTGGATCTCCGAGGGTCGAGGATCACCCAGCGGGTCTTCCTGCTGACCATGCTCGGTGCGATCGGGCTGGTTCTCCTGCTGGGCTATGCCGTGATCGTCGGAGTTTGGGATGCGAAGCCAGTGATCGCGAGGTATGTGGGGCTGGTGACGGTCGGAGCGTTGGCGGTCGCGATGGCCCGACTCTTCATGGTCGGCCGTAAGGAGATTGCCGCCAAGTCTGGCGAGCTGCGCAATGCGCTGCAGGATCGCCAGACCGCCGCAGCTCGACTTCCACTCGACTCACCGTCCGGGCTGCGGATCTATCGCGAAGCATCGCTGGAGATCGTCGACCAGTACAGGAAGAGTGCCAATCGGAATCGCAGGGTCCACAACTTCTTCCAGGTGATTATCATCACCGGGGCAATCGTCACATCATCCCTCACTGCAATGAATACTGGCGAAAGCGTTGTGCTCAGGCTTGGAACTGCATTCCTTAGTGGATTTGTGGGAGTGTCGGCGGGCGTGACCGGGTATTTCAAGTTCCGGGAGCGAGGTTACAACCTCCAGTCGACTGCCGATGAGATTGAGAAGCATTACAATGCTTCTCAATTTATGCTCGACGAATACGCTGGGAGTGACCCGAGCAAGCCTCTCTCCGAGGATGATCGGTTGCGAATGTTTGCTCGATATGTCGAGCGCCTGAAGGAAGAGCAGCGGAAACGGGAGCTGCAGCTTGAGCAATCAAGCTCAGCGAGCGAGGAGCATGGCGGCTGATGAGCTCGGGGCGCAGAGCGATCTGGCCGGACTCACGTTTCCTGCTTGCACCGATCCAGCATTGGCGTACTCGGCGGTTGATGGGGGCGCACGGCTCGATCTCGTACGCGACCGCCTGGTGCCTGGTGGAGCTGGCCCGATCCCCATACGAGCTCCCGTATGTTCACAACGTCGCTGTTCGGATGGGGCTGTTCGGTATACCGATGCAAGGAGTCTCTCTCGATTCCTGGGATGCCCTGGACTCAGTAGAGCAGCGTCGCCGCCTCGCTTGGCTGGAGCGTCATGGTGCAACTCCGCTTGCCGCACTGGGTGTGACGCGCGGAGCGGTCGAACGGGCGAAACTACACGTTGTGGAGTGGGGCCTGCCGGCCGGGCATCAGGCCATTGCGGTCGCGGCTAGCCGGGGCTCAAGGTCGGAGTAGTGGGGGTGGATGTGGGACTTGTGGTTGATGAGCCTGGAACGGGAGCTGGGTGGTCGTTTCTTGTGGGCTCGAATCCGTGGCCAACGACCTCTCGTGACCTCGTTGGGTTGAGATGGATACGCGAAGGGGCCCGCACGTTCCGTTGGAACGTGCGGGCCCCTGTTGCGCCCGGCGCCTACTTGAGGGTGGGCAGGGCGGAGTAGCAGCCGTAGTAGTCCTTGGTCGCCTCGATCATGACGTCTCCGGTCTTCGGACCGACGACGCCGTCCGGGTCCAGACTCGCCCACTTCTGGATCGCGACGATTGCCCCGTAGGTGTCCTTGCCGAACGCGCCGTCCACCGTGACCGTGTGGTAGCCAGTCTGGTAGTGCAGGCTGTTGGATATCTCCTGCACGCACTTCACGCTGGCGTACGTATTGCTCTTGCCGTAGCCGACCCACAGCGAACCGGAGTTGGGCACGGCCTGGGCTGTACCCGCGACCCCGACCGTGGCCAGGGCGGCGGCCGCGAACAGGAATGTGCCGCGCCGCTTGATGGAGATGCTGCTCAATGGGACCCCGGTTTCGGAACGCAACTGATCGTCAGTTCCACGAACCATACCGCCGCCCACTGACAGGTCGCCGGTGGTCCGCTGGCTGGCCGGCAGGCGTGGAGCGGGATCAGCGGGTGGCCAGGACCTCCAGGACGCGGTGGAGGGAGGTGCCGAGGCCCCAGCGGGCGGAGAGGTGTTCGAGGGTCATCGGGTCGACGGGCTCGCGGGGGAGGGCCGGGTCGAAGGCGGGCAGCGGGGCGTCGTCGGCGACGCGGACGACCTTGGGGGCGACGTCGAGGTAGCCGGCGCCCTCGACGATGTTGCGGCGGCGGGCCGGGGTGAGCCTGGAGCCGACGTCGAGGGCGGCGGCGCGGATGGCGGCCAGGTCGCCGTACTCGTTGATGAGTTGGGCGGCGGTCTTCTCACCGATGCCCTTGACGCCGGGCAGGCCGTCGGACGGGTCGCCGCGCAGGGCGGCCATGTCGGCGTACTGGGCGCCGCGCACGCCGTACTTCTCCAGCAGCAGCGCGTCGTCGGTGACCTGGAGGTTGCCCATTCCCTTGACCGGGTACAGGACGGTGATCTGCCGTGCGTCGTCGACGAGTTGGAAGAGGTCGCGGTCGCCGGTGACGATCTGCACCGGGCCCTTCGCCCGGGCGGTGAGGGTGCCGATGACGTCGTCGGCCTCGTAGCCGGGGGAGCCGATCCGGGCGATGCCGAGGGCGTCCAGTACCTGCTCGATCACCGGGACCTGCGGGGCGAGGGTGTCGGGCACCTCCTCCTCGCCGGCCTCGGCGGCCTCCTGCTCCTCGGCGACCCGGTGGGTCTTGTACGAGGGGATGAGGTCCACCCGCCACTGGGGGCGCCAGTCGGCGTCCATGCAGGCGACGAGTTCGTCGGGCCGGTGGTCGTGGACCAGCCGGGCGATGAAGTCCAGCAGGCCGCGGACGGCGTTGACCGGCTCCCCCTGGGGGGAGCGCAGGGAGTCCGGTACGCCGTAGTAGGCCCGGAAGTACAGGCTGGCGGAGTCGAGGAGCATCAGTCGCGGTGCGGTCACGCGTCAGATCATGCCGCACCGCGCTGACGAAGGCCCGGTTCTCAGTGCTCGTGCGGGCCGGCGCGGTGCACCGGGCCGTGGGCGTCGGCGCAGTGTTCGGCGCCGGGCTCGCCCGGGCCGGCGATCTGCAGCAGCGCCCCGGCCTCGTCCTCGCCGACGTGGTCGACCTGGAGGGTGCTGTGGGTGATGCCGTACTCCTTGGCCAGTCGGCGCTGGAGTTCGCGCCGGACGGCGTGGCAGTCGCCGCCGGGGGTGACCAGGATGTGCGCGGACAGGGCCGGCTGGTTGGAGGTGATCTCCCAGATGTGCAGGTCGTGGATCTCCTCGACCAGCGGCTCGGTGACCAGCCGGTCGGCGACCGTGTCCGGGTCGATGCCGGCCGGGGCGGCCTCCAGGAAGATCCGTCCGGAGTCCCGGACCAGGCCGATGCCCGCCTTGAGCATCAGGACGACGACGATCAGCGAGGCGATCGCGTCGGCCCGGGCGAAGCCGGTGACCAGCATGACCGCACCGGCGACGGCGGTGGCGATGAAGGCGTACAGGTCGGTGAGGACGTGCTGGAAGGCGCCCTCGACGTTCAGCGAGCTGCGGTTGGCCTTCGACATGCACCAGGCGGCGGCGAGGTTGACCACGATCCCGATCAGCGCGGTGATCAGCACCAGTGAGCCGGTGACCTCGGGCGGCGAGATCAGTCGACTGACGGCCTCGTAGCCCAGCCAGGCCGACAGCACCAGCAGGGTCACGCCGTTGGCCTGGGCGGAGAGGATCTCGGCGCGCTTGAGCCCGTAGGTGTAGCCGCCGCGGGCCGGTCGGGCCGCGAGCCGCATGGCGACCAGGGCCAGCACGATCGAGGCGGCGTCGGTGAGCATGTGCGCCGCGTCGGAGATCAGGGCCAGGGACTGGGCGGCGAAGCCGACGACGACCTCGCCGGCCATGAAGACGACGATCAGGGCGAGGGCGCTGACCAGCCAGCGGCGGTCGGCGTCGGCGGCGACGCCGTGCGAGTGTCCGCCGTGGCCGTGGCCGTGGCCGTGGCCGTGGCCGTGACCGCCGCCCCCGTGTTCATGTTCGTGGCCGGGCGAGTTCTGGTGGTCATGCGCATGATCATCGTGGGAATGCTCGTGCCCGGCCATCGAAGTCCTCTCTGGACGCACGGGGTGGAAGGTGGCAGGGGGCGATCGCCCCGCACTCGAAGTGAACCGCAGAATCGACAAAGATCCAAAGGCTGTACTGGTGACCGTTGTCGTTGCCGAACAGGGGCTCCGCCGGACGGCCCGATCGACCTCAGGACAGCGGCCGGCGCCCCGGTGCATCCGGGGCGCCGGCCGACGAGCGGGCCTGCGGGAGGGGGAGGGTCGGGGCTCAGCCCAGGGCCACCGAGTCCAGGGCGGCCGCGGTGGCGGCGCGGACGAGGGCCTGCATGACGCGGAGGTCGGTGCCCTGTTCCGGGTGCCACTGGACGCCGACGGTGAAGCCGGCGCCCTCGACGGCCTCGATCGTCCCGTCCGGGGCGAGGGCGCTGACCCGCAGGCCGGTGCCGAGGCGGTCGACGGCCTGGTGGTGGAAGGTGGGGACGCGGAGTTCGCTCTCCGGCAGGAGGCCGCCGACCAGGGTGCCGGGGACCGGCCGCACCACGTGGCTGCCGTAGCAACCCGGCGTCCCCGCATGGACGTCGACGTCGAGCACGTCGGGCAGGTGCTGGACGAGCGTGCCGCCGCAGACCACGTTGAGGACCTGCATGCCCCGGCAGATGCCGAGCACCGGCATGCCCGCCGCCAGGGCGCCGCGCAGCAGGGCGACCTCCCAGGCGTCGCGCGCCGGGGAGTCGACGTCCGTCAACGGGTGGGCGGGCTCCCCGTAGTAGGCCGGGTCGATGTCCGGGCCGCCGGCGATGACGAGGGCGTCGAGCCGGGCGAGGACTTCGGGTGCGCGCTCGGGGGCGTCCGGCGGGAGGAGGACGGCGATGCCGCCGGAGTCCTGCACGTAGGCGGTGTACTCCTCCGGCACCAGGGCGACGCGACGGCCCCGCCAGTCGCTCCAACTCACGTCCACCAGGTAGGTGCTGACGCCGATGAAAGGCCTGCGATCCATGGCGGGCATTCTCCTCCCGTACCGTCCGGTACCCCGTCAAACACGCGCATCGGCGCGCCACACCCGTCCGCCCTCTTCCGCCCCGTGAGGCGCAGGCCGTACGGTTCGCTGTGTACATGAAGCTGTGATCGCTTGATCTCGAAGAGTGATCGAAGAGTGAGCAGAGTGATCGAGGAGGAGGGTTCGGCATGTCCGAGAACGCCCCCGCGGGTTCGCGGCCCCGGCCGCCACTGACCCTGGACGAGCTGCGCACCCTGGTGGACGCGGGCGAGGTGCACACCGTCGCGCTCTCCTTCACGGACATGCAGGGCAGACTGCAGGGCAAGCGGTTCGCCGCCCGCTTCTTCCTGGACGAGGTGGCGGAGAACGGCGCCGAGGCCTGCGACTACCTGCTGGCCGTGGACGTGGACCTCAACACCGTGGACGGCTACGCCTTCTCCTCCTGGGCCACCGGCTACGGCGACTTCGCGATGCGCCCCGACCTCGCCACCCTGCGGCTGACCCCCTGGCAGCCCGGCACCGCCCAGGTCACCGCCGACCTCGCCCGGCACGGCGGCCACCCGGTGGACGCCGCCCCCCGCCAGCTGCTGCAGCGGCAGATCGCCCGGCTCGCCGAGTACGGGCTGGCCGCGGACATCGGCACCGAACTGGAGTTCCTGGTCTTCCGCGACACCTACGAGCAGGCCTGGCTGGGCGGTTACCGCGGGCTGACCCCGGCGAACCTCTACAACGTGGACTACTCGATGCTGGGCACCGCCCGGATCGAGCCGCTGCTCTCCCGGATCCGCAACGAGATGGCCGGCGCCGGGCTGACGGTCGAGTCCGCCAAGGGCGAGTGCAACCTCGGCCAGCACGAGATCGCGTTCCGCTACTCGGACGCCCTCACCACCTGCGACCAGCACAGCGTCTACAAGACCGGCGCCAAGGAGATCGCCGCCCAACAGGGCTGCGCGCTCACCTTCATGGCCAAGTACGACGAGCGCGAGGGCAACAGCTGCCACATCCACCTGTCGCTGCGCGACGCCGTCGGCGCCCCCGCCTTCGCCGACCGGGACGGCCGGATGACCGACACCATGCGGCACTTCCTGGCCGGACAGCTGGTCGCACTGCGCGAGTTCAGCGTGCTGTACGCGCCGAACATCAACTCCTACAAGCGCTACCGCCCGGGCTCCTTCGCCCCGACGGCCGTGGCCTGGGGCCGGGACAACCGCACCTGCGCCTACCGGGTGGTCGGCCACGGCCCGGGCCTGCGGATGGAGAACCGGGTGCCCGGCGGCGACGTCAACCCGTACCTCGCCGTGGCCGGGATGATCGCGGCCGGACTGTACGGCCTGCAGCACAAGTTGGACCTGCCGACGCCCTGCCTGGGCAACGCCTACGCGGCCGAGGAGTACGCCCGGGTGCCCGGATCGCTGCGCGAGGCCGCCGCGTTGTGGGCGCAGAGCGAACTGGCCCGGACGGCCTTCGGGGACGACGTGGTCGAGCACTACCTCAACATGGCCCGGGTCGAGCAGGCCGCCTACGACGGGGCGGTCACCGACTGGGAGCGCTACCGATCCTTCGAACGGATGTGAGCCATGAGCGACCCGACCAGCAGCGAGGTCCGCAACCCCGCCACCGGTGAGCTGCTCGCCACCGTCCCGGACACCACCGCCGAGCAGTTGGACGCGGCCGTCCAGCGCGCCGTGAAGGCCCAGACCGGCTGGGCGGCCCTGGCGCCCGCCGACCGGGCCCGGCTGCTTCGCCGCTTCGCCGACCAAGTCGAGGTGCACGTCACGGAGTTGGCCGAACTGGAGGTGACCGAGGCCGGCCACACCCTGGGCAACGCCCGCTGGGAGGCCGGAAACGTCCGCGACCTGCTGGAGTACGCGGCCGGGGGAGTGGAGCGCCTGACCGGTCGTCAGATCCCGGTCCCGGCGGGCCTGGACGTCACCTTCCACGAACCGATCGGCCTGGTCGGGGTGATCGCGCCGTGGAACTTCCCGATGCCGATCGCCGCCTGGGGCTTCGCCCCCGCCCTCGCGGCCGGCAACGCCGTGCTGCTCAAGCCCGCCGAGGCGACCCCGCTGACCGCGCTGCGACTGGCCGAACTCGGGCTGGCGGCCGGACTTCCCGAGGGACTGTTCCAGGTCGTCCCCGGGGCCGGCGGCACGACCGGGCGGGCGCTGGTCGACCACCCGGCGGTGCGGAAGATCGTCTTCACCGGGTCGACCGTGGTCGGCAAGGAGGTCGCCGCCCGCTGCGCGGCCCGGGCCAAGCGGGTCACCCTGGAACTCGGCGGCAAGAGCCCCAACATCGTCTTCGCCGACGCCGACCTGGCCCGCGCCGCCGACCCGATGTCCTTCGCCGACAACAGTGGCCAGGACTGCTGCGCCCGCAGCCGGATCCTGGTCCAGCGCGAGGCCTACGACGACTTCCTGGCCCTGCTGCTGCCCGCCGTCGAGGCGCTGCGCACCGGGGACCCGCACGACCCGGACACCCAGCTCGGCCCGCTGATCTCGGCCGCCCAGGTCCGCCGGGTCGCCTCCTACGTGACCCCCGACCTGCCCGTGCTGGCCCGCGGCGAGGTGCCGGACGGGCCCGGCTACTGGTACCCGCCGACGGTGCTCGCACCCGCCGCCCCGGAGGTCCCGGCGGTCACCGAGGAGATCTTCGGCCCGGTCGCCGCCGTGCTGCCGTTCACCGACGAGGCCGACGCCCTGCGCCTGGCCAACGCCACCCGCTACGGCCTCTCCGGCTCGATCTGGACCAGGGACGTCGGCCGGGCACTGCGGCTGGCCCGGGGCGTCCAGGCGGGCAACCTGTCCGTCAACTCGCACTCCTCGGTGCGCTACTGGACGCCCTTCGGCGGCTTCGGCGAGTCCGGGGTGGGCCGCGAGCTGGGGCCGGACGCGCTGCGCCACTTCACCGAGACCAAGAACGTCTTCATCCACAGCGAGGAGTGACAGTCCATGACCGGACCGGACGAGATGGTCTGCCGCCGCCTGGTCGGCCGCACCGCCGTGGTCACCGGCGCGGGCAGCGGGATCGGCCTGGCCGCCGCCCGCCGGCTCGCCGCCGAGGGCGCGAAGGTGGTCTGCGCGGACCTGGACGAGGAGACCGGCCGGGCGGCCGCCAAGGAGGTCGGCGGGCTGTTCGTGCACACCGACGTCACCGACCCGTACATGGTCGAGGCGCTGTTCGACGAGGCCTACGAGACCTACGGCGGCGTGGACGTCGCGTTCAACAACGCCGGCATCTCGCCGCCGGAGGACGACTCGATCCTGACCACCGGCCTGGACGCCTGGCGCAAGGTCCAGGAGGTCAACCTGACCTCGGTCTACCTGTGCTGCAAGGCCGCGCTTCCGTACATGCGCCGGCACGGGCGCGGCTCGATCATCAACACCGCCAGCTTCGTGGCCCGGATGGGTGCGGCCACCTCGCAGATCTCGTACACCGCCTCCAAGGGCGGGGTGCTGGCGATGTCCCGCGAGCTGGGCGTGCAGTTCGCCCGGGAGGGGATCCGGGTGAACGCGCTGTCGCCCGGGCCGGTGGACACCCCGCTGCTGCGCGAGCTGTTCGCGGCGGACCCGGAGCGGGCCGCCCGCCGGCTGGTGCACATCCCGCTCGGCCGGTTCGCCCGGGCCGAGGAGATCGCCGCCGCGGTGGCCTTCCTGGCCAGCGACGACTCCTCGTTCATCACCGCGAGCGAGTTCCTGGTGGACGGCGGCATCTCCGGGGCGTACGTCACGCCGCTGTAGGCCGGTGGGCCGCCGCTGTGGGGCTTCTCACCGTAATCTCATCGAAAACACCCCGAATTCCCGGCTGCGCTGATTTCGCGTTTATCCGGCTACCTTTAGATTCTTTGCTGTGAGTGAGCAGATCCCCGCCGGGTGGTACCCGGACCCGAAGGACACCACCGGCGACCCGAGGCAGCAGCGCTGGTGGGACGGCAAGGGCTGGACGGCCGACACCCGGCCCGCACCCTCGGACGCCCCGCAGCCGGAGCCCCCGGCCGCCGCGGCTCCGGGGCCGGAGACGTCCGAGCAGCCCCGGGTGCTGGAGGGCGAGGTCCTGGACAGCGGACCGACGGTCCGGTACCCGGAGCCGCCGCCCTTCGGGGCCGCGTACGGCGCGCCCGGCGGGCCACTGCCGCGCAAGCCCCGGCGCAAGCCCTCCAAGCTGGTGGTGGCCACCGTGGTCGCCGCCGTGCTCGGTCTGGGCGCGGGCTCGGGCATCACCTACCTGGCGATGGACGGCCACAACGACTCCCGCCCGCAGAGCAGCGCCCGGCAGCAGCCCGCGCCGAACGACGGCGGCGGACTGTTCGGCTTCCCCGGCCTCGGCGGCGGGAACGGCGGTGACGGCAGCAGCGGCGGCGGTGGCAACGGCGGCGGTACCGGTGGCGGTACCGGTGGGAACGGCGGCAGCGGCGGCGGAAAGGCGAGGCCGGGCGCCAACAAGGCGATCGACCTGGTCAACGGCCTCACCCTGCCCACCCCCTCCGGCTGGCAGGCCGGCACCACCAACGACGGCTACGCCGCGCTGTCCATCGGCGCCTACAAGTGTCCGGACGGCAGCGACAACTGCACCCTCGGCGGGGTGAACACCGGCCGGATCACCGGAGGCGGCACGGACGTCCAGGCGGCGGCCAAGGCGGACATGGACGCGGCCGTCAAGAGCTCCTACGGTGACGTCAGCGGACACCAGGAGCTCAAGTCCGAGGCGGTGAAGGTCAACGGCCAGGACGGCTACCTGATCCGCTGGAAGGTGAACGCGGCCAAGGGCAACAGCGGCTACGTGCAGACGGTGGTCTTCCCGACCACCGACGGCAAGGCGCTGGTCTCGGTGCACTTCGGCTTCGACATCGCCGACAAGGCGCCGGACGTCTCCGTGATGGACAGCATCGTGAAGGGCATCGCCGACTTCAAGGGCAAGATCCCGGGCATCCCCGGCCTGCCGGGCACCGGCGGTGGCGCCGGGTCCGGCTCGTCGGGTTCCTCCGGCGGCTCGGCCGGCCCCGACGGCTCCGGGACGTCCAGCACCTGAGCCGCCCCGCTCCTCACACCACGACGGCCCGCCCGGGAGACCTCCTCCCGGGCGGGCCGTCGCCGTTGCCTTCGGCACTACTGGGGTCGCGGAGCCGGACCGGACGGGGGTGGGGCCGGTCCGGCCCCGCGTCGTCCGGCGTCAGGCGTCGCGTCGAACAGCCTCGATGCGACGGCGCCGGAGCACCATGCCCGCCCAGCCGACGCCGAGCGCGGCCGCACCGGCGAGCAGCAGCGGACCAGTGGCGGAGGAGGGGGCCACCGCCGCGGAACTGGTCGGGATCGGCTGGCCCGCCGGGGCGTTCGGGTCCCCGCCGTGCCCGTGGTGGGCGACCGTGGACTTCGACGCGTCGGCGGCGATCTGGGCGTCGCTGGGCGCGGCCGGGGCGGCGAGCGAGGACACCGCCGGGGCGCCGGCGGTGGTGGCGGCGCCGAAGTCGACGTCCGAGCAGCTGTAGAACGCCTCCGGGCTGTCGCTGCGCTGCCAGACCGTGTACAGCAGCTGGCGGCCGGTGCGCTGCGGCAGGGCGCCCGAGTAGGTGTAGTACCCGTTGACGGCGCTGCGGTCGGTCTGCACCTGGGCGACCGGGGTCGGGTCGAGGTCCGACCACTTCAGCGGCTTGGTGGGGTCGTAGCCCGGCTTGGTGATGTAGACGGTCTGGGTGCCGGCGTGCGGCGCGGTGGTGCGGAACTGGAAGGTGAAGTTGCCCGCGCTGACCGGGGTGGCCGGCCAGTCGGTGCGCGGCCAGTCCAGGGCCGCGTACTTGTCGCGGTTGGCCGAGCAGAGCTTGCCGTCCGGGATCAGGGCCTGGTGGTTGCCGTTGGCGTTGGCGATGTTGACCTCGTTCCAGTCGTACAGCGGCTGGGTGCCGCTCGCGGCGACGAGGTCCTTGCACACCTGGGACACCGGGTACTCGGGGCCCTCGGCGTAGCAGGCGCCGACCCGGCTGACCGGGCCGGTCATGGTGCCGTGGGCGCTGGCGGTGCCGGCGGTGGTCGCGGCCACCGCGAGGACCGCGGCGCCGACCACGCCGACGGACAGGGCGCTTCGCTTGATGGACATGGGGTGGGGACTCCTTGACCGTCGTTCCGGGCGGGTGTGGGGGAGCGGACACGCCTGCCCGTTCGGGGGCCGCCGGCCCGGATCGCGGCCCCCGGGCAGAGCGTAGGATTGGTCTGGACCAGATGGCAATAGCCGCGCGTGATGCGGTTATTGACGGACTGTAGGCCCCCGAACAGCGCAAAGGCCCGACGGGACACCGGGGTTAGGTGTTCCATCGGGCCTGCTTAAGGCTGGGGAAAGGTCAGAAGTTCAGATCACCGTTGATCGTCTCGACCTGGGCCACCTTGCCGTGGCCGACCTGGATGACGGTGCCGTGGACCGTCATGTCCTTGAGCTCGTTGTGGTAGACGGTGGTTCCCGGCTCGGCCTGCTTGGGGCCGAACTCATCGAGGATGGATCGGAGTTCGGCGACCAGAGCCGGGTCGGCGGCCAGTAGCCGGCGCAGCTTCGGCTCCCACTCGCCCTGTGCGCTGAGAGCGGCGGACTCGGTGTCGCCGGGCTGGGCGGCGACCAGTTCGTCCCGGGTCGCGTCCAGTTCCTCGGAGACCGACTCCGCCTTGCGGCCGAACATCGCGGCGACGCGCGGCTTCACCCGCTCCCAGGCCGAGGTGACCATGAGACCGGCCAGAGCCGTCGCGCCCCTCGTTGCAATCTCGGTGATCTCGGCGTCCATGCCACCCCTCCGTCAACGTCCCCGGTACTGGCACCACGGTAGGGCAACAGCGGACGAACCGTCAGAGAAACGTCTTCCCCTCACCCCGGTACGTCGGCACCGTCCGCACCACCCGGTCCCCCTCGATCAGGTGCAGCTCCGCGAAGCGCTCGCACAGCTCACCCGCCTTGGCATGCCGGAACCACACCCGGTCGCCGATCAGCAGGTCGTCGGCCGCCGGGCCGATCAGCGGGGTCTGCACCTCGCCCGCGCCCTCCATCGGGTCGTAGTGCAGCCCCGGCGGCAGGTACGGCACCGGGGAGCGGTCCGGTCCGGCCGCGCCGGAGGCCGGGTAGCCGCCGCCCAGCACCGTGACCACCCCGACGCCGGGGCGCCGCACCACCGGCTGGCCGAAGAGTGCGGCCGGACGGCCCCGGAACCCGCGGTAGTTGTCGAACAGTTGCGGCTGGTAGAGCCCGGAGCCGGCGGCCACCTCGGTGACGGCGCGTTCGGCGGCGGTGGACTCCACACTGCCGGTGCCGCCGCCGTTGACGAACTCCAGCTCCGCCACCTGCCGCAGCCGCCGCACCACCGCGGCGCGCCGCTCGGCCAGTTCGGTCCGCGCCTTGGTCTGCATCAGCCGGATCACCTGCGAGCGGACCGGCCGCCCGGGCACACGGTCGCCCACCCCGGCGACGTGTCCCTCGTACGCCATCAGCCCGACCACCCGGAACCCCGGGCGGCGCTGGACGAGTTCGGCGAAGGCGCTCAGCTCCTCCGGGGTGCGCAGCGGCGAGCGCCGGGCGCCGACCCGGACCCTCCCGCCGAACAGGTGCAGGGCGGTGTCCAGTTCGAGGCAGACCCGCACCTCGGCGTCGCCGCTGCGCGCCTTGTCGATCAGGTCCAGCTGGGCCGGGTCGTCCAGGACGACGGTGACCCGGTCGGCCAGCTCGTCGTCGGCGGTCAGTTCGGCGTAGCCGGTGCGGTCGGCGGAGGGGTAGGCGAGCAGCACGTCGCGGATGCCGGTGCGGGCCAGCCAGAGCGACTCGTCCAGGGTGAAGCTCATCACCCCGAGGAAGCCGTCCACCGCCAACGCCCGCTCCAGCAGGGCCCGGCAGCGCAGCGACTTGCTCGCCACCCGGATCGGCTTGCCGCCCGCCCGGCGGACCAGGTCGGCGGCGTTGGCGTCGAAGGCGGCGAGGTCCACGACGGCCACCGGCCCGTCCAGGTGGGCGGTGGCCCGGTCGTACCGGTGCCGGTCCGTGACAGGGGTGCGCGATACGAGGATGACCATGCGCGCAGGCTGCCACAGCGCGGTACCGCCCGGTAGGGGGCGCGTGCGGGGAAATGCGGGCGGCGACGTCCGGTGGCATAGGGTCGGCCGGGTGGACCGCAAAGACTTCTCCAACCCGGCGTTCGTCGGCAAGAGCATCCCGAACCCCGGCTTCTCCGACGACGACGGCACGGCGGACCCGGCGTTGACCGCGGCCCTCGCCCGCTGGTCGCAGGACCGCGCGGTCGAGCCCGAGGTGCTGGCGGCGCTGACCCCGACCCGGCTGATGGTCCCGATCGTGGCCGTCCTCGGCGAGGTCGAGGTGGACGAGCACGGGCACAAGCACGACAAGACCAGTGACATGGCCGTCCCGGTGCTGGAGGCCCCGGACGGGCGCCGCGCGCTGCCCGCCTTCACGTCGCTGGAGACGCTCACCCGCTGGCGCGCCGACGCCCGCCCGGCGCCGACCGCGGCGCCGCAGGCCGCGATGGTCGCCTTCTCCGAGCGCGCCGACACGCTGCTGATCGACCCGGCCGGGCCGGTCCCCTTCCTGCTGACCGGGGCCCGGCTGCGGGCGCTGGCGGAGAACCGCCGCTACCTGCCGCCGGTGCGCGACCCGGAGGTGCGGGAGGCGGTGCGGGCGCTGCTGGCGGCCGAGCCGCAGGTGGTCAGCGGGCTGCTGGCGCCGTCGGAGGACTCGGACGGGGTGCTCGCGGTGGTCCTCGACCCGGCGCTGGACCAGTCGGGGCTGCAGGAGGCGGCCCAGCGGGTCGGCCGGGCGGTGGCCGGTGACCCGGTGCTGCGGGTCCGGCTGGACCGGGGGCTGGACCTCGCGGTGCTGCCGGCCGACGCGCAGCTGCCGGGGGAGGCGCTGTACCGGCGGTAGTCGACACGAAAAAGACCACCTACGAAATTTCGTAGGTGGTCTTTTTGATCTCGACTAGGAGTAGACCGGCCCGGTGAACTTCTCGCCCGGCCCGGTGCCCGGGGCGTCCGGCACCAGCGAGGCCTCGCGGAACGCCAGCTGCAGCGAGCGCAGCCCGTCCCGCAGCGGGGCCGCGTGGAAGTTGCTGATCTCCGGGGCGCCGGCCGTGACCAGCCCGGCGAGCGCGGTGATCAGCTTGCGGGCCTCGTCCAGGTCCTTGTCCTTCTCGCCGCCCTCGGCCAGGCCGCACTTGACCGCGGCCGCGCTCATCAGGTGCACCGCGACGGTGGTGATCACCTCGACGGCCGGGACCTCGGCGATGTCGCGGGTGAGGTCGTCGAAGCCGATCGCGTGGTCGTCCGCGTCGGGGGTCTGGGTGGGCTCGCTGCTCAAGGGGGGCTCGTTCCGTCGTGCGGTGTGGGTACAGGTGGAGCGTACAAGGGGCCCGGGAGGCGGACGGAGGGCAGTGTGCGGGGGCGGAATGGCGTTCGACCCCGTGACGCTGTAAGCTTCGAGACTGACCGGCCGGGATCCCGCATGGGCGCTCGGCCAGCAAGTGGAGGCTCCACTGCGAGGAGGCCCGAGAGGGCAACCGCGAAAGTCTCCCACCTGAGCGGCCTCACGGTCGACGGGTCCGGTCCGCGACGGGCGCCACGGCGCCGAGTCGCCCGCAGCGTCCCTCACCGGATGCCGCCCCCGGTTGTGTGGAGCCCCGCTTGTACCGAGCGGGGCTTTTTTCGTGTCGCGGGTGCCCGCGGTGCCGACAGGTACCGGGCAGCGCAGCACGAATGAAGCCCCGCCCAGTGGTCGAGTCCACTACGTGCGTCCGCCGTCCGACGGCCGCATCGCAGAAGGTGCAACCGAGGAGGCCCCATCAGCACCGAGCCCCGCATCAACGACCGGATTCGCGTTCCGGAGGTGCGACTCGTCGGTCCCAGCGGCGAGCAGGTCGGCATCGTGCCGCTTGCCAAGGCGCTGGAGCTCGCGCAGGAGTACGACCTCGACCTGGTCGAGGTCGCGGCGACCGCCCGGCCGCCGGTGTGCAAGCTCATGGACTACGGCAAGTTCAAGTACGAGTCGGCCATGAAGGCCCGTGAGGCGCGCAAGAACCAGGCGCACACGGTCATCAAGGAGATGAAGCTCCGGCCGAAGATCGACCCGCACGACTATGACACCAAGAAGGGTCACGTCGTCCGGTTCCTCAAGCAGGGCGACAAGGTCAAGATCACGATCATGTTCCGCGGTCGTGAGCAGTCCCGCCCCGAGCTGGGCTTCCGTCTGCTGCAGCGGCTCGCCGACGACGTCCAGGACCTGGGCTTCGTCGAGTCCTCGCCGAAGCAGGACGGCCGAAACATGATCATGGTTCTTGGCCCGCACAAGAAGAAGACCGAGGCCATGGCCGAGGCCCGCGCCCTCGCCGACGCCCGTAAGGCCGAGCGGCTCGGCCGGACCCCCGGGTCCGACGACGCCGCCGCCGCGGACGACGCCGACCTGATCGACGACGTCGACGTGATCGACGACGACGCCGACGTGATCGACGAGGTCGCCGAGGTGCAGGACGCCCCGGCCGAGGTCGAGGCCCCCGAGGCCGAGGCTCCGGTCGAGCAGCCGGCCGCCCCCCAGGGCGCCTGAGCCGCAAGGCTCACGGCAGTCCGGGGTCGGCCCCCACGGTGACGGGGCACCCGCCCGGTCACCGCAGATCCATCCAGTTCACGCCCGCCGGCGCAGGCCGAGCGGGCGTGAACGGGACCGACGAGGAGATACGGCGAAATGCCGAAGCAGAAGACGCACAGTGGCGCCAGCAAGCGCTTCAAGATCAGTGGCTCTGGCAAGGTGCTGCGCGAGCGCGCCGGTCGCCGCCACCTCCTGGAGCACAAGCCCTCGACGCTGACCCGCAAGCTGGCCGGGACCGTCGAGCTGGCCCCCGCTGACGCCAAGAAGATCAAGAAGCTTCTCGGCAAGTGATCGCCCTCCCGCCCGGCGCGAGCCGTGTGCGGGGCAGCTGATCCTTCCCGACCCATTCGAATGACGGACCACGTGAAGTAGTCCGTGGTCCAACCCAAGGAGTAATCAAGTGGCACGCGTCAAGCGGGCAGTCAACGCCCACAAGAAGCGCCGGGTCATCCTGGAGCGCGCCAGCGGCTACCGGGGCCAGCGCTCGCGCCTGTACCGCAAGGCCAAGGAGCAGGTCACCCACTCGCTGGTCTACAACTTCAACGACCGCAAGAAGCGCAAGGGCGACTTCCGTCAGCTGTGGATCCAGCGCATCAACGCTGCGGCCCGTGCCAACGGCATCACCTACAACCGCTTCGTGCAGGGCCTGAAGGCCGCCAGCGTCGAGATCGACCGCAAGATGCTGGCCGACCTGGCCGTCAACGACCCGGGTGCGTTCGCCTCCCTGGTCGAGGTCGCCCAGAAGGCGCTGCCGGCCGACGTGAACGCCCCGAAGGCCGCCGCCGACGCCGCCTGATCTTCCGAGATCGGTTGAGCTCTGACCGGACCCGCAGGCTCTCCTGCGGGTCCGGTTCTGCGTTCGCCCCCACAGCACCACCAGCGTCAGCACCTCCAGAGTCAGCGCCTCCAGAGAACGAGACCATGCCGAGCACCGAGACCCCCCTGCTCACCTCCCTGCGCTCGCCGCGCGTCGTCGCCGCCCGCCGGCTGGCCAAGCGGAACCAGCGGACCAAGGAGCGCCTCTTCCTGGCGGAGGGCCCGCAGGCCGTCCGGGAGGCCATCGCGTTCGGCAAGCTGCCGGGGACGGCCGAGCACGCCGTGGTCGAGGTGTACGTGGGCCTGGAGGCCGCCGAGCGGCACGCGGACATCGTCGAGGCCGCGCTGGCCGAGGGGCTGCCGGTGCTGACCGCCACCGACGAGGTGATCGCCGACATCTGCGACACGGTGACCCCGCAGGGGATCGTGGCGCTCTGCCGCTTCATCGACACCCCGTTCGCCGAGGTGCTGGCGGCCCGGCCGAAGCTGGTGGCGATCCTCGCCCACGTGCGTGACCCCGGCAACGCCGGCACCGTGCTGCGCACCGCCGACGCGGCCGGCGCGGACGCCGTGGTGCTCACCGACGCCTCGGTGGACCTGTACAACCCCAAGGCCGTCCGGGCCTCCGTCGGCAGCCTGTTCCACCTGCCGGTGGCGGTCGGCGTGCCGGTCGAGGAGGCGGTCGGGCAGCTGCGCGCGGCCGGCGTCCGGGTGCTCGCCGCGGACGGCGCGGGGGAGCGCGACCTGGACCAGGAGCTGGACGAGGGCACCCTGGGCGCCCCCGGCGCGTGGGTGTTCGGCAACGAGGCCTGGGGGCTCCCGGAGGAGACCCGCGCGCTCACCGACGAGGTCGTGCGCGTCCCGATCCACGGCCACGCGGAGAGCCTCAACCTGGCCACCGCCGCCGCCGTCTGCCTGTACGCCTCGGCCCGGGCCCAGCGTTCGCCCGGCGGCTGCCGCGCCGACGGCTGACCCCTCCGGCCCGAACGGTCGACCCGTACCGATCGAACGGCCGACACGCCCCCGGGCGCGCCGGGATCACCACGTTGCAAGCCCTACTGCCGGGGCCTGCGAGGCGCTAGGGTCTGCCTCGGTGGGGGGAACGGCACGGTGGGTAATCGGGGAGGCAACCCATGGTCGGCAGCGGACCCGAGCTCGACCCGGACGACCTGCCGGACGGCCTGGTGGTCGCCGACGCGCTGGGCCGGGTGGTCTGCTTCAACCGGGCCGCGGCCCGGCTCACCGGTGTGCTCCCGGCGGCCGCGCTCGACAGCGCCCTGGAGGACGTCCTGCCGCTGGAGGACCTGGACGGCCGCCGCTGGTGGCAGCTGACCGACCCGTACGGCGGCCTGGCGATCCGTACCGGCCAGCCCGAGCGCAACCTGCTGCTGCCCGGCGGCCGTGAGGTGCTGGTCTCCGCCCGGTACGTGCGGGCGGTGCCGCTCGGCCCGCTGGAGCGCCTGGTGGTCGCCCTGCGCGGCACCGAGGCCCGGCGCCGCACCGAGCGCAGCCACGCGGAGCTGATCGCCACCGTCGCGCACGAGCTGCGCTCCCCGCTGACCAGCGTCAAGGGCTTCACCGCGACGCTGCTGGCCAAGTGGGAGCGGTTCACCGACGGCCAGAAGCGGCTGATGCTGGAGACCGTGGACGCCGACGCGGACCGGGTCACCCGGCTGATCGCCGAGCTGCTGGACATCTCCCGGATCGACGCCGGCCGGCTGGAGCTGCGCAAGCAGGTGGTCGACCTGGCGGCCGCGGTGCGCCGGCACGTCGAGCGCAAGGTCGCCACCGGCATCCCCGAGGAGCGCTTCGACATCCGGATCACCGAGCCGCTGACCGTGCTCTGGGCGGACCCGGACAAGGTCGACCAGGTGCTGGCCAACCTGCTGGAGAACGCGGTCCGGCACGGCGAGGGAACCGTCACCATCGAGGTGGCACCGGCCAAGGAGGTCGTCGAGGCCCCCGTCTGGGAGCGCCCCGGCACCCCGCCCCGCATCGTCGAGGGCACCGCGGTCACGGTGAGCGACGAGGGAAGCGGCATCCCCGAGGAGTCGATCCCGCGCGTCTTCACCCGCTTCTGGCGGGGCTCCAAGCGCGGCGGTACCGGCCTGGGGCTCTACATCGTCAAGGGCATCGTGGAGGCCCACGGCGGCTCGATCAGGGTCGACCGCGCGCCCGGCGGCGGGGCCCGGTTCCGGTTCATCCTGCCCGCCGGGGTGCCCGACTTCATGCTCTGAAAGAGCATGGACGACAAGCGCAGCATGCTCTGAAAGAGCATGGACGACAAGCGCAGCATGCTCTGAAGGTGCTCCGGGGTCCCGCCGGACGGGCGTCCCGCCGGTGGCGCTACACGCTGCGACTACACTCGACCTTTGGCGTTGGCCCACAGACCTGAGCACGGACGAGCAGGAGCACGGGAAAGATAGAGATGTCGGCACCCAACAAGTCGTACGACCCGGTCGAGGTCGAGGCCCTCAAGCCCGAGGTGGTGGAGCAGGCGCGGGACGAGGCGATCGCCGCCTTCGCCGCCGCCGGCTCCCTGGACGAGCTGAAGCAGGTCAAGGTCGCGCACACCGGCGACCGTTCCGCGCTCTCGCTCGCCAACCGCGAGATCGGCGCCCTTCCCCCGCACGCCAAGGCCGCGGCCGGCAAGCTGATCGGCCAGGCCCGCGGCGCCGTCAACCAGGCGCTCGCCAAGCGGCAGGCCGAGCTGGAGGCGGAGCGGGACGCCCGTGTGCTGGTCGAGGAGGCGGTGGACGTCACGCTGCCGTACGACCGCACTCCGCGCGGCGCCCGGCACCCGCTGACCACGCTGGCCGAGCGCATCGAGGACACCTTCGTCGCGATGGGCTACCAGGTCGCCGAGGGCCCCGAGGTCGAGGCCGAGTGGCTGAACTTCGACGCCCTCAACCTGGGCCCGGACCACCCGGCCCGCTCGATGCAGGACACCTTCTTCGTCCAGGCCCCGGACGGTTCCGCCGACTCCGGCGTGGTGCTGCGCACCCAGACCTCCCCGGTCCAGGCCCGCACCCTGCTCGACCGCGAGCCCCCGGTCTACGTGGTCTGCCCCGGCCGGGTCTACCGGACCGACGAGCTGGACGCCACCCACACCCCGGTGTTCCGCCAGGTCGAGGGTCTCGCGGTGGACGAGGGCATCACCTTCGCCGACCTCAAGGGCACCATCGAGGTGCTGGTCGAGAAGCTGATCGGCGGCGGCCTGGAGCTGCGCTGGCGCCCCTCGTACTTCCCGTTCACCGAGCCGAGCGCCGAGATCGACCTGCAGTGCTTCGTGTGCCGCGGCGAGAGTGTCGGCAACCCGGACCGCCCGTGCCGCACCTGCTCCTCCGAGGGCTGGATCGAGCTCGGCGGCTGCGGCGTGGTCAACCCGCGGGTGCTGGTCGCCTGCGGCGTGGACCCGAACCGCTACAGCGGGTTCGCCTTCGGCCTGGGCCTGGAGCGGATCCTGATGAATCGTCACAACGTCGCCGACATGCGCGACATGGTCGAGGGTGACGTCCGCTTCACCCTCCCGTTCGGGATGGAGATCTGATGCGCGTCCCGCTTTCCTGGCTGCGCGAGTACGTCGACCTTCCGGCCGGGGAGACCGGCCGCGACGTGGCCGAGCGCCTGGTCCGGGCCGGCCTGGAGGTCGAGACCGTCGAGCAGATCGGCGCCGACCTCAAGGGCCCCCTGGTGGTCGGCGAGGTGCTCTCCATCGAGGAGCTGTCCGGCTTCAAGAAGCCGATCCGGCACTGCTTCGTGAACGTCGGCGACGCGAACGGCACCGGCGATCCGCAGGAGATCGTCTGCGGCGCGACCAACTTCGCCGTCGGCGACAAGGTCGTGGTGGTGCTCCCGGGCGCGGTGCTGCCCGGCCCGTTCCCGATCGCGGCCCGCAAGACCTACGGCCAGACCTCGGCCGGCATGATCTGCTCCGCCCGCGAGCTCGGCATGGGCGACGACCACGCCGGCATCATCGTGCTCCCGCCGGAGTTCGAGGCCGGTACGGACGCCATCGAGCTGCTCCAGCTGGTCGACGACGTGCTGGACATCGCCGTCACCCCGGACCGCGGCTACTGCCTGTCGATGCGCGGGGTGGCCCGTGAGGCCGCCGCCGCGTACGGGCTGCCGCTGGCCGACCCGGCGCTGCTGGACGTGCCCCCGGCCAACTCCTTCGGCTACCTGGTCAAGGTCAACGACCCGGTCGGCTGCGACCGCTTCGTGGCCCGTACGGTCGTCGGCGTGGACCCGGCCGCCAAGTCCCCGATCTGGCTGCAGCGCCGGCTGCAGAAGGCGGGCATCCGGCCGATCTCGCTGACCGTCGACATCACTAACTACGTGATGCTGGAGGTCGGCCAGCCGCTGCACGCCTACGACAAGCAGCGGGTCTCCGGCCCGATCACGGTCCGCCGGGCGGCCGAGGGCGAGACCCTCACCACCCTGGACGGGGTCGAGCGCAAGCTCGCCGCCGAGGACCTGCTGATCTGCGACACCAGCGGCCCGATCGGGCTGGCCGGGGTCATGGGCGGCGCCTCCACCGAGATCCTCGACCCGGCCGCCGGCCCGGGCACCACCGAGGTGATCATCGAGGCCGCGCACTTCGACCCGGTCGTCATCGCCCGCACCGCCAAGCGGCACAAGCTGCCCTCCGAGGCGTCCAAGCGCTTCGAGCGCGGCGTCGACCCGGAGGCCGCCCGCGCCGCCGCGCAGCGCGCCGTCGACCTGCTGGTGCTGATCGCCGGCGGCACCGCCGAGGCCGGGGTCACCGACATCGCGGCCCCGCACCCGGTGCGCACCATCACCATCGCGGCCGACCTGCCGGACCGGGTGGCCGGTACGGCGTACGGTCGCGAGACCGTCACCCGGCGGCTGCAGGAGATCGGCTGCTCGGTCTCGGGCGCCGACGTCCTGGAGGTCACCCCGCCGACCTGGCGCCCGGACCTCACCGACCCGTACGACCTCGCCGAGGAGGTCATCCGGCTGGAGGGCTACGACAACGTCCCCGCCCGGATGCCGAACGTCCCGCCGGGCAAGGGCCTGACCGAGGCCCAGCGGGTGCACCGCCGGATCGGCGTGGCGCTGGCCGGGGCCGGTTACGTCGAGGTCAACAACTACCCGTTCCTCGGCGAGTCCGCCTTCGAGGCGCTCGGCCTGGAGCCGGAGGACCGCCGCCGCCGTACGGTCAAGCTGGTGAACCCGCTCAACGACGAGGAACCGTCGCTGCGCACCACCATGCTGCCGGGCCTGCTCGGCGCGCTGCGCCGAAACGTCGGCCGGGGCAACACCGACCTGGCGGTCTTCGAGACCGGCACCGTCTTCCTGCCGAAGGACGAGCGGACCGTGGCCCCGCGCCCGGCCGTCGACCGCCGGCCGAGCGACGCGGAGCTGGCCGAGCTGGACGCCGCGCTGCCGGACCAGCCGCGCCGGGTCGCCGTCGCCCTCGCGGGCGAGCGGCTGCCCTCCGGCTGGTGGGGCAAGGGCGACCAGGCCTCCTGGGCGGACGCGATCGAGGCGGCCCGCACGGTGGCCCGCGCGGCCGGCGTCGAGCTGACCGTCCGTCCGGGCCGGCTGGAGCCCTGGCACCCGGGCCGCTGCGCCGAGCTGGTCGTCACCGGCACCGACCGGGTGGTCGGCCACGCCGGTGAGCTGCACCCGCGGGTGGTCAAGGCGCTCGGCCTGCCGGCCCGTACCGCGGCGATGGAGCTGGACGTCGACCTGCTGACGGCGGACGGCTCGCGGCCGGTCGACGGCCCGGCGGTCTCCGGCTTCCCGGTGGCCACCCAGGACGTCGCGCTGATCGTCGACACCGCCGTCCCGGCCGCCGAGGTGGAGGCCGCGCTGCGTTCGGGCGCGGGCGAACTGCTGGAGGCCATCCGGCTGTTCGACGTGTTCACCGGCGAGCAGGTCGGCGAGGGCAAGAAGTCGCTGGCCTACGCGCTGCGCTTCCGCGCGGCCGACCGCACCCTGACCGCCGACGAGGCCACCGCCGCCCGCGAGGCGGCCGTCGCCGAGGCCGTCAGCCGCACCGGAGCGGTGCTCCGCGGGGCCTGATCCCGTAGCGGGCCCGGTCCCGTCGCACCCGACAGCGGGCCCCGTCCCTGCCGAGAGGCAGGGGCGGGGCCCGTTTCCGTTGTGCCTGGAGTTCGTCGTGCTTGACGTCGTCTTTGAAGTGTTTTGTCAAAACCCTTGCGCGGTACCGGAGTCGGGGCGTTAATTCCTGGTTAGGAAGGTTTCCTAACCCTCAGGAAACGGAGCGTCCCCATGCGTCCCCAGCCCTGTCGTGCCCTCCGGATCGCCCTCGTCGCCGCCTTGCTGGCCGCGCCCCTCACCGTCGCGGCCACCACGGCCGCCCAGGCCACCCCCACGGCCGCAACCTCCGTCCAGGCCAAAGGAGTCGGCCTCGACGACCCGCACAAGAAGGACATCGCGATGCAGCTGGTGTCCAGTGCCGAGAACTCCTCGCTGGACTGGCGGGCCCAGTACGGGTACATCGAGGACATCGGCGACGGCCGCGGCTACACCGCGGGCATCATCGGCTTCTGCTCCGGCACCGGCGACATGCTCGACCTGGTCCGGCACTACACCGACCTCAAGCCCGGCAACATCCTCGCGAGGTACCTGCCCGCGCTGGAGAAGGTCAACGGCAGCGCCTCGCACTCCGGCCTCGGCACCCCGTTCGTCCGGGACTGGGCCAAGGCCGCCAAGGACGCGACCTTCCAGCAGGCCCAGAACGACGAGCGCGACCGGGTGTACTTCGGCCCCGCCGTCCGGCAGGCCAAGGCCGACGGCCTGCGCGCCCTCGGCCAGTTCGCCTACTACGACGCGATCGTGATGCACGGACCGGGCGACGGCTCCGACAGCTTCGGCGGCATCCGCGCGGCCGCCATGAGGAAGGCCAGGACGCCCGCCCAGGGCGGCGACGAGGCGACCTACCTCAAGGCCTTCCTGGACGCCCGCAAGGTGGTCATGAAGAAGGAGGAGGCGCACTCCGACACCAGCAGGGTCGACACCGAGCAGCTGGTGTTCCTGAAGGCGAAGAACTTCGACCTCACCCCGCCGCTCAAGTGGAAGGTCTACGGCGACAGTTACAGCATCAGCAGCTGACCCGGAAACGTCGGGGCCCGGGAGCCGTGTTCGGCTCCCGGGCCCCGACGCACCCGCCCGACGGCGTCAGGCGCTCGCGGTGTAGTCGTAGAAGCCGCGACCGGACTTGCGGCCCAGCAGACCGGCGTCGACCATCCGGGACAGCAGCGGGGGAGCGGCGTACAGCGGCTCCTTGTACTCGTCGTACATCGACTCGGCGATCGAGACGATGGTGTCCAGGCCGATCAGGTCGCACAGCCGCAGCGGGCCCATCGGGTGGGCGCAGCCGGCCTCCATGCCCTTGTCGATGTCGGAGGCGGTGGCCACGCCCGACTCGAACATCCGCACCGCGGAGAGCAGGTACGGCACCAGCAGCGCGTTGACCACGAAGCCGGCCCGGTCGCGGGCGCGGATCGGCTCCTTGCCGAGCACCTGGGTGGCGAAGGCCTCGACCCGCTCGGTGGTGGTCGCCGAGGTGGTCAGGGTCGGGATGACCTCGACCAGCTTCTGCACCGGCGCCGGGTTGAAGAAGTGCAGGCCGATGACCTGCTCCGGGCGGGAGGTGGCGGCGGCCAGCTTCACGATCGGGATCGAGGAGGTGTTGGAGGCCAGGATCGCGTCCCGGCGCTGGACCACCTGGTCCAGCGTCTGGAAGATCCGGACCTTGATGTCCTCGCGCTCGGCGACCGCCTCGACCACCAGGTCGCGGTCGGCGAAGTCGGACAGCTCGACGGTGAAGGAGAGCCGGGACAGCGCGTCGTCCCGCTGCTCGGCGGTCAGCTTGCCGCGCTTGACCGCGGTCTCCAGCGAGTTGGTCAGCCGGGTGCGCCCGAACTCCAGCGCCTCGCCGCTGGCCTCGGCCACCAGGACGTCCAGCCCGGCCCGGGCGAAGACCTCGGCGATGCCCGACCCCATCAGGCCGCAGCCGATCACTCCGACGCGCGCGATGTCAGTCACTCAGTTGCCCTTCGGTGGTGCTGGGGGTCGCCCAGCGAACTGGTCACCCAGCGAGCTGCTGGTCAACGGGCCGGTGCGCCGGAACGGGTGCACCGGTCACCGCCCCCGACGACGTTACTACTCCGTACTGGCCAGTAGGTCACCCCCTCCCCGGTGGGGTGTCACCGGCGGCACGCCCCCGATCGGGTGAGGCCGGGCGGCCCGCGCGTGTGCCCGGGCCCGCCGCCGCCCGGCGCCGGACAGAATGCCGCAGACGGGGGCCGGGGACGGGAAGGGAGCACGAGGTGCCGACGGGATCGCTCACAGGACAGGTCGCCCTGGTCAGCGGCGGCGGCCGGGGCATCGGCCGGGAGATCGCCATCGGCCTGGCCGCCGAGGGCATGGCCGTCGGCCTGGTCGGCCGCACCCACGAGACGCTGACCGACACCCTCAAGGAGTGCGTCCGGCGCGGCACCCGGGGCGTCGCCGTCACCGCCGACGTCTGCCGTCCCGGCTCGGTGCGCGAGGCCGTCCGGCTGGTCGAACGCGACCTCGGCCCGATCGACCTGCTGGTCAACAACGCCGGACTGGTCGACCGCGCCGAGGTGCCGCTCTGGGAGACCGACCCCAACCAGTGGTGGCAGGTGATCGAGACCAATCTGCGCGGCCCCTACAACCTGCTGCGCTGCGTCCTGCCCGGCATGGTCGCCCGCCGCCGCGGCCGGGTGGTCAACCTCAACTCCGGCTTCGCGCTGCGCCCGGACGGCCACTACACCGCGTACGCGACGTCCAAGGGCGCGCTGCTCCAGCTCTCCGACAACATGGCGGACTCGCTGGCCGACCACGACGTGGTGGTGCTCGACATCAGCCCCGGGGCGGTGGCCACCGACATGACGGCCGCGATGCCGATGTTCAGGGACATGAAGGCCTGGGGCTCGATCCCGTACGTGGTCGCGGTCACCGTGGACGCCGCCCGCGGCCGCTTCGACGCGCTGCACGGGCGGTTCATCCACGCGGGCCGGGACGACCTGGAGGAGCTGGTCGCCCGGGCCGACGCGATCCGGGCGGCGGACGCCAGGACGCTGCGGCTGCGGCCGTACAAGGAGGACGACCCGATGGCCTGAGCCGCCTCCGCCCAACCGCCTGAGCCCAGCCGCCTGAGCCGCCTGATCGGCGGCTCAGGCGCAGAGCTGGCTGGCGGTGACCGGCTTGAGCCCCGCCTTGGTCAGCCCGTCCAGGATCGCCGGCAGCGCGTCGATGGTGCACTGGTGGCTCATGTGCAGCGCCACCACCGAGCCGCCGCGCACCGCGTTCAGCACCCGGCGCTGCAGCTCGGCGGCGCTCGGGTCGTTGTAGTCGCGCGGGTCGACGTCGAAGGAGAGCACGTGCTCGTAGCCGACCGCCTTGGCCTGCTCGCGCACCATCGAGGTGGCGTACTGGGCGGCGGAGGGCCGGAACCAGCGGCCGATCGAGCCGGTCAGCCGCTGCAGCCGCTCGGCGCACTGGGCGATCTCGGCGCGGGCCTGGTCCGGGCTCATCGCGGAGATGTCGAGGTGGTTCTGGGTGTGGTTGCCCAGTTCGTGGCCGGCGTCCAGGATCCGCCGGACCATCTGCGGCTGCTGGTCCAGCCAGCTGCCGACCGCCATCACGGTGAGTTTGACGCCGCGTTGCTCGGCGGCCTCCAGCAGGGCGGTGGCGAGCTTCGGGTCGCCGCTGCCGTGACAGGTGAGCGCCACGAGCTTGCCGGTGCGCGAGCCGTGCACCACCTCGTACGGGGTGCCGGCCGCCAGCGGGGGCAGTACGGGCGGGGTCGGCGGGGCGGGGGCGGTGGCCGTGGCGGCGGCCGGGGCCGCTTCGGCCGGGGTCGCCTCGGCGGTGGCGGTCGGGCTGGGGGAGGCGGGTCCCTCGCCGCCGTTCCAGGCCGGGTCGGTGGTGTGCTGGGGGTCGATACTGCCGGGGTGCGCGGCGAACGTCCCGGTCTCGGCGCGCCGGGGCGTGCCGGTGCCGCAGGACGAGAGGAGCCCGCCGGCGGCGGTAAGGGCGGCCAGCTTGGCGGCGGTGCGCAGTACGGTGCGGCGGTCGGCAGTCATCGGCAGTCAGCATAGAGAGGCCGGACCCGCCGGGCGATCCGGTGCCGCCATCCGGTGCCGCGGTCCGGGATCGGGACCGGGGGCCGGCCCGGGCCGCGCCCGACACCCTCCTTGACGTGCACACATCCTGCTCCTCGGGTGTTGCGGAAACCTGAACTACCGCTGTTTCCACGGCGTGTCCTTGGATACGATCACCGCGCACCGCGTGTTACGGGGCAGTAGGCACATTCCGGCATTGCGCATTGGGGGCGGAACAGGATGCACGAGGACACCGCGGCCATCGACCAGGACACCCGCACCGGCTGGGAGTGGGCCAGAGCCGACGACTGGCAGCCGCCGAGCGAGCTCGACACCGGCATCCCGCACACCGCCCGGATGTACGACTACTACCTGGGCGGCAAGGACAACTTCGAGGCGGACCGCAAGGCCGCCCAGGCCGCGATAGCCGCCTACCCCGCGCTGCCGCTGCTGGCCCGCACCAACCGGCAGTTCCTCGGCCGGGCCGTCGAGTTCGCGGCGGGCCGGGGGATCCGCCAGTTCATCGACATCGGCACCGGCATCCCGGCCGTGGGCTCCACCAACGAGGTCGCCCAGCGGGTCGCCCCGGACGCCCGGGTGGTCTACGTGGACAACGACCCGATCGTCGCCACCCACGCCCGCGCCCTGCTGGCCGGCCACCCGGCCGGGCACACCTCCGTGATCGAGGCCGACCTGCGCGACCCGGAGGCGATCCTGGGCCACCCCGCGCTCGCCGCCGCCGTCGACCTCGGCCGGCCCGTCGCGCTGATGCTGGTCGCCGTCCTGCACTTCATCCGGGATGAGGAGGGCGCCCAGCGGATCGTCCGCACCCTGCGCGAGGCGCTCGCCCCCGGCAGCGCCCTGATCCTCTCCCACGGCAGCCCCGACTTCGCCTCCCGGGAGAGCGCCGCCGAGGGCACCCGGATCTACCGGAGCGCCAGCGCCCCGCTGGTGCTGCGACCCCGGGCCGACGTCGAACCCTTCTTCGGCGACTTCGAGTTCGTCGGCCCCGGGCTCGTCCAACTCCCGCTCTGGCGCCCCGACGCGGGCCACATCCGCACCACCGAGCTGCCCGAGGGCTGGCAGGACGTCTCCGCGTACGCGGGCGTCGCCCTCAAGCCGTGAGCGGGCCCGGTCCCGGCGCCCCCCTCCGGCGCCGGGACCGGTGACCGCACCCTACGTCCGGGTACTGACAGTCCGGCACCGCCGCGGATACCCTGCGGCGTGACCACCACCCGGCCGCCGCTGCCGTCCCTGCCCCCGCTGCCGTCCGACGTCGCCGAACTGCTGCGGGCCGTCGACGCCCCGCCCCGACTGGTCGCCCACCTCGCGCTGGTGGCCGAAGTCGCGGAGCGGATCGCCGAGTTCTGGGTCGGGCAGGGACTGGACCTCGACCGCGCGGCCGTCCGGTTCGGCGCCGCCACCCACGACATCGGCAAGGCCGTCCACCCCGAGGAGCTCTCGGCGCCCGGCTCCGCGCACGAACCCGCCGGGTACGCCCTGCTGCTGGCCCACGGCGTGCCCGAGCCGCTGGCCCGGTTCGCCCGCAGCCACGCCACCTGGGGCGAACCCGGCACCACCACCGAGGAGTTGCTGGTCAGCCTGGCGGACAAGGCCTGGAAGAACCAGCGCGTCCAGGACCTGGAGGACCGGGTGGTCGACCGGCTCGCCGCCGCCACCGGCCGGGAGCGCTGGGAGGCCTTCCTCGCCCTGGACGACCTGCTCACCCGGATCGGCGAGGACGCCCCGCGGCGGCTCGCCCTGCAGGCTGCGCACCCGGTGCGCACCGGCCGGAATTGACGCGACAGGGTGCGCCGGGCGGTGTTAGTTTCCGCCTCATGGAACCACTCGGCGACCTTGAGATCCGCGCGTCCTTCGTCAACTGCTCCAAGGGCGAGGCCCGTCGGCTCAACCTGCCCCGGGGCCTGGCCGAACTCCCCTGGGGGGACTTGGACTTCCTCGGCTGGCGGGACCAGGGCGCACCCGATCGGGCGTACCTGGTGGCGCCGCACGGCGGCGAGCTGGTCGGCGTGACGCTGCGCTCGCCGATGGTCCGGCGCAGCCTGACCAAGACCAACGTCTGCTCGCTGTGCATCACCGCGCACGCCGGGTCGGGCGTCGCCCTGCTGGCGGCCCGCCGGGCCGGGGTGTCCGGGCGCGAGGGCAACACCGTCGGTACGTACATCTGCGCGGACCTCGCCTGCTCGCTCTACGTCCGCGGGGTGAAGAAGTCCACCCTGGTGACCAGGCCGGACGAGTCGCTGCCACTGGAGCGGCAGATCGCCCGGACGGTGGACAACCTCGACGCCTTCCTCGCCAAGGTGCTCACCGACACCGCGGCGTAGCGCCCGGGCGGCGCAGCGACACAGCGCCGTAGCGGCCCGCCCTAGCGGTGGCGCAGCTGGTCCAGGTCCCGGCGCTCCCGCTTGGTGGGGCGCCCGGCGCCGCGGTCCCGCTCGAAGACCGGTGCGACGAACTCGCGCGGCGGCCGCGGCGGGCTGTTGTCGGTCAGGCACTCCGCCGCCACCGCGGCGCCGACCCGCTTGCGGATCAGCTGCCGCACCACGACCACCCGCTCGTACCCCTCCTCGCGGACCCGGACCTCGTCCCCGGCCTTGAGCGTCTGCGCCGGCTTGGCCCGCTCGCCGTTCACCCGCACGTGCCCGGCCTTGCAGGCGGCCGCGGCCAGCGCCCGTGTCTTGGCCAGCCGGACCGACCAGATCCAGGCGTCCACCCGCACGCTTCCCTCGTGTTCAGCCATCCCCGGAGCCTACATAGGGCGTGTCTGACAATTCCCGCCGCGCGCTGATCCGACGCGAATTGTCAGACGCGCCCTAAGCCGCTGCGGGGACCTCCTGGACCGCCCAGCCGTTGCCGTCCGGGTCGTTGAAGAACACGAAGTTGTTCCAGGCCTCGCCGTGCCCGTTCACCCGCGCACCCGCGACGAAGTGCTGGACCGGGCTGACCACCACGCCCCGGGCGGCCAGTTCCGCGTGCGCCTTCTCGATGTCCGGCACCACCAGTTGGAGGCCCTTCACCGAGCCGGGCGCCGCCTCGATCACCCCGGTGCCCACCACGATCGAGCAGGGCGAGCCCGGGGGAGTCAGCTGGACCACCCGGACGCCGTCCCGCAGCCGGGTGTCGTGGTCGACCCTGAAGCCGGCCTGCTCCTCGTAGAAGAGCTTCGCGCGGTCCACGTCCGCTACCGGGACCACCACGACTTCGAGCTTCCAGTCCATCGCCCTCACCCCTCTCGGTCAGGCTCTTCCAGTATCTGCCGAAACCGTTCCCCGGCGGACCTTCGGATAGCCTGAGAACACGATGAATCCGCAGACCACGCCCGCCTCGTCACCGTCCGCAACCACCTTCGCGACCCCCTGGGGCACCCTCGACCTCACCCGCTTCCCGGTGGATCCGCGCGAGCGGCTGCGGGCCTGGGACGCCGCCGACGAGTACCTGCTGCGCCACCTGGCCGGCGAGACCGACAGTGCCGGGGGCGCCGCCACCGAGCTGGCCGGCCGCCGGATCGTCGTCCTCGGCGACCGCTGGGGTGCGCTGACCACCGCGCTGGCCACCGCGCCGTCCGCCGAGTCGGCCACCGAGCCGTCCACCGGACCCGCGCCCGCGCCCGCGCCGTACGAACCGGTGCAGATCAGCGACTCCCACCTCGGCCGCCAGGCCACCCGGGAGAACCTCGCCCGGGCCGGCGCCGCCGTCGACGAGGCCAGGCTGCTGACCACCCGGGACACCCCGCCGGAGCGGATCGACGTCCTGCTGGTGCGCGTCCCCAAGAGCCTGGCCCTGCTGGAGGACCAGCTGCACCGGCTCGCCCCGGCGATCCACCCCGGCACCGTGGTGATCGGCACCGGCATGGTGACCGAGATCCACACCTCCACCCTCCAGCTCTTCGAGAAGGTCCTCGGCCCGACCCGCACCTCGCTCGCGGTCCGCAAGGCCCGGCTGATCCTCTGCACCCCCGACCCGGCGCTCGACCGCGGCCCCAACCCGTGGCCGCACCGCTACGCGCTGCCGTCCGACATCGGCGCCGCCGCCGGCCGCACCGTGGTGAACCACGCGGGCACCTTCTGCGCCGAGCGGCTCGACATCGGCACCCGCTTCTTCCTGGCCCACCTGCCCACCCCGGCCCCCGGCGACCGGGTGGTCGACCTGGGCTGCGGCAACGGCGTGGTCGGTACGGCCGCCGCGCTGGCCGGTCCGGGCGCCGAGCTGCTGTTCGTGGACGAGTCGCACCAGGCGGTGGCCTCCGCCGAGGAGACCTTCCGCACCAACCTGGGCCCGGACGCCCCGGCCGAGTTCCGCACCGCCGACGCGCTCGACCCGGCGGTGTTCGCTCCCGGCTCGGTGGACCTGGTGCTCAACAACCCGCCGTTCCACTCCCACCAGGCGACCACCGACGCCACCGCCTGGCGGATGTTCACCGGTGCCCGACGGGCACTGCGGCCGGGCGGCGAGCTCTGGGTGGTCGGCAACCGCCACCTCGGCTACCACGTGAAGCTGCGCAAGCTGTTCGGCAACTGCCAACTCGTGGCCGGGAACCCGAAGTTCGTGGTGCTGCGGGCGGTCAAGCGCTGACCGGCCCGGTCGCCGGCCGGCCCGCCCCACCCGGGCGGGCCCCGGCCCCGCCATGGACTCCTTGCATGGATTTTCCCTCACGCGTATATTCATGCCACGACAAAGGAGGAACGCCATGGCATTGCGAGTCGCCGTCGCCGGCGCGAGCGGGTACGCGGGCGGCGAGGTGCTGCGCCTGCTGCTCGGCCACCCGGAGGTGGAGATCGGGGCGCTGACCGGCGGCTCGAACGCGGGGACCAGACTGGGTGAGCTGCAACCGCACCTGATCCCGCTGGCCGACCGCGTCCTCCAGCCCACCACCCCCGAGGTGCTGGCCGACCACGACGTGGTGTTCCTGGCGCTGCCGCACGGGCAGTCCGCCGCCGTCGCCGAGGCCCTCGGTCAGAACGTCCTGGTGATCGACTGCGGCGCCGACTTCCGGCTCAAGGCCGCCACCGACTGGGAGCAGTTCTACGGCAGCGCCCACGCCGGCACCTGGCCCTACGGCCTGCCCGAACTCCCCGGCCACCGCGCCGCGTTGATGGGCAGCAACCGGATCGCCGTGCCCGGCTGCTACCCGACCGCCGTCTCCCTGGCGCTCTTCCCGGCCTACGCGGCCGACCTCGCCGAGCCGGAGGCCGTGGTGGTCGCCGCCTCCGGCACCTCCGGCGCGGGCAAGGCCGCCAAGACCCACCTGCTCGGCAGCGAGGTCATGGGCAACGTGAGCCCGTACGGCGTCGGCGGCGTGCACCGGCACACCCCCGAGATGGTGCAGAACCTCAGCCCGGTCGCCGGTCAGCCGGTCACCGTCTCCTTCACCCCCACCCTGGTCCCGATGCCGCGCGGCATCCTGGCCACCTGCTCCGCCAAGGCGAAGCCGGGCGTGACCGCCGGGAGCCTGCGCGCCGCGTACGCCGAGGCGTTCGCCGACGAGCCCTTCGTCCACCTGCTGCCCGAGGGGCAGTGGCCGCAGACCAGCAGCGTCTACGGCGCCAACACCGCCCTGGTCCAGGTCGCCCTGGACGCCACCGCCGGGCGGATCATCGCGATCAGCGCGATCGACAACCTGGTCAAGGGCACCGCCGGCGGCGCGGTGCAGAGCATGAACATCGCCCTCGGTCTCCCCGAGGAGCTGGGCCTTCCGCTGAACGGAGTCGCACCGTGACCACCCCGAACACCGGCGTGACCGCCGCCCAGGGCTTCCGGGCCGCCGGCGTGACCGCGGGCATCAAGGCCTCCGGCACCCCGGACCTCGCCCTGGTGGTCAACGACGGTCCGTCGTTCGCCGCGGCCGGCGTCTTCACCTCCAACCGGGTCAAGGCCGCGCCGGTGCTCTGGTCCCAGCAGGTCCTCAAGGGCGGCCGGGTCTCCGCCGTCGTCCTCAACTCCGGTGGCGCCAACGCCTGCACCGGCCCGGCCGGTTTCCAGGACACCCACGCCACCGCGGAGAAGGTCGCCGCCGAGCTGGAGCTCAACGCCGGCGAGGTCGCCGTCGCCTCCACCGGCCTGATCGGCGTCCGGCTCCCGATGGACATCCTGCTGCCCGGTGTCACCCTGGCCGTCGGCGAGCTCAGCGGGACCGGCGGCGAGGCCGCCGCGATCGCCATCAAGACCACCGACACCGTGCACAAGACCGCCCAGGTCACCAGCCCGGCCGGCTGGACGGTCGGCGGGATGGCCAAGGGCGCGGGCATGCTCGCCCCCGGCCTGGCCACCATGCTGGTCGTGCTCACCACCGACGCCGACCTGGACAGCGCCGCCCTGGACGCCGCGCTGCGCGGCGCCACCCGCACCACCTTCGACCGGATCGACTCCGACGGCTGCATGTCGACCAACGACACCGTGCTGCTGCTCGCCTCCGGCGCCACCGGCACCACCCCGGACCCGGCCGAGTTCGCCGAGGCCGTCCGCACCGTCAGCGCCGACCTGGCCCGCCAGCTGATCGGCGACGCCGAGGGCGCCAGCAAGGACATCCGGATCGACGTCACCGGTGCCGCCACCGAGGACGAGGCGGTCGAGGTCGCCCGCACCATCAGCCGCAACAACCTGCTCAAGTGCGCCATCCACGGCGAGGACCCCAACTGGGGCCGGGTGCTGTCCGCGATCGGCACCACCGCCGCCGCCTTCGACCCCGACCGGCTCGACGTGGCCATCAACGGCGTCTGGGTCTGCAAGGACGGCGGTGTCGGCGAGGACCGCGAGCTGGTGGACATGAAGGGCCGCGAGGTGGTCATCACCGCCGACCTCAACGCCGGTACGGCGAGCGCCTCGGTGTGGACCAACGACCTCACGGCCGACTACGTCCACGAGAACAGCGCCTACTCCAGCTGAACCGCGACGGCCGGCACCGCACGGCCGATCCGCGACATCCCCCCGGCCCGCGGCCGGGGGGACCCCATCGACGAGGGAATCCCGTGCAGATCGCACCCAAGGGCGAACAGGCCCGCAACAACACCGCGCTGCCCAAAGCCCTGACGCTGATCGAGGCGCTCCCGTGGCTGGAGCGCTTCCACGGCAAGACCGTGGTGATCAAGTTCGGCGGCAACGCCATGGTCGACGAGAGCCTCAAGTCCGCCTTCGCCCAGGACGTCGTCTTCCTCCGGTACGCCGGACTGCACCCCGTCGTGGTGCACGGCGGCGGCCCGCAGATCAGCGCCCAGCTGGAGAAGCTCGGCCTGGAGTCCAGCTTCACCAACGGCCTGCGGGTCACCACCCCGGAGACCATGGACGTGGTCCGGATGGTGCTGGCCGGCCAGGTGCAGCGCGAGCTGGTCGGCCTGCTCAACGAGCACGGCCCGTTCGCCGTCGGCATGACCGGCGAGGACGCCCACACCATGACGGCGGTCAAGCGCTACGCCGTGGTGGACGGCGAGCCGGTCGACATCGGCCTGGTCGGCGACATCGTCAACATCGAGGCCGGCGCGGTGAAGGCGCTGATCGCCGACGGCCGGATCCCGGTCATCTCCTCGATCGCCCGCGGCGCCGACGGCCACGTCTACAACATCAACGCCGACACCGCCGCGGCCGCCCTGGCGGTCGCCCTGGGCGCCGAGATGCTGGTGGTGCTGACCGACGTCGAGGGCCTGTACAAGGACTGGCCGAACTCCGACGACGTGATCAGCCAGCTCAACGCCACCGAACTGGAGGGGCTGCTGCCGACCCTGGCCAGCGGCATGCTCCCCAAGATGGAGGGCTGCCTGCGCGCCGTCCGCTCCGGCGTGGGCACCGCCCGCGTGCTGGACGGCCGGGTGCAGCACAGCCTGCTGCTGGAGATCTTCACCGACGAGGGCATCGGCACGATGGTCGTGCCCGACGACGAGCCGACCGTGACCGGGGGACTGGCATGACGCACAACGAGCAGCTCACCGACCGGTGGCAGCACACCTTCACCGACAACTACGGCACCCCGCGGATCCCGCTGGTGCGCGGCGAGGGCGCCAAGCTCTGGGACGCCGACGGCAAGGAGTACACCGACCTGCTCGGCGGCATCGCCGTCAACGCCCTCGGCACCGCCCACCCGGCCGTGGTCGAGGCGGTCAGCCGGCAGATCGCCACCCTCGGCCACGTCTCCAACCTCTTCATGGCCGAGCCGACCATCGCCCTCGCCGAGCGGCTGCTCCGGCTGGACGGCCGGGACGGCGGCCGGGTGTTCTTCTGCAACTCCGGCGCCGAGGCCAACGAGGCCGCTTTCAAGATCAGCCGGCGCACCGGCCGCACCCACCTGGTCGCCCTCCAGGGCGGCTTCCACGGCCGGACCATGGGCGCCCTCGCGCTCACCGGCCAGCCCGCCAAGCAGGACCCGTTCCGCCCGCTGCCCGGCGACGTCACCCACGTCCCGTTCGGCGACGTCGAGGCGCTGCGCGCGGCCGTCACCACCGAGACCGCCGCCGTCTTCCTGGAGCCGATCCAGGGCGAGAACGGCGCGATCCCGCTGCCCGACGGCTACCTGAGGGCGGCCCGCGAGATCACCCGGGCCACCGGCACCCTGCTGGTCCTGGACGAGATCCAGACCGGCGTCGGCCGCACCGGTCACTGGTACGCCCACCAGGCCTTCGAGGGCGTCGAGCCGGACGTGGTCACCCTGGCCAAGGCGCTCGGCGGCGGCCTGCCGATGGGCGCGGTGCTGGCCTTCGGCCCGGCCGCCGACCTGCTCACCCCGGGCCAGCACGGCACCACCTTCGGCGGCAACCCGGTGGCCGCCGCGGCCGGGCTCGCGGTGCTGGACACCATCGAGTCCGAGGGCCTGCTGGAGCACGTGCGCAAGATCGGCGACCGGCTGCGGCACGGCGTCGAGGCGATCGGCGACCCGCTGGTCTCGCACGTGCGGGGCGCCGGACTGCTGCTCGGCATCGTCCTCACCCAGCCGGTCGCGGCCCGGGTGCAGGCCGTCGCCCAGCAGGCGGGCTTCCTGGTCAACGCCGCCGTCCCGGACGCCGTACGGCTCGCGCCCCCGCTGGTGCTCACCGAGCAGGAGGCGGACGCCTTCCTCGCCGCGCTGCCGGGCATCCTCCGGACGGTCCGCGAGAGCGCCCCGGCCGATGCGAGCTGACCGTCGTCCGGGAGAATAATCACATGACCGATTCCCGCTCCGGCCCCTCCGCCGCCGGCCCGACGCCGCAGGTCCCGCAGACCCGCACCGCGCGCCACCGGCGGATCGTGGACCTGCTCACCCGCCAGCCCGTGCGTTCGCAGAGCCAGCTCGCCAAGCTGCTCGCCGACGACGGACTCGTGGTCACCCAGGCCACCCTCTCCCGGGACCTGGACGAGCTGGGCGCGGTCAAGATCCGCAACCGGGACGGCGCACTGATCTACGCCGTCCCCGCCGAGGGCGGCGACCGCACACCGCGCGCCCCGATGGGGGAGTCGGCCAGCGAGGGCCGGATGGCCCGGCTGGCCGGCGAGCTGATGGTCTCCGCGACCGCCTCCGGCAACCTGGTGGTGCTGCGCACCCCGCCCGGGGCCGCCCAGTTCCTCGCCTCGGCGATCGACCAGGCGGAGGTGTTCGAGATCATCGGCACCATCGCGGGCGACGACACCGTGCTGCTGATCAGCCGCGACCCGGCGGGCGGCCAGGCGCTGGCCGACCACCTGATGCAACTCGCCCAGGCCAAGGCCCAGTAGGGCCGCGGCCACCGGAACCCCGGTCGAAGGATCCCCTTCGACCGGGGTTTTGTGTTTCATACGGTGTGATGCATACTTATGCCACCCACCGTACATGTGTGAAGGAGCCACCGCGATGACGGCCCAGCAGTCCTCCGACGTCCGCCTCTGGGGCGCGCGCTTCGCCGACGGCCCGTCCGAGGCGCTGGCCCGGCTCTCCGCCTCGGTCCACTTCGACTGGCGGCTCGCGCCGTACGACATCGCCGGCTCCAAGGCCCACGCCCGGGTGCTGCACAAGGCCGGACTGCTCTCCGACGAGGAGCTGGCCGGCATGCTGGCGGGCCTCGACCAGCTGCTCGCCGACGTCCAGGCCGGCACCTTCGTCGGCACCGTCGCGGACGAGGACGTCCACACCGCCCTGGAGCGCGGCCTGCTGGAGCGCCTCGGCGCCGAACTCGGCGGCAAGCTGCGGGCCGGGCGCTCGCGCAACGACCAGATCGCCACCCTCTTCCGGATGTACCTGCGGGACCACGCCCGGACCATCGGCGGCCTGCTGCTCGACCTCCAGCACGCCCTGGTCGGCCTCGCCGAGGCCCACCCGGACACCGCGATGCCGGGCCGCACCCACCTCCAGCACGCCCAGCCGGTGCTCTTCGCCCACCACGTCCTCGCGCACGTGCAGGCCCTCGGCCGGGACGCCGAGCGGCTGCGCCAGTGGGACGCCCGCACCGCCGTCTCCCCGTACGGCTCCGGCGCGCTGGCCGGCTCCTCGCTCGGCCTCGACCCCCAGGCGGTCGCCGCCGACCTCGGCTTCGAGGGCGGCTCGGTCGGCAACTCCATCGACGGCACCGCCTCGCGCGACTTCGTCGCCGAGTTCGCCTTCGTCACCGCGATGATCGGGATCAACCTCTCCCGGATCGCGGAGGAGGTGATCATCTGGAACACCAAGGAGTTCGGCTTCATCACCCTGCACGACGCCTTCTCCACCGGCTCCTCGATCATGCCGCAGAAGAAGAACCCGGACATCGCCGAGCTGGCCCGGGGCAAGTCCGGCCGGCTGATCGGCAACCTGACCGGCCTGCTGGCCACCCTCAAGGCGCTGCCGCTCGCCTACAACCGGGACCTCCAGGAGGACAAGGAGCCGGTCTTCGACTCCTGCGACACCCTGGAGGTGCTGCTGCCCGCGTTCACCGGGATGATGGCCACCCTCACCGTGCACCGCGAGCGGCTGGAGGAGCTGGCCCCGGCCGGCTTCTCGCTCGCCACCGACATCGCCGAGTGGCTGGTCAAGCAGGGCGTGCCGTTCCGGGTCGCGCACGAGGTGGCCGGCGCCTGCGTCAAGGTCTGCGAGGGCCAGGGCATCGAGCTGTCCGACCTGACGGACGAGCAGTTCGCCTCGATCTCCGAGCACCTGACCCCCGACGTCCGGTCGGTGCTCAGCGTGCACGGCGCCATCGCCTCCCGCAACGGGCGCGGCGGCACCGCCCCCTCGGCCGTCGCGGTCCAGCTTGCCGAGGTGAAGGCGGACCTGGCGCGGCAGCAGGAGTGGACCCAGAACTGACGCCTGGAGCAGCGTGTGAGGGGCGCGGCGGTCCGACCGGCGCGCCCCTGCCGCGTGCGCGCCCCGGTCCGGGCGTAACCGGCTCCGCCCGGGCCCGTCAAGCACGGTGTGTGCACCCCCCTTCCGCCCGTCCCCTCCGCCGAGGACGTCTACCTCGCCGAACGCCGCCGCCGCGTGGTCCGGGAGACCGTCGCCGCGCTGCCCGGCCGCTGCCCGCAGCTGGTCGCGGCCCTCGCCGAGGATCCGCCGCCCACCTACCGCGAGCTCTCCGAACGCCTCGGCATGCCACGCGGCTCCATCGGCCCCACCCGCTCCCGCTGCCTGGCCTGCCTGCGGCTCCTCCTGCGCGCCGAGCGCTACCCCTGACCGGGCGGCCCCGCCCGTCCGCGGCCGCCCTCACCCGGGCGCCCCACAGCAGCAGCCGCCCCGCGCCCGGCGCGTCGCCCCCGCCGCCACTCCGGCGTGACCCTTGCCACGTCTGGCCCTCCGAAGGTTGAGGGAAGCTGACACCCGGGTAGCACGCTGGCGAACGTCACTCTTGACGGTGGCGCGTCCACTCGGATACTGAGCGTGAGCGCGCCACCCTCTGCGCGCCGGGCACGACGACTGGGGAGGCCCCTCCACATGGGCATGAGCGTGATCATCTCGGCCGCGGCGGCCGAGGACGCGGAGCAGATCCTCAAGCTCCAGTACCTGGGCTACCAGCCCGAGGCGGAGCTGTACGGCGACTGGGCGATCGAGCCCCTGACACAGAGCCTGGAGAGCCTGCGCGCCGAACTGACCGAGCAGCACGTCCTGGTCGCCCGGCTGGGCGACGAGGTGGTCGGCGCCGTCCGCGGCCACGTAGACGCCGAGGGCATCGGCCGGATAGGGCGTCTGGTGGTCCACCCCCGGATGCAGCGGCACGGCCTGGGCGGCCGCCTCCTGGACGCGCTGGAGCGCCGGATGGCCGAGGACGGCCGCCCGGTGACGGTCTTCCGGCTGTTCACCGGCCACCGGAGCCTCGGCAACCTGCGGCTCTACGCCCGCCAGGGCTACCGGCAGACCGCCGTCGAGCCCGTCACCAGCCGGCTGAGCGTCGTGCACCTGGAGAAGCCGGTCGCCACCCCGCTCGCCAGGACCGCCTGAGCGCCGCCCGCACCCGGGCATCCTCGACCGACCTCGACGCCGCCGCCATCCGGACCCCGGGTGGGCGGCGTCGAGGCGTTCCACCCCGGTCCCCGTAGGCCGGTGTCCGCAATGCGGACAGTCGGGCCCGAACAGTTGGGCGGGAATCGACCCATCTGTTTTACTGGCTCACATGACTGCGACGACGAACTGGACCCCCACCGGCACGCTGCCGGCAGGTGAGCGTGCCATGTGCCGTCGAATGTGTCACTGCTGAGGGCCACCGCCCCCGGCACCCACTGAGGGTGCCACCCCCTCGCGCCCCGAAGCGAGACTCCGGCGCCGCTCCCGCCCGTGCGAGCGCGCCCCTCCCGGAAACCGGAAGTCCCGGACCCTCTCCTCCGGCGTGCCCGCCCGCGGCCGTCGATGACTCGTTAGGGCCACGCCGTCGCGCGGCCCGGCCGTTCTGCGGCCACGATCAAGGGGTGGCAGGTCCGGATCCTCCTGGTGAGGCGTCGTGGAACGCCGCCGACCGCACCGCGGTCGGTCGGCCGACACCGCCGCCCGCCCCCGACCCACGGAAGCAGCTGTGATCACCACCACGGACCTGACGAAGGTCTACCGTTCCCGAGGCCGCGAGGTGACCGCCCTCGCCGGCGTCGACCTGCACGTCCGCCCGGGCGAGGTCTACGGAGTCGTCGGCACCAGCGGTGCCGGCAAGTCCACCCTCATCCGCTGCGTGAACATGCTGGAGCGCCCGACCTCCGGCACGGTCACCGTGGACGGGGTCGAACTCACCGCGCTGTCCGGCGGCGAGAACCGGGCCGGCAAGGACCTGCGCGAGGCGCGCCGCCGGATCGGCATGGTCTTCCAGCACTTCAACCTGCTCTCCTCCCGCACGGTGCAGCAGAACGTCGAGCTCCCGCTGGAGATCATCGGCCTGGACCGCACCCAGCGCCGCCGCAAGGCCGCCGAGCTGCTCGACCTGGTCGGCCTCGCCGACAAGGCCCGCAGCTACCCCAACCAGCTGTCCGGCGGCCAGAAGCAGCGGGTCGGCATCGCCCGCGCCCTGGCCGGCGACCCCAAGGTGCTGCTCTCCGACGAGGCCACCTCGGCGCTCGACCCGGAGACCACCCGCTCGATCCTCAAGCTGCTGCGCGACCTCAACCAGCAGCTGGGCCTGACGGTCCTGCTGATCACCCACGAGATGGACGTCATCAAGTCCGTCTGCGACTCCGCCGCCCTGATGCGCGGCGGCCGGGTGGTGGAGTCCGGCGAGCTGACCGACCTGCTGTCCGAGCCCGGCTCCGAACTGGCCCGCGAGCTGTTCCCGCTGAGCGAGTTCGGCACCGGCCACCCGGGTGCGACCGTGCTGGAGATCACCTTCCAGGGCGACACCCCGGCGCAGCCGTTCGTCTCCCAGCTGGCCCGCACCTACCAGATCGACATCAACATCCTCGGTGCCGCGGTGGAGACCATCGCCGGCCGGATGGTCGGCCGGATGCGGGTCGAGCTGCCCGGCGGCCACCAGGACAACGTGGTGCCGATCGGCTACCTGCGCGAGCAGGGCCTGCAGGTGGACGTGATCGGCGCGGCGGACGGAGCGGTGGCATGAGCGGTCTGAGCTGGGACCAGATGCAGGAACTGATGTGGCCCGCCACCCAGGAGACCTTCCAGATGGTCGGGGTCTCGACCCTGTGCACCGTGCTGATCGGTCTGCCGCTCGGCGTGCTGCTGGTGCTCACCTCCAAGGGCGGCGCGCTGCAGAACCAGCCGGTGAACAAGGTGCTCGGCGCGGTGGTGAACCTCACCCGCTCGCTGCCGTTCATCATCCTGATGATCGCGCTGATCTCCTTCACCCGCTGGCTGACCGGCAACTCCCTGGGCTGGCAGGCCGCGACCGTCCCGCTGACCGTCGGCGCGATCCCGTTCTTCGCCCGACTGGTCGAGACCTCCGTCCGGGAGGTCGACCGCGGGCTGATCGAGGCCGTCCAGGCGATGGGCGGCAGCACCTGGACGCTGGTCCGCAAGACGCTGGTGCCCGAGGCGCTGCCCGGCATCGTCGCCTCCGTCACCACCACGGTCATCGCCCTGATCGGCTACTCGGCGATGGCCGGCACGGTCGGCGGCGGCGGCCTGGGCGACCTCGCCTACCGGTACGGCTACCTGCGCTTCGAGACCGCCTTCATGTGGATCATCGTGGCCGAGATCGCGATCATCGTCACGATCATCCAGCTGGCCGGCGACTACGCCGTGCGCCGGCTGGCCAACCGGGGCCGCGGCGGCGGACGCACCCGCCTGCTCCGCCCGCGCGCCACCGCCCCCGACGACGAACTCGTCGCCTCCTAGACCTCCCCCGTCCGACCTCCGGACGCGGCTCCCCGCATCACGCAGAAAGGCACTTTTCGTGCGCAACGTTGTGAAGTCCCTCAGTGTCCTCGCCACCGCCGGCCTCGCCCTGTCGCTGGCCGCCTGCGGCAGCTCGGGTTCCTCCTCCTCGGACCCGAACGCGCCGCTGAAGGTCGTGGCCAGCCCGACCCCGCACGCGCAGATCCTCAAGTTCGTCAAGGACAACCTCGCGGCCAAGGCGGGCCTCAAGCTCGACATCAAGGAGGTCACCGACTACGTGACCCCCAACACGGCGGTGCAGGACGGTTCGGCCGACGCCAACTACTTCCAGCACCTGCCGTACCTGGAGGACTTCAACAAGAAGAACGGCACGGACATCGTGTCGGTCGAGCCGGTGCACCTGGAGCCGCTGGGCGTCTACTCCAAGAAGGTCAAGTCGATCAACGACCTGCCGAACGGCGCCACCATCGGCCTGCCGAACGACGCCACCAACGAGGGCCGGGCGCTCAAGCTGCTCGCCGACAACAAGCTGATCACCCTCAAGGACGGCGCCGGCACCGCCGCCACCCCGGCGGACGTCACCGGCAACCCGAAGGGCTTCAAGTGGAAGGAGCTGGAGGCCGCCCAGGTGCCCCGCTCCCTCGCCGACCTCGACGCCGGTGTGATCAACGGCAACTACGCGATCGACTCGGGCCTGAAGCCGACCACCGACGCGCTGGTGCTGGAGAAGGCCGAGGGCAACCCGTACGCCAACATCCTCGCCGTCAAGAAGGGCAAGGAGAACGACCCGCGGGTGAAGAAGCTGGCCGAGCTGCTGCACTCCGACGAGGTCAAGAAGTACATCGACGACACCTTCCAGGGCTCGGTCATCCCGGCCTTCTGACCGACCCGACCGACCTGACCGTCGTACGGTCACACCTCGCGCAGCGCCCGACCGGGCCCCCGCCGCACCTCGGCGGGGGCCCGGTCGGGCAGTATGCACCAGGGACACCACGGCAGACCGGGTTCTGACGTACCGTCGTGCGGGCGGCGCACCGCGTGATGGCCGGTGCGCGACGGAGGCGTACGGTGTTGTGTTCACGACCCGGCGAGGAGAGACGGCATGGCAGCGAGCTTCCCCGAGACCGCCATCAGCACCGAGCGGCTGCTGCTGCGACCCCTTGCGGAGGACGACGCCCCCGGCCTGGCCACCATGATGGCCGACGAGCTCGTGCTGGCCTGGACCGACCTCCCGCACCCCTTCACCGAGGACTACGCGGCCGAACTCGCCCGCACCCTCGCCCCCGCCCACCGCGCCGAGGGTCGCGGCATCGTCTTCGCCGTCACCGAGCACCTCACCCAGCGCCTGGTCGGCTTGGTCGAACTGCGCAACACCGACTGGCGGCTGCGCAGCACCGAGATCTCCTACGTCACCGCCGTCTGGGCACGCGGCGAGGGCTACGCCCCGGAGGCCGTCCTCGGCGTCGCCCAGTGGCTGTTCGAGGACCGCGGCTTCCTGCGCCTGGAACTGCGCACCGCCGCCGGGAACACCGCCGCCCAGCAGGTCGCCCAGAAGATCGGCGGCATCAGCGAGGGCGTGCTGCGCAGCGCCTGGATAGTCCGCGGCGAGTCCGGCGAGGTCGTGGTGGACAGCCGCAGCGACCTGATCCTGTGGAGCCTGCTCCCGGAGGACCTGGAGTCGCCCGAACTGCACCGCGACGGCTGGCACGGCGACCACCGCTACGTGCTGCGCGACTGATCCCCCGCTGGTCACCCGCCCGGCGCGGACATGTGTGCGAGTTGTCGTCCTCCGGACGACCGCACCCGGTAGCCTCTCACCGGTGCCACCCAACGGGCCCCGCGGAGCCGACGCAGCGCCACCGACGCGGCGGGCCGCCCCGGACCGCCGGCACCGACCCGTCGGCACCTGTCCGCCGGCACCGAGCCGCCGGCGCGACGAGCCGCGCACCGAGTCGAGGGAGAACGGCCGCAGATGGCTGACCGGATCACGGTCATCGGATGGGACGGTACGCCGCTGACCGAGGCCGCCGGTGCGGCCCTCGCCGCGGCGACCCTGGTGGCCGGAGCGCCCTACCAACTGGACGCCCTCCCGGTACCGGAGGCGGCGGAGCGGCTCGCCCTCGGCAACGTCCAGCAGGCCGCCCGCACGATCGCCGAGCACCGCGGCGCCGCCGTCGTGGTCGCCGAGGGCGACCCGGGCTTCTTCGGCGTGGTGCGCACCCTGCGCCGCCCCGAGTACGGCCTCGAACTCGAAGTCCTGCCCGCCGTCTCCTCCGTGGCCACCGCCTTCGCCCGGGCCGGCATGCCCTGGGAGGACGCCCAGGTGGTCAGCGCCCACGGCGGCCGGCTGCGCCGCGCCGCCAACATCTGCCGGGCCCACCCCAAGGTCGCGGTGCTCACCGCCCCGGGCGCCGGTCCCGGCGAACTCGCCCTGATGCTGCGCGGGGTGCACCGGACCTTCGTGGTCTGCGAGGCCCTCGGCACCCCGGAGGAGGACGTCACCGTCCTCACCTCCGACCGGATCGCCGACCACGTCTGGCGCGACCCCAACGTGGTGCTGGTGATCGGCGGCGGCGCCCAGGCCGGCCCGCTCGGCGAGGCGGCCGGCTGGCTGGCGGGGCGCCCGCTCGGCTACCCCGGCGCGGACCGCGGCTGGGCGCTCCCCGGCGACGCCTACGCGGGCGCCGGGCGCACGGAGGGTCAACCGGGCGCGTCGGAGGCGCTCCCCGCGCACGTGCGCGCCCTGGTGCTGGCCCGTCTGGGTGCGCGTCCCGGGGACCTGGTCTGGTCGGTCGGCGCCGGCAGCGGCGCCCTCGCCGTGGAGGCGGCCCGGTTCGGCGCCGCCGTGGTCGCGGTCGAGTCCTCCCGCTCCGCCTGCGCCCGGCTCACCGTCAACGCCCGCCGGTACGGGGTCGAGGTGGAGACCGTCCACGGGCAGGGCCCCGAGGTGCTCGGCGGACTGCCCGAGCCGGACGCCGCGGTGGTGGAGTCCGGCGGGCTGGACGTGGTGCGGGCGGTGCTGGCCCGCAAGCCGGAACGCTTCGTCGCGGTGGCCCGGACCTTCGCCGAGGCCGAGGAGATCCACCGGGCCATCGCCGGGGCCGGCTACCGGGCGGACGGCGCGCTGCTGCAGTCCACCCCGCTGCGGTCCGCCGAGGAGGGCGGCGCACTGACGCTCGGAACGGGCGCGGACGGCGCACTGCTGCTCTGGGGTGAGCAGATCGTGTGAAGGCCTCGGGTGCGCGGCGGAGCCGCGGATGGACCCTGCGGTGATCCAGGTCGCATCCGGACACCGATTCGAGAGGTCACCGCGCCGGGCCGGTAGTGTGGCGTCCCAGGCAGCTGCAGCCGCCAGCGACCCACCCGATTCGGTCGGTTTGTCACCTTTTTGACGTGGTGCAACCCGGTTCCGCTCGGAGTGTGGGCAATTCGACGGGCCGCGTGCCGGACCTGGAGAATGCCGTAGGGTCCGGAGCGGTCGTACCGGTTGCCCCGGGTCGTCGTTGATTCGGACGGCACACCGTCCGTACGGGCGGGGCCCGGACCGGGGTGCCGCAGCGCGCCGGAAGGACTTGGGCCGCAGCGCCACGGCGCGGCGGCCGCGTGTGGTTGAGGGGCGGGTCGGTGCAGGCGCGGCCCGTGCGGATGGGCGCTGCGGTCGGTGATCGCGTCGCCAAGGGGCGCGGCAGCGGCCTGGAAGGAGCTTTGACAATGACCGATGGCGGCCATGTCCCGGGCGAGGGACAGCCGGAGCACCTGCACGTCGGGCCCGGCCCGCTCGGCGGACCGGAGGGCGTCGCGGGCGTTGCACCCCTGCAGGGCGTCGCGACCGACGGCGGCGTGATCCCCAACCCGGCGGCGCCGGTCGGCGGCCTGCCCGGCGCGGTGCCCCCCGGCGCGGGCGTGATCCCGCCGCAGGGCCAGCCGGCCTTCGAGGGCCAGCCGACCTTCACCGTCCCCGGCGTGCCCGCCCCGGCCGCCCCGGGCGAGGGCTGGACCGTCGACCAGGGCGCCCCGCGCCCGGCCTTCCACTTCGTCGACCAGCCGGACGGGCTGGACGACGAGGACGACGTCCTGCTGATGCCCGGCCCGCAGGGCTCCTGGGGCGCCGAGCAGGCACCGTTCGCGGCGCAGCCGGACGGCGTCCCGGTCGAGCCGTCCTGGCCGCCGGTCGACCCGCCGGTGCTCGGCGGTGACCACGCCCAGCAGCCGCCGCTCCAGGCCGGCCCGGCGCAGCCGCACGCGCAGCAGCCGATGACGCAGGCTCAGCAGCCGCGCCGCCCGCTGCACGCCGGCCCGCCGATCCCGGACCCCTCGCTGATGACCGGCCAGGTGCCGGTCCGTTCGCTGGCCGACCGCGGCCCCTCGCAGGGCGGCACCCCGGCCCACGGCATCCCGGTCGTCGGCCGGCCGCCGATGGGCGAGGCCGTCGCGCCGCAGGCCGTACCGATGACGCCCACCGCACCGGTTCCCCCGGTGACCACCACGGTCGAGGCCGGGCCGGAGGTTCACCAGGTGCCGCAGGGCCAGGGGTACCAGCAGGTGCCGCTGGCCTCGCAGCCGGTCGAGGGGATGCTGGCCGTCGAGACGGTCGGGGCCATCGAGGTGATCGAGGTCGTCGAGCTTCCGGAGGTGGTCCAGGCGGTCCAGGCCGGCCAGGCCGTGCCGGTCGCCGAAGCCGTGCTGGTCCCGCCGGTGGCCGAGGTCGCTCAGGCCGTCGCGGTCGAGCCGGTGCCGACGGAGGCCGCCGCCCAGCCGGTCGTCGAGGCTCCCGCGGTGGAGGGCGCCGCGGTCGAGACCGTGGTCGTCGACGCCGCCGTGGAGGCCGCGGTGGTCGAGCCCGCGGTGGTCGAGGCCGCTGCCGAGGCCGTCGCCGCGGAGGCCACGGCCCCCGTCGAGCAGCCCGAGGCCGCCGCCCCGGCCGGTCAGCCGCGCCGGATCTCCGCCTTCCTCGCCGCGCCGACCCCGCACGGCCTGCCCAAGGTCGAGGCGGCCCAGCAGGCGCCGGTGGCCGAGGAGGCGGTTCAGGAGCAGCCCGTCCCCATAGCGGCCGCTGACGCGCCGCAGGCCGTCGAGCCGGTCCCGGCCGTCGAGGTGGTTCCGGGGGCCGAGCAGGTCGTCGAGGTCGCCGAGGTCGTGGAAGCCGTGACGGTGGATCAGGCCGCCGTGGTCGAGCCGGTCGCCGAGACCGCCGCCGGCACCGGTGAGATGCCCTCTGGTCAGGCCGTCGCCGAGACCGCCGAGCAGCAGCCCGCCGCCGAGCCCGTTGCCGTCGAGGCCGTCGTCGCCGAGACGGTCGAGGCCGTCGCCGAGGCCGTCGCCGTTGCCGTCGTGGAGGCCGTCGCCGAGGGTGAGCAGCCGGAGGCCGTCCCGGCCGAGTCGCCCGCCGAGTCGACTGTCGAGGCCCCGGCCGAGCCGGTCGCGGAGCAGGGCGAGCAGCCGGAGCAGCCCGTCGAGGCCGCGGCCCAGCAGCCGACCGAGCAGTCCGTCGAGGCCGTCGCCCCGGAGACCGAGCAGCAGCCGGCCGCCGAGTCGACCGTTGAGCCTGCCGACCCCGCCGCCGAACAGCCCGCCGAGGCCTCGGCCGAGCCGGCTGCGGACCAGGCCGAGCCGGTCGCCGACCAGGCCGAGGCCGCCGTCGCGCCGGAGGCCGTCCAGGAGGAGGCCCCCGCCGCCGAGCAGGCCGCGGAGCAGTCGGTCGAGCAGCCCACCGAGCAGGTCACCGAGCAGCCCGAGGCCCCCGCCGAGCAGCCCGTCGAGGCGTCCGCCGCCGAGGAGGCCCAGCCCGAGCAGCCCGAGGCCCAGCCCGAGCAGCCTGCCGACCAGCAGCCCGAGCAGCCCGCCGAGCCGGTGGAGCCGACCGAGGCCCCGGTGGAGGCCCCGACCGAGCTCCAGGCCGAGGCCCCGGCCGCCGAGGACGAGCAGCCCGTCGAGCCCACCGAGCCCGAGCAGCCCGCCGAGCCCCGCGGCCCCGCCGCCCCCGGCTACGACGAGGCCGGCCGCGATGCCGTCCACCAGGTGATCCGCGAGCGGCGCGACATCCGCAACGGCTTCCGCCCCGACCCGATCCCGCACGAGGTGCTGATCCGGGTCCTGGAGGCCGCCCACACCGCGCCCAGCGTCGGCTACTCCCAGCCGTGGGACTTCGTGGTGATCCGCTCCGCGAAGACCCGCAAGCGGATGCACGCCCTGGCCGAGCGCCAGCGCGAGGCGTACGCGGACTCGCTGCCGAAGGGCCGGGCCAAGCAGTTCCGGGAGATCAAGATCGAGGCCATCCTCGACACCCCGGTGAACATCGTGGTCACCGCCGACCGCACCCGCGGCGGCCGGCACACCCTCGGCCGGCACACCCAGCCGCAGATGGCCCCGTACTCGGCCGCCCTGGCCGTGGAGAACCTCTGGCTGGCCGCCCGCGCCGAGGGCCTGGGCGTCGGCTGGGTGAGCTTCTTCGACGACGAGCAGCTGGTCCGCGAGCTGGGCCTGCCCGAGCACCTGGAGGTCGTCGCCTACCTGTGCGTCGGCTTCGTCGACGAGTTCCCGGACGAGCCCGAGCTGGAGCAGCAGGGCTGGGCGAAGAAGCGCCCGCTCGCCTGGGTCGTCCACGAGGAGCAGTACGGCAACCGCGCCCTGCCCGGCGAGGAGCCGCAGAGCCTGCTCGCCGACACCCTGCGCGGCATCCGCCCGCTGGACGCCAAGGCGCTCGGCGAGGCCTGGGACCGCCAGAAGCGGATGACCAAGCCGGCCGGCTCGCTCGGCATGCTGGAGATCATCTCCGCCCAGCTGTGCGGCCTGTCCCGCAAGTGCCCGCCGCCGATCCCGGAGCCCGCCTGCGTGGCGATCTTCGCGGGTGACCACGGCGTGCACGCCCAGGGGGTCAGCCCGTGGCCGCAGGAGGTGACCGCCCAGATGGTCGGGAACTTCCTGGCCGGGGGAGCGGTGATCAACTCCTTCGCCAAGCAGATCGGCACCGAGGTCTGCGTGGTGGACGTCGGCGTCGCCGCCGAGCTGCCGCAGGCCGTCCAGCAGGGCCGCGCCACCGGCCTGCTGCCGCGCAAGGTCCGGCCCGGCACGGCCGACATGACCCAGGGCCCGGCGATGACCCGCGAGGAGGCCCTGCAGGCCGTCGAGGTCGGCATCGAGACCGCCCGCGACCTGGTCGCGGCGGGCAACAAGGCACTGGTCACCGGCGACATGGGCATCGCCAACACCACCGCCTCGGCCGCCCTGATCTCGGTGTTCACCGGCCTCGACCCGGCCGAGGTCACCGGCCGCGGCACCGGCATCGACGACGAGACCCACGCCCGCAAGATCGAGGTCATCCGCGCCGCGCTGGCCCTGCACCAGCCCGACCCGAACGACCCGATCGGCGTCCTCGCCGCGGTCGGCGGCCTGGAGCACGCGGCCATCGCCGGCTTCCTGCTGGGCGCCGCCTCGCTGCGCACCCCGGTGGTGCTGGACGGCGTGATCGCCGGTTCGGCCGCGCTGGTCGCCAAGGCGATCGCCCCCGAGGTGCTGGCCGCCTGCATCGCCGGCCACCGCTCCGCCGAGCCCGGCCACCAGGCCGCGCTGGCCAAGCTGGGCCTGCGTCCGCTGATCGACCTGGACCTGCGGCTCGGCGAGGGCACCGGTGCCCTGCTGGCGCTGCCGCTGGTGCAGAGTGCGGCCCGCGCGATGCACGATGTAGCCACCTTCGACTCCGCCGGGGTCACCGAGAAGGCCTGACGCACCACCCCACCCGCTCCGCGGACCGGCCCGAGGGCGCGCCGGCCCGCGGAGCGGCGTACCACCGCACCGCTTCGAACCCCTCATCCCCGATCAGGAGCACCGCCGATGAGCGCGCCCACCCCGCACCCCGGCACCGAGGGCCGGACCCCGTACCCGGTCGGTCTGCTGCTGGCCGGTCGTCGCGTCGTCGTGGTCGGCGGCGGCCAGGTCGCGCAGCGACGGCTGCCGGCCCTGATCGCCTCCGGCGCCGAGCTGCACCTGATATCCCCGGGCACCACCCCGGCCGTCCAGGCCATGGCCGACGCGGGCGAACTCACCTGGCACGCCCGCCCGTACGCGGACGGCGACCTGGCCGGCGCCTGGTACGTGCTGGTCGCCACCGACGACCCGGCGGTCAACGCGGCGGTCAGCGCCGAGGCCGAGCGCGAGCGGGTGTTCTGCTCCCGCAGCGACGACGCCTCCGCCGCCACCGCCTGGACCCCGGCCAGCGGCCGCGACGCCGGCGCCACCGTCGCCGTGCTCACCGGCGACCCGCGACACTCCGCCGCCCTGCGCGACGCCATCGTCGGCGGCCTGCGGGACGGCTCGCTGGCCACCCGCGCGTACCGCTCGCACGGCGCCGGCGTGGCCCTGGTCGGCGGCGGCCCCGGCGACCCGGACCTGATCACCGTGCGCGGCCGCCGGCTGCTCGCCGACGCCGACGTGGTGGTCGCCGACCGCCTCGCCCCGCGCGAGCTGCTCGCCGAGCTGCCCGAGCACGTCGAGGTGATCGACGCCTCGAAGATCCCGTACGGCCGCCAGATGGCCCAGGAGGCGATCAACGAGGCGCTGATCGAGCACGCCAAGGCCGGGAAGTTCGTGGTCCGGCTCAAGGGCGGCGACCCGTACGTCTTCGGCCGCGGCGGCGAGGAGCTGCTGGCCTGCGCCGAGGCGGGCATCCCGGTCACCGTGGTGCCCGGCATCTCCAGCTCGATCAGCGTCCCGGAGACGGCCGGCATCCCGGTCACCCACCGCGGGCTGACCCAGGAGTTCACCGTGGTCTCCGGCCACGTCGGCCCGGACGACCCGCGCTCGGTCACCAACTGGACGGCCGTCGCCGGGCTGACCGGCACCCTGGTGCTGCTGATGGCGGTGGACAAGATCGGCGCGATCGCCGCCACGCTGGTCGAGCACGGCCGGGCGGCCGACACCCCGGTCGCGATCGTCCAGGAGGGCACCACCGCCGCCCAGCGCCGGGTGGACGCCACCCTGGCCACCGTCGCCGCCGTGGTCGAGGCCGAGGGCGTCAAACCCCCGGCGGTGATCGTGGTCGGCGACGTCGTGAACGTGCTGGACGCCGCCTTCCGGCGCTGAACCCCGGGAGCGGGAGGTCGGCCGGTCCGACTTCCCGCTCCGCGTTCACTCCAACGGCTGCTCCGTCCAGATGACCTTCCCGGTCGCCGTGTAGCGCGTCCCCCAGCGGTCCGCGAACTGCGCGACCAGGAACAGCCCGCGCCCGCCCTCGTCCTCGGTCGCCGCGTACCGCAGGTGCGGCGAGGTGCTGCTGCCGTCCGACACCTCGCAGATCAGCGAACGGTCGCGGAGCAGCCGCACCTGGATCGGCCCGGAACCGTACCGGATCGCGTTGGTCACCAGCTCGCTGAGGATCAGCTCGGTGACGAACGCGGCCTCGTCCAGCCCCCAGTCCGCCAGCCGCCGTGCCACCTGCCCCCGGACCGCCCCGACCGCCGCCGGATCGGGGGGCACGTCCCACTGGGCGACCCGGTCCGGCGCCAGCACCCTGGTCTCCGCGACCAGCAGCGCGATGTCGTCCTCCGGATGCGCCGACAGCATCACCCCCAACACGTCCGCGCAGGTCTGCTCGGGCGTGCGCGGCGGCCCGCTCAGCGCCGCGCGCAGCAGCTCCAGGCCCTCGTCGATGTCCCGCTCGCGGTTCTCCACCAGCCCGTCGGTGTACAGCACCAGCCGACTGCCCTCGGCCAGTTCCAGCTCGACGCTCTCGAACGGCAGCACCGCCAGCCCCAGCGGCGGCCCGGTCGGCAGCTCCGGGAAGGTCACCCGGCCCTGCGGGTCCACCACGGCCGGCGGCGGGTGCCCGGCCCCGGCCAGCGTGCAGCGCCGCGACACCGGGTCGTAGATCGCGTACAGGCAGGTCGCCCCGGTCAGGCCCGCGTTCCCGGCGTCGCCCGCCTCCTCCTGGTCGATCCGGTTCACCAGCTCGTCCAGATGGCCCAGCAGCTCGTCCGGCGGCAGGTCGAGGGTCGAGAAGTTGTGGATCGCGGTCCGCAGCCGCCCCATCGTCGCCGCCGCGTGCAGCCCGTGGCCGACCACGTCGCCGACCACCAGCGCCACCCGCGCGCCCGGCAGCGGGATCACGTCGAACCAGTCCCCGCCCACCCCGGCCTGGGCCGGCAGATAGCGGTGCGCCACCTCCAGCGCGCTCTGCTCCGGCAGGCTGCGCGGCAGCAGACTGTGCTGCAGGGTCACCGCCATGGCGTGCTCGCGGGTGTACCGGCGGGCGTTGTCGATGCACACCGCCGCGTGCGCCACCAGATCCTGGGCCAGCGTCAGGTCCTCCGGCTCGAACGGTTCCGGCCGCTCCGCCCGCCAGAACCGGACCACCCCCAGCAGCACCCCGCGGGCCCGCAGCGGCACCCGCACCAGCGAGTGCACCCCGTACGCCAGCACCTGCGCCGAGCGCTCCGGGTCCTGCGCCCGCCAGTCCTGCGACCGGGCCAGATCCGGCTCCAGCCACGGCAGCCCACTGTCCAGCGTCCCCGCCAGCGGGGTGGCCGGCACCACGTCCAGGGCGGTGCCCACCGGATGGAACGGCGGGTCGTCCCGGACGCCCGCCAGCGCGACCCGGCGCATCCGCTCCAGCGAACCGCCCGGCGGCAGCTCCTCACCGGCCGGCACCTGCTCGGCGAGGTCCACCGTGACGAAGTCCGCGAACCGCGGCACCGCGACCTGCGCCAGCTCCTCCGCCGTCCGGATCACGTCCAGCGAGCTGCCCACCGTCATCCCGGCGTCGTACAGCAGCCGCAGCCGCCGCTGCGCGCCCTCGGCCCGGCCGGTCAGCGCCCGCAGCTCGGTCGAGTCGCGCAGCGTGGCCACGCAGCCGGGCGGGCCGCCGTCCCGGTCGGTCAGCCGGACGTTCACCGCCAGCAGCCGCTCCCCGGCCAGCACCACCTCGTCGCTCACCGGACGGTTCGCGGTCAGCAGCTCCAGCGGGGCGGGCTCCAGACCCAGCTCGGCCACCGGACGGCCCTCGGCGTCCGGCGGCAGGTCCAGCAGCCGGCGCGCCTCGTCGTTGCAGAGCAGCAGCCGCCCGTCCCCGCCGACGATCATCACGCCCTCGCGCACCGCGTGCAGCACGGCCGCGTGGTGCTCGTACATCCTGGTCATCTCGACCGGGCCCAGCCCGTGGGTCTGCCGCCGCAGCCGCCGGCTGATCAGGGCCGTCCCCAGGGTCGCCAGCCCTATCGCGCCCGCCGCCGCGCCCAGGACGACCGGCAGCTGCCGCTCGCTCGCGGTGGTGACGTTGCCCAGGGTCACCCCGGCCGACACCAGCCCGACCACCTGGCCGCCCGGCGCGTACACCGGGACCACCGCCTGGACCAGCGGGCCGAGCGTCCCGGTGAGGTGCTGGGTCACCACCTGCCCGTGCAGCGCGGGCTCGTAGTCACCGACGAACTTCCGGCCGATCCGGTCCGGGTCGGGGTGGGTGTAGCGGATGCCCTGGTCGTTCAGCACGACGATGAAGTCCACGCCCGAGGAGACCTCGGCGGCCTGCGCCCTCGGCTGCAGCACCGCGGTCGGGTCGGGGGAGCGCAGCGCCGCCACCATCCCCGGCGCATTGGCGAAGGACTGGGCGACCGCCACCGACCGGTTGCGCGCCTCCCGGTCGGCGTCGTTGCGCGACTGCACCACCAGTGCCACCGCGGCCCCCGCCACCAGCAGCAGCACGATCAGGATCTGCAGCGCGAACACCTGCCCGGCCACCGACCGGTGCCGTGCCGGGCGGGGCCGCTCGGCGCGGGGCAGCTGTTGCCGACCGTGTGGGCGCCCACCGGAGGAGCCGGCGTCGCCGGTGGCACCAGAGGCCGACGGAGCCCAGGATCGGCCCGGAAATCGGGCCATACGGTCATATTTGCACTCGGGCTAGCCCGGGACCACCCCGTCCACTCGGCCGTTTGGCCTTCCCCGCCCGGGCTTGGCAAGATCGCAGGGTGTCCGAACCCAGCACCATCACCGACCCGGCCGACCCCCGCCTCGCCGACTACACCGGCCTGACCGACGTCGAACTGCGCCGCCGCCGCGAACCCGCCGAGGGCCTGTTCATCGCCGAGGGGGAGAAGGTCATCCGCCGCGCCCTCGCGGCCGGCTACCGGATGCGGTCGATGCTGCTGACCGCCAAGTGGCTCGACGTCATGGCCGACGTCATCGCCGAGGCCGACGCCCCGGTCCACGTCGTCGAACCCGGGCTCGCCGAAGCCGTCACCGGCTACCACGTCCACCGCGGCGCCCTCGCCTCGATGGAACGCAAGCCCCTCCCGGACGCCGCCGAACTGCTCACCGGGGCCCGCCGGGTCGCCGTCCTCGAAGGCCTGGTCGACCACACCAACCTCGGCGCCATCTTCCGCAGCGCCGCCGCCCTCGGCATGGACGCCGTCCTGCTCTCACCCGACTGCGCCGACCCGCTCTACCGCCGCGCCGTCAAGGTCTCCATGGGCGCCGTCTTCGCGGTCCCCTACGCCCGCCTCGACCCCTGGCCCGGCAGCCTCGACACCGTCCGCGACGCCGGCTTCACCCTCCTCGCCCTCACCCCCGCGGACACCGCCGTCGACCTCGCGACGCTCGCCCCCCACACCCTCCCCAAGACCGCCCTGCTGCTCGGTGCCGAGGGCGACGGCCTCACCCCGCGCGCCATCGCCGCCGCCCACCACCCCGTCCGGATCCCGATGGCCCACGGCATCGACTCCCTCAACGTCGGTGCCGCGGCCGCCGTCGCCTTCTACGCCGTCACCACTGCCTGAACACCCGCGACCATGAGCCGCGGTCAGCGGCTCCGCCGTGCGGCGCCCGTCCCGCTCAGCCCGTCGGGGCCGTCGGCGGGGCCGGCGCGGCGGCCGGGGGAGGCGTGGTGAGACCGGTGCCGCCGGAGGCGCCGGCGCCGGGCCAGGACTCGTCGAGGGTGCCGTCCGCGCGCACGGTGTAGCGGGTGGAGATCACCGCGCCGGTCGCGGCCACGCGCTCCTCGCGGACCACCGCGCTGCCGTCCAGGCGCCAGCTGGCCGTGGCCTGCGGGTCGGCGGTCGAGGCGCGGGAGGCGGTGGTGACCGGGGTGTCCCCGGTGAAGGTGTAGAGCTGGACGAGGTCGACCGGCACCGACCCCTCCGCCCGCCGCAGCACCACCACCGCGGCCGGCTGACCCTTGTACCGGGCCGGCAGCGCCGCGCTCAGCGTGACCTGCGGCCCACCCGGTACGGAACGCCCGTCCTTCAGCGTGACGCCCGCCCCGCCCGCCGGGTCGGGGTAGCCGCGGTTGGGCCAGTCGACCACCGGCCCGGGCCCCTGCGCGGGCGCCAGCGCACTGTCCGCGGTGCCGCGCGCGGCCGCCGGGAGCGGTGACGCCGAGGCCTGCGGCAGGACGTCCACCGAGGTCCGGGGCGCCCCCTGATCGCCCCCGGCACCCGCCGTCGCGGTCTGCCCGACCACCGGCCGCGCTCCCTGGTTGCTCCGGTTCTCGCAGCCCTGCGCCGCCGCGATGGCCAGTGCGACGCCGATCGTGACGGTGACGAAGACCACCAGCCGCTGCCGCAGCAGCCGCTGACGCGCCGTACCGGGCCGCCCGCCGGGGACGGGGGTGTGCTGCCGGTCCCGGGGCCGCGGTCGGCCGGGCGGCGGGGTCTGCGACCGGTCGCGCGGCGGACGGGTGACGGGAGTGGCCTCCGGCCGGGGGAGCGGGGCACCCTGCGGGCGCCGCGCCTGGCCCCCGGCGGCCGGCCCGCCCGGTCGGCCCGCCGCGGCCCGGGCCCGCGACGCCGGTGCGGCGGGTTCCGGCGAGCGCCCGGGCGCGGGGACACCCCGGCCGCCGTCCGGCTGCGCCGCCCGCGGAGCGTCCGGAGCGGCGGCCGGGGCAGCGGCGGCGGCCGGAGCCGTGCCCCGCCGCGCCCCGCGCCCGCTGCCGGCCGCCGCCGCGCCGCGGGCCGCCAGCTCGCTGAGCCGCTCGTGCAGCGCGGCCGCGCCGGGCCGTTCGGCGGGCTCCTTCGCCAGGCAGGCCCCGATGAGCGGGGCGAGCTGCGGCGGGACGGCGGACAGGTCGGGCTCCTCGTGGACGACCCGGTAGAGCATCACCTCGGAGGAGGCCCCGGAACCGAACGGGGTGTCCCCGGTGAGCGCGTAGGCGAGGGTGGCCCCGAAGGCGAACACGTCGGTGGCCGGGGTGACGGCGGCGCCGCGCACCTGCTCGGGGGCGAGGAAGCCGGGGGAGCCGACGGCGGTGCCGACGTGGGTGAGGGTGCTGGCGCCGCGCGACCAGGCGATGCCGAAGTCGATGATCCGCGGACCACGGGGGGAGAGCAGGATGTTGGAGGGCTTGAGGTCGCGGTGGACGACCCCGGCCTCGTGCACCTTGACCAGCCCGTCGGCCAGCGCGGCGCCGATCCGGGCGGCCTCCGGCCAGCTCAGCGGCCCCTCGTCGCCGACCCGCTTGTAGAGGGACGGCCCGGGGACGTACGCGGTGGCGAGCCAGGGGCGGTCGGCCTCGATGTCCGAGCCGACGACGCGGGCGGTGCAGCCGCCGCGGATCCGGGAGGCGGCGGCGATCTCGCGGGCGAAGCGGGTGCGGAACTCCTGGTCCTCGGCGAGTTCGGCGCGGATCAGCTTGAGGGCGACGCGCTGTCCCCGCCGGTCGGAGCCGAGGTAGACCACGCCCATCCCGCCGGCCCCGAGTCGCCGGTGCAGGCGGTACGGCCCGACGATGCGGGGGTCCTCACGCCTCAGCCGCATCATCGCCATGTCTTGTTCCCCGTCAGCCTGTGGGTGAGGCCCCGTCGGTTGGGGCATCGTCAGTTCCTGTCTGGCACAGCTTACGGACTGCCCGCTGCGGTGTGCTGATACGCAACACCTCAAGCCACCGTGCGATTGTCGGATCTTGCGCTGAGCTGCAGGTCACAGGGGTGTCGAATCGCTTCTCGGGGTTGCCCCTCAGGGTTCCCCCGGGGGCGGGGCCGGACCTTCCTCCCCCTCCGGTAGTACGCCTTGAGTCTGAGCGTCATCCTCCGGGATGCCCGAGGAACGGTACGACGGCATGACGCCCGGAAGGCCCCCTGACCAATAGCGTTGTGCTCAGCGGTGGACGGGGAGCTCGTCCCCCGAGGTAAGCCGTCCACCGCGCCAACTCGACCGGATCAGGAGCAGGGCCATGGCATCGCAGCAGACGGGCACCACCCGCCGCCGTCGACCGGCCTTCACCCAGCCCCAGTCCGCCGAGCAGCCCACCCGGCACCCCGCCGTCGCACTGGCCATGGCGCTGCCGTGCGCCGTGCTGCTGGTGCTGCTGTTCGGTGGGTGGGAGCAACTGGCGAACCAGGCCGAGGCCCTGGCCGACCTGATCGGCCGCTGAAGGAAACACCAGAACGGGCACTGCTTCCCTGGGGACGGGGAGCAGTGTCGCCGGGGAGGCCGCGGCCGTGCTGACACGCGGACGGGCGAGGAGCGGTGCGCAGAGCACCCCGGCAGGCGGAGACGCCGCGTACGGACGTCGGTGAGGGCGACCGTACGCGGCTCTTCTCTTTCCCGTGCCCCTCGAACCCCTCGAACCCCTCGGATCCCACGGCACCGGAACGACGAAACGGCCGAGGCCGCGACCCTGACGGATCGCGGCCTCGGCCGTTACTGTGCGCGATACTGGGATTGAACCAGTGACCCCTACCGTGTCAAGGTAGTGCTCTCCCGCTGAGCTAATCGCGCCTGGTGTGGCGGTTGTGCAGCGAACCCCGAGGGGCTCGTTACTGTGCGCGATACTGGGATTGAACCAGTGACCCCTACCGTGTCAAGGTAGTGCTCTCCCGCTGAGCTAATCGCGCCTGGTGTGGCGGTTG
>NZ_JBIVHS010000010.1:0-138174 GCF_044749365.1 Kitasatospora sp. NPDC089509 | reverse complement strand
TGCAGCGAACCTCGAAGGGCTCGTTACTGTGCGCGATACTGGGATTGAACCAGTGACCCCTACCGTGTCAAGGTAGTGCTCTCCCGCTGAGCTAATCGCGCCTGGTGAGGCGTTCCTGCAGCGGACCCCGGAAGGTCCGACGTGCGCGATACTGGGATTGAACCAGTGACCCCTACCGTGTCAAGGTAGTGCTCTCCCGCTGAGCTAATCGCGCGGGGAGGCCCCCGGCCGGAGCCGGGGGAACCTCTTGGAGGTGGAGACGGGATTTGAACCCGTGTACACGGCTTTGCAGGCCGTTGCCTCGCCTCTCGGCCACTCCACCAGGCAACACATGAAGAACGATCTTACACTGTTCTCCACCGAGCGGACGACGAGATTCGAACTCGCGACCCTCACCTTGGCAAGGTGATGCTCTACCAACTGAGCTACGTCCGCCTGTCTCCCTGGGACCTTCACCGCTTTTCCTCGGCTGCGCTCCCCGGCGACGTGTTGAACTCTAGCGGATTCCCGGGCCAGCTAAAAATCCGTTCCCGCAGCGTGCCGAGGGGATGCCCGCCGAGTGCCGTCCCGTCAGCGCTCCGACCTGCTCACCGACCACCACCTGCGGCGCTCCCGGACGATCATCCGCAGGTCACCCGGCGCACACCCGCGCGACGCCCGCGGCTGCCAGTCCGTCGGGGCGCGAGGGGCGGCGGGCCCGATCCGGTCCACGCCCCCCGACCTACACTTCAGGCACCGTCGCCCCAGCACCACCGCGCAGGAGAACCGTGTCCGGCCACCCCGACCCCCGCACCCCGCTCGCCCGCTTCGGCGGCCGCCTGGCCACCGGACTGCGCGACGTCACCTCGGACCCGGCCGCGCTCGACTCCTCCGGCTACTGGGCCGTCGCCTACGACTTCGAGGGCCGACTGACCTGCGCCCGCTTCGACGACGTCCGCCCCGCCCCCGCCCCGCCCTCCGGCGCCGGCTGGCGCGGCCCGGACGCCGGCAGCTGGCACAGCTCCCTGGACCGCGCCGCCTACACCGCAGGCGTACGCCGCATCCGCGAGCACATCGCGGCCGGCGAGGTCTACCAGGCGAACCTCTGCCGCGTGCTGTCCGCACCGCTGCCCGACCCCGACCGCAGCGACATCGACGCCCTCACCGGCCTGCTCGCCCACGGCAACCCCGCCCCCTATGCCGGCACCGTCCGGCTGCCCGAGCACGGCGTCGAGATCGCCACCGCCTCCCCCGAGCTCTATCTGCACCGCACCGGCCGCACCGTCTCCTCCGGCCCGATCAAGGGCACCGGGCGCACCGAGGACGACCTCCTGGAGAAGGACCACGCCGAGAACGTGATGATCGTCGACCTGGTCCGCAACGACCTCGGCCAGGTCTGCGGGACCGGCACCGTCACCGTCCCCGACCTCTGCGCGGTCGAGAAGCACCCCGGCCTGGTCCACCTGGTCTCCACCGTCGAGGGCACCCTGCGCGACGGTGCCGGCTGGCCCGAACTGCTCGCCGCCACCTTCCCGCCCGGCTCGGTCACCGGCGCCCCCAAGTCCAGCGCCCTGCGGATCATCGACGCCCTGGAGACCGCCCCCCGCGGCCCCTACTGCGGCGCCGTCGGCTGGGTCGACGCCGACCGCGGCGAAGGGGAACTCGCCGTCGGCATCCGCACCTTCTGGCTCGACCGGCAGGACCCGCGGGCACCCGTCCTGCGCTTCGGCACCGGCGCCGGCATCACCTGGGGCTCCGACCCCGAGCGCGAATGGGCGGAAACCGAGCTCAAGGCCGCCCGCCTGGTCGCGATAGCGTCGGGCGGCGAACCCGACCGCGACACCGACGCCGGCACCCCCACCGACGCCGGAACCGACCACCAGCCGCACCGCGCCTAGGAGTTGCCCTCGATGCACGACCGCACCACGAGCTGGGTCAACGGAACCCTCGTCGACTCCGCCGACGCCGCCGTCTCCGTCCTCGACCACGGCCTCACCACCGGCGACGGCGTCTTCGAGACCATGAAGGCCGTCGACGGCCGGGCCTTCGCGGTCACCCGCCACCTCGACCGGCTCACCCGCTCCGCCCGCGGCCTCGGCCTGCCCGACCCCGACCACGACCTGGTCCGCGAAGCCTGCGCCCGGGTCCTCGCCGCCAACCCGGCCCCGCTCGGCCGCCTGCGCGTCACCTACACCGGCGGCAACTCCCCGCTCGGCTCCGAGCGCGGCACCACCGGCCCCACCCTGGTCGTCGCCCTCGGCGCCATCAACCGCCGCCCCGACGAGACCGCCGTCGCCGTCGTCCCCTGGCGCCGCAACGAGCACAGCGCCGTCGCCGGCCTCAAGACCACCTCCTACGCCGAGAACGTCGTCGCCCTGGCCGCCGCCCACCGCGCCGGAGCCTCCGAGGCCCTGTTCGCCAACACCGCCGGCCGGCTCTGCGAGGGCACCGGCTCCAACGTCTTCGTGGTCCTCGGCGGCCGCCTGCTCACCCCCGTCCTCGCCTCCGGCTGCCTGGCCGGCATCACCCGGCGACTCGTCATCGACTGGTGCGGCGCCGAAGAGGCCGACCTCCCGCTCAGCGCCCTCCAGGACGCCGAGGAGATCTTCCTGACCTCCACCACCCGCGACGTCCAGGCCGTCACCCGCGTCGACGACCGCCGACTGCCCGGCACCGGCCCGGTCACCGCCAAGGCCATGGCCGTCTTCGCCGAACGCAGCGGTGACGACCTCGACCCCTGATCCCGGGCCCCGGAGGACGGGTGCGGAGAGCGGCGCGGGGGGCGGGCGCGGCGGGCGGCGCGGATAACCTTCCCGGCGAGGGGAAGGGACCACCACATGACCACCACGCTGCGCCCCGAGGGCCCCGAGACACCCACCGCGGCCGGCGGCCGCACCAGACGCTGGCGGATCCTCGCGAACGGCCACCAGGTCGGCGCACTGCGCACCACCTCGGCCCGGCACGGCAACCAACTCTGGGGCGAGATATCGGAGTTGGAGATCACCGAGGGCCGCGGCCGGGGACGCGGCACCTTCGGCGCGCTGGCCGCGGAGGAGGTGCTGCGGCACTGGGACTGCACCCGGGTGGACGTCGTCGTCCCCGAGACCGCCCGGATCGCCCGGGGCCTCGCCGCCACCCTCGGCTACACCGAGCGGATGCGGAACCTGAGCAAGACCCTGACCGCACCCCCGGCCCTGCCCGCCGGCCTCACCGCCCACCCGATCGGCGCCGCGGAGTTCCCGGCCTGGATCGACCGGGCGGCCCGGGAGTACGTCCACTCCCTGATGGACTCCGGCCTCACCGAGGAACAGGCCCGGGCCAAGTCGAGCCTGGACCACCGCAACGTCCTCCAGCAGGGCGCCGACACCCCCGGCGTCGCCCTGCGCCGCCTCCACAACGGGGACGGTCGGGCCACGGGTGAACCGCTCGGCTCGCTCTGGGTGAACCTCCACCTGCGCGACCTGCCGGACGGCACCCCGCTGGCCTGGGTCATGGTGATCGAGGTGTCCCCGGCCCACCGGGGCCGGGGACACGGTCGCGCCCTGATGCTGCTCGCCGAACAGGAGTGCCTGGCCGCCGGGGTGCGCGAACTCGGCCTGAACGTCTTCGCCCGCAACGAGGTCGCCCTGCGGCTCTACACCTCGCTCGGCTACCGGATCGTCAACCGCTGCTACGGCAAGCCGCTGTGAGGAATTGACGGAACGTCAGAAGGCGGCGATCAGGAGGACTTCGCCGCCTCGACGATCTCGACGATCCGCTCGCGCAGCCCGTCCTGGCTCTGCCCGCCGTCCAACCGCCGGCCGCCGATCACGTACGTCGGCGTGCCCTTGACCCCGATCGCCTTCCCCTCGGCCTGGTCGGAGTCCACGGTCAGCATGTGCCGGCCGTCGATCAGCGCGGTGTCCACCTCCTCGGCGTCCACCCCGACCTCCCGGGCGACCTCCAGCAGCAGCTGCTGGCCCCGTGCGTCCAGCTCCTCGACCCGGGCCAGCAGGGCCTCCACGAACGGCCACCCCAGCCCCTGGGCGAACGCCTCCTCGGCCGCCTCGGCCGCGGCGTAGGCGTGCTTGTGCTTCTCCAGCGGGAAGTGCCGCAGCTCCACGGGCAGCGCGTCGCCGTACTGCGCGCGCAGCGCCCTTACGTCGTCCAGGGCGGTGCGGCAGTCCGGGCACTGGAGGTCGCACCAGAACTCGAGGCGGGGGAGGGAACCATCGATCATTCCCCCAGTGTTCCACTAGTGGGTGCCCGTTCCCGCCCGGCGGTGCGCCCGACGGCGGACCGACAGGGAGGCACCGATGACCAGGACGACCGGATACGAAGGGGCGCACTCGTGCTGACCGCGGCGATCAGTTTCCTCCTCACGGCCGGCGGGGTGGCGGTGGCGGGCCTGCGGGCCTGGCGACGGCGCTTCCGCTCGGCGACCCGCTGGTTCGCGGTGGCCCTGCTGCCCGCCGGGCTCTACCTGACCGGCCTGTTCCCACTGGCGACCAAGATCGGCCGGGCGTTCGGCGACTGGGCGGCCAAGCTGGTCTTCGACCCCCGGGTGTGGACCGGCATCGCGCTGCTCGGCGTCTCCGCCGCCCTGCTGCTCGCCACCCGCTGGATGGACCGGCGCGGGGCCGTGGAAGCCACCCCGGAGCGCCCGTCCGCGGCCGGCCCGGCCCCCGAGCGCCCGGCCGTGGCCCAGGCGCCGAAGGCACCCGGAAAGCCGCAGAAGCAGACGGGCAAGCGGGATGACGGCCTCGGCGACTTCTCCGACATCGAGGAGATCCTGCGCAAGCGCGGCATCTGAACCTGCCCGCGCGCGGGGGTCAGGCGGAGGCGACGGCCTCCGCCGACCGCTGTCGCGCCCGGTAGGCGGCGACGTGCAGCCGGTTGCCACAGGTCCGGCTGTCGCAGTAGCGCCGCGAGCGGTTCCGGGAGAGGTCCACGAAGACCCGGGCGCAGTCGGGCGCCTCGCACCGGCGCAGCCGCTCCCGCTCGCCGGCCATCAGGATGAAGGCCAGCGCCATGCCCAGCTCCGCCGCGAGGTGGGGGCCGAGCGCGGCGTGCGGCGCGAAGTAGTGGATGTGCCAGTCGTGGTGGTCGTGGTTGACCAGCCGGGGCGTCGTCCCGGCGGCCGCGACGATCGCGTTGACCAGCTCGGCGGCCGCTTCGGTGGACTCCGTCCCGAACACCTCGCGCAGCCGGGTGCGCAGGTCGTGCACCTGACGCAGGTCGTCCTCGGTCAGCGAGTCGATCTCGCTGATCTCCTGGCGGACCACGAAGGCGTCCAACGCGGCGACGTCCGGCAGCCGCTCGTCGCCGCACACCTCGGGAGCGGTGTTGAGCAGATCCACGAGGATGCTCAGCGCGCACTCGGTGTCATGGGTGATCAGCACTTGGGACTCCTCGCGCAGGGGGACTCCGGTACCCCGCGTCCACGGTTACCCCAGACCATACCGGCCCTTGCGGCATAAGGGCGGCGCGTTTGTTCGAAGGCCTGTACGGATTCCGTCAGAGCGTCCCAAAGCGGGCGTCGCGGCCCCCGCCGGGCCGGGCCGTCCCCCGGGGCGCGAACCGGCACGCGACCCGGGAGCCGCGCCACGACCGCCCGAAATGACGGCGGCGCCCGGCACCGGGGCCGACCACCCGTACGGATGGCCGGCCCCGGTGCCGGGCGCCTGCGGTGCTGCGGCCCCGCTCCGGTGGGAGCGGACCCCTCACCGGCCCCGAGACCGCGTCGTGCGCGGTTGAGTCCGCTGCCGTGCCCCCGAGTAGGACGGCAGCGATGACGGCAGGGGGTGCGGCCCCGCCGACAGCGGGGCTGGACCGCCTCCGGTCGGGGTCAGCTTTCGGCGAGGATGTGCGACAGCTCCCGGTCGAGGTCGAAGTGACGGTGTTCGGTGCCGGGGGGCACCGCGGCGTCCGTCCGCTTGAGGAACGACTCAAGCGCCCGGGCCGGGGCCTCCAGCAGGGCTTCTCCTTCCGGAGAGCTCAGGGCGATGCAGACCACGCCTTGCCCGTGGCTGCGCGACGGCCACACCCGGACGTCGCCGGTACCGGTGGGTCGGTGCAGCCCCTCCGCGAGGAGATCTCGGGCGAACACCCACTCCACGGTCTCGTCGGCGCCCGTGTGGAACGTGGCGTGCACGGCGTAGGGGTCGGCGGTGTCGTAGCGCAGGCCCGCGGGGACGGGCAGTGAGGACTCGCTGGACACGATGAGGCGCAGGTGCAGCTCGCAGCTGACCGTGGTGTTCATAAGCGCCATGGCCTTTCGCTCAGTGTGCGCTCGGGGAATCGCACGTCGGCGAACGGACCATCCCACCCCCAAGACCGATGTAAACCCCTCTGTCCCGATTCGGGCGCGAGTCGTACCCCTTACGGCGCATTGCGGAATCGTCACGGAGTACCCGCCCGGGGCATTACCGGCGGTTCTTCTCCGTCGGTTTCCCGGGCGGCCCGTGGCGGGCCGGTGCGAAGCACCGGGGCGGATCGGGAACAGGGGAGCGGGTGGTGCGTCCGGGCCCGACGAGTCGTGCGCACGGACGGGGGCGGGACGGGACGGACGGCGTGGCCGGGGCGGACCGGGCCGGGCGGGCGCGGTCCCGGTGGGCCGGGCCGGGGTCGTGGGCGGGCTGGGACGGCGGGCGGGGTGGTCGGAGCACCCGCCGGGATGCGGTAATGTTTTCTCTGCACCCGGGCGATTAGCTCAGCGGGAGAGCACTTCGTTCACACCGAAGGGGTCACTGGTTCGATCCCAGTATCGCCCACCGGAATGCATTGTGATATGTGAGGCCCAGTCGATTATCGACTGGGCCTCACATGTATTTCCGGAATCCACTCGGAGGGCGGGCGCCAAATCCGGCTGAGGCCCAGTCATCTTCCGCGCGGAGCGCGAGTTCTGTGGATGTGTCGGCCGTACTCCGGAAGAACGAGTTGTACGACGGCCTCCGAATGGTGCTAGAGTTCATCTCGTTGCCCGGGCGATTAGCTCAGCGGGAGAGCACTTCGTTCACACCGAAGGGGTCACTGGTTCGATCCCAGTATCGCCCACCGGACAGCACGCAGGCCCTGACCAGGAAACCGGTCAGGGCCTGCGGCGCGTTCCGGGCCCGGCTACGCGGCCGCCTCGCAACCGTGTTCGGGCTCCAGCCGGCGACCGCAGACACACCGGGCCGGCCGCAGCGGCCAGGACAGGTCCACCCGCTCCGGCGTCCCCGACCGGTCGAACCAGGCCTGCAGCCCGCGCGCCTGCGCCGCGTGCCAGATCGCCTGCCGCAGGTGCAGCTCCGCCGCCGACAGCCCGCCCAGCGCCGCCGGGTAGCGGGCGCCTATTCGCCGGATCAGCGACAGGGCCGCCGTCGCGTCCGCCGCCGCGTCGTGCGCCCCGGCCAGGTCCACGCCGTAGTGGACGCACAGGTCGGTCAGCGTCCGGCGGCCCCGGCGGTAGCGGTCCACGTGCTTGTCCAGCACCCGCGGATCCAGCACCACCAGCCCGGCGCCGTCCAGCCCCGTGCTCAGCGCCAGCCCGTGGTGCCGGCGCAACTCCCGGTCCAGCAGCGTCAGATCGTAGGGCGCGTTCATCACCACCACCGGGCGACCGGCCCGCGCCTGGGCCGCCAGCGCGCGGGTGACCTCCGCCACCACCGCCCGGGCCGGCCGGCCGTGCGTCCGGACCTGCTCGTCGGTGATGCCGTGCACCGCCCGGGCGCCGTCCGGGATCGGCACGCCCGGATCGGCGAGCCAGGTGGTGGTCTGCGCCGGTGCGTCCGGGGCGAGTTGGACGACCAGGGCGGCGGAGACGATCCGATCGGTCTCCACGTCCACGCCGGTGGTCTCGGTGTCGAAGGAAGCGAGTGGGCCGGTGTACCAGTGCTGCTGCATGACTGCCCCTCAGGCGTGCGTTCCGCGCCCTGGTGATACCCGGTTCTGACGCCCGCTCAACCCGTTTGGCCCAGCCAGGACCGGGGATCCTGCCACTGGGCCGGTCGGCCCGGACGGGCCCGGAGCCGGGGGAGGCGCACGGGACGATGGCACTGACACAGCCGCCGCCCGACGGCGCGGCGGCCACCCTCAGAGGGAACCTCGCGGTCACCGCCTGCATGGAGACCCTGCAGGTCGGCTACCTGCACGCGGTCGCCGCCGCGGCCGGCTGCTCGCTCTCCCAACCCTTCCCGGACAACGGCATCGACTGGCAGGTCAGCCACGGCTCCCGGGAGCACGAGGTGGACGACGAGGTCACCATCAAGATCCAGCTCAAGGCGACCCAGCAGATCGCGCCCGACCCGACCGGGCCGTTCTTCAGCTTCACCCTGGACAACGACCACCTGCGCAAGCTCGCCCGCGCCCGGGTCGCCGTCCCCCGGATCCTGGTCGTGATGCTGCTGCCGCGCCGGGTCGACCAGTGGCTCCGGGCTCGCCCGGACGCCCTCGAACTGCGGTACTGCTGCTACTGGGTCAACCTGGCCGGCCACCCCGTCACCGGACAGCGGCGCACCAACGTCCGGGTGCCCACCGACAAGGTCTTCGACGACCGCGCGCTCTGCGACATCATGGCCCGGGTCGGCGCGGGCGACAGCCCGTGACCGCCCGGCCCCGGCAGCGAGGAACCACACCCATGACCCTGCCGCACGGACCGGAGGACCCGACCCGGGCCCTGCCCGATCCCGCCACCGTCGACCCCGCCGTGCTCGCCACCCTGCTCGCCCGGCACGGCTGGGTCCGGCGCGGCGGCCCCGCCGCCCGCTACGGCCGCTGGACCCCGCCGGACGGCGAACCCGGCACCAGCCTCCTGATCCCCACCGCGGACGGCTTCGACGACGCCGTCGAACTCCTCACCGACGCCGTCACCGCACTCGCCCGCTCCCGCACCCCCTCCGCCCGCGCGATCCTGCTCGCCCTCGCCGTCCCCGGCGACGAGCTGACCTGGCGCCGCGAACTGCCCGGCCCCGCCGACACCACCCCCTGGGACGACGCCGAACGGCTCCAGCGCACGGCACGCGCGATGCTCGCCGCCGGGGCCAAGGCCGGCCGGACCACGGCCGCCTACTTCGGCGCCCGGCTGGACACCCTCGCCGGGGACTTCCTGGACCGCGTCCTGCTCGTCGAGCAGGGCGTCGCCGACCAGGGCGCCGCCCTCACCGCCCACACCCCCGCCCCCGAGGGCCGCACCGCCGTCACCACCCTGGTCCGCGCCCTGGAGGCACTGCGCGAAGCGGTCGACTACCGCCGGGTCAGCGGCGGGCCCGAGGCCTTCGAGAACGCCGTCCGCTCCGGCGTCAGCCGGGAACTCGTCCAGTCCGTCGAGGACCTGGTGCGCGGCACGACCGCCGCCCGGCTCACCGTCGCCTGGTCACCCGCCGCCGGGACCCCCGGCGGCTTCGGCGACCGCCGGATCGACCTCGAGTACTCACCCGGCGACCTGCCCGCCCTCGCCGAGGCCGCCGAACTGCTGGAACGGATCGAGCCCGCCGTCGACGTCACCGTGGTCGGCGTGGTGGTCCGGCTCAAGCGCGCCGACCCGACCGGACCGGGCTCCGTCCGACTGCGGGTGCTCGGCGGCGCCGAGGTCCGCGAACTCAAGCTGCGCCTGCCCGACCCCGACTACCGGCTCGCCGCCGAGGCCCACCTCTCCGGCGTCCCGGTCCGGGTCTCCGGCCGACTGGACCGCCGCGACGGCTTCCGCCGACTGAGCCGGGCCCACGGCCTGGAGCTCTGCGGTTGGGGGGAGGGCGACCACGAGCGACTGCTCAAGGGGCTCCAGGACGGGGGAGAGAGGTCCTGAGTGCGCGGTGCGGTTGGTGCTCTCGGTACCATCGTCACGCGCAGCGCAGTGTTGCGTCCTCTGAATCCAGCACGTCAGGAGAGACCGGTGACGGACGTCCGGGTAATCATCAGCCGCGAACCCGATCGGGAAGAGCGCGTGGTGACCACGGGCACTACGGCCGCCGAGCTCTTCGCCGACGACCGCTCGATCATCGCCGCCCGCGTCGGCGGCCAGCTCAAGGACCTCGCCTACGTCCTTCAGGACGGCGAGGAGGTCGAGCCGGTCGCGATCGACAGCAAGGACGGCCTCGACATCCTGCGCCACTCCACCGCGCACGTCATGGCCCAGGCCGTGCAGCAGCTCTACCCCGAGGCCAAGCTCGGCATCGGCCCGCCGGTCAAGGACGGCTTCTACTACGACTTCGACGTCGAGAAGCCCTTCCACCCCGATGACCTCAAGGCCATCGAGAAGCGCATGCAGGAGATCATCAAGCGCGGGCAGAAGTTCTCCCGCCGCGTGGTCACCGACGAGGACGCCCGCGAGGAGCTGGCCGCCGAGCCGTACAAGCTCGAACTGATCGGCCTCAAGGGCTCCGCCGCCACGGCCGGCGAGGGCGCCGACGTCGAGGTCGGCGCCGGCGAGCTCACCATCTACGACAACCTGGACGCCAAGAGCGGCGAGCAGTGCTGGGGCGACCTCTGCCGCGGCCCGCACCTGCCCAGCACCCGCCACATCCCGGCGTTCAAGCTGATGCGCAACGCGGCCGCCTACTGGCGCGGCAGCGAGAAGAATCCGATGTTGCAGCGCATCTACGGCACCGCCTGGCCGACCAAGGACGAGCTCAAGGCCCACCTGGACTTCCTGGTCGAGGCCGAGAAGCGCGACCACCGCAAGCTCGGCAACGAGCTCGACCTCTTCTCCATCCCCGAGGAGATCGGCTCCGGCCTCGCCGTCTTCCACCCCAAGGGCGGCATCATCCGCCGGGCGATGGAGGACTACTCGCGCAAGCGGCACGAGGAAGAGGGCTACGAGTTCGTCTACACCCCGCACGCCACCAAGGGGAAGCTCTTCGAGAAGAGCGGCCACCTCGACTGGTACGCGGACGGTATGTACCCGCCCATGCAGCTCGACGAGGGCGTGGACTACTACCTCAAGCCGATGAACTGCCCGATGCACAACCTGATCTTCGACGCGCGCGGCCGCTCGTACCGTGAACTGCCGCTGCGCCTCTTCGAGTTCGGGACGGTGTACCGCTACGAGAAGTCCGGCGTGGTGCACGGCCTGACCCGGGCCCGCGGCTTCACCCAGGACGACGCCCACATCTACTGCACCCGCGAGCAGATGGCGGAGGAGCTCGACTCCACCCTGACCTTCGTGCTCAACCTCCTTCGTGACTACGGTCTGACCGACTTCTACCTGGAGCTGTCGACCAAGGACGAGGAGAAGTTCGTCGGCAGCGACGAGACCTGGGAGGAGGCCACCCGCGTCCTGGCGAGCGTGGCCGAGAAGCAGGGTCTCCCGCTGGTTCCGGACCCGGGCGGCGCGGCCTTCTACGGCCCGAAGATCTCGGTGCAGGCGAAGGACGCCATCGGCCGGACCTGGCAGATGAGCACCATCCAGCTGGACTTCAACCTGCCCGACCGCTTCGATCTTGAGTACACCGCTGCGGACGGCTCGCGCCAGCGGCCGGTCATGATCCACCGTGCGCTCTTCGGCAGTATCGAGCGGTTCTTCGCGGTGCTGCTGGAGCACTACGCCGGCGCCATGCCGCCGTGGCTCGCCCCCGTCACCGTGACCGGCATCCCGATCACCGACGAGCACGTGCCGTACCTGCTGGACGTCGCGGCCGAGCTCAAGAAGCACGGGATCCGGGTCGACGTGGACACCTCGGACGACCGGATGCAGAAGAAGATCCGCAACGCCCAGAAGACCAAGGTCCCGTTCATGCTGATCGCCGGCAACGACGACGTCGAGGCGGGCGCAGTCTCCTTCCGCTACCGCAACGGCGAGCAGAAGAACGGTGTCCCGATGGCCGAGGCCGTCCAGGAGATCGTGGACGCGGTGAAGAACCGCATCCAGGTGTGACGCGGTAGTCCGGACCACCACGTGCGGGGCAGGCTCTTCAAGAGTCTGCCCCGCGCGGCTTTGCAAGCACCATCGGGCGAATATGCTGATCAGCATGACGACTGAGCCGGAACTGCAGCGGGGTGTCGGTGAGCCGGACGGCTTCCGCCGCCTGTGGACCCCCCATCGGATGGCGTACATCCAGGGTGAGAACAAGCCCACCGGCCCGGCTCCGGACGACGGTTGTCCGTTCTGCTCGATCCCGTCGCTGAGCGACGAGGAGGGGCTGGTCATCGCCCGGGGGAGCGCCGTGTTCGCGGTGCTGAACCTGTACCCGTACAACGGCGGGCACCTGATGGTGGTCCCGTACCGGCACGTGGCCGACTACACCGACCTGGACGAGGCGGAGACGGCCGAGCTGGCGGACTTCACCAAGAAGGCGATGACCGCGCTGCGCGCGGCCTCCGGGGCGCACGGGTTCAACATCGGGATGAACCAGGGCGCGGCGGCCGGGGCCGGGATCGCGGCGCACCTGCACCAGCACGTGGTGCCGCGCTGGGGCGGGGACACCAACTTCATGCCGGTGGTCGGCCACACCAAGGTGCTGCCGCAGCTGCTGGCGGACACCCGCAAGATGCTGGCCGAGGTCTGGCCGCAGGGCTGAGCCGGTAGGAACGCGCGAAGAGGGGCCCGCCACCGGGGAGTTCGGTGACGGGCCCCTCTTCGTACGGTGCTAGTCGGCGTTGAACTCGTCGACCTTGTACGGGCGCGGGCTCTGGGCCTCGGCCTTGATGATCGAGGTGCGGGTCTTGAAGAAGCGGTCCGCGTCGAGGTCGTGCTCCTGGAGGAACTCCAGGGTGGCGGTGTGCACCGCGTTGAGCACCGGCACGGAGGCGTTGAGCGCGTTGTCGACCATGGAGCGGTTGTTCCAGGCGGTGCCGACCCAGGAGTGCCGCAGTCCGAAGGGCTCGGGCAGGCCGAGGCCGCCGCCGAGCCAGCCGAGCAGGCTGGGCATCTTGTGGAAGGGGGCGCGGACGGCCTGGCGGACCACCTCGTCGTTGTCGATCAGGGGGAGCTTGATCGTGCGCTCCTCCCAGAACTTCATCGACTTGGGGATCGACTTCTCCTTGTCCTTGGGCTTGTCGAAGAAGACGCCCTTGATCGGGCCGAGCGCGTAGCCCGCCACCGCGATGCTCAGCACATTGGCCAGCAGGGTCACCGTGACGGTGAAGGTGATGATCAACTTGCCGTCGTGGGTGATGAACTGGGTGGCCATGTAGTGCCGGGGGCCGCCGGGGAAGGTCTGCTTGTCGGCGAGGCTCTGCACGGCGAAGTCGCGCATCCGCTCGCCGTCCATGTCGGCGCCGCTGGGGCGGCTGATCTCGTCGGCGCCCTCGCTGACGTCGAAGACCGCCCACTGCTTGATGGCGACGTTGGGGATGCCGCTGTTGGCGACGTGGCTGACCCCGAGGCCCTTGAGGTGGGCGGAGATCCGGCGGACCAGGTCCCAGGGGTGGAACGCGCGGAAGTCGGCGTGGCCCTCGGCGGGGTGCAGGGTGTCGGCCAGGCGCCATTCGCCCCAGCGGCGGCCGGCGCCCAGGATGCCCTTGGGGCCGGCGTAGTGGTGGATGTTGGTCTCCTGCTCGGCGTCCAGCCGGCCGAGCTTGTCGCGCAGGTCGTTGGCCTTCTTGTCGAGGTCGTCGCGGGGGACGGCCTTGGCGACGGTGGCGGCGACGGCGCTGCCCTCGACCAGGGCCTGCCAGCTGGAGCGGAGGTCCTTGGCGGTGCGTTCGACGATCCGGCGGGCGAGGTACCAGCCGAGCACCGGGGCGAGCATGGTGATCCGCAGGTAGACGCCGAGGACGCCGGCCGCCGGGGGGAACAGCGCGAGGTAGCCGGCCAGGACGGCGACCGCGATGAGGGTGAGGGCGCCGTAGGTGTCGGCGCCGCGGGAGTTGTCCCGCTTGAGCCAGGCGCGGAGCTGGAAGGCGCCGAGCCAGATCAGGGTGCCGGGGAGGAAGAGCAGGCCGGTGACGACGGTGATGCCGCTGAGCTGCCGGTCGCGGGCGTGCCGCAGTTCCTCGGCCGCCAGGCAGTGTTCGACGACCTGGCGGGTGTCGACACCGAAGGACGGGACGAGTGGTTTGCGGTCGCCGCCGAGGGCGCGGGAGATCAGGGCCTTGCTGAAGGCCTCGCCGAGGTTGGGGCGGAAGAGCGCGAAGCGGCCCTTCTTCTCCTTGGCGTCGGCGACGTCCGTGACGAACTTGCCGATCTCGCCGTCGCGGTAGGCGGCCGAGGAGAGTGCCTGGGTGACGGCGGTCTGCGGGCCGGCGTCGGTCCGGGGTATCTGCGCACCCGGGGTCATGTCGAGTGTGGCCACGGTGGCGTCTGCTCCTCCCCTTGTCAGCGGCAGGTTACCGTGCCGTGGCACCCCTGCGCGGATGATCGTCTGAACTACCGTCACGAACCGTCACGTTCCGGCCGCGCCGGGCTTGACAGGCATGATGCCCAGCTTCGGACGGGTCGATACCCGCGCGAACCGATGCCGTGGGGGTGGAGCAGGATGGACGGTGAACACGATGAAGGGGGTTGCCATGAAGGATCCGGTGCTGGTCTTCGACGGGGACTGCGCGTTCTGCTCGTCCTGCGTGCGCTGGGGGGAGCGGTACCTGCGGCAGACCCTGGCCTCGGGGGGCTGGGAGGCGGTGCCGTTCCAGTTCGCGGAGCTGCCGGAGCTGGACGCGGTGGCGGGCGGCCGGGGCGAGGTGTCGGCGGAGCGGGCCGAGCGCGAGGTGCTCTGGGTGACGCCGGCGGGCCGGGTGTACGGGGGTGCGCAGGCGGTGGCGCGGCTGCTGATGCGCACGGGCGGCGCGTGGGCGTACCTGGGGGCGGTGCTGACCCTGCCGCCGGTGCGTCCGGTGGCGGCCGTGGTGTACCGCTGGGTGTCGCGGAACCGGCACCGGATGCCGGGGGGTACGGCGGCGTGCGCGCTGCCGAACCGCAAGCCCGTCGGGTCGGCGTAGCGGTCAGTCGCCGTAGCGGTCAGTCCGTGTAGCGGTCGGCCACGGCGGCGGGCATGGGTTCGTGGCGCAGGTAGGCGCGGGAGAACTCGGCGGTGCCGTGGGTGAGGGCGCGCAGGTCGACCGGGTAGCGGACGAGTTCGAGTTCGGGGACCTCGGCGCGCAGCAGGGTGAGGCCCTGGCCGCCGGTCTCGGTGCCGAGGACGCGGCCGCGGCGGGCGGAGAGGTCGCCGAGCACGGCGCCGAGGTACTCGTCGGGGAGCAGCACGCTGACCGCGGCGACGGGTTCGAGCAGCCGGATGACGGCGTGCTCGGCGGCGTCGCGCAGGGCGAGGGCGGCGGCGTTCTGGAAGGAGGCGTCGGAGGAGTCGACGGAGTGGGCCTTGCCGTCGGTGAGGGTGACCCGGACGTCGACGAGCGGGTGTCCGGTGGCGACGCCCTTGGCGAGTTGGGCGCGGACGCCCTTCTCGACGGAGGGGATGAAGTGCTTGGGGACGGCGCCGCCGACGACGTGTTCCTGGAACTCGAAGCCGGCGCCGGCCGGGAGGGGTTCGACCTCCAGGTCGCAGATGGCGTACTGGCCGTGGCCGCCGGACTGTTTGACGAGTCGGCCGTGGCCGGCGGCGGCGGTGCCGAAGGTCTCGCGCAGGGCGACCTTGGGTTCGACGGTGTCGACGTGGACGCCGTGGCGGGTGCGCAGTCGGTCGAGGACGACCTCGGCGTGGGCCTCGCCGGTGCACCAGAGGACGAGCTGGTGGGTGTCGGGGTTCTGTTCGAGGCGTAGGGCCGGGTCTTCGGCGGTGAGCCGGGTGAGGGCTTGGGAGAGCTTGTCGTCGTCGGCCTTGCTGTGGGCTTCGACGGCGATCGGCAGCAGGGGTTCGGGCAGTGTCCAGCCGTCGAGTTCGACGGGGTGGCCGGGGTCGTGGACGGTGTCGCCGGCCCGGGCGCTGGTGAGTTTTGCGGCGCAGACGAGGTCGCCGGCGACGGCGTGCGGGACGGGTCGCTGGAGTTTGCCGAAGGGGCTGGTGAGGCCGGTGACGCGTTCGTCGCCGTTCTGGTCGGCGGTGTGGGCGGGGCCGGTGAGGTGGATCCGGCTGTCGGGGCGCAGGGTGCCGGCGTAGAGGCGCAGCAGGCTGATCCGGCCGACGTAGGCGTCGCCGGTGACGCGGATGACCTGGGCGGCGAGCGGGGCGTCGGGGTCGCAGTCGGGGGCGGGGCGGGTGCGTTCGGTGGGGTTCGGGAAGGTGTGGGCGATCAGGTCGAGGAGTTCGGCGGCGCCGAGGCCGTTGTCGCTGGTGGGGACGGCGGGGTGGAGGGTGCAGGCGAGGACTTCGCGGCGCAGGCCGGCTTCGAGGGAGTCGGTGTCGAGGGGGTCGCCGGAGAGGTAGCGCTCCATGAGGGTGTCGTCCTGGCCGGAGATGGCTTCGACGAGGCTGTCGTGGGCGGGGCCGGTGTCGGGGAGCGGGGTGGTGTCGCCGTAGGTGTCGCCGGTGAGGAGGTCGACGCTGCCGTCGGGGCGTCCGTCGTGGAGGACGGGCAGGAAGAGCGGGCGCAGGGTGTCCGGGCCGAGGTCGAAGGCGTCGTGGCAGGCGGTGAGGATGTCGTCGAAGCCGGTGCGGGCGAGGTCGAGTTTGGCGACGGCGACGGCGCGCGGGATGCCTTCGGCGGCGCACTCGCGCCAGAGGGCGCGGGTGGGGGCGGTGACCGGGTCGGTGGCGGAGACGACGAAGACGGCGGCGTCGGCGGCGTGCAGGGCGGCGCGCAGGTCGGCGGCGAAGTCGGGGTGGCCGGGCGGGTCGATCAGGTTGATCTTGACGCCCTTCCATTCGAGCGGGAGCAGCGCGAGCTGGACGGAGCGCTGCTGCTGGTGCTCGATCTCCTCGTGGTCGGAGACGGTGGTGCCGTCGGTGACGCGGCCGGCCCGGCCGGTGGCGCCGGCGGCGAGGGCGAGGGATTCGGCGAGGGTGGTCTTGCCCACACCGCTGGAGCCGACGAGGACGACGTTGCGCAGGTCCTGCGGGCCGGTGACGGTGGGCGCCTGGCCGGCTCGTGCGGTGCTGCGGTCGGGCATCGGGGTCTCCTCCCGTGGCGCCGAGGCTGTCCTTGGCAGTCTAGGGTCGGGTCCGGTCGGGCGCTCGTGCGATTGACCGCACGTGTGTGCGGCCGGTCGGCCGGTGTGCCGTCCGGCGGTGCGTGCGACGGAGGGTGTCCCGGGCGTGGCTACGATGGGTGCTCCGGGCGGGCCCATTCGTCCGGTCGTCTGCTGCGCGTACCGCGCCAGGCGGGTACCACGGAGATCGGAGCGGCTGGGAAGGCCATGCTCAACAAATACGCGCGTGCCTTCTTCACACGTGTTCTGACCCCGTTCGCCGCGTTCCTGATCCGGCTGGGCGTGAGCCCGGACGCCGTGACGCTGATCGGTACGGCCGGTTCGGTGGCCGGTGCGCTGGTGTTCTTCCCGCGCGGGGAGTTCTTCTGGGGCACCATCACGATCACGCTGTTCATCTTCTCGGACCTGGTGGACGGGAACATGGCCCGGCAGCTGGGCCGGACCAGCAAGTGGGGGGCGTTCCTGGACTCCACGCTGGACCGGGTCGCGGATGCGGCGATCTTCGGCGGCCTGGCGATGTGGTACGCGGGCAAGGGTGACGACAACCTGCTGTGCGCGGTGGCGATCTTCTGCCTGGCCAGCGGTCTGGTGGTGTCGTACACCAAGGCGCGGGCGGAGAGCCAGGGCCTGCCGTGCGACGTGTCGGGGCTGGTGGAGCGGGCCGAGCGACTGGTGATCAGCCTGGTGGCGGCCGGGGTCGCGGGTCTGCACACGTTCGGGGTGCCGTACGTGGAGTGGCTGCTGCCGGTGGCGCTGTGGCTGGTGGCGGTGGGCAGCCTGGTGACGGTGGTCCAGCGGATGGTGACCGTGCGCCGGGAGGCGTTCGAGGCCGACCGAGCCGACCGAGCGGCGGCCGGGAGTTGACGGGGAGCGGGCTGCGGTGACGGACCGACTGGTGTACTGGGCGTACGCGTTGGGGTGGGCGGTGCTGAAGCACCTGCCGGAGCCGGTGGCGCGGTGGGTGTTCGACCGGCTGGCGGACTACGCCTGGCGGCGCCGCGGGCCGCGGGTGCTCCAGTTGGAGGCGAACCTGCGCCGGGTCCGTCCGGGGCTGCACGAGGCGGCGCTGCGGCGGCTGTCGCGGGCCGGGATGCGGTCGTACCTGCGGTACTGGCTGGAGTCCTTCCGGCTGCCGGTGTGGAGCCGGGGCAGGGTCGCCCGGGACGTGCAGATCGAGGGTGCCGAGCACCTGACGGACACGCTGGCGTCCGGCCGGGGCGTGCTGGCGGCGCTGCCGCACATGGGCAACTGGGACCTGGCGGGCACCTGGATCGCCCAGCAGGGCCACCCGTTCACCACGGTCGCCGAGCGGCTGAAGCCGGAGCGGCTGTTCGAGCGCTTCGTCGAGTTCCGGGAGGGCCAGGGCATGGAGGTCCTGGCGTTGACCGGCGGCGGGGTGAACGTGATCGGCACGCTGGCGCGGCGGCTGCGCGAGGGCCGGCTGGTCTGCCTGGTGGGGGACCGGGACCTCTCCGAGGCGGGCATCGAGGTGTCCTTCTTCGGTGAGCCGACCCGGATGCCGGCCGGGCCGGCGGCGCTGTGCCAGCGCACCGGGGCGGCGCTGCTGCCGGTGACGCTCTGGTACGACGGTCCGGTGCTGCGCGGGCGGATCCACCCCGAGGTGCCGGTGCCCGAGGAGGGCGACCGCAAGGAGCGGACCCGGGCGATGACCCAGGCGATGGCGGACGTGTGGGAGCGCGGGATCGCCGAGCACCCGCAGGACTGGCACATGCTGCAGAAGTTCTGGCTCGCCGACCTGCCGTCCCGTGAGACGGTGGGGGGTGCCTCCGCGGTGGCGCGCCCGGCCGCGGAGCCGGTGCCGGCCGCGGAGCCGGTGGCCGAGCCCGCCGCCGAGGCCCCGGGGGTCTGAGCCCCGGCCGGTACGCCCGTCCGTCTGCCCGAAGGAGCTTGAGGAACCCGTGAAGATCGGCATCGTCTGCCCGTACGACTGGGACGTCCCCGGTGGGGTGCAGTTCCACATCCGGGACCTCGCCGAGCACCTGATCGGTCTGGGGCACCAGGTGTCGGTGCTGGCGCCGGCCGAGGACGACGAGGCGCTGCCGCCGTACGTGGTCTCGGCCGGGCGGGCGGTGGCGGTGCCGTACAACGGGTCGGTGGCGCGGCTGAGCTTCGGCATCCTGTCGGCGGCCCGGGTGCGGCGGTGGCTGCGTGAGGGGCGCTTCGACATCCTGCACGTGCACGAGCCGTCCTCGCCGAGCCTGTCGATGCTGGCCGCCTGGTCGGCCACCGGGCCGATGGTGGGCACCTTCCACACCTCCAACCCGCGGTCCCGGGCGATGATCGCGGCCTCGCCGATCCTGCAGCCGGGGCTGGAGAAGATGCGGGCCCGGATCGCGGTGTCGGAGTACGCCCGGCGGACCCTGGTGGAGCACCTGGGCGGGGACGCGGTGGTGATCCCGAACGGCGTGGACGTCGGCTTCTTCGCGGAGGCCGAGCCGGACGAGCGGTGGACCGGCGGTGCGGCGGCGGGGGAGCCGGGCACGATCGGCTTCATCGGCCGGATCAACGAGCCGCGCAAGGGCCTGCCGACGCTGCTGGCGGCGCTGCCGCGGATCCTGGCGGAGCGGCCGGGGGTGCGGCTGCTGGTCGCGGGCAAGGGCGACGAGGAGGAGGCGGTGGCCGGCCTGGCGCCCGAGGTCCGCGAGCGGGTGGAGTTCCTCGGCATGGTCTCGGACCGGGAGAAGGCCCGGCTGCTGCGCAGCGTGGACCTGTACGTGGCGCCGAACACGGGCGGGGAGAGCTTCGGGATCATCCTGGTCGAGGCGATGTCGGCGGGCGCCCCGGTGCTGGCCAGCGACCTGGACGCGTTCAAGCAGGTGCTGGACGGCGGGGACGCCGGCGAGCTGTTCCCGGTGGAGGACGCGGACGCGCTGGCGCGGACGGCGCTGCGGCTGCTGGCGGACCCGGCGCGGCTGGAGGAGCTGCGCAAGGCGGCCTCGCGGCACGTGCGGCGGTTCGACTGGTCGACGGTCGGGGCGGACATCCTGGCGGTGTACGAGACGGTGACGGCCGGGGCGGCGGCGGTGGTCGAGGAGGACGAGCGCAGCGGGCGGCGCGGGCGGTTCGGTCTCGCCAGGGACTGACCGCGGGGACCGACGGGAGTGGGGTTAGGGTCGGGCCGACCGCACCACTGTGACCCATGGGGGAAACGATGCCGCAGATCTCCGTCGACTACTCGTCCGACCTGGCCGGGACCTTCGACCGCCGGGCGTTGGGCCTGGCGATCAACCGGCTGGCGGAGGAGACGATCGACGCGAAGCCGGAGTCCTGCAAGACGCTGTTCCGGCGGAGCGAGGAGCTGGTGGTCGGCAGCACCGGGGCGGAGGGCGACTCCCAGGTGTACGTCGAGTTCCAGATGTTCCCGGGCCGGACGCCGGAGGCGAAGGCGGCTTTGGGCGAGGGGGTGGTCGCGCTGCTGCGGGAGCACGTCAAGCCGCTGCCGGGGACCAGGCTGTTCACCGCGGTGAACATCGCGGACATCGACCGGGCGACCTACCACCACGGGACCGTCCGGGGCTGATGCCGGGCGCCGCCCGGGGCTGACGCCGGGCCGGGCGGCCGGTGACACCCGGTAACGTAGCGGCCCGTGACTACCTGGATCTGGGCCGGCGTGGCCGTGGTGCTGTTCGGCATGTACCTGAGTTGGACGGCCGGCCGCTTGGACCGGCTGCACGCCCGGATCGACGCCGCGCGGGCGGCGCTGGACGCGCAGCTGGTCCGTCGGGCCTCGGTGGCGATGGAGCTGGCGACGTCCTCGTTGCTGGACCCGGCGGCCTCGCTGCTCCTGCTGGACGCGGCGCACGCGGCCCGGGCGGCCGAGGACGAGCACCGCGAGGTGGCGGAGAGCCAGTTGAGTCTGGCGCTGCGGGCGGTGTTCGAGGAGCCGGAGCAGGTGGCGGCGCTGGTGGCCGAGCCGGGCGGCGAGGAGGCGGTTCGTGATCTGACGGCCGCGGTGCGCCGGGTGCCGATGGCCCGCCGGTTCCACAACGACGCGGTGCGGGCGGCGCGGGCGGTGCGGGAGCACCGGTTGGTGCGCTACTTCCGGCTGGCGGGGAAGGCGCCGTTCCCGTTGGCCTTCGAGATGGACGATGCCCCGCCGCCCGCCCTCACGCCGGAAGGGGCGCCTGCTTAGGCTGTCCCCGGATACGGCCCGTTTGTCGCATCCCTTCGTCCGGGCTGGACTTGGTGGCGCATGGTTGGGTCACCCATTCCGCCTACCATAGGGCGATAGCACTGGTTCATCTTCGAGTGAGGTCTCACGTGTCCACCACCCCCACCACCGCAGACCAGCCGCAGATCGGTACCGCCCGGGTCAAGCGCGGCATGGCCGAGCAGCTCAAGGGCGGTGTGATCATGGACGTGGTCAACGCCGAGCAGGCGAAGATCGCCGAGGACGCCGGCGCGGTGGCCGTCATGGCTCTGGAGCGGGTTCCGGCCGACATCCGCAAGGACGGCGGCGTGGCCCGCATGTCCGACCCGAACATGATCGAGGAGATCATCGAGGCGGTCTCCATCCCGGTGATGGCCAAGTCCCGCATCGGTCACTTCGTCGAGGCCCAGGTCCTGCAGTCGCTCGGGGTCGACTACATCGACGAGTCCGAGGTGCTGACCCCGGCCGACGAGGTCAACCACTCCGACAAGTGGGCCTTCACCACCCCCTTCGTCTGCGGCGCCACCAACCTGGGCGAGGCCCTGCGCCGGATCGCCGAGGGTGCGGCCATGATCCGCTCGAAGGGCGAGGCCGGCACCGGCAACGTCGTCGAGGCCGTCCGCCACCTGCGCCAGATCAAGAACGAGATCGGCCACCTGCGGGCGCTGGACCACAACGAGCTGTTCGCCGCCGCCAAGGAGCTGCGCGCCCCGTACGAGCTGGTCAAGGAGGTCGCCGAGCTCGGCAAGCTGCCGGTCGTGCTGTTCTCCGCCGGTGGCGTGGCCACCCCGGCCGACGCCGCGCTGATGCGCCAGCTGGGCGCCGAGGGCGTCTTCGTCGGCTCCGGCATCTTCAAGTCGGGCGACCCGGCCAAGCGTGCCGCCGCCATCGTGAAGGCCACCACGTTCTTCGACGACCCGAAGGTCATCGCGGACGCCTCCCGCAACCTGGGCGAGGCCATGGTCGGCATCAACTGCGACACCCTGCCCGAGACCGAGCGCTACGCCAACCGCGGCTGGTAGTCGTTCCCGCTCGTCCGTGCCGGCCCGCCGCAGCGCCTCGGTGTGCGGCGGGCCGCGCCGCGTCCTTCCGTAGTAGACGATCGATTGAGGTTGAAGACCGTGAGCACTCCAGTCATCGGTGTCCTCGCCCTGCAGGGTGACGTCCGTGAGCACCTGGTGGCGCTGGCCGAGGCCGACGCGCTCGCCCGTCCGGTGCGCCGTGCCGAGGAGCTGGCCGGGGTCGACGCGCTGGTGATCCCCGGCGGGGAGTCCACCACCATGTCCAAGCTGGCGCTGCTGTTCGGCGTGATGGACCCGGTGCGCGAGCGGGTCGCCGCCGGCATGCCGGTGTACGGCACCTGCGCGGGCATGATCATGCTGGCCGACAAGATCCTGGACGGCCGGGAGGACCAGGAGAGCGTCGGCGGCATCGACATGACGGTGCGCCGCAACGCCTTCGGCCGGCAGAACGAGTCCTTCGAGTCGGGCCTCGCCTTCAAGGGCCTGGACGACGCGCCGGTGCACGGCGTCTTCATCCGCGCCCCCTGGGTCGAGGCGGTCGGCACGGGCGTCGAGGTACTGGCCGAGCTGCCCGGCGCGGACGGCCCGGAGAGCCGGATCGTGGCCGTGCGCCAGGGCAATCTGCTGGCCACCTCGTTCCACCCGGAGCTCACTGGGGACCACCGGGTGCACGCCTACTTCGTGCGGATGGTCGAGGAGTACCTCGCCGCTCGGTAGGGCGTCGGTGGCCGTGTGCGCCTTTCCGGTGACGACACCGGTAAGATCTCTTCTGTTTCATTTCCATTGGCGACGTAAAGGAGCTGGCGATGTCCGGCCACTCTAAGTGGGCTACCACCAAGCACAAGAAGGCCGTGATCGACGCCAAGCGCGGCAAGCTCTTCGCCAAGATGATCAAGAACATCGAGGTGGCGGCGCGCACCGGCGGTCCCGACCCGGCGGGTAACCCGACCCTCTACGACGCCATCCAGAAGGCGAAGAAGAACTCGGTCCCGATCGACAACATCAACCGCGCCGTCAAGCGCGGTGGCGGTCTGGAGGCCGGCGGCGCCGACTACCAGACCATCATGTACGAGGGCTACGGCCCGAACGGTGTCGCCGTCCTGATCGAGTGCCTCACCGACAACCGCAACCGCGCGGCCTCCGACGTGCGCGTCGCGATGACCCGCAACGGCGGCTCGATGGCCGACCCGGGCTCGGTGTCGTACCTGTTCAACCGCAAGGGCGTGGTGATCGTCCCCAAGGCTGACGGCGTGGACGAGGACAAGCTGTTCGAGGTCGTCCTCGACCAGGAGCCCGAGGAGATCAACGACCTCGGCGAGTCCTTCGAGATCGTCTCCGAGGCCTCCAAGATGGTCGCCGTGCGCACCGCGCTGGTCGACGCCGGCGTCGACTACGACTCGGCCGAGGCCAACTTCCTCCCCAGCATGCAGGTCGAGCTGGACGTCGACGGCGCCCGCAAGATCTTCAAGCTGATCGACGCGCTGGAGGACAGCGACGACGTGCAGAACGTCTTCGCCAACTTCGACATCTCCGACGAGGTCGGTGCGCAGCTCGACGCCGAGTGATTCGGCTCCGGTCGACGGCGGGTGACCGCCCGTACTGCCCGGCCCGGTGGTCCCAGGACCGCCGGGCCGGTGTCGTCGGCGGGGTTGTCGGACCCGGACGGTAGCCTTCGCAGGTCGGAGGCGATCGGTGGCAACGAGGGGCGGGGAGTGACGTGCGGGTGCTGGGTGTGGACCCGGGGCTGACCAGGTGCGGGGTCGGCGTGGTCGAGGGCACGCCGGGCCGGCCGCTGCGGATGGTCGGGGTGGGCGTGGTGCGGACCTCGCCCGAGGCCGAGATCGGGCAGCGGCTGCTGGAGGTCGAGCAGGGCCTGGAGGGCTGGCTGGACGAGCACCGGCCGGACTTGGTCGCCGTCGAGCGGGTCTTCGCCCAGCACAACGTCCGTACCGTGATGGGCACCGCCCAGGCGAGCGCGGTCGCGATGCTCTGTGCCACCCGGCGCGGCATCCCCGTCACACTCCACACCCCCAGCGAGGTCAAGGCCGCCGTCACGGGCTCCGGCCGGGCGGACAAGGCCCAGGTCACGGCCATGGTGCAGCGGCTGCTGCGGCTGGACGCCCCGCCCAAGCCGGCCGACGCCGCCGATGCGCTGGCGCTGGCCATTTGCCACATCTGGCGCGGCGGGACGACCAACCGGCTGCAGGCCGCCACCCAGGCGGCGGCCCAGGCCGCCCGCAGCGCCCCGCGCAGCAAGCTCCTGCAATCCCGCTCCCACTCCTAGAAAGGCAGTCGTCGGTGATCGCCTTCGTGCAAGGACCTGTGGCGGCCATCGCCTCCGGCGTCGCGGTGGTCGAGGTCGGCGGGGTCGGCATGGCCGTCCAGTGCACCCCGAACACCCTGGCCGGGCTGCGGCTCGGCGAGCCGGCCCGGCTGGCGACCTCCCTGGTGGTCCGGGAGGACTCGCTGACCCTGTTCGGCTTCGCCGACGACGACGAGCGGGCCGTGTTCGAGATCCTCCAGGCCGCGCCGGGGGTCGGTCCCAAGCTGGCCCAGGCCATCCTCGGGGTGCACAGCCCCGACGCGCTGCGCGCCGCGGTGGCCGGCGGGGACGAGAAGGCGCTGGTCGCGGTGCCCGGCATCGGCAAGGCGAAGGCGGCCAAGCTGCTGCTGGAGTACAAGGACAAGCTGGGCGCCCCGCACGGCGCGGTGCCCGCCCAGAAGCCGATCGCCTCCGGCCCGGCGCCGTGGAGCGAGCAGCTGCACTCCGCGCTGACCGGCCTCGGCTACGCCCCGCGCGAGGCGGACGAGGCGGTCGCCGCCGTCACCCCGGAGGCGGAGGCGCAGCAGACCACGGACGTCGGCGCGCTGCTGCGGCTCGCCCTGCGCGGCCTCAACCGCACCCGCTGAGTCCACCTGACGACCTGTCCGTTTGTCGACACCGTCGAGTGAGACCGTCGACCGGCGGTCCCGACACCGGAGATTCTGGAGCCCGCGAGGATGTACGACTCGGAACCCGCCGACCGGCTGGTCACGGCCGCCGCCGACGGCGAGGACCAGGCGGTGGAGGCCGCGCTGCGCCCCAAGCTGCTGGACGAGTTCATCGGCCAGGAGCGGGTGCGGGAGCAGTTGTCCCTGGTGCTCCAGGCGGCCCGGCAGCGCGGCAGCGCGCCGGACCACGTCCTGCTGAGCGGGCCGCCCGGGCTGGGCAAGACCACCCTGTCCATGATCATCGCGGCCGAGCTCGGTGCGCCGATCCGGATCACCTCCGGCCCGGCGATCCAGCACGCGGGGGACCTCGCGGCGATCCTCTCCTCGCTCACCGAGGGTGAGGTGCTCTTCCTCGACGAGATCCACCGGATGTCCCGGCCGGCCGAGGAGATGCTCTACATGGCGATGGAGGACTTCCGGGTCGACGTGATCGTCGGCAAGGGGCCGGGCGCCACCGCCATCCCGCTGGAGCTGCCGCCCTTCACCCTGGTCGGCGCCACCACCCGGGCCGGCCTGCTGCCGCCGCCGCTGCGGGACCGCTTCGGCTTCACCGGGCACATGGAGTTCTACGCCCCGGCCGAGCTGCAGCGGGTGGTGCACCGCTCGGCCTCGCTGCTGGACGTGGAGATAGACCCGGCGGGTGCGGCCGAGATCGCCGGCCGCTCGCGGGGCACCCCGCGGATCGCCAACCGGCTGCTGCGCCGGGTCCGCGACTACGCGCAGGTCCGGCACGACGGGGTGGTCACCGTCGGGATCGCCGCCCAGGCGCTGGACGTCTACGAGGTGGACGCCCGGGGGCTGGACCGGCTGGACCGCGCGGTGCTGAACGCCCTGCTGCGGCTGTTCGGCGGCGGACCGGTCGGTTTGTCGACACTCGCGGTCGCGGTGGGGGAGGAGGCCGAGACCGTCGAGGAGGTGGCCGAGCCCTTCCTGGTCCGCGAGGGCCTGCTGGCCCGCACCCCGCGCGGTCGGATCGCCACCGCCGCGGCCTGGCAGCACCTCGGTCTGACCCCGCCGGTCCAGACCACCCGTGGCGCCGTACCGCCCCAGCCGGAGCTGTTCCGGCCGGACGGAAGTTGACCCGGCTGCACCGAACGGGTGAGAGAACGGGTGACGGGCGGCCGTCGGTTCCCGGCCCGGCCCGGCGCCCCGCCCGAGGAGGGGCCGGGGAGGAAGTCCCGGGAAACTGTGCAGGCGGAGGGTCGCCACTTTCGGCGGCAGGATGCGATGCTTGGCGTTGTCCGATCAGTTCGGGGTCGCCTAGACTCCGCCGGACCGCCCCTCTCACCCGACGGGCCGACCCATACCACACAGGCCGCCGGCCGGCGGCCCGTAAAGGACCCTGGCTGCAGTGAACCTCATCATCCTTCTCCTCCCGATCATCGCGATCGTGCTCATGTTCCGGTCGCAGAAGAAGCGCCAGCAGCAGACGCAGCAGATGCAGAGCTCGCTGGAGCCCGGGGCGGGAGTGCGCACCATCGGCGGCCTGTACGCCGAGGTGAAGGCGATCCACGACGAGACCGTCGAGCTGGAGATCGCGCCCGGCGTGTTCACCCACTTCACCAAGAGCGCCATCGCGGCCGTCCTGGACCGCCAGGAGTACGACGCGATCATCAACGGTCGCCCCGCCGACGACGAGCTGTCCGAGCCGGAGGCCGAGGACGCCGACGCCGCGCCGGTCGAGGACAAGCCGCTGACGCTCACCAAGGACAGCGCCGAGAAGGGCGATGCCAAGGGCGAGGTCGAGGGCGGGGCTCCCGCGAGCAAGTAGTACGGCCGGGCAACCCGCCCGACCGCGCGGCGCAGTGCCGCGAGCCCACAGGACCTCAGGGCCGCAGAGCCGCCATGCCCCCGTTCCGCCACGAGCCGGACGGGGGTCCGGTCGGCGAAGTGGCATGGACAGGGAGAAACGAGCAAGGTGGCAACACCCAAGTCGCGCCCGCGCGACGGCTACCCAGGGCGGGCGCTGGCCCTCATCCTGGTCGTCACCGTCGGACTGGTCGCCCTCATGTTCGGGACGGGCAACACCAAGCCCCGGCTCGGTATCGACCTCGCAGGCGGCACCAGCATCACGCTGACCGCGAAGTCGAAGGACCCCAAGGCGATCAACAAGTCCAGCATGGACATCGCCGTCGGGATCATCGAGCGCCGGGTCAACGGAATGGGTGTCTCCGAGGCGGAGGTCCAGACCCAGGGCTCGGACACGATCATCGTGAACATCCCCAAGGGCGGCGACAAGCAGAACGCGGCGGACCAGGTCGGTACCACCGCGAAGCTGTTCTTCCGTCCGGTCCTGGCCGTGGCGCCCAGCGGGTTCACCCCGCCCGCGCCCTCCGGTTCCCCGTCCGCCGCCCCGTCGGGCACCCCGAGCACCGCCCCGTCGGGCAGCCCCTCGGCCGGTGCCTCGGCCTCGGCCGGCGCGAGCTCGTCCGCGAGCCACGCCCCCACCGCCGGCGGCAGCCCGAGCGCCACCAAGCAGGGCCGCTCCGTCGGTGAGGCGCTGGCCGCCGACGCCAGCCCGAGCGCCGCCGCCACGGGCGTGTCCGCCACCCCGTCGGCCGGTGCCACCGGCTCGGCCCCGGCCGCCCCGAGCGCCCCGGCCACCCCGCCGAGCGCCGCCGACCTGAGCGCCGCGATGACCCAGGGCACCGTCCCGCCGGAGCTCCAGAAGGCCTTCGCCGACCTGGACTGCACCAAGCCCGACGTGCGCTCGGCCCAGACCGGCGCCGACGACAAGGCCATGGTCGCCTGCTCCCAGAAGCCCGGGCAGGGCGGCTACTACGAGAAGCTCGCCCTCGGCCCCGTCGCGGTGAAGGGCTCGGACGTCTCCAAGGCCCAGCCCGGCCTCGACACCCAGACCGGTGGCGGCTGGCAGGTCCAGCTGCAGTTCAACGGCGCCGGCACCGACGCCTTCACCAAGGTCACCACCATGCTGGCCAGCCAGACCTCGCCGAGCAACCAGTTCGCGATCGTGCTGGACAACCAGGTCGTCTCGCACCCGCAGGTCACCAATGTGATCCCCGGCGGCAGCGCGGTCATCACCGGCCAGTTCACCCAGCCCGAGGCGCAGGACCTGTCCAACGTGCTGAGCTACGGCGCCCTGCCGCTGGAGTTCCAGAAGGGCGACGTCACCACCGTCTCCCCGGCGCTGGGCAGCGACCAGCTGAAGGCCGGCCTGATCGCCGGTCTGATCGGCATGGTGCTGGTGGTCCTCTACTCGGTGATCTACTACCGCGGCCTGGGCCTGGTCTCGATCGCCGGTCTGCTCGTCTCGGCGGCCCTGACCTACTCGATCATGAGCCTGCTCGGCGGCGGGATCGGCTTCGCGCTGAACCTGCCGGCGGTCTGCGGTGCGATCGTCGCGATCGGCATCACCGCCGACTCCTTCATCGTGTACTTCGAGCGCATCCGCGACGAGGTCCGCGAGGGCGCCCCGCTGCGCCCGGCGGTCCAGCGCGCCTGGCCGCGCGCCCGGCGCACCATCCTGGTCTCGGACTTCGTGTCCTTCCTCTGTGCCGCCGTGCTCTACGTCGTCTCGGTCGGCAAGGTGCAGGGCTTCGCGTTCACCCTGGGTCTGACCACCGCGCTCGACGTGGTGGTGATCTTCCTCTTCACCAAGCCGATGATCACGCTGCTGGCCCGGCGGAAGTTCTTCTCCGACGGTCACCCGTGGTCCGGCCTGGACCCGAAGCGGCTGGGCGCCCGTCCGCCGCTGCGCAGCACCCGTCGTCGTAACTCCTCCTCTGCCGCCGTGAAGGAGGCCTGACACCGTGTCGCGCTTCTCCAATCTGGGTCACCGGCTCTACCAGGGCGAGGTCAGCTTCGACTTCGTCGGGCGCCGCAAGCTCTGGTACTCGATCTCCGGCGTGATCGTGCTGGTCGCGGCGATCGGCCTGGCCATGGGCCTGCACCTGGGCATCGAGTTCAAGGGCGGCTCGGTCTACACCGTCACCAAGCCGGGTCTGACGGTCTCCCAGGCCCAGGACACCGCCGACGGGATCGTCTCCTCGCACCCGCTGGTGCAGTCGACGGACAACAACAAGATCCGCATCCAGGTCAGCACCGACGAGACGAAGAGCTCGGACGACATCCGTTCCGAGCTCTCGAAGAAGCTCGACGTGCCGCTGGACACCGTCGAGGCCCAGGTGATCGGCCCCAGCTGGGGCAAGCAGATCTCCAACAAGGCGCTCACCGGTCTGGTCGTCTTCATGGTCCTGGTGACGGTCTACCTGGCGATCGCCTTCGAGTGGCGGATGGCGCTGGCCGCCCTGGTCGCGCTGATCCACGACCTCCTGATCACCATCGGGGTCTACGCCCTGGTGGGCTTCGAGGTCACCCCCGGTACGGTGATCGGCTTCCTGACCATCCTCGGGTACTCGCTCTACGACACGGTCGTCGTCTTCGACACCGTGAAGGAGAACGCCAAGGGGATCACCAAGCAGAACAAGCTCACCTACAGCGAGGCGGCCAACGCGGGCCTCAACCAGACCCTGGTGCGCTCGCTCAACACCACCGTGGTGGCGCTGCTGCCGGTCGCCGCGCTGCTGTTCATCGGTGGCGGCCTGCTGGGTGCCGGCACCCTGAACGACATCTCGCTCGCGCTGTTCATCGGTCTCGCGGCCGGTGCCTACTCCTCGATCTGCGTCGCCACCCCGCTGCTGGCGCAGCTCAAGGAGGAGCAGCCGGAGATGAAGGCGCTGCGCAAGCGGGTCCTGCAGCACCGGGCCTCGGCGGCCGCCAAGGCGGAGGCCGCGGACGCGGCGGCGACGGACGAGGGCGCGGACGAGGGCCAGCCTGCGGGTATGGTCGGTCAGCGCGACCGCGCGGCCGGCACCCCGCGTGCCAAGGGCCGTCCGTCCACCAAGCGCTGAACCGCACCCGACCCTGAGGACAGAACCGTGACCACCGCCGACACCGCACTGGCCGAGCTGCTGAACAGCCGGATCCGGGACGTCCCGGACTACCCGAAGCCGGGTGTGCTGTTCAAGGACATCGCGCCGCTGCTCGCCGACGCCGAGGCCTTCGGAGCCCTCACCCAGGCGCTGGCGGACCGGGCGAAGGAGCTCGGGGCGACCAAGGTGGTGGGCCTGGAGGCGCGCGGTTTCGTGCTGGCGGCTCCGGCGGCCTTCGCGGCCGGGCTGGGCTTCGTGCCGATCCGCAAGGCGGGCAAGCTGCCCGGCGAGGTGTTCCGGCGCTCGTACGAGCTGGAGTACGGCTCGGCGACGCTGGAGGTGCAGTGCGACGCCTTCGCGCCCGGTGAGCGGGTGCTGGTGGTGGACGACGTGCTGGCCACCGGTGGCACCATCGGTGCCTCGCTGGACCTGGTGAAGGAGGCCGGCGCCGAGCTGGTGGGCGTCGTGGTGCTGATGGAGCTGGGCTTCCTGGACGGCCGCGAGCGGCTGTCCGGGCACCTGGGCGGCGCTCCGCTGGAGACGCTGGTCACGGTCTGACGGGCATGACGGAAGGGCGGCGGTCGGATCATCCGACCGCCGCCCTTCCGTTTCCGGGCCCGGCCGGATGAACGGCGGGCCGCCCGGCTCGGTACCATGAAGATTCATCCCCTCCTGGTTGTGCCCGGACCGTACGGGCCCTCGGCAGGGGTCGGCCCCGGTGCCCCGAGGAGTGTCCTTGCCCGACGAGGTTGTGCCCACGGCCGCAGCGGCCGCCCCCGAAGACCGTCCCACGCCCTCGGGGGCCACCCCGGCACGCCCGACGCCGACCTCCTCGCGCCAGCTCGCCCCGGTCGGCCGCGGCTCCGGCACCGGCGGCGGGATGCGGGCCAGGCTGGCCCGCCTCGGCGGCCAGCGCTCCAGCGTCCTCAACCCCGTCCTGGAGCCGCTGTTCCGCTCGATCCGGGCGAACGACCCCAAGGCCGACCCGGCGCTGCTGCGCGACATCGAGCGCGCCTACGCCGTCGCCGAGAAGTGGCACCGCGGCCAGAAGCGCAAGAGCGGCGACCCGTACATCACCCACCCGCTGGCCGTCGCGACCATCCTGGCCGAGCTCGGCATGGACGCCCCGACGCTGATGGCCGGGCTGCTGCACGACACCGTCGAGGACACCGACTACGGCCTGGAGACCCTGCGCAAGGACTTCGGCGACTCGGTGGCCCTGCTGGTCGACGGCGTCACCAAGCTGGACCGGGTCAAGTTCGGCGAGGCCGCGCAGGCCGAGACCGTCCGCAAGATGGTCGTCGCGATGGCCAAGGACCCCCGGGTCCTGGTGATCAAGCTGGCCGACCGCCTGCACAACATGCGCACGATGCGCTACCTGAAGCGGGAGAAGCAGGAGAAGAAGGCCCGCGAGACGCTGGAGATCTACGCCCCGCTGGCGCACCGGCTGGGCATGAACACCATCAAGTGGGAGCTGGAGGACCTCGCCTTCGCGATCCTCTACCCCAAGATGTACGACGAGATCGTCCGGCTGGTCGCCGAGCGCGCCCCCAAGCGGGACGAGTACCTGGCGACCGTGATCGACCAGGTCCAGGCGGACCTGCGCGGCGCCCGGATCACCGCCTCCGTCACCGGCCGGCCGAAGCACTACTACTCGGTCTACCAGAAGATGATCGTCCGGGGCCGGGACTTCGCCGAGATCTACGACCTGGTGGGCATCCGGGTCCTGGTCGACACCGTCCGCGACTGCTACGCGGCACTGGGCACCATCCACGCGCGGTGGAACCCGGTACCGGGGCGGTTCAAGGACTACATCGCGATGCCCAAGTTCAACATGTACCAGTCGCTGCACACCACGGTGATCGGTCCCGGCGGCAAGCCGGTCGAACTCCAGATCCGCACCTTCGACATGCACCGGCGGGCCGAGTACGGCATCGCCGCGCACTGGAAGTACAAGCAGCGCGCGGTCGCCGGGGCCTCCAAGGTCCGCACCGACACCCCGACCCAGGTCCGCAAGGACGACAAGGCCGGCGCCGTCAACGAGATGGCCTGGCTGCGGCAGCTGCTGGACTGGCAGAAGGAGACCGCCGACCCGGGCGAGTTCCTGGAGTCGCTGCGCTTCGACCTGGCCAGCAACGAGGTCTTCGTCTTCACCCCCAAGGGTGACGTGATAGCCCTGCCGGCCGGCGCCACCCCGGTCGACTTCGCCTTCGCGGTGCACACCGAGGTCGGCTACCGGACCATAGGGGCCCGGGTCAACGGCCGCCTGGTGCCGCTGGAGTCGACCCTGGAGAACGGCGACACCGTCGAGGTGTTCACCTCCAAGGCGGAGAACGCCGGCCCGTCCCGGGACTGGCTGGGCTTCGTCAAGTCCCCGCGCGCCCGCAACAAGATCCGCGCCTGGTTCTCCAAGGAGCGCCGCGAGGAGGCGATCGAGCAGGGCAAGGAGGCGATCGTCCGGGCGATGCGCAAGCAGGGCCTGCCGATCCAGCGGATCCTGACCGGCGACTCGCTGGTCACCCTGGCCCACGAGATGCGCTACCCCGACATCTCCTCGCTCTACGCCGCCATCGGCGAGGGGCACGTCGCCGCGCAGAACATCGTCCAGAAGCTGGTCCAGGCGCTCGGCGGCGAGGAGGGCGCCACCGAGGACCTCGCCGAGACGGCCACCCCGACCCACGACAACCGCCGGGCCGTGCGCCGCCGGGCCAAGGGCGACCCGGGCGTGATCGTCAAGGGCGTCGAGGACGTCTGGGTCAAGCTGTCCCGCTGCTGCACCCCGGTGCCGGGCGACCCGATCGTCGGTTTCGTCACCCGCGGCAACGGCGTCTCGGTGCACCGCGCCGACTGCGTCAACGTGGACTCGCTGAGCCAGCAGCCCGAGCGGATCATCGACGTCGAGTGGGCGGCCACCCAGTCCTCGGTCTTCCTGGTGGCCATCCAGGTCGAGGCGCTGGACCGCTCCCGGCTGCTCTCGGACGTCACCCGGGTGCTCTCCGACCAGCACGTCAACATCCTGTCGGCGGCGGTCCAGACCTCCCGGGACCGGGTGGCGATGAGCCGCTTCACCTTCGAGATGGGCGACCCCAAGCACCTGGGCCACGTGCTCAAGGCGGTGCGCGGCGTCGAGGGCGTCTACGACGTCTACCGGGTCACCTCGGCCCGGAAGTGAGGCCCGGCGCATGAGGAAGGCCCCCGGGGAGCACCCCGGGGGCCTTCGTCGTCCAGCGGGCCGGATCAGCCGCTGAACTCCTCCTGGCTCTTGTGCGCCTGCTCCAGCAGGGTCTGCACACCGGAGAGCTCGGCCTCCAGCTTGGCGGTCCGGGAGGCGTTGCCGGCCGCCCGGGCCTTGTCCAGGTCGGCCTGGATCTTGTCGGCCTTCGCCTGGAACAGGCCCACCATGCCGGCCGCCCGGGCCTTGGCCTCCGGGTTGGAGCGCTTCCACTCGGTGTCCTCGGCCTCGCGGATGGCCCGCTCGACCGCGTTCAGCCGGCCGTCCAGCTTCGGGCGGACGTCGCGCGGCACGTGGCCGATGGCCTCCCAGCGCTCGTTGACCTCGCGCAGCGCGGCCTTGGCGGCCTTGAGGTCGGTGATCGGCAGGATCGCCTCGGCCTCGGTGGCCAGCGCCTCCTTGAGCTTCTGGTTCTCCACCTGCTCGGCGTCGCGCTCGCTGAACACCGCGGAACGGGCCTGGAAGAACACGTCCTGGGCGCCGCGGAACCGCGCCCACAGCTCGTCCTCGACGTCCCGCTGCGCCCGGCCGGCCGCCTTCCAGCGCGCCATCAGGTCGCGGTAGGCGGCGGCGGTGCTGCCCCAGTCGTCGGACGAGGACAGCGCCTCGGCCTCGGAGACCAGCGCCTCCTTGACCTGCCGGGCCTGCTCGCGCTCGGCGTCCAGGGTCGCGAAGTGCGCCTTGCGGTGCTTGGAGAAGACCGAGCGGGCGTGCGAGAAGCGGTGCCACAGCTCGTCGTCGCTCTTGCGGTCCAGCCGCGGCAGGCCCTTCCAGGTGTCCACCAGGGCGCGCAGCCGGTCGCCGGCCTCCCGCCACTGGGTGGACTCGGCGAGCTGCTCGGCCTCGGAGACCAGGGCCTCCTTGGCGGAGCGGGTCTCGTCCTGGGCCTTGGCACGGGCGGCCTTGCGCTCCTCCCGTCGGCTCTCGATCTCGCCGGAGAGCGTCTCCAGCCGCTTGGCCAGCGCGTCCAGGTCACCCACCGCGTGCCCCTCGGTCACCTGGGCGCGGAGGTGCTCCAGCGCGGTCTGGGCGTCCTTGGCGGCCAGGTCGGTGGTGCGCACCCGCTTCTCCAGCAGGCCGATCTCCACCTCGATGCCCTGGTACTTGCGCTCGAAGTAGGCGAGGGCCTCCTCGGGCGAGCCGGCCTGCCAGGAACCCACGACGCGTTCGCCGTCGGCGGTCCTGACGTACACCGTGCCCTGCTCGTCCACACGGCCCCACGGGTCGCTGCTCATAGCGCGTCCTCCACATGACGTCGCGCCCGCGCCGGGGCGGCGCGCGACCGTCGTCCACAGTTAGATGTGCGGCGGACCGATGAGTCCGCCGTCCCCGTCCGCCGTGCCTTGCTGCCGAGGGTGACGGCTAGGCGGGTCCGGGCACCCTATACAACGCCAACATAGGCGACCAGGACCGGTGCTGTCCGCATCCGGGCCGGGCGATTTCGGTCCGGGGCCGGGCGGAGGCGCTTTCCGCGCCTGCCGCCGGCGGCCCCGGGGTCGGTCAACCCTTGGACACGGTAACCGAGTTGAAGGTGACGTCGGCCATCGGGTGGCCGTCGCCGGAGCCCTCCAGGGTGCCCGCGGCGGCGATCTTCTGGACCACGTCCAGGCCGCCGGTGATCTTGCCGAACGGGGTGTAGTTCGGCGGCAGCTGGGTGTCCTTGTAGACCAGGAAGAACTGGCTGCCGTTGGTGCCCGGGCCGGAGTTGGCCATCGCCACCGTGCCGGCCGGGTAGGTCGCGCCGCTCAGGTTCTCGTCCGCGAACTTGTAGCCGGGGCTGCCCGAGCCGGTGGCGGTCGGGTCGCCGCACTGGAGCACGAAGATGCCGTCGGTGGTGAGCCGGTGGCACTTGGTGTGGTCGAAGTACTGCTCGCCGGCCAGGAAGTTGAACGAGTTCACGGTGTGCGGGGCCTTGGCCGCGTCCATCGCGACGGTGACCTTGCCGCAGTTGGTGTCCAGCGTCATGGTGTACGAGCCGTGGTCGTCGATCGACATGGCCGGCTCGGCCTTGAACTGCTTCTTGTTGGGCGAGCCCGGCGCCGGCGCCGCGCAGCCCTCGACCGGCTTGCGGGTCGGCGTCGAGGCCGGGTCGGCCTGGGTCGGCGCGGGCTGGGCGCTGGAGGCGGCCGAGGTGTTCTTGTCCTTGTCGTCGGAGCTGAACGCGCCGGTGGCGAACAGGGTTCCGCCGCCGGCCAGCACCACCACGGCGAGCGAGGCGCCCAGGATCGTGTTGCGCCGCCTGCGGGCGGACGCCGCCTCGGCGCGGCGCTCCATCTGGCGCTCGTACTTCTCGCGGGCGAGCTGCCGCCGCCGCTGTTCGCTGCTGACCACCGGCCGTGTCTCCTGAGCATGTGCGGGAAAAGTGGATGGGTTTCCGGAGCGGATCATCGCACCCATCGGCGGCCAAGTGTAGGGACCGGGCCCGTAAGGGCGCGGTGAACCTGTCAGGCGTCCGGGGCGGGCCCGGCCCCGCCACCGCGTATCTGGTTCGCAACCGGACCCGGACCGCCGGTAGGCTTCCCTTACGCCATCACTACTGGTAGCCACCGCAGCTCACCACCGCACCCGCCCGTAGCCGCACCCACCCGAAGGACTCGCGTGTTCATCGCCGGATTCCCCGCTGGAGCCTGGGGCACCAACTGCTACCTGGTCGCGCCGGCGGCGGGCGAGGAGTGCGTGATCGTCGATCCCGGGCACCAGGCCGCGCGCGGCGTCGAGGAGATGGTCCGGGAGCACCGGCTCAAGCCCGTCGCCGTGCTGCTCACCCACGGCCACATCGACCACGTCGCCTCGGTGGTCCCGGTCTGCGGCGCCCGCGGCGTCCCGGCCTGGATCCACCCCGAGGACCGGTACATGATGTCCGACCCGGAGAAGGCGCTCGGCCGCTCCCTGGGCACCCAGCTGATGGGCGAGCTCACCGTCGGCGAGCCGGACGACGTGCGCGAGCTCACCGACGGCAGCGTGCTGGAACTGGCCGGCCTGCGGCTCACCGTGGACCACGCCCCGGGCCATACCGGGGGGTCGGTGACCTTCCGGACGCCCGGTGCCGAGGACCTCCCCCCGGTGCTGTTCTCGGGCGACCTGCTGTTCGCCGGCTCCATCGGGCGCACGGACCTCCCGGGCGGGGACAGCGAGGCGATCATGAACTCGCTGGCCCGGGTGTGCCTGCCCCTCGACGACTCCACCGTGGTCCTCTCCGGCCACGGCGGTCAGACCACCATCGGCCGCGAGCGCGCCACCAACCCCTACCTCCGAGAGGCAGCGGGGGCGGCAGGCGCCCCGGCTTTCCCGCGACGAGGAATGTGACGGAAGAGAAGTTGAGCACCTTCACCGCCCCCAAGGGCACCTACGACCTGCTGCCCCCCAGCTCCGCGACCTTCCTGGCGATCCGCGAGCGCATCGCCGCGCCCGCCCGCCGGGCCGGTTACGGCTACGTCGAGACCCCGGTCTTCGAGGACGTGAAGCTGTTCTCCCGCGGAGTCGGCGAGTCCACCGACATCGTCTCCAAGGAGATGTACACCCTCACCACCAAGGGCGGCGACGACCTCGCGCTGCGCCCGGAGGGCACCGCCTCGGTGCTGCGCGCCGCGCTCCAGGCCAACCTGCACAAGCAGGGCAACCTGCCGGTCAAGCTCTGGTACTCGGGCTCGTACTACCGCTACGAGCGCGCCCAGAAGGGCCGCTACCGCCAGTTCTCCCAGGTCGGCGCGGAGGCGATCGGCGCCGAGGATCCGGCGCTGGACGCCGAGCTGATCATCCTGGCCGACGACGCCTTCCGCTCGCTGGGCCTGAGCAACTACTCGCTGCTGCTCAACAGCCTCGGCGACAAGCAGTGCCGCCCGGTCTACCGCGCCGCCCTGATCGACTTCCTCTCCGGGCTGGACCTGGACGAGGAGACCCGCCGCCGGGCGGAGATCAACCCGCTGCGGGTGCTGGACGACAAGCGCGAGTCGGTGCAGGAGCAGCTGGTCGGCGCCCCGATGCTGCGCGACTTCCTGTGCGAGGAGTGCAAGGCGTACGACGAGAAGGTGCGCGAGCTGCTCACCGCCAACGGCGTCGCCTTCGTCGACGACCCGAAGCTGGTCCGCGGCCTGGACTACTACACCCGCACCACCTTCGAGTTCGTGCACAACGGCCTCGGCGCCCAGTCCGCGATCGGCGGCGGCGGCCGCTACGACGGCCTGTCCGAGATGATCGGCGGCCCCGCGCTGCCGTCCGTCGGCTGGGCCCTCGGCGTGGACCGCACCTACCTGGCGCTGGAGGCCGAGGGCGTCACCCTCGACCTGCCGCCCGCCACCTCCGTCTACGCCGTCGCGCTCGGCGAGGAGGCCAAGAACCTGCTCTTCGCCAAGGTGGTCGAGCTGCGCCGGGCCGGCGTGGCCACCGACCTCGCCTTCGGCGTCAAGACCATCAAGAACGCCATGAAGTCCGCCGACCGGTCCGGCGCCCGCTTCGCCCTGATCGCCGGGGACCGGGACCTCGCCGAGGGCGTCGTCCAGCTCAAGGACCTGAGCACCGGCGAGCAGACCCCCGTCGCCCTCGACGCACTCGTCACCACCCTGAAGGAGAAGCAGCTGTGATCCGCACGCACGACGCGGGCACGCTCCGCCCGGAGCACGCAGGCACCACCGTCACCCTGGCCGGCTGGGTCGCCCGCCGCCGCGACCACGGCGGCGTCGCCTTCATCGACCTGCGCGACGCCTCCGGCACCGTGCAGATCGTGGTCCGCGACCTCGACTCGGTGCACGGCCTGCGCGCCGAGTACTGCGTCAAGGTCGTCGGCGACGTCCGGGTCCGCCCCGAGGGCAACGAGAACCCGGACATCCCGACCGGCGCGGTCGAGGTCGTCGTCAGCGACATCGAGGTGCTCTCCGAGGCCGCCCCGCTGCCGTTCCCGGTCGCCGAGTACGAGCCGGGCACGGTCAACGAGGAGGTCCGGCTGCGCTACCGCTACCTGGACCTGCGCCGCGAGGGCCCGGCCAAGGGCCTGCGGCTGCGCTCCAAGGTCAACAACATCATCCGCCGGGTGATGGAGGAGAACGACTTCCTCGACATCGAGACGCCGTACCTCACCCGCTCCACCCCCGAGGGCGCCCGAGACTTCCTCGTCCCGGTCCGCCTGCAGCCCGGCCACTGGTACGCCCTGCCGCAGTCGCCCCAGCTGTTCAAGCAGCTGCTGATGGTGGCCGGCATGGAGCGCTACTACCAGATCGCCCGCTGCTTCCGCGACGAGGACTTCCGCGCCGACCGGCAGCCGGAGTTCACCCAGCTGGACATCGAGGCCTCCTTCGTCGACCAGGAGGACATCCTGGCCCTCGGCGAGAAGATCGTCGGCGCGATCTGGCGCGAGGTGCACGGCTACGAGATCCCGAACCCGCTGCCGCGGATGACCTACGCGGACGCCATGGGCCGCTACGGCTCGGACAAGCCGGACGTCCGCTTCGGCCAGGAACTCACCGACCTCACCGAGTACTTCAAGGGCACCGAGTTCCGCGTGTTCCAGGCCCCGTACGTCGGTGCCGTGGTCATGCCGGGCGGCGCCTCCCAGCCGCGCAAGCAGCTGGACGCCTGGCAGGACTGGGCCAAGGCGCGCGGCGCCAAGGGCCTGGCCTACGTGCTGATCGACGCCGAGACCGGCGAGCTGCGCGGCCCGGTCGCCAAGAACCTCTCGGCGGAGCACCTGGCCGGCCTCGCCGCCGCGGCCGGCGCCAAGAACGGCGACGCGGTCTTCTTCGCGGCCGGCAAGGAGCGCCCCTCGCAGGAGCTGCTCGGCGCCGCCCGCCTGGAGATCGGCAAGCGCTGCGAGCTGATCGACGCGTCCAAGTGGGCCTTCCTCTGGGTCGTCGACTTCCCGATGTTCGAGCCGATCGAGGACGACAAGGGCCAGTTCCAGGGCTGGCACGCGGTGCACCACCCGTTCACCGCCCCCACCGCGGAGTCGCTGGACAGCTTCGACACCGACCCGGGTACGGCCCTGTCCAACGCCTACGACCTGGTCCTGAACGGCTCGGAGCTGGGCGGCGGTTCGATCCGTATCCACCAGCGGGACGTGCAGAAGCGGGCGTTCGACGCGATCGGCCTGTCCGAGGAGGAGGCGGCCTCGCAGTTCGGCTTCCTGCTGGACGCCTTCAACTACGGCCCGCCGCCGCACGGCGGGGTCGCCTTCGGCCTCGACCGGATCGTCACGCTGCTCGGCGGGTACGACACCATCCGCGACGTCATCGCCTTCCCGAAGACGTCCACCGGTGGTGACCCGCTGACCGGTGCCCCGACCCCGATCACCCCGGCGCAGCGCCGCGAGGCCGGCGTGGACGCCCAGCCGAAGGTCCGCGAGGACGCCAAGTCGGAGGCGCAGCCGAAGAGCTGACGCCGCGTCATTCCGCTAACCTGCAACGGCCCCGGACGGTCCACCCACCGTCCGGGGCCGGTCCACAACGTCGTGCGACACAGGGAGGGTTGACTCATGCAGGTCACCACGAGAGTCGAATGTCCGCAGGATGCCCCGGCCACCAGACGCGTGCACATGGCCGCGTTCCCCGGGCCCGACGAGGCGGACCTGGTGGACGCGCTGCGCCGCGATCCCGCCTGGCTGCCCGGGCTGTCGGTGGTCGCGGTGGACGACAGCGGGCTGGTCGTCGGGCACGCCCTGCTGACCCGGCTGCGGGTCGGCGGCAACGGCGGCGGTGGCGGCGGTGGCGACGCGCTGGCGCTCGCCCCGGTCGCGGTCGCGCCCGAGTGGCAGCGCCGGGGAGTCGGCGAACTCGTCGTCCGGGCCGCGCTGTCGGCCGCCGAGGAGGCGGGCGAGAAGCTGGTGGTGGTGCTCGGGGATCCGGACTACTACGGGCGGTTCGGCTTCACCCCGGCCGGGCGGCACGAGGTCACCGGCCCGTTCGAGGTGCCGGAGGCGTACTTCCAGGCGCTGCCGCTGGCGGCGTACGACGGCGGTCCGCGCGGGCTCTGCCGCTACCCGGAACCCTTCGTCGGGGTCTGATGGCCCTCCCGACCTGCGGATCCGCCGTTCTGCGCCTACGGTGAAGGGTCATCAGCAGCAGTCGGACGGAGGACCGAGGGTGACCGAGCAGCGGCGGACCGCGAAGCCGGAACGATTGGCGAGGAAGCCGTACGAGCGGGAGCTGCTGCGGCTGCAGCAGGAGCTGGTGAAGCTCCAGGAGTGGGTGCGGGTCGAGGGCGCCCGCGTGGTGGTGGTCTTCGAGGGACGGGACGCGGCCGGCAAGGGCGGCGCGATCAAGCGGGTGACGGAGTACCTGAACCCGCGCATCGCCCGGGTCGCGGCGCTGCCCACCCCGACCGAGCGGCAGAAGACCCAGTGGTACTTCCAGCGGTACGTCGAACACCTGCCGGCGGCCGGGGAGATCGTGCTGTTCGACCGCAGCTGGTACAACCGCGCCGGGGTCGAGCGGGTGATGGGCTTCTGCAGCGACGAGGAGTACTGGCAGTTCCTGCACCAGTGCCCGACCTTCGAGCAGATGCTGATCGAGGCCGGGATCCTGCTGCGCAAGTACTGGTTCTCGGTCAGCGACACCGAGCAGGAGCGGCGCTTCCGGGACCGGCTGGAGGACCCGATGAAGCGCTGGAAGCTCTCCCCGATGGACGTCGAGTCGATCGCCCACTGGGAGGACTACTCGCGGGCCAAGGACGAGATGTTCGTCTACACCGACGTCCCGCAGTCGCCCTGGCACGTGGTGGAGAGCGACGACAAGCGGCGGGCCCGGATCAACATGATCGCCCACCTGCTCTCCTCGGTGCCGTACCACGAGGTCGCCCCGCCGCGGATCCAGCTGCCGCCCCGCCCGGCCCCGCGCGGCTACCAGCGGCCCCCGCGCGACCTGCAGAAGTACGTTCCGGACCACGCCGCCGGACTCGGGTAGCCGGGGCCCGGGCGGTCCGGCACTGTCGGTGGCCTCAACTAGGCTTCCGGTGTGGACGAACCGGACCTCTTCACCGCCGCCGCCGAGGATCGCCAGGCCAGGGAGCCCGGCCGGGCCCCGCTGGCCGTACGGATGCGTCCGCGCACCCTGGACGAGGTGGCCGGGCAGCGGCAGCTGCTGAAGCCCGGCTCGCCGCTGCGCCGGCTGGTCGCGGGCTCCCGCGGCCCGGCGGCCACCAGCTCGGTGATCCTCTGGGGGCCGCCCGGCACCGGCAAGACCACCCTCGCGCACGTGATCAGCCAGGCCGTGGAGGGCCGCTTCGTCGAGCTGTCCGCGATCACCGCCGGGGTCAAGGAGGTCCGGGCGGTGATCGACGGCGCCCGCCGGGCGGTCGGCATGTCCGGCCGGGAGACGGTGCTGTTCCTGGACGAGATCCACCGCTTCTCCAAGGCCCAGCAGGACTCGCTGCTGCCGGCCGTGGAGAACCGCTGGGTCACCCTGATCGCGGCGACCACCGAGAACCCGTACTTCTCGGTGATCTCCCCGCTGCTGTCCCGCTCGCTGCTGCTCACCCTGGAGTCGCTGACCGACGAGGACATCCGCGCGCTGCTGCGCCGCGCGGTGGGCGACGAGCGCGGCCTGGAGGGCGCGCTGGAGCTGACCGCGGAGGCCGAGGACCACCTGGTGCGGCTGGCCGGCGGGGACGCCCGGCGGGCGCTCACCACGCTGGAGGCGGCGGCCGGTGCGGCGCTGGAGAAGGGGGAGCCGAGCATCTCGCTGGCCACCACCGAGACGGCCGTCAACCAGGCGGCGGTGCGCTACGACAAGGACGGCGACCAGCACTACGACGTGGCCAGCGCGCTGATCAAGTCGATCCGCGGCAGCGACGTGGACGCCACCCTGCATTACCTGGCCCGGATGATCGAGGCGGGGGAGGACCCGCGGTTCATCGCCCGGCGGCTGATGATCTCGGCCAGCGAGGACGTCGGCCTGGCCGATCCGACGGCGCTGCAGACGGCGGTGGCGGCGGCCCAGGCGGTGGCCCTGATCGGCTTCCCGGAGGCCCGGATCATCCTCTCCCAGGCGGCGATCGCGCTGGCCCTGGCGCCCAAGTCCAACTCGGCCTACCTGGCGATCGACGCGGCGCTGGCGGACGTCCGGCAGGGGCTGGCCGGGGCCGTCCCGCCGCACCTGCGGGACGCCCACTACGGCGGCGCGGGCAAGCTCGGCCACGGCCGGGGCTACCAGTACCCGCACGACCTGCCGGAGGGCATCGCCGCCCAGCAGTACGCGCCGGACCAGGTGCACGGCCGGGAGTACTACCAGCCGAACCGGCGCGGCGGCGAGGTCCGGTACGCGGACACCGTGGAGTGGACCCGCGGGCGGCTGCGCGGGGAGCGCCGGGGGGAGAAGAAGGCGGACGCGAAGGCGGACGGGAAGACGGACGGGAAGACGGAGCAGCAGCCCGCGCCGACGGCCGAGGGGCGGCCCGGGGAAAAGGGCGAGTGATCGACGGGTATACTTCGTCGGAGTGCCATGTCCCGGGACGGCGGCGGGGGAGACCCCACCGACCGGCCGCACCAGCGGGGCATCGGCGGTAGGCCTCCTCCGGGAGGCCCGCACCAGGAGCGTCGCGCACCGTTTCGGTGTCGCGGAAGGCCCGGTTCCCGGGCCCTTCGTGTGACCAGCACATCTCGTGCCCGGCTCCGGAGAGCGGCTGATCCCTTCGCGCAGGCGTCGGGGTTTTCTCCGGGTCGCGACATGCGACCTCCGTCAACACCTGGTGAAAGCCGTATTCGTAAGCAAGGAAGGTTTGGTTCATGGCGAACCAGAAGCGTCCCAAGGTCAAGATCGCGCGTGCGCTCGGCGTGCCGCTGACCCCGAAGTCCGTCAAGTACTTCGAGGCCCGCCCGTACCCGCCCGGCCAGCACGGCCGTGGTCGCAAGCAGAACTCGGACTACAAGGTCCGTCTGCTCGAGAAGCAGCGTCTGCGCGCCCAGTACGACCTGAGCGAGAAGCAGATGGCCCGCGCGTTCGACCGCGCCAAGAAGGCCGAGGGCAAGACCGGTGAGGCGCTCGTCGCCGAGCTGGAGACCCGTCTGGACTCCCTGGTCCTGCGTTCGGGCATCGCCCGCACCATCTACCAGGCCCGCCAGATGGTCGTCCACGGCCACATCGAGGTCAACGGCGGCAAGGTCAACAAGCCGTCGTACCAGATGAAGCCGGGCTTCGTGGTCACCGTCCGCGAGCGCTCCAAGGAGAAGGTCCCCTTCCAGGTCGCCCGTGAGGGTGGCTACGCGGGTGAGGGCCAGACCCCGAAGTACCTCGAGGTCAACCTGAAGGCCCTGGCCTTCCGCCTGGACCGTGCGCCGCAGCGCAAGGAGGTCCCGGTGATCTGTGACGAGCAGCTGGTCGTCGAGTACTACTCGCGCTGACCCGCGCTCGGTTCGCACTTCGCGGAACCGCAGCAGCGAGCCCCCGTCGCCTTTCGAGGCGGCGGGGGCTCGCCGTTTTCCCGGTGCGTTGCCGGTGCTTCGGCCGGTCAGAGCTGCTCGCCGGTCATCGCGGCGGCCAGCCGCAGGTGCGGGCGGGCCTCCTCGGCGCGGCCCCGGCGCTCCAGGGTGCGGCCGAGCATCAGCCGGGCGTAGTCCTCGGCCGGGTCGAGGTCGAGGATCCGGCGCAGTTCGGCCTCGGCGCGGCCGAGCTGGGCGGAGTGGAAGTAGCTGCGGGCCAGCAGCAGCCGGACCGAGAGGTTGGCCGGCTCCTCGGCCAGCACGCCTTCCAGCATGCGGGCGGCGTCGCTGTACGCCTTGGACTCGAAGTAGAAGTTCGCGAGGCGGTACTCGTCGTGGATGGCCATGGTGCTCCTTCCGGATGGATCCTTGCCTGCTCAAGCAATCGGCAAGCTTCAGCTATTCCGGACCGGCGCGGGCGTCGGTGAGGGCGGCACCGGACCGGGTCCGGGGCCCGGACCCGGGCCGTCCGGGGAGCCGCCGCCGAGCGCCCGGGAGACGGCCGCGTCCAGGTCCAGCCGGGTGCCGACCCGGTAGCAGTCGTCGTACTGCTGCTCGGTCAGCCCGGCCCGGGCCCGCTCGGCGCACTCCTGGTGCGGGCCGAAGAAGGACCGGGAGCCCAGGAAGGGGTTGCCGACCGCGCGCCAGATCCGGTGCGCGGCGCCCTGCAGCACCCGGGCCTCGCACAGGTTGCCGGGCCCGCCCAGGCCGTCCGGCTCGGTCTCCAGCAGCGCCAGCAGGTCGATCCCCAGCACGATGCCCAGCAGGTCGTGGAAGTGGTGGTTCAGCCGGACGCACTCGCGGGCCAGGGCCCGGGCCGGCTCGACCGCGCCGTCCAGGTAGTGCGAGTACGCCATCGCGTACAGCACGTAGGCGTACGCCCACTGCTCGCCGTGCTCCTCGCAGACCGTGCGGGCCTGGCCGAACCAGAGCTCGCCGCTGTCCGGGTCGCCCTGGAACAGGTAGGCGAGGCCGAGCTCGAACATGGCCATCACCACGTTGCTGTTGAGCTCGCCGATGGTCCGGTAGTGCCAGAGCGCCTCCTCGAACAGCTCGGCGGCGCGCTCCGGTTCGTCGCCGATCAGGGCGGCGCAGCCCTGGCGGTGGACGGCGTAGGCGAGCGCCCGGTCGTCGCCGGTGTCCAGGGCCTGGCGGCGGCACTCCTCCAGCGCGGGCCGGGCCGCGTCGAGGTCGCCCTGGAGGGTGGCCATGTAGCCGGTCACCCACAGGGCCTTGGCCCGGGCCTCGGTCGGTTCGCGGTCCAGGGCGAGCGCCCGGTCCAGCCAGTGCCGGCCCTCGCCGAGGTGGCCGCAGCCGACCCAGTAGAACCAGAGGGTGCCGGCCAGCAGCAGGGCGATCTGCTCCTCGCCGGGCTCGGCCAGGCAGAACTCCAGCGCGGCGCGCAGGTTGGTGTGGGCCAGCCGGGTGCGTTCGGCGGTCTCGGCCTGCCGGGGGCCGAACCACTCGACCTCGCCCCAGGTGGCGACGCCCAGGTACCAGTCCCGGTGGCGGCGCAGCAGCCGCTGCTCCTCGCCGGCGGCGCGCAGCCAGTGGCCGCCGTACTCGCGCAGGGTGTCCAGCAGCCGGAAGCGGACGCCGAAGGGGCTGTCCTCGCGCAGCGCCACGGACTTGGCGACGAGTTCGTCCAGCAGGTCGAGCACGTCCTCGGGCTCGATGCCGTCGCCGCCGCAGACGTACTCGGCGGCCTCCAGGTCGAAACTGCCGACGAAGACCGACAGGCGGGCCCAGAGTAAACGTTCCTGCACTGTGCACAGCTCATGGCTCCAGCCGATCGTCGTGCGCAGCGTCTGGTGCCTCGGCAGGGCCGTCCGGGAGCCGCCGGTGAGCAGCCGGAAGCGGTCGTCCAGCCGGGCGGTGATCTGCTCCACCGACAGCGCCCGCAGCCGCCCGGCGGCCAGCTCCACGGCCAGCGGGATGCCGTCCAGCCGACGGCAGAGCAGGCCGACCGCCTCCGCGTTCGCCTCGGTCACCGCGAAGGACGGCAGGACCGCCCGGGCCCGGTCGGCGAACAGCCGCACCGCGTCCGGCAGCACCTCCGGGCCCACCCGCTGCTGCGGCAGCGGGGCCAGCGTCAGCAGGTGCTCGCCCGAGGCCCGCAGCGCGGCGCGGCTGGTGGCCAGCACCCGCAGGCCGGGCAGGGCGCGCAGCAGCGCGTCGGCCAGTTCGGCGCAGGCCTCCACCAGGTGCTCGCAGCCGTCCAGCACCAGCAGCAGCCGCCGCCCCGCCAGGTGCTCGCCCAGCACGTCCAACGGCGGCCGGGCGGTGCCGTCGGTCAGCCGCAGGGCCTCCAGGACGGCGTGGCCGAGCAGCAGCGGGTCCTGCACCGGGGCGACGTCCACCAGCCAGGCGCCGTCCGGGAAGGCCCCGGCCGCCCGGGCCGCCGCCCGCACCGCCAGCCGACTCTTGCCCACCCCGCCGGGCCCGGTCACCGTCACCAGCCGGGCGCCGGCCAGCAGACCCGCCAGCTCGGCCAGCTCCTGCCGCCGTCCGACGAAGCCGGTCACCTCGGCCGGCAGCCGCCCCGGCTCCGGCCCGCGCGGCCACGCCGCGGGCTCTGCTCTCCACTCGCCGGCCACGCGCTGCTCCCCGTCGTTCCTGGCCCGGACCGCAGCGATCCGGGACCTGCGTCGGGCCGTACGGGCGACGGCCCGCCTGGCAGAACGAGGTGACCGGCCGGTAGGTTACGCGCGCGGTTCGCACACCCGGACGAGGTCACCGGCGGGATCCCGGTCCGGAAACCGGGCGTCGGCGCGATAGGGTTCCGTCTGGAGAGCGACAAGGCGAGGGAGCGCGCAAGGTGTCCGTGGGAGAGCTGGCCGGATTGCTCGTCGCCGTGTTCTGGGCGGTCCTGGTCACCCTGCTCGCCGTCGTGCTGGTCCGCCTCTCCAAGGTGCTGAAGGAGGCCACCGTCCTGGTCGCCGCGGTCACCGAGCAGGCCGTCCCCCTGCTGTCCGACGCGGGCGCCGCCGTGCGCAGCGCCAACGAGCAGCTGGACCGGGTGGACGAGATCACCGCCAACGTCCAGGACGCCGCCGCCAACGCCAAGGCGCTCTCCTCCACCGCGGCCGCCACCCTGGGCGGACCGCTGATGAAGGTCGCGGCCTTCAGCTACGGCGTCCGCAAGGCCGTCGCCAAGCAGCAGGGCGCGCTGCCCACCGGGCCGCTGCCGGCCGGCGAGCGCGAGGAGCTGGCCCGGCTGATCCGGGCCGAGGTGCGCGCCGCGACCGCGCCCAGGAACGGCTTCCTCTCCCGGGTCCGGCGCGCGGTGAGGAGCTGACGGCATGGCACGGATCTTCTGGATGGCGGTCGGCGCCGGCGCCGCCGTGTGGGCCATGAACAAGGCCAACGACGCGGTGCAGCGGCTCACCCCGGACAGCCTCTCCGGCACCGCCGCGCGCGGTGCGCTGCACCTGGGCGACCTGGCCAAGCAGTTCGCCCAGGACGTGCGCTCCGGCATGGCCGAGCGCGAGGAGCAGCTGAAGGACGACCTCGGGCTGCACGGCACCGCGGTGGTCGAGCCCAGGAGCACCCGCCGCGTCCTGCGTGGAGAGCCGCAGTACCGAGCTATCTCGGCGGCGCCCGGTCGCCCGGCCGCCGCCCTGCCTCCCGCCCGCACCACCTCCCAGACCATTGAAGAAACGCCCCGCCGAGCCCTGCCGCGGGGCGGAACGAACCGGAAGGACCACTAATGGAGTCGGCTGAGATCCGCCGCCGCTGGCTGCGCTTCTTCGAGGAGCGCGGCCACACCGTCGTTCCGTCGGCGTCCCTGGTCGCCGACGACCCCACCCTGCTGCTCATCAACGCCGGCATGGTGCCCTTCAAGCCCTACTTCCTGGGCGAGGTCAAGCCGCAGTTCTCGCGCGCCACCAGCGTCCAGAAGTGCGTGCGCACCCTGGACATCGAGGAGGTCGGGAAGACCACCCGGCACGGCTCCTTCTTCCAGATGTGCGGCAACTTCTCCTTCGGCGACTACTTCAAGGAAGGCGCCATCAAGTTCGCGTGGGAGCTGCTCACCAGCTCCGTCGCGGACGGCGGCTACGGCCTGGAGCCGGAGAAGCTCTGGATCACCGTCTACAAGGACGACGACGAGGCCGAGCAGATCTGGCGCGACGTCATCGGCGTGCCCGCCGAGCGCATCCAGCGCCTCGGCATGAAGGACAACTTCTGGTCGATGGGCGTGCCCGGCCCGTGCGGCCCGTGCTCGGAGATCAACTACGACCGCGGTCCCGCGTACGGCGAGGAGGGCGGCCCGGCGGTCAACGGCGAGCGCTACCTGGAGATCTGGAACCTGGTCTTCATGCAGTACGAGCGCGGCCACGGCGACGGCAAGGACGGCTTCGAGATCCTCGGCGACCTGCCGAGCAAGAACATCGACACCGGTCTGGGCCTGGAGCGCCTCGCCGCCATCCTCCAGGGCGTCGACAACCTCTTCGAGATCGACACCAGCCGGATGATCCTCGACCGCGCCGCCGAGCTCACCGGCCACACCTACGGCGCCGACCACAAGTCGGACGTCTCGCTGCGCGTGGTCACCGACCACATCCGCACCGCGCTGATGCTGGTCGGCGACGGCGTCACCCCCGGCAACGAGGGCCGCGGCTACGTGCTGCGCCGCATCCTGCGCCGCGCCATCCGCAACATGCGGCTGCTGGGCGCCACCGGGCAGGTCGCCAAGGAGCTCACCGACATCGCGATCAAGGCGATGGCCCCGCAGTACCCGGAGCTGGAGAGCGACCGCAAGCGCATCGAGACGGTCGTGGTCGCCGAGGAGGCGGCCTTCCTGCAGACCCTGAAGGCCGGCACCAGCCTGCTGGACGCCGCGGTCACCGAGACCAAGCAGTCCGGTGGCGCGGTGCTCTCCGGCGACCAGGCGTTCAAGCTGCACGACACCTACGGCTTCCCGATCGACCTCACCCTGGAGATGGCCGAGGAGCAGGGCCTCCAGGTGGACGAGGCCGGCTTCCGCCGCCTGATGCAGGAGCAGCGGGACCGCGCCAAGGCGGACGCCAGGGCCAAGAAGATGGGCCACGCCGACGTCGCCGCGTACCGCGAGGTCGCCGACAAGTCCGGCGCGAGCGTCTTCACCGGCTACAGCCTGACCGAGGGCGAGGCCACCGTGGTCGGCCTGCTGGTGGACGGCGTTCCGGCGCCGGCCGCCTCCGAGGGCGACGAGGTCGAGCTGATCCTCGACCGCACCCCGTTCTACGCCGAGGGCGGCGGCCAGCTCGCCGACCACGGCCGGATCCGGCTGGAGTCCGGTGCGGTCGTCGAGATCCGCGACGTGCAGCAGCCCGTCCCGGGCGTCATCGTGCACTCGGGCGGCGTGCTGTTCGGCGAGGTCGTGCTCGGCGCCTCGGCGTACGCCACGATCGACACCGACCGCCGCCGGGCGATCGCCCGCGCCCACTCGGCCACCCACCTGACCCACCAGGCGCTGCGCGACGCGCTCGGCCCGACGGCCGCCCAGGCCGGCTCCGAGAACGCCCCGGGTCGCTTCCGCTTCGACTTCGGCTCGCCCGCCGCCGTTCCGGGCAGCGTGCTGGTCGACGTCGAGCAGAAGATCAACGACGTGCTGGGCCGCGAGCTGGAGGTCACCGCCGAGGTCATGACGATGGACCAGGCCCGCAAGGCCGGCGCCATCGCGATGTTCGGCGAGAAGTACGGCGACGAGGTGCGGGTCGTCTCCATCGGCGACTTCTCCAAGGAGCTGTGCGGTGGCACCCACGTCGGCAACACCGCCCAGCTGGGCCTGGTGAAGCTGCTCGGCGAGGCCTCGATCGGCTCGGGCGTGCGTCGCGTGGAGGCGCTGGTCGGCGTCGACGCGTACAAGTTCCTGGCCCGCGAGCACACCGTGGTGGCCCAGCTGACCGAGCTGGTCAAGGGCCGTCCGGAGGAGCTGCCGGAGAAGATCTCGGGCATGCTCGGCAAGCTCAAGGACGCCGAGAAGGAGATCGAGCGGTTCCGCGCCGAGAAGGTGCTGGCCGCCGCGGCGGGCCTGGCCGACTCGGCCGAGGACGTGCACGGCATCGCCGTGGTCGCCGCCCAGGTCGCCGACGGCGTGGGCGCGGACGAGCTGCGCAAGCTGGTCCTGGACGTGCGGGCCCGCCTCGGCGCCCGTCCGGCCGTGGTCGCCGCGTTCACCGTGGCCAACGACCGCCCGCTGACCGTGATCGCCACCAACGAGGACGCCCGCGGCCGCGGCATCAAGGCCGGCGAGCTGGTCCGCACCGCGGCCAAGACCCTCGGCGGCGGCGGTGGCGGCAAGGACGACGTCGCCCAGGGCGGCGGCTCCAACCCGGCCGCGGTCGGAGAGGCCATCGCCGCGGTGCGCGGCCTGGTCGCGGAGCGCGCCAGCTGATGGAGCATGAGGAGAGGCCCTTCAGGCGTGGACGGCGGATCGCCGTCGACGTCGGTGACGCCCGGATCGGGGTCGCGTCCTGCGACCCCGACGGGGTGCTCGCCACGCCGGTGGAGACCGTCCCGGCCGGGGTGAAGTCGCAGGCCAGGCTCGCCGCGATCGTCGAGGAGTACGACGCGATCGAGGTGGTCGTCGGGCTGCCGCGCTCGCTCAGCGGCAAGGAGGGCCCGGCGGCGGAGAAGGTCCGGGCCTACGCGGTGCGGCTGGCCAACCGGCTCTACCCGGTGCCGGTGCGGCTGGTGGACGAGCGGATGACGACCGTCACCGCGACCCACGGGCTGCGTGCCTCGGGCGTCAAGGCGAAGAAGGGCCGCTCGGTGGTCGACCAGGCCGCCGCGGTGGTGATCCTCCAGACCGCCCTTGAGTCCGAACGGGTGAGCGGACGCCCGCCCGGTGAGAGCGTCGAGGCGGTCGGCTGATCGGCCTGATCTAACGTCCCGGAAGGGGTCCGTGCGGACGCGTCCGCACGGACCCCTTTCTCGTTCGTCCCGGGTCCGTTTCGGACCGTTCCGGAGTGCTCCGGACCGGTTCGGGCCGGTCCCGGACGATCCGCAGCGATCCGGGACCGCCGAGGGGGCCGCGCGCCATGACCGACCAGGACTTCCACCCGGGGCTCACGCCGGGGCACCTGGGTGCGCCGGTACTGGAGCCGGAGGGCCGCCCTCCGGGTGCGCCCCGGCCGCACTCCGATGCACCGGATCCGCACCGACGGCGTAACGGACTGGCCTGTGCGCTCACCGCACTCTCGCTGATCGCGGTCTTCGGCGGGATCGGGCTCACCGGCTACACCTGGTTCCAGCAGCAGCGCAAACCTCCGGCCGCCGCCGACTACAACGGGCAGGGCAACGGCAGCGTCCAGGTCTCGGTGCCGGAGGGCGCGGGCCTGTCCCAGATCGCCTCGGCGCTGGTCCGCAACGGGGTGGTGGCCAGCTCGCTCGCCTTCACCCGGGCGGCGAAGGGCAGCGCGGCCGCCGCCGGGCGGATCCAGCCCGGGACGTACACGCTGAAGCTGAAGATGTCGGCCGCCGCCGCGCTGGCCGTCCTGGTCGACCCGGCCAACGCCAACGGTCTGACCATCCCCGAGGGGTGGCGCGGCTACCAGATCTTCACCGCGATCGACAAGAAGCTGAACCTGCCGGCCGGCACCACCCAGAAGACCGCCCAGGACCAGGCCGCCGAACTCGGGCTGCCGGACTTCGCCAACGGCAGCCCGGAGGGCTACCTCTTCCCCGCGCGGTACGCCATCACCGACGGGACCACCGCGCTGGACCTGCTCAAGCAGATGGTCGAGCGGGCGGGCAAGGAGTTCAGCCGGGACGACGCCAACGTGGTCGCGCAGAACCTCGGGCAGAGCCTGTACGGGCTGGTCACCGTGGCCAGCATGGTCCAGGGCGAGGCCGACAACAACGAGGACATGGGCAAGGTGGCCCGGGTCATCTACAACCGGCTGGCCAAGGGGATGCCGCTGCAGCTGGACTCCACCATCAACTACGCGCTCGGCCGCTCGACCCTGAACACCACGGTCACCGACACCAAGCTGGACTCCCCGTACAACACCTACCTGCACCCGGGGCTGCCGCCGTCGCCGATCTCCAACCCCGGACGGCAGGCGATCATGGCCGCGCTGGACCCGACGCCGGGCGACTGGGTCTACTTCGTGACCGTGAAGCCCGGGGACACCCGGTTCACCGACAGCTTCGACGTGCAGCAGCGCAACGTGGCGGAGTTCAACGCCGTCCGGGCGGCCAAGCCGAGCGACGCGGCGTCCGGATCGGCCCCCGCCACGCCCTCGGCGGCGGCTCCGACCGCGGCCGGAACGGCGCCGTGACGGCCCCGTGTGCTGAGCGTGAGGTCGCTCACTGACCGTGCGTCCGCCCGGGCGGGGGTACGACTGCGGTACGGTAACGTCTCCTCCCAGGCGCTGCGCTAGCACGCCGGTTCGAGAATCAGCCGGGACCGCGTCGTCCCGGACGGCCGGTCCGATCCTCCGGTCGTCACCGTCGGTTAAGGGGATCAATGACCGATCTGGGTCGGGGCTACGGCCCCCAGGGCGAGCCGTGGCACCCCGGTGATCCCGGGTACGGCGGCCAGCAGCCGGTCCCCGGCCAGCAGGACGGCCAGTGGCAGCAGCAGTACTCGCAGCAGCAGGGCCAGCAGGGGCAGCAGCCCTACGGCGACGTGCAGCAGGCCCACCTCCAGCAGATGGGGGGCGCGCAGCAGCAGATGCCGCAGGGCATGCAGCCCGGCATGGCCCAGGGCATGCAGCAGGGATACCCGGAGGGGTACCAGCAGCAGGGCATGCCCCAGCAGGGTTTCGAGCAGGGCTACCAGCAGCAGCAGATGCCGCAGCAGGGTTTCGAGCAGGGGTATCCGCAACAGCAGGGGATGCCCCAGCAGGGCTACCACCAGCAGCAGATGCCGATGCAGCAGGGCATGCCCCAGCAGGGGATGCCGCACCAGGGCATGCCCCAGCAGGGGTATCCGCAGCAGCAGTTGCCGCAGCAGGGCATGCCTCAGCAGCAGATGCCGCAGCAGGTCCAGCAACCCCTTCCGCAGCAGGCGGCTCCGCAGGCTCCGCACCCCCAGGCGCCCGCGCCCGCCGGTCCCGGCCCGGACGGGATCGACTGGGAGGCCGAGGCCGCCGCACTGGAGTCCGGCGTCGACCCGGTCGGCGGGGCGCCCGAGCCCGAGGCCGAGGAGTGGGACGGTCAGCACGACGGCCTCCACGAGGACGGGCCGCACGGCGAGGACGGCTACCTCGACGAGCACGCCGAGGTGGAGGCCGTCGGCTTCCTCGGCGAGCAGGACGACTCCCGCGAGGCGAAGAAGAAGCGCAAGGAGAGCGGCAAGAAGGCGGGCCGCCGCAACGGCGGCGCCTGTCTGGTGGTCGCGGTGGTGCTGCTCGGCCTGCTCGGCGGCGCGGGCTGGTGGGGCTACGGCTTCTGGAAGTCCCACTTCGGCCCGCCGCCGGACTTCACCGGCGAGGGCACCGGCTCCGTCCAGATCGAGGTCAAGCAGGGCGCGGTCGGCGGGCAGATCGGTCTCGCGCTGAAGACCGCCGGTGTGGTGAAGAGCGTCGACGCCTTCACCAAGGCCTGTGACGCCGAGCCCAAGTGCAACACCATCCAGTACGGCTTCTACACCCTGAAGAAGGAGATGTCGGCGGCGGCCGCGGTCAAGGAGCTCCTGGACCAGGCGGGCGGCGCGGCGATCGTGGTCCCGGAGGGCAAGAACTCCTCCGAGATCTACACCATGATCGACGGCAAGCTGAAGCTGCAGAAGGGCACCACGGCGGGCGTCGCCAAGGACCAGCTCAACAACCTCGGCCTGCCGGCGTACGCGAACGGCAACATCGAGGGCTTCCTCTGGCCGACCCGCTACAACATCGCCGACGGCATGAAGCCCGAGGACCTGCTCAAGGCGATGGTGAAGAACGCCACCGACAAGTACGCGAACCTGGACGGCCAGGCCGCCTCGGTGGGGCTGAAGAACGGCTACGAGGTGCTCATCGAGGCGAGCATCCTGCAGCGCGAGGGCAACAACCCCGCGGACTTCGCCAAGATGGCCAAGACCATCCAGAACCGCCTGGCCAACGAGCCGGAGACGCACCACCGCCTCGGCATGGACACCACGCTGCAGTACTCGCTGGGCCGCAAGGACCTCAACAAGAAGGACATGGACGACGCGTCCAACAAGTACAACACCTACCTGAACCCGGGCCTGCCGCCCGGTCCGATCTCCAACCCGGGCGACGACGCGATCAACGCGGTGCTGCACCCGGCGGACGGCAAGTGGCTGTACTTCATCGCGATGTCCCCGACCGAGACGCGGTTCGCCGAGACCAGCAAGGAGCACTACGCCAACGTCAAGGAGTACTGCACCAACGCCGGGCAGGGCTTCGACGAGGCGCGTGGCCACTGCACCACCAAGTAGCCGCGGGCAATCCGCTGACGGAGAGACAGAGTTGACCAGCAAGCACCGGGCGGCCGTCCTCGGCTCGCCGATCGCCCACTCGCTCTCGCCGGACCTGCACCGGGCCGCCTTCGCGGCGCTCGGGCTGGACGGCTGGCGCTACGACCGCTTCGAGGTCGAGGAGGCCGGCCTGCCCGGCTTCCTCGCCGGGCTGGCCGAGGCCGAGTGGGCGGGGCTGTCGCTGACCATGCCGCTGAAGCGGGCGGTCATCCCGCTGCTGGACGAGGTCAGCGCGGCGGCCCGCGCGGTGGACGCGGTGAACACCGTGGTGTTCACCGCCGACGGCCGCCGCACCGGGGACAACACCGACGTCCCCGGGCTGGTCAACGCGCTGCGCGAGCGCGGCATCACCGAGGTGTCGGCCGCCGCCGTGCTGGGCGCGGGGGCCACCGCCTCCTCGGCGCTGGCCGCGCTCGCCCAGATCTGCACCGGTGAGGTGACCGTTTACGTGCGCAGCGCCGGGCGGGCCCGGGAGATGGCCGAGCTGGGCGAGCGGCTCGGCGTCGCGGTGCGGACCGCGGACTGGGAGCGCGGCGCCGAGGCGCTGGAGCGGCCGCTGACCGTCTCCACCACACCGGTCGGTGCGACCGACGCCTTCGCCGGGGCGCTGCCCGCGGTGCCGGGGGCGCTGTTCGACGTGCTGTACCACCCGTGGCCGACGGCGCTGGCCGCCGCCTGCGCCGAGCGCGGCGCGACCGTCCTCGGCGGCCTGGACCTGCTGGTCCACCAGGCGGTGCTGCAGAGCGAGGCCTTCACCGGGTGCACCCCCGGTCCGCTGGCGGCGATGCGCGTGGCGGGGGAGCGGGCGCTGGCCGGGCGCTGAGCCCGTCCGTCCCCCGGCCTGGGCGTTTCACCGACCGACCGGTTGCCGTCCGTCACGCGGACTCTGCCACCGGGTGCCTCCGGGTCATGAAAGGATTCGGACAGAAGGCACGCTCGGGCGGGCCGCGGCGGTGCCGTGGTCGGCCCGCTGATGAAGGAGCTTCGTTGGGTACGTTGCGCTGGCTGACGGCGGGGGAGTCGCACGGCCCCGCACTCGTCGCGACTCTGGAAGGCCTGCCCGCCGGTGTCCCGGTCACCACCGCGGTGGTGGCCGACGCGCTGGCGCGCCGCCGGCTCGGTTACGGCCGCGGGGCGCGGATGAAGTTCGAGCAGGACGAGGTGACCTTCCTCGGCGGCGTCCGGCACGGCCTGACCATGGGCAGCCCGGTCGCGATCATGGTGGGCAACACCGAGTGGCCGAAGTGGGAGCAGGTCATGTCGGCCGACCCGGTCGACCCCGAGGTGCTGGCGGGCCTGGCCCGCAACGAGGCGCTGACCCGCCCCCGGCCCGGCCACGCCGACCTGGCCGGCATGCAGAAGTACTCGATCGACGAGGCTCGCCCGATCCTGGAGCGCGCCAGCGCCCGGGAGACGGCCGCCCGGGTCGCGCTGGGCGCGGTCGCCCGGGCGTACCTGCGCGAGGCGGCCGGGATCGAGATCGTCAGCCACGTGGTCGAGCTGGCCGCCGCCAAGGCGCCGGCCGGCGTGGTGCCGCTGCCCTCGGACGAGGCCCGGCTGGACGCCGACCCGGTGCGCTGCCTGGACGCGGACGCCTCGAAGGCGATGGTCGCCGAGATCGACCAGGCCCACAAGGACGGCGACACCCTCGGTGGCGTGGTCGAGGTGCTGGCCTACGGCGTGCCGGTGGGCCTCGGCTCGCACGTGCACTGGGACCGCCGGCTGGACGCCCGGCTGGCCGCCGCGCTGATGGGCATCCAGGCGATCAAGGGCGTCGAGGTCGGCGACGGCTTCGAGCTGGCCCGGGTGCCGGGCTCGAAGGCGCACGACGAGATCGTCCCGACCCCCGAGGGCGTCAAGCGCACCTCCGGCCGCTCCGGCGGCACCGAGGGCGGCCTGTCCACCGGCGAGGTGCTGCGGGTGCGGGCCGCGATGAAGCCGATCGCCACCGTGCCGCGGGCGCTGCAGACCCTGGACGTGCGCACCGGTGAGCCCGCCAAGGCGCACCACCAGCGTTCGGACGTCTGCGCGGTGCCGGCCGCCGGCATCGTCGCCGAGGCGATGGTCGCGCTGGTGCTGGCGGACGCGGTGAGCGAGAAGTTCGGTGGCGACAACGTCTCGGAGACCCGGCGCAACGTGCAGGGCTACCTCGACAACCTGATCATCCGATGACCAATCCGGTCGTTGTGCTGGTCGGCCCGCCCGGCAGTGGCAAGTCCACCGTCGGGCGGGCCCTGGCCGAGCGGCTGGGCGTCGGCTTCCGGGACACCGACGCCGACATCGAGGCGCTGGCCGGCAAGCCCATCCCGGAGATCTTCATCGACGAGGGCGAGCCGCACTTCCGCGCGCTGGAGGTCCGCGCCGTGCGCGCGGCCGCCGAGGGACACGACGGAGTACTGGCGCTCGGCGGCGGCGCGGTGATGGCCGAGGCCACCCGCGCGCTGCTGCGCGAGCTGCCGGTGGTCTTCCTGGAGGTCCCGCTGGGCGACGCGGTCAAGCGGGTCGGCCTGGACGCCCCGCGCCCGCTGCTGGCCGTCAATCCGCGGGCCCGCTGGCGCGAGCTGATGGAGGCCCGCCGCCCCCTCTACCTGGAGGTGGCCACCGCCGTCGTCGACACCGCCGACCGCACCCCCGAGCAGGTCGCGGACGCCGTACTGGAAGCACTGGAGCTGAAGACCCCCCATGACTGACACCACCGTCAGGATTCACGTCGGCGGCAGCGCCGGCCACGACCCGTACGACGTGCTGATCGGGCACCAGCTGCTCGGCGAGCTGGCGCCGCTGATCGGCACCCGCGCGAAGCGGGTCGCGATCATCCACCCGGAGGCGCTGGCCGCCACCGCCGACGCCATTCGCGAGGACCTGGCCGGCGAGGGGTACGAGGCGATCGGGCTGCAGGTGCCGAACGCCGAGGAGGCGAAGAGCGCCGAGGTCGCCGCCTACTGCTGGTCGGTGCTCGGGCAGACCGGGTTCACCCGCAGTGACGTCGTGGTCGGTCTCGGCGGCGGTGCCACCACCGACCTGGCCGGCTTCGTCGCGGCCACCTGGCTGCGCGGGGTGCGCTGGATCTCGATGCCCACCACGCTGCTCGGCATGGTCGACGCAGCCGTCGGCGGCAAGACCGGCATCAACATCGCCGAGGGCAAGAACATGGTCGGCGCCTTCCACCCGCCGGTGGGCGTGCTGGCCGACCTCGGCACCCTGGAGACCGTGCCCAGGCACGACTACGTCTCCGGCCTCGCCGAGGTCATCAAGTGCGGCTTCATCGCCGACCCGGCCATCCTCGACCTGATCGAGGCCGACCCGGAGGGCGCGAAGACCCCGGCCGGCCCGCACACCGTCGAGCTGATCCGCCGGGCCATCCAGGTCAAGGCCGACGTGGTCTCCGGGGACCTCAAGGAGTCCGGCCGCCGGGAGATCCTCAACTACGGCCACACCCTGGGCCACGCCATCGAGCGCAATGAGCGCTACAAGTGGCGGCACGGCGCGGCGATCTCCATCGGCATGGTGTTCGCCGCCGAACTCGGCCGCCTGGCGGGCCGGTTGGACGACGAGACGGCCGACCGGCACCGCACCGTGCTGGCCTCGGTGGGCCTGCCGCTGAGCTACCGGGCGGACGCCTGGCCGAAGCTGCTGGACGCGATGAAGATCGACAAGAAGTCGCGCGGCGACCTGATCCGCTTCATCGTCCTGGACGGCCTCGGCAAGACCTCCGTGCTGGAGGGCCCCGACCCGTCCCTGCTGGTCGCCGCGTACGCGGAGGTCTCGGCGTGACCCGGGTGATGGTGCTCAACGGCCCCAACCTCGGTCGGCTGGGCAGCCGGGAGCCGGACGTCTACGGCGCCACCTCGTACACCGGGCTGGTCGAGCGCTGCACCGCGCTGGGCGCGGAGTTCGGCTTCGAGGTCGAGGTGCACGAGACCAACTCCGAGCAGCAGATGGTGGAGTGGCTGCACGAGGCGGCCGACGGGAAGGTGCCCGTGGTGATCAACCCGGGCGCGTTCACCCACTACTCGTACGCGATGCGGGACGCCGCGGCGCAGCGCACCGCGCCGCTGATCGAGGTGCACATCTCCAACCCGTACGCGCGGGAGACCTTCCGGCACACCTCGGTGATCGCGGCGGTGGCCTCGGGCACCATCGCGGGCTTCGGGATCGGGTCGTACGAGCTGGCGCTGCGGGCGCTGGCGGAGCAGCTCGCCGCGCGCTGACTGCTGGTCAGTGGCCCGGCGGCGGACTGTGCCCGCCGCCGGGCGGCCGTGTAGTGTCCCCGCTGAGAGGTGTCGGGAGGTGTCGTGACGCAGTACGACGGAGGCGGGCAGGTCCCGCCGCGTCCCGCCGCTCCGCCGGTGCCGCCGGGGGGCGGTGCGGGGGTGGCTCCGTCGGGGGCTCCGGTTCCGCCGTCCGCCCCGCCCGCTCCTTCGGCCCCGCCGGCCGCTCCGTCCCCGGTCCGTACGTCGGTTCCGGGCGCGGCTCCCGGCCCGGTTCCGGTCACCGCCACCGCCCCGCCGTCGGCGCCCGCGCCCGTCGCCGCTCCGGTGCCCGTACCCGCGCCGGTCGCGCCCGTGCCGGCCGGGGGCACCGGGCACTTCGTGCTGCCCGCCGGCACCCCCGTCCAGCTCCCCGCCCACCCGTCGCAGCGGCACGCGCCCGCCGGTCCGATCGCCGTGCTGCTGATCGGCCCGGCCGGGGCGGGCAAGACCACCGTGGCCCGCCACTGGGCCGAGCGCCGGGGCACCCCGACCGCGCACATCAGCCTGGACGACGTCCGCGAGTGGGTGCAGTCCGGCTTCGCCAACCCGCAGTCCGGCTGGAACAACGCCTCCGAGGCCCAGTACCGGCTGGCCCGGCGCACCTGCGGCTTCGCCTGCCGCAACTACCTGGCCAACGGCATCTCCTGCATCATCGACGACGCCGTCTTCCCGGACCGCCCGGCGATCGGCCTCGGCGGCTGGAAGCGGCACATCGGCCCCGGGATGATCCCGGTCGTGCTGCTGCCCAGCCTGGACTCGGTGCTGCGCCGCAACGCCCGCCGCAGCGGGACCCGCCGGCTCGGCGACGAGGAGGTGGCCCGCATCCACGGGCGGATGGCGGGCTGGTACAACTCCGGGCTGCCGATCATCGACAACTCCTACCTGGACGTCGCCGGTACGGCCGCCGAGCTGGACCGGGTCATCCTGGCCCGGCTGATGGGCATGCCGGTCCGCTGAACCGCCGGCCGGGTGTGTCGGCGGCGGCTGCGATGATGGAGCGGTCCCGCCAGAACCACCCGGGGAGCTGACGCCCGTGCCGGAAGGCCACATCATCCACCGCCTTGCCGGCCAGAACCGGACGGCCTTCGGCGGCCGCCCGGTGCGGGTCTCCAGCCCGCAGGGCCGCTTCGCCGACGAGGCCAAGGCGATCGACGGGCAGCTGCTCACCGGCGCCGAGGCCTTCGGCAAGCACCTCTTCCTCGGCTTCGAGGAGGGCGGCTGGGTGCACGTCCACCTCGGCCTCTACGGCGGCTTCACCTTCGGCACCGGCCCGGCGCCCGAGCCGGTCGGCCTGATCCGGCTGCGGCTGGCCAACGACGAGGGCTACGCCGACCTGCGCGGTCCCAACACCTGCGCGCTGGTCACCGACGCCGAGAAGGCCGCCGTCGCCGCCCGCCTCGGCCCCGACCCGCTGCGTGCCGACGCCGACCCGGAGGCCGCCTGGCGCCGGATATCGGGCAGCCGCACGACCGTCGCCGCGCTGCTGATGGACCAGAAGGTGCTGGCCGGGGTCGGCAACGTCTACCGCGCCGAGGTGCTGTTCCGCCACCACGTCGACCCGCACCGGGCCGGCCGCGACCTCACCCGCCGGGAGTGGGACGCGATCTGGGCCGACCTGGTCGCCCTGATGAACGAGGGCGCCGCCGTCGGCCGGATCGACACCGTCCGCCCCGAGCACACCCCCGAGGCGATGGGCCGCCCGCCCCGGGTGGACGACCACGGTGGCGAGGTGTACGTCTACCGCCGCGCCGCGATGCCCTGCCTGGTCTGCGGCACGGAGGTGCGGACGGAGGAGCACGCGGCGCGCAACCTGTTCTGGTGTCCGACCTGCCAGGCGGCCTGAGCCGGATTCAGCCCCGGGGACTGCCCGACGCCGTAGGCTGGGGGCCGGTCGGAGGGAGCGGACGGGTGGACGGCTACGAGGTGACCAACAGCGTGACGGGCACCACGGTGCACGGCAGCGTGGTCCAGGGGCGGAACGTCACGGTCCAGCTGCCGCCGAAGCACCGGACCCCGTATCAGGTCCGGCCGCCGCGCGACAGCTTCGTCAACCGGGAGCGCGAACTCGCCGCGCTCACCGCCGCCTTGGGCCGGGCCGAGCGGGGCGGTCCGGCGATCGTGGCGTTCACCGGCCTGGGCGGCGTCGGCAAGACCGAGCTGGTGGCCAAGTTCGCCAACGAGCAGGCGGGGCACTTCCCGGGCGGCGTGCTGTACGCGGACCTCAAGGCCTACCGGCACCGGTCCGCGGTGGACCTCGCCGGGGTGCTGGAGGGTTTCCTGCGCGCCCTCGGGGTCCGGCCGCCGGACGTGGAGGCGGAACGGTTCGGGGAGTTCCGGACGGTGACCGCCGAGCAGCGGTGCCTGGTGTTCCTCGACAACGTCGAGCACGCCGCCGAGGTCCGCGCGCTGTTGCCGTCGAGCGGCCTGCTGGTGGCGGCGGGCCGGCGGCGGTTGGACGCGCTGCGGATGGACGGTGCCGAGGTGCGGCAGTTGGACCGGCTGAGCGGGTCGGCCGCCGCCGCCCTGGTGCGGGGTTGGCTGAGTGCCGGGCGGGGCACCGACGACGAGGTCGCGGCCCTGGTGGAGCGCTGCGAGGGGCTGCCGATCGCCCTGAACGCGGTCGGCAGCCAGCTGTTGCGGCGGGCTCGGCTGTCGGTGGGGCAGGTGGTGGCCGAACTGTCCCACCGGGAGGGCAGGTTGGCCGTGCTGGACAACGAGGAGGGCAAGCTCCGGGAGACCTACGACCCGGTGTACGAGCGGCTCTCGCCGCCGGGGCGGGCGCTGTACCACCTGGTCGGGACGCACCCGGGCCCGTTCGTGTCGGCCGAGCTGGCGGAGGCGGTGGGCGTCGAACGGGCCGAGGACGCCCTGGACGAGCTGTGCGCCGTGCACCTCCTGGACGTGGTCGTCGACCAGGGGGCGGACGAGCGCTTCCAGGCCCATGACGTGGTGCGCACCCACGCCTACGCCTGCGCCCGTGAACTGCCCGACCGGATCGATCTGCTGGCCCGGGTGGTGGCCTACTACCGGGGTCGGGCGTCGGTGGCGGACCGGGCGATGGGGCGGCGGCTCCGGCTGCAGCAGCCGACCGGTGACGGGCTGCCCGGCTTCCCGTCCGGTGCCGCCGCGCTGGAGTGGCTGCACGCCGAACGGGCCAACCTGCGGGCGGTGGTGGAGGCGGCCGCCGAGCGGCGGTGGCACGACGAGGTGTGGTGGCTGTGCGAGTCGCTGTGGCCGCTCTACCACGGCCGGAAGCTCTACGAGGACTGGATCGCCGTCCACGAGATCGGCGTCGAGTCGGCCCGGTGGGCCAACAATCCGGATGCGGTGGTCCGGATGCACAACCAGCTCGCCCGTGCGCACCACGAGCGGGGTGAACTCCGGCTCGCCGCCGAGCAGTTGGCGCTGGCGGCGGAGCAGCTGCCGTTGGTGGCCAACCGGCAGGTGGTGGGTGTGCTGTACGAGACGGACGGCCTGTTGTGCCTGGCCGACGGCCGCCCGGCGGACGCGGTCGGGAAGTTCGCCCTGGCCCGCGAGGCCAACGCGGGCGACGACCACGGTGTGGTCGTGCAGAGCTACAACCTGGCGCAGGCGCTGATCGCCGACGGCCGTCCGGGCGAGGCGCTGACCGTCCTGGCCGAGGCCGTCGCGCTGGCGGACGCGACCGACGACCGGGACATGCTGATGAAGCTGCCACTGGTCCGGGCCCGGGCCCACCGGGCGCTGGGGCAGCTGGACCTCGCCGTCGCGGACGCCGAGGAGTGTGCCCGGCGGGCGCAGGAGCGCAGCCAGTACGCGAAGGAGGCCCAGGCGCACACCCTGCTGGTCGAGCTCGCCGAGGAGTCGGACGACCCGGAGCTCGCCGAGCGCAGCCGGGCGCGGCTGCGGGAGCTGGCGGGCTGAGGGCCAGGGGTCGAGGGCCGGCGGGCTGAGGGCCGGCGGGCTGAGGGCCGGCGGGTTGGGGGCCGGCGCCTACGGCTCGGCGAGGAAGGACACCCGGGTGCGGTGCCGGCCGGTGTGGATGGTGAGGCCGTGCTCGGGCAGGCCGGCCGGGTCGCCGCCGTCGGCGAGCCAGCAGGCGACGGCGGAGCCGAGCAGCAGCGGGTCGAGGACGGGGTCGGGGTCGCCGAAGGCCGGTTCGGCGCGGGCCTCCAACAGCAGGCCGGTGCGCAGCCGGAGCACATGGCGGGCCGGGCCGAGGGCGGCCACCGCGACGGCGAGGCCGGGCAGTTCGAGGGCGGTGTCGGCGAGCCAGTGGACGGCGGGGCGTTCGGCGTGGGCCTCGGTGCGGGCGAGGACCTCGGCGGTGTAGCGCAGTGCGTCGCCGGGGTGGTCGTCGGTGAGTGCGTGGAAGCCGCGCGGGGTGTGGTCGGCGGGGTGGAAGGGGTAGCGCTGCAGGCTGACGTCGGTGCCCTCGCTCTTGCCCTCGACGTCGTACGCGGTGGGGCCGTCGCCGCTGCCGTCGCCGCTGCCGGGGTGGGGTGCGGGCCTGGGGTAGGGCGGCAGGACGGGTTCACCGGCGGGTTCGTCGAGGCCGTCGAGGAAGGAGTAGAGCAGCGGGCGCAGCACCCGGGCGGATTCGCCGCGGTGGGCGAGCGAGCGTTCGGTGATGGCGGCGAGGTCGTCCGGGGTGTCCGTCGAGTCCGGGTCCCGGGCGAGGGCGCGTCCGACCTGGGCGGCGAGGTCGCCGTCGGGGTCGAGCACGGGTGCGGCCTGGCCGAAGGCGTAGCTGGGGGAGCGCGGGTCGAGTTCGGCGGCGCCGGTGGTGACGAGCATCGTGCGGCGGTGCAGGGCGGCGCCGTAGAAGGAGACCGAGCCGTGGTCGCCGATCATGCAGTCGGCGGCGATTAGTGCGGCCTGCCAGCCCTGGTGGGGCGGGACGAGGCGCAGGCCCATCCGTCGGGCGTCGTCGAGCAGGGCGGCCGGGTCGTGCCGGCTCCAGATGTTGGGGTGCAGCACGACGGCCACCGTGTACTCGTCGGCGGGCAGTTGGCGGACCAGCCGCTGGGGCAGGTCGGGGTGGCGGCCGAATAACGAGTGCTCGCTCCAGGTGGAGTCGACCACGACGAGGCGGCGGCCGCGGACGGCGCCGAGCGCGGCGCGGTAGCCGTCGCGGGAGCGTTCGCTGCGCAGTATCCGGTCGAAGCAGGGGTCGCCGACGACCCGGGCGACGTCCAGCGCCTCGGGGCAGGAGGCGCGCAGCCGGTCCAGCTGTTCGGGGTGGGAGAGGCCGAGGACGTCCACGAACACCCGGCCGTGGTGGGTGAGTTCGTTGCGGGAGAGGCCGGCGGCGCTGACCGTGTCGCCGGTGGACTCGGTGACCAGGCGGTTGTAGCCGGCGCCGTGCGGGAGGACGACCAGGCGGGCGTCCAGGCGGTGCATGGAGGCGTGCACGGCGCAGGCGACGGCCAGGTCGAAGCGGTGTCGGACGGCGTCCTCCCAGTCCAGCACGGTGTAGCCGGGCAGGCCGTGCAGGTACTCGTCCAGGGCGCGGTCGGCGAAGGCGGAGCCGGGGTTGACGGTGAAGTAGCGCTCGATGCCGTCCGGGGCGAGCAGGGTGAGGACGTCCAGGACCCGGGTCGCCGAGGTGAGGGTGCGGGCGACCGCCAGCACGCGGGCCTTGACCGGGCGGGTGTTCCAGCGGTCGGCGGGCCAGACGTGGGGGTGGGACGGCACATCGTGATCGTACTCATCCGGCCGTGTTCCGGCGCCGCTTCACCGGGGCGGCGGGTTTCGAGTGTCGCCCCCGGGCCCGGTGACGGTCCCTCAACCGGCAGGCCGAAGCGGGGCCTCCCCGGCCGGGGAGGCGCCGCTTCGGCCTGCGGCGTCAGTGCCGGTCGCCGTAGCGCCGGCGGAACCGCTCGACCCGGCCCGCGGTGTCGAGCACCCGGGACTGGCCGGTGTAGAAGGGGTGGCTCGCCGAGGAGATCTCGACGTCGATCACCGGGTAGGTGTTGCCGTCCTCCCACTCGATCGTGCGGTCGCTGGTGACGGTCGAGCGGGTGAGGAAGGCCAGGCCGCCGACCTTGTCGCGGAAGACGACCGGACGGTAGCTGGGGTGGATTCCGGACTTCATGGGTGGGCTCCTCCTGGTGGGCGGGTCAGCGTTCTTCGCGGAAGTCGACGTGCCGGCGGACGACCGGGTCGTACTTGCGCAGCACCACCCGGTCCGGGTCGTTGCGGCGGTTCTTGCGGGTCACGTACGTGTAGCCGGTGCCGGCGGTGGAGCGGAGCTTGATCACCGGGCGCAGTTCGCTGCGGGCCATCGGGCGTCCTCCTGGGGTGGCTCGGGTGCTGGGTCGGAACCGTACACCGAAATGGAAGTCATTTTCATCTGGTGTAACGTGAGCTCCGTCCTGCCCATTCCCGGACGCCAGGGAGCACCCATGTCCGCCCACTGCCAGCTCACCGGCCGCCGGCCCGGTTTCGGCAACGCGATCTCGCACTCGCACCGCCGCACCCCGCGCCGCTTCGACCCCAACATCCAGCGCAAGCGCTACTGGCTGCCCAGTGAGGGCCGCTACGTCCGGCTCGTGCTGAGCACCAAGGGCATCCGCACCGTCGACACGATCGGGATCGAGGCCGCCGTGGTCCGCATCCGCGCCCGGGGGGAGAAGGTCTGATGGCCAAGCAGAGCAAGATCGCCAAGAACGAGCGGCGCCGCGCCGTCGTCGCCCGCTACGCCGAGCGCCGGGCCGAGCTCAAGCGGATCATCGCCCACCCCGGTACGACCTCCGCCGACCGCGCCGCCGCCCAGGCCGAACTGGCCCGCCAGCCGCGCGACGCGAGCGCCACCAGGGTCCGCAACCGCGACGCGGTGGACGGCCGGCCGCGCGGCTACCTGCGCGCCTTCGGCCTCTCCCGGGTCAACCTCCGGGTGCACGCCCACGCCGGCCACCTGCCGGGCGTCCGCAAGGCGAGCTGGTGAGCGGCCCGGACGGGACCAGGCTCCCGGTCGTCGTGGTCGCGGGCCTGCACGCCGAGGAACGCCTGGCCGCCGTCGAGGAGTTGACGGCCGGCGCGGTGGACGCGGTGGTGCTGCGGCACGACCTGCGGGACGCCTCGCTCGGCCTGGTCCACCGTGAACTGCGGGACGCGGAAGGGGCGTTCGACACCGACTCGGTGCCACTGGTGAACGACTGCGCCTGCTGCGCCCTGCGCGAGGACCTGCTGCCCCGGCTGCTGGAGATCGCCGACGAGGGCCGGTACGGGCTCGCGGTGGTCGAACTCTGGGGCGGCAGTGACCCGCACCCCGCCGTCGAACTGATCGCCGGGGGAGAGGTGGCGGGTCGCCCCCTGGAGGAGGCGGTCGAACTCGCGGGCGTGGTCACCGCGGTCGAACCGGAGCGGCTGATCGACGAACTCTCCGTGCCCGACGACCTGGCGGAGCACGGCGAACACACCGCCGCCGGCGACCAGCGCACCCGCGCCGAGGCGCTCGCCCACCAGGTCGAGTACGCCACCACCCTCGCCGTGCCGCGGACCGCGGCGCACACGCCGGGGCTCGCACTGCTGCGCCAGCTCCACCCGACCGCCCGGGTGGTCCGGCTCGGCACCGGCGGGCTCACCCGGGCCGCCCTCGGCGGCTTCGACGTCGCCGCCGCCCGCGACCGGGTCAACCCGGCGATCGCGCTGCTCCCCCAGGAGTGCGACGAGGCCGGGGTCACCACGCTGGTCTGGGAACGCCGCCACCCGCTCCACCCGGAGCGGCTGCACCGGGCCCTGGAACTGCTCGTACCGGCGGCCCAGCGCAGCCGCGGCCGGTTCTGGCTGGCCAACCGGCCCGACCTGATGCTCGCCTGGGACGCGGCCGGGGCCAACCTCGCGGTCGAGGAGTGCGGGCCGTGGCTCACCTCGCTGCCCGACGCGGCCTGGGACCTCTACCCGCCGGCCCGCCGTGCGGCCGCCGCCCTCGACTGGCACCCGCTGCACGGCGACCGGGTGCAGCAGCTCAGCTTCACGGCGGAGGGGCTGGACGTCGACGGCATCACCGAACTGCTCGACTCCTGCCTGCTCACCGACGCCGAGCTCGCGGCCGGCGAACCCGGCTGGAAGGCCCTTCCGGACGCCTTCCAGGACCTGCTCGACCCCGTCCACCTCTGAACCCGACCCCGTCCACCTCCGAAGGAGCCCCGTGCGCAAACGAACCGCCCCGCCGAAGCCGCGCCCCAACCCGCTGCTCGCGGCCGGCATCGAGTACATCGACTACAAGGACACCGACCTGCTGCGGCGCTTCATCTCCGACCGCGGCAAGATCCGCAGCCGCCGGGTCACCCGGCTCACCGTCCAGCAGCAGCGGGGGATGGCCCGGGCGATCAAGAACGCCCGCGAGATGGCCCTCCTCCCGTACGCCTCCGGCACCACCCGATAAGGAGCCCCCGATGGCCGTGCCCAAGCGCAAGACCTCCCGCAGCAACACCCGCCACCGTCGCGCCCGGTGGAAGGCGACGGCGCCGAAGCTCGTCCCGATCACGGTCGACGGCCGGGAGGTGCTCGTCCCGAAGAACCTCGTCCCGGCCTACCGCCGCGGCCTGATCGACCCGCAGGCGCGGTAGCGGAGGGGAACAGGGGGCGGAAGGGAGTCGGGAAGGGGAGGCGGCGGACCCGTCGGGGGTGCTCGGCGGGCGGAGCGGGCCGGGGCTTCGTAGGCTCGACGCATGGCGGATGCGTACGCGGGGCGGCGGGAGCGGGTGCGGGAGCACTGCGGTGCGGTCGGGGCCGATGCGGCGCTGATCACCCGGGCGGCGAACGTGCGGTACCTGACGGGCTGCGCGCCCTGCGGGGCGACCCTGCTGCTGACCCGGGAGCGGGCGCTGCTGGCGGTGCCGGACGACCTGCCGCCGGACGACTCGGGGGAGCACCTGATCGCCGCGGACGTCACCCAGGTGCCGGTGTCGGCCGGGGCGGACACCGCGCTGGCGGCCGCGGCCGCGGCCGGGCGGCTGGGGGTGCGGGGCCTGGCGGTGGAGGAGCACGACCTGACCGTCACCCGGCACCGGGCGGTGGCGGGCCTGGCGGAGGGGGCCCGGCTGGCGGACCTCGGCCAGGCGGTGGAGCGGTTGCGGGTGGTCAAGGACGAGCACGAGATCGCCGATCTGCGGATCGCCGCCGAGATCGCCGACCAGGCGCTCGGCGAGCTGCTGGAGTCGATCCTGGTCGGCCGCACCGAGCGGCACCTGGCGATGGAGCTGGAGCGCCGGATGATCGACCACGGCGCGGACCGGGCCGCCTTCCCGGTCTCGGTCGGCACCGGCAGCCACTCCGGCCAGCCCGCCCACCAGCCGACCGACCGCCGGGTGGAGGAGGGCGACTTCCTCACCGTGGTGATGGGCGCCCAGTACCGCGGCTACCGGGTCTCGACCGCCCGGACCTTCGTGATCGGCGCCGCTCCCGCGCCCTGGCAGGTCGAGCTGCACCGGCTGGTCTTCCGCGCCCAGCGGGCGGGCCGGGAGGCGCTCGGACCAGGGGTGGAGCAGTGCGTACCCGACCGGGCCGCCCGGCAGGTCCTGGAGGCGGCCGGCCACACCGAGACCTCTCCGCACCCGGTGGGCCACGGCATCGGGTTGGAGATCAGGGAGGCGCCGCGCCTCGGTCCGTCGGACATGGGTAAACTGGACAGCCGCGTGCCGGTCACCGTCGGTCCGGGAGTCCACCTCCCGGGCAAGGGCGGGGTCCGGATCGAGGACACGCTCGTGGTACGCCCCCTCGAGGAGGGCGGGCCCGAGCTGCTCACCATCACCACCAAGGAGCTCCTCGCCCTCTGACGCCGGCCCCCCGGGGCCGTCGGCGGCAGGACGCGAACCCTTGGTTCCTTGACAGCTATATCCAGGAGTAAGTGCGCCCGTGGCTTCCACGAACGATCTCAAGAACGGCATGGTCCTCAAGCTGGAGGGCGGCAAGCTCTGGTCCGTCGTCGAGTTCCAGCACGTCAAGCCCGGCAAGGGCCCGGCCTTCGTGCGTACGAAGCTCAAGGAGGTCCTGACGGGCAAGGTCGTCGACAAGACCTTCAACGCCGGCACCAAGGTCGAGACCGCCAACGTCGACAAGCGCGGCATGCAGTTCTCGTACAAGGACGGCGAGAACTTCGTGTTCATGGACATGGACACCTACGACCAGCTCACCATCGAGCCGGCCGTGGTCGGTGACGCCGCCAACTACCTGCTGGAGGGCTTCGAGGCCCTGGTCGCCACCAACGAGGGCGCCGTCCTCTACATCGAGCTCCCGACCTCGGTCGAGCTGCTGATCTCGCACACCGAGCCGGGCGTCCAGGGCGACCGCTCCACCGGTGGCACCAAGCCGGCCACCCTGGAGACCGGTGCCGAGATCCAGGTCCCGCTCTTCGTCGTCACCGGCGAGAAGGTCAAGGTCGACACCCGCGACGGCAGCTACCTCGGCCGGGTGAAGTAAGTCCGTGTCGGCCGCACGTAGCAAGGCCCGTACCAGGGCCTTCCAGATCCTCTTCGAGGCCGACCACCGCGGGGTCGACCCGCAGCAGGTCCTCGCCGACTGGGTGGCCCGCGCTCGCGAGCCGAAGCCCGACGAGGGCACCCCGCAGGTCGGTGAGTACACCATGGAGCTGATCGAGGGGTACGTCCAGCACGCCCGTCGCATCGACGACCTGATCGAGCAGTACGCGGTGGGTTGGACCCTCGACCGGATGCCGATCGTGGACCGCAACGTCCTGCGGCTCGGTGCGTACGAGCTGATCTGGGAGGACGGCGTCCCGGACGCGGTCGTCCTGGACGAGGCCGTCGAGATCGCCAAGGAGTTCTCCACGGACGACTCCCCGGCCTTCGTCAACGGCATGCTCGCCCGCTTCCTGGAGCTGAAGCCGAGCATCCGCCGGTAACGGTCATGCCCCGCGAACGGCCGTCGGATCCGATCTCTTCCGGATCCGACGGCCGTTCCGCGTTCCGTCCGGCAGGCGTAGGGTGGGGGCCTACTCGTCAGTAACTTCCTTTGTGACGTGAAGGGCAGGCCATCCCCATGACCACCGCGACCCGCAGCGAGTTCGACCAGGGCATCGCCCTGACCAGACACCCCGACGAGGCCGGCCGCTACGACGCCGAGCTCGGCACCGGCTGGCAGATCGGCGGCGGCGTCAACGGCGGGCTGCTGCTCGCCGTGGCCGGGCACGCGCTGTCGCTGGAGCACGAGCAGCACCCGGACCCGGTGTCGATCAGCGGTTACTACCTGTCCGCCTCCACCCCCGGCCCGGCCACCGTCCGCACCGAGGTGTTGCGCGCCGGCCGCGGCCTGTCCACCGGCACCGCCTCGCTCAGCCAGGACGGCGTCGAACGGCTGCGCGTGGTGGCCAGCCACGGCGACCTGGCCGCCGCCGACGGCGAGGTGCGCACCAGCGCCACCCCGCCGCAGCTGCCCCCGCCGGACCAGTGCATCGGCGTCGAGCACGCGCCCAAGCAGCTGATCGAGCAGGCCGCCCTGCTGGAGCGCTTCGACCTGCGGCTCGACCCGGCCACCGTCGGCTGGGCGCTCGGGCAGCCCTCCGGCCAGGGCCGGATCCAGGGCTGGTTCCGGCTCCGGGACGGCCGCGAGCCCGACCCGCTGCTGCTCCTGCTGGTCGCCGACGCGCTGCCGCCGGTCACCTTCGACCTCGGCATGCCCGGCTGGGCCCCGACCGTCGAGCTGACCGTCCACCTGCGCGCCAAGCCGGCCCCGGGCTGGCTGCGGGTCGTCCACGCGACCCGCAACCTGGCCGGCGGCTACTTCGAGGAGGACGCCGAGATCTGGGACGAGGCCGGCCGTCTGGTCGCCCAGTCCCGGCAGCTCGCCCGGGTGCCGCGGGCCGACTGAGGCGACTATTACCGGTGGTTACATTCCTGTGACACGCCGTACGTGTGTGGCGCGCGGAACTGGGGAGTAACACGGTCAGCGGCGAGCTCCGCCGCTGACCGTCACCGCTCGACGGCCGCCCGCCGACGCCAGGAGCCTCCGATGACCAGCCGCAAGGGCCGCGCCCGCCGCAACTCCGACTGCACCGCGGGCGGTCTGCGCCCTGCGCTGCGGGCACCCCACCGGCAGCGGCGGGCGGAGGGGGCCGAGCAGGCCTTCGTCATCGGGGTGCTCACCAGCGCCGCGGACTTCGCGCGGGCCCGCGCCCACGGGGTCTGCGACGCCCCCGACTACGAGCACTACCTGGCCGACACCGCCGAGCTGCTGGCCGACGCGCTGGAGCGGTTCGAGACCGTCCGGGCCCGGATGTTCCACCCGCAGGACTTCGAGGAGTTCTGCCTGCTGCACGGCCTGGACCCGGCCGAGCCGGCCGCCCGCGACCGCTACCTGGTCAACCCGCCGCTGCAGACCCAGCTGCTGGCCTACCAGGGCGAGGAGCTGGCCGGGGACTTCCTGCCCCGGCTGGTCCGGGCCCGGGAGAACGGGTTGACGCTCTGCCACGCCGACCTGCTGCTCGACGGCGGCCTCTACGGCGGCGGACTGCACGGTGGCGGAGCGGACGGTGGCGGAGCGGACGGCGGCGCGGCGCCGGAGGAGACGGACGAGGAGCACGCCCGCTGGGTGCGCGCCGCCTACCAGCGGGGGAGCGAGGTGTTCCGCCGGATGCTGGTCGGCGCGGGCGCCGGGGTGTACGAGCTGCGGCTGCAGGTGGACGCGCCGGGCGGGAAGCTGACCGCGGCGGCCAGGGTGCTCCAGTGGGAGGACGGCGTGGTGCGGATCAACGACGAGGACCTGGAGCTGGTCTGCGCGGTGCTCTGCGCGGGGCTGGCGCTGGAGCTGCCCGCGGTCGCCGTGCTGCACGGTTCGCAGGGCTCGCACGGCTCGGCGGCGGCCGCCGACGGGCACTTCCGGCCGGCCGCCTGGGCCTGGTCGAGCGGCGGACCGGACTGGGCGCCGGCCGCCCGCCCGGTGCGACTGGACGGCGTCTCGGCCCAGCCGGGCTACAGCCTCGGGACGGTCTGCTGAGCGGACCGGCCCGGAACGCGCCGCGGCGCGGCCCTGGAACCCCGGGGTCGCGCCGTGACGTTTCTGCTTGGTATTGCTGGCCGGTATTGCTCGGCGCAGGTAGGCCTACCGATCGCTGGCGGCGAGCGTCAGCCCGCGTCCTCCTCGCGCACCGCGCGGCGGGCGTCGGGGTTGAGCACGCCCCACGAGATCAGCTGCTCGGTGAGGATCGACGGCGACTGGTCGTAGATGACGGCCAGCGTGCGCAGGTCGTCCTGGCGGATCGACAGCACCTTGCCGTTGTAGTCGCCGCGCTGGCTCTGGATGGTCGCCGCGTAGCGCTGCAGCGGTCCGGCCTTCTCGGACGGGACCTGGGTCAGTCTTTCCAGGTCGAGGACCAGGCGGGGCGGCGGCTCGGCCGCGCCGCCGGGGGTGCCGCCGGGCAGCAGTTCCTGCACCGGCACGCCGTAGAACTCGGCGAGCTCGGCCAGCCGCTGCACGGTGACCGCACGGTCGCCGCGCTCGTACGAGCCGACGACGACTGCCTTCCAGCGCCCCTGGGACTTCTCCTCGACACCGTGCAGGGAGAGCCCCTGCTGAGTGCGGATCGCTCGGAGCTTGCCTCCGAGCTGCTTCGCGTAGTCGCTGGACATTGATCTCCCCGGACGAGATTGCTTCGCGTTCAGTGGTGGGTCACGGGCGACTGCCGACGCCGTTACCGGTGGGTTCGACGCCTGTCTCGTAACTCACTGTGAGGTTACGTAGAGTAAGGTAGTTGCGTCAAGCCGAATGGGGCAGTCGTGCGAATAGCCCGCATCCTCGGCGCGTCCGGTGCGTGAACCCGGTGAAGCGGAATGATGGAGGTCCGTTGGCCGTCCGGCGCGCTGATAGGATGACCCGAAGCCCACGCCCGGTCGGCGGGGGCTGATTCCCAGACATCCTTTAAGGCCCGTCCAGTGAGGCGGGGAAGGAGGTCCGCTTCGGCATGACCACACACCACGAACCGACGCCGCGCGCACCGCACCAGGTGCTGGACGGCACGGACATCGCCCGGGTCGTCACCCGGATAGCGCACGAGATCGTCGAGCGCGCCAAGGGCGCGGAGGACGTCGTGCTGCTCGGCATCCACACCAGGGGCGTCCACCTCGCCCGCCGCCTGCACGGCCGGCTGGCCCAGATCACCGGGCGCGAGATCCCGCTGGGCACCCTGGACATCACCATGTACCGGGACGACCTGCGGCTGAAGCCCGCCCGGGCGCTGGAGCACACCGAGATCCCGCCCGGCGGGATCGACGGCAAGCTGGTCATCCTCGTCGACGACGTGCTGTTCTCCGGTCGCACCATCCGGGCCGCCCTCGACGCGCTGAGCGACATCGGCCGCCCGCGCGCCGTGCAGCTCGCCGTCCTGGTCGACCGCGGCCACCGTGAGCTGCCGATCCGGGCCGACTACGTGGGCAAGAACCTCCCCACCTCGCTGCGCGAGGCCGTGCAGGTCCGCCTGGCCGACACCGACGGTGTGGACGCCGTCCTGGTCGGCGACCGCGACTACACCGCCCGCAGCTCGCAGGCCCTGGCCCCCCAGCCCACCGAACCGCACCTCCCGGAGTAGCCCGCGTGAAGCGCCACCTCGTCTCCGCCGCCGATCTCAGCCGCGACGACGCGCTGCTGATCCTGGACACCGCCGAGGAGCTGGCCCAGCTCTCCGGCCGGGCCGTCAAGAAGCTGCCCACGCTGCGCGGCCGCACCGTCGTCAACCTCTTCTTCGAGGACTCCACCCGGACCAAGACCTCCTTCGAGGCCGCCGAGAAGCGACTGTCCGCGGACGTCATCAACTTCTCCGCCAAGGGCTCGTCCGTCTCCAAGGGCGAGAGCCTCAAGGACACCGCACTGACCCTCCAGGCGATGGGGGCCGACGCGGTCGTCATCCGCCACCACGCCTCGGGCGCGCCGGCCCGGCTGGCCCAGTCCGACTGGCTGCACGGCAGCGTGATCAACGCCGGTGACGGCACCCACGAGCACCCCACCCAGGCGCTGCTCGACGCCTTCACCATGCGCCGCCACCTCAACGCCGGCCTCGGGAACGACCTGGCGGGCCGCCGGGTCACCATCGTCGGCGACATCCTGCACAGCCGGGTCGCCCGCTCCAACGTGCACCTGCTGACCACGCTCGGTGCCCAGGTGACCTTCGTCGCCCCGCCGACGCTGGTCCCGATCGGGATCGAGAACTGGCCCTGCGAGGTCAGTTACAGCCTGGACGCCGTGCTGCCCAAGACCGACGCGCTGATGATGCTGCGGGTGCAGCGCGAGCGGATGAACGCCGCGTTCTTCCCGACCGAGCGCGAGTACAGCCGCCGCTACGGCATGAACGGCCTCCGGATGGCCCAGCTGCCCGAGCACGCCATCGTGATGCACCCCGGCCCGATGGTCCGCGGCATGGAGATCACCGCCGAGGTCGCCGACTCGCCGCGCTGCACCGTGGTCGAGCAGGTCGCCAACGGCGTCTCGATCCGGATGGCCGTCCTTTACCTCTTGCTCGGCGGCGCTGTTTTCACCGATGGTCCCGCCGAGCCCGCCCGCACCGAATCCGTGGAGACCGCTCAGTGACCAGCTACCTGATCCGCAACGCCAAGATCCTGGGCGGCGCCCCGCAGGACCTCCACCTCGCCGACGGCGTGATCAAGGAGATCGGCACCGGCCTGGCCGTCGAGGCCGACATCGAGATCGACGCCACCGGCATGATCGTGCTGCCCGGCCTGGTCGACCTGCACACCCACCTGCGCGAGCCCGGCCGCGAGGACGCCGAGACCGTCCTCACCGGTACCCAGGCCGCCGCGATGGGCGGCTTCACCGCCGTGCACGCGATGGCCAACACCACCCCGGTGGCCGACACCGCCGGTGTGGTCGAGCAGGTCTGGCGGCTCGGCCAGGAGGCCGGCTACTGCGACGTGCAGCCGGTCGGCGCCGTCACCGTCGGCCTGGAGGGCAAGAAGCTCGCCGAGCTCGGCGCGATGCACGAGTCCGCGGCCGGCGTCCGGGTCTTCTCCGACGACGGCAAGTGCGTGGACGACGCGGTGCTGATGCGCCGCGCCCTGGAGTACGTCAAGGCCTTCGACGGCGTCGTGGCCCAGCACGCCCAGGAGCCGCGGCTGACCGAGGGCGCCCAGATGAACGAGGGCCAGGTCTCCGGCGAGCTCGGGCTGGGCGGCTGGCCGGCCGTCGCCGAGGAGTCGATCATCGCCCGCGACGTGCTGCTCGCCGCGCACGTCGGCTCCCGGCTGCACGTCTGCCACCTCTCCACGGCCGGCTCGGTGGAGATCGTCCGCTGGGCCAAGTCCAAGGGCTGGGACGTCACCGCCGAGGTCACCCCGCACCACCTGCTGCTCACCGACGAGCTGGTCCGCTCCTACGACCCGGTGTACAAGGTGAACCCGCCGCTGCGCACCGCCGAGGACGTCCAGGCGCTGCGCAAGGCGCTCGCCGACGGCACCATCGACGCCGTCGCCACCGACCACGCGCCGCACCCGGCCGAGGACAAGGACTGCGAGTGGGCCGTCGCCGCGATGGGCATGGTCGGCCTGGAGACCGCGCTGTCGGTCGTGCAGCAGACCATGGTCGACACCGGCCTGCTGAACTGGGAGGGCGTCGCGGACCGGATGTCGCGCCGCCCGGCCCGGATCGGCCGTCTCACCGGGCACGGCCGGCCGGTCTCGGCTGGTGAGCCCGCCAACCTGGTGCTCTTCGATCCCGCGTACCGTGGTGCCGTGAACCCCGAGAGCTTCGCCACCCGCAGCCGCAACACGCCCTACAAGGGCATGGACCTGCCCGGACGGGTGCACGCCACCTTCCTGCGCGGTCGCGCCACGGTACTGGCCGGAGAGCTGGCCGAGCAGGGCGGTCAGGAGTGATGGACCACGCCACGCTCGCCAAGGAGCAGGCGAGGGTCACGGACTGGCCGGGCTACATCGGCTGGTCGATCGGCCTGCTGATCGTCATCGGCCTGATCTACTGGCTGATGCGCCAGGGCTGGAACTGGCGGCGCACCCTGCAGTCCGGGATCCCGCCGCTGCCCGCCGTGCCGGCCCGCGCCGGCCGGACCATCCTGGAGACCAGCGGCCGGTACCACGGCACCACCACCGCCGGGAACTGGCTCGACCGGGTCGTCGCGCACGGCCTGGGCACCCGCAGCCGGGCCGACCTCACCCTCGGCGAGGACGGCCTGCTGGTGCAGCGCCCCGGTGACGTGGACTTCTGGATCCCGGCCGAGCACCTGACCGGTGCCCGGACCGACTCCGGGATCGCCGGCAAGGTCGTCCCCTCCGGACTGCTGGTGGTCGGCTGGGCCCACGAGGGCGCCGAGCTGGACTCCGGCTTCCGGGCCGACCACCCCGACGAGCACGCCGCCTGGGTCGAGGCGATCAACGAGCTCGCCACACGTACTACGAAGACGAAGAAGACGGAAGAGGCCGCGCAATGACCGCACCTGCCCCCACCACGCAGCGCCAACGGCGGGAGCGTGTCCCCGCCGTGCTCGTCCTGGAGGACGGCCGGACCTTCCGCGGCCAGGCCTACGGCGCGACCGGCGAGACCTTCGGCGAGGCGGTCTTCAACACCGGCATGTCCGGCTACCAGGAGACCCTGACCGACCCGTCGTACCACCGCCAGGTGGTCGTGATGACCGCCCCGCAGATCGGCAACACCGGCTGGAACGACGAGGACGACGAGTCCAAGCAGATCTGGGTCGCCGGGTACGTCGTGCGCGACCCCGCCCGGGTGGCGTCCAACTGGCGCTCCCGCCGCTCGCTGGACGAGGAGCTCGACCGCCAGGGCGTCGTCGGCATCAGCGGCATCGACACCCGCGCGCTGACCCGCCACCTGCGCGAGCGCGGCGCGATGCGCTGCGGCATCTTCTCCGGCGAGGCGCTGGCCGACCCGGCCGCGCTGCTCGCCCGGGTGCAGCAGTCGCCCGAGATGAAGGGCGCCGACCTGTGCGCCGAGGTGGCCACCACCGAGGCGTACGTCGTCCCCGCGATCGGTGAGAAGAAGTTCACCGTCGCCGCGCTGGACCTCGGCATCAAGGCGATGACCCCGCAGCGGATGGCCGAGCGCGGCATCGAGGTGCACGTGCTGCCGGCCAACTCCACCCTGGAGGACGTCTACGCCGTCAACCCGGACGGCGTGTTCTTCTCCAACGGCCCGGGCGACCCGGCCACCGCCGACCACCAGGTCGCCGTCGCGCAGGGCGTGCTGGAGCGGAAGACCCCGTTCTTCGGGATCTGCTTCGGCAACCAGATCCTCGGCCGCGCGCTGGGCTTCGGCACCTACAAGCTCAAGTACGGCCACCGCGGCATCAACCAGCCGGTGCAGGACCGCACCACCGGCAAGGTCGAGGTGACCGCCCACAACCACGGCTTCGCCGTGAACGCGCCGCTGGACAAGGTGAGCGACACCCCCTACGGGCGGGTCGAGGTCTCCCACGTCTGCCTCAACGACGACGTGGTCGAGGGCCTGCAGGCGCTCGACGTCCCCGCCTTCAGCGTGCAGTACCACCCCGAAGCGGCCGCCGGCCCGCACGACGCCGCCTACCTGTTCGACCGCTTCGTGAAGCTCATGGAGGGCCAGCGTGCCTAAGCGCACTGACATCAAGTCCGTCCTGGTGATCGGCTCCGGCCCGATCGTCATCGGCCAGGCCGCCGAGTTCGACTACTCGGGCACCCAGGCCTGCCGCGTCCTCAAGGCCGAGGGCCTGCGGGTCGTGCTGGTCAACTCCAACCCGGCCACGATCATGACCGACCCGGAGATCGCCGACGCCACCTACGTCGAGCCGATCACCCCGGAGTTCGTCGAGAAGATCATCGCCAAGGAGCGCCCCGACGCGCTGCTGCCGACCCTGGGCGGCCAGACCGCGCTGAACACCGCGATCTCGCTGCACGCGGCGGGCACGCTGGAGAAGTACGGCGTCGAGCTGATCGGCGCCGACGTGGTGGCGATCAACAAGGGCGAGGACCGCGAGCTCTTCAAGGGCGTCGTCGAGGCCGTCAAGGCCAAGATCGGCTACGGCGAGTCCGCCCGCTCGGTCATCTGCCACTCCATGGACGACGTGCTGGCCGGCGTCGACACGCTCGGCGGCTACCCGGTCGTGGTGCGCCCCTCCTTCACCATGGGCGGCGCCGGCTCCGGCTTCGCCCACAACGAGGAGGACCTGCGCCGGATCGCCGGCCAGGGCCTGGCCCTCTCGCCGACCACCGAGGTGCTCCTGGAGGAGTCCATCCTCGGCTGGAAGGAGTACGAGCTGGAGCTGATGCGCGACAAGAACGACAACGTCGTGGTCGTCTGCTCCATCGAGAACTTCGACCCGATGGGCGTGCACACCGGTGACTCGATCACCGTCGCCCCGGCGATGACCCTCACCGACCGCGAGTACCAGATCCTGCGCGACATCGGCATCGCCGTGATCCGCGAGGTCGGCGTCGACACCGGCGGCTGCAACATCCAGTTCGCCGTCAACCCCGACGACGGCCGGGTCATCGTGATCGAGATGAACCCGCGCGTCTCCCGCTCCTCGGCCCTCGCCTCCAAGGCCACCGGCTTCCCGATCGCCAAGATCGCCGCCAAGCTGGCCGTCGGCTACACCCTGGACGAGATCCCCAACGACATCACCGAGCAGACCCCGGCCTCCTTCGAGCCGACCCTCGACTACGTCGTGGTCAAGGTGCCGCGGTTCGCGTTCGAGAAGTTCCCGAGCGCCGACGCCACCCTCACCACCACCATGAAGTCGGTCGGCGAGGCCATGGCCATGGGCCGCAACTTCCCCGAGGCACTGCAGAAGGCGCTGCGCTCGCTGGAGAAGAAGGGCTCCCAGTTCGGCTGGACCGGCCCCCTCGGCGACAAGGCGGAGCTGCTGACCAAGGCGGTCGTGCCGACCGACGGCCGGATCAACACCGTGATGGACGCCGTCCGGGCCGGTGCCACCCCGGAGGAGGTGTTCGAGGCCACCAAGATCGACCCGTGGTTCGTCGACCAGCTCTTCCTGCTGGACGAGATCGCCGGCGAGCTGGCCGAGGCCGCCGAGCTCACCCCCGAGCTGCTGCGCCACGCCAAGCGGCACGGCTTCTCCGACCAGCAGATCGGCGAGATCCGCGGCCTGAAGCCGGACGTGGTCCGCGAGGTGCGGCACGCGCTCGGCATCCGCCCGGTGTACAAGACCGTCGACACCTGCGCCGCCGAGTTCGCCGCCAAGACCCCGTACTTCTACTCCTCGTACGACGAGGAGAGCGAGGTCGCCCCGCGCACCAAGCCGGCCGTGATCATTCTCGGCTCGGGCCCGAACCGGATCGGCCAGGGCATCGAGTTCGACTACTCCTGCGTGCACGCCTCCTTCGCGCTCGCCGAGGCCGGGTACGAGACCGTGATGGTCAACTGCAACCCGGAGACCGTCTCCACCGACTACGACACCTCCGACCGGCTCTACTTCGAGCCGCTCACCCTGGAGGACGTGCTGGAGATCGTCCACGCCGAGCAGCAGGCCGGCCCGCTGGCCGGTGTGATCGTCCAGCTCGGCGGCCAGACCCCGCTGGGCCTGGCCCAGGCGCTCAAGGACAACGGCGTGCCGATCGTCGGCACCCAGCCCGAGGCGATCGACCTCGCCGAGGAGCGCGGCGCCTTCGGCCGGGTGCTGCGCGACGCCGGGCTGCCCGCGCCCAAGCACGGCACCGCCTTCTCCTTCGCGGAGGCCAAGGCGATCGCCGACGAGATCGGCTACCCCGTGCTGGCCCGCCCGTCCTACGTGCTCGGCGGCCGCGGCATGGAGATCGTCTACGACGAGGCCTCGCTCGCCTCCTACCTGGAGCGGCACGCCGGTCTGATCTCCGAGCACCCGGTGCTGATCGACCGCTTCCTGGACGACGCGGTGGAGATCGACGTCGACGCGCTCTACGACGGCACCGAGCTCTACCTCGGCGGCGTCATGGAGCACATCGAGGAGGCCGGCATCCACTCCGGCGACTCCGCCTGCGCGCTGCCCCCGATCACCCTCGGCGGCTACGACATCAAGCGCCTGCGCACCTCCACCGAGGCCATCGCGCGCGGTGTCGGCGTCCGCGGCCTGATCAACATCCAGTTCGCGCTGGCCGGGGACATCCTCTACGTGCTGGAGGCCAACCCGCGCGCCTCCCGCACCGTCCCGTTCACCTCCAAGGCGACCGCGGTGCCGCTGGCCAAGGCCGCCGCCCGGATCTCGCTCGGCGCCACCATCGCCGAGCTGCGCGCCGAGGGCCTGCTGCCGGCCGAGGGCGACGGCGGCACGCTGCCCGCCGACGCGCCGATCGCGGTCAAGGAGGCCGTGATGCCGTGGAGCCGCTTCCGCGACATCCACGGCCGCGGCGTGGACACCGTGCTCGGCCCCGAGATGCGCTCCACCGGCGAGGTCATGGGCATCGACCGGGTCTTCGGCACCGCGTACGCCAAGGCCCAGTCCGGTGCGTACGGCGCGCTGCCGACCAAGGGCAAGGTCTTCGTCTCGGTCGCCAACCGGGACAAGCGCAACCTGGTCTTCCCGGCCCGGGCGTTGGTCGGCCTCGGCTTCGAGGTGCTCGCCACCGCCGGCACCGCCGAGGTGCTGCACCGCGGCGGCATCCCGTCCACGCTGGTGCGCAAGCACAGCGAGGGCGAGGGCCCGAACGGTGAGCGGACCATCGTCCAGCTGATCCACGACGGCGAGGTCGACCTGATCATCAACACGCCGTACGGCACCGGCGGGCGCCTCGACGGCTACGAGATCCGCACCGCCGCGGTCTCCCGCGGGGTGCCGTGCCTCACCACCGTCCAGGCGATGGGGGCCGCGGTCCAGGGCATGGACGCGCTGCTGCGTGACGAGGTCGGAGTGATGTCGCTCCAGGAGCACGCCGCGCTGATCAACGCCGGCCGCAAGTAGCACCACCGCAGTGGGGGGCACCGGAGCCAGTCGGGTGCCCCCCACTTCCATGACCAAGTACGGTCATCGATCCGGGAGTTGACCCCCCTTGTACAAGTTCCTGTTCGACCTCGTGTTCAAGAAGATGGACCCGGAGAAGGCCCACCACCTCGCCTTCTTCTGGATCCGGCTCGCCTCCTCCGTGCCCGGCCTGCGCACCCTGGTGCGGCTGGTGCTCGCCCCGCGCGACCGGGCGCTGCGCACCCGGGCCCTCGGCCTGGACCTGCCCGGCCCGTTCGGGCTCGCGGCCGGCTTCGACAAGAACGGCGTCGGCATCGACGGCCTGGCGATGCTCGGCTTCGACTACGTCGAGATCGGCACCATCACCGGCGAGCCCCAGCCCGGCAACCCGGCGCCCCGGCTGTTCCGGCTGGTCGAGGACCGCGCGCTGATCAACCGGATGGGCTTCAACAACCAGGGCTCGGCCCGGGTCGCCGCCCGGCTGGCCGCCCGCCCGCACACCAGCTCCACCCCGGTGATCGGCGTCAACATCGGCAAGACCAAGGTGGTCGAGGAGGCCGACGCGGTCGCCGACTACGTCAAGTCGACCGAGCGGCTGGCCAAGTACGCCGACTACCTGGTGGTCAACGTCAGCTCGCCGAACACCCCCGGGCTGCGCAACCTCCAGGCCGTCGACCACCTGCGCCCGCTGCTCGCCGCGGTGCGCGAGGCCGCCGACCGCACCACCGCGCACCACGTGCCGCTGCTGGTCAAGATCGCCCCCGACCTGGCCGACGAGGACGTCGACGCGGTCGCCGACCTCGCCCTGGAACTGGGCCTGGACGGCATCATCGCCACCAACACCACGATCGGCCGGGAGGGCCTGCGGGCCGACCCGAAGCGGGTCGAGGAGATCGGCATGGGCGGCCTGTCCGGCGCCCCGCTGAAGGCCCGCGCCCTGGAGGTGCTGCAGCGGCTGCGCGCCCGCACCGGCGGCCGGCTGACCCTGGTCTCGGTCGGCGGCGTGGAGACCGCCGAGGACGCCTGGCAGCGGATCATCCACGGCGCAGACCTGGTGCAGGGCTACAGCGCCTTCATCTACGAGGGGCCGTTCTGGTGCCGCCGGGTCCACAAGGGCCTGTCCGCCCGGATCCGCGCCGCGGGCTTCCGCGACCTGGCGGCGGCCGTCGGCAGCGCCGTGCGCGACCCCAAGAACGCCTCCTGAACCCCCGTACGACCTTCGGAGTGGACGACATGACCCTCGCCCCGTTCGGCGCCCGGCTGCGCCAGGCCCTCGACACCCGCGGCCAGCTCTGCGTCGGGATCGACCCGCACGCCTCCCTGCTCTCCGCCTGGGGGCTCGGCGACGACCTCGCCGGGCTGGAGACCTTCAGCCGCACCGTGGTGGAGGCGCTGGCCGACCGGGTGGCCGTGCTCAAGCCGCAGGCCGCCTTCTTCGAGCGCTTCGGCAGCAAGGGCGTCGCGGTGCTGGAGAAGAGCGTCGAGGAGGCCCGGGCGGCCGGCGCGCTGGTGCTGATGGACGCCAAGCGCGGCGACATCGGCTCCACCATGGCCGCCTACGCGGAGGCCTTCCTGTCGCCCGGCAGCCCGCTGTTCTCGGACGCCGTCACGGTCAGCCCGTACCTGGGCTTCGGCTCGCTGCGCCCGGCCCTGGACCTGGCCCGTGAGCAGGGCTGCGGGGTGTTCGCGCTGGCCCTCACCTCCAACCCGGAGGGCGCCGAGGTGCAGCGCGCGGTCGGGGCGGACGGCGAGCCGGTCGCGGCCTCGGTGCTGCGGCAGCTGGCGGCGGAGAACGCGGACGCCGCGCCGCTGGGCTCCTTCGGCGCGGTGGTCGGCGCGACGCTGGCCGACGCGGGCGTGGACCTGGCCATCAACGGCCCGCTGCTGGCCCCCGGGATCGGCGCCCAGGGCGCGACCATGGCGGACCTGCCGCGGGTGTTCGGCGCCTCGGTGCTGAACGTGGTGCCGAGCGTCAGCCGGGACGTGCTCAAGCACGGGCCGTCGGTGCCGGCGCTGCGGGCGGCGGCGGAGCGCTTCGTCGGCGAGTTCGCGGACGCCGTCAAGTAGCCGGGAGGGCGTCGCCGGAGGGCGGCGCGGGTGTCCGCCGGGTAGCGGAGGGGAACCTCTCACATGACCCGGCGGACGCCGTCAAGTAGCGGAGCGGGCCCGGCCGGTAGCCGTCCGGTGACCGTGCGCAGTGTCCGCAGGACGGCGGGGCGGCACCGGAGTCGACGTGAGCGCCGTCACATCGAGCCCGTCAAAGTTTCGCAATCACGGTCATTTTGCCCTGGAAAGTCCTGGTCGGCCCTGGCTGACCAGGACTTTTCGTGTTCTTTTCCTGACGCGGCGCCGCAATCCGGGTAGTGTCCGGCGATAGGTCATCGGCGAGCCGCGAAACCCGTAGCTCCCGCAGGTCAGGGCCCTGTGGTTCCCCATTGGGCTCCCCTTGCGGACGGTGTGCCCGGTACCAAACCAGTCATAGCTCAATCCCTTCCTTCCACACCCTGAGGTGAACGGCGTGGCTCTTCCGCCCCTTACCCCTGAACAGCGCACCGCCGCGCTCGCCAAGGCCGCCGAGGCTCGCCGGGAGCGCGCCGAGGTCAAGAACCGGCTCAAGCACTCCGGTGCCTCCCTGCACGATGTGATCAAGGCCGGCAAGAACGACAACGACGTCATCGGCAAGATGAAGGTGTCCGCCCTGCTGGAGTCCCTTCCGGGCGTCGGCAAGGTTCGTGCCAAGCAGATCATGGAGCGCCTCGGCATCAGCGAGAGCCGCCGTGTCCGCGGTCTCGGAACGAACCAGATCGCTTCCCTGGAGCGGGAGTTCGGCGGTGGCGCCGCCTGACCGTGCCCCCGTGGTCCCGGGATCGTCCGCGATCCGGGATAATCGGTGCATGAGTGAGCGTCCGCGGCTGACCGTGCTCTCCGGCCCCTCGGGGGTCGGCAAGAGCACGGTCGTCGCTCATATGAGGAAGATGTACCCCGAGGTCTGGCTCTCGGTGTCGGCCACCACCCGGCACCCGAGGCCCGGCGAGAAGAACGGGGTCCAGTACCACTTCGTCGACAACGACGAGTTCGACAAGCTGATCGCCAACGGCGAGCTGCTGGAGTGGGCCGAGTTCGCCGGGAACCGCTACGGGACCCCGCGTGCGGCGGTCCTGGAGAAGCTGGAGCGCGGCGAGCCCGTCCTGCTGGAGATCGATCTGCAGGGTGCCCGCCAGGTGCGCGAGTCGATGCCGGAGGCCCAGCTGGTCTTCCTGGCTCCGCCGAGCTGGGAGGAGCTGGTCCGCCGGCTCACCGGCCGGGGCACCGAGTCGCAGGAGGTGATCGACCGGCGGCTGGAGGCGGCCAAGGTCGAGCTTGCGGCCGAGGCCGAGTTCGACTCGACCCTTGTCAACACCTCCGTCGAGCAGGTAGCGGCCGAACTGCTAGCCTTGCTCGGTGTAGCCTGACCTGTCAGTCTTTTCCACCCTTTCGGAAGGTTTTCGCGTGTCCTCTTCCATGACCGCGCCCGAGGGCATCATCAACCCGCCGATCGACGAGCTGCTTGAGGCCACCGACTCGAAGTACAGCCTCGTGATCTACGCCGCCAAGCGCGCGCGTCAGATCAACGCGTACTACTCCCAGCTCGGCGAGGGCCTGCTGGAGTACGTCGGCCCGCTGGTCGACACCCACGTGCACGAGAAGCCGCTGTCGATCGCGCTGCGCGAGATCAACGCGGGCATGCTGACCGCCGAGGCGGTCGAGGGCGCCGCCTGAGGCAGCCCCGCACTTTTTCCCGGAGGGCCGGGCGGAGACACTCCGCCGGGCCCTCCGGCGTTTTCCGGTGTGCGGGATCCGGTGTGGGCCGGGCCGCTGTGTGGGCTGGGCCGTGGTGTGGGCCGGGCCACGGTGTGGGGGGCGGCCGAGGGGTCGTAGGGTGGGCGGGTTCCGGATCGGAAGAAAGGTCGTGTCTGACTGTGGACGCTCCCCGCGTGGCTCTGGGTGTCAGCGGCGGGATCGCCGCCTACAAGGCGTGCGAGCTGCTGCGCCGGTTCACCGAGTCCGGCCACCAGGTCACCGTGGTGCCCACCGCGGCGGCGCTGCACTTCGTCGGCGAGGCCACCTGGGCCGCGCTCTCCGGCCGTCCGGCCGCCACCGAGACCTGGGAGCGCGTGCACGAGGTGCCGCACGTGCGGATCGGGCAGCAGGCCGACCTGGTGGTGGTCGCCCCCGCCACCGCCGACCTGATCGCCAAGGCCGCCCACGGGCTGGCCGACGACCTGCTGACCAACACCCTGCTCACCGCCCGCTGCCCGGTCGTCCTGGCGCCCGCGATGCACACCGAGATGTGGGAGCACCCGGCCACCCGGGAGAACGTCGCCACCCTGCGCCGGCGCGGTGTGATCGTGCTGGAGCCGGCCGTCGGGCGGCTCACCGGCAAGGACACCGGCAAGGGGCGGCTGCCCGAGCCCGGCGCGATCTTCGAGGCCTGCCGGGCCGTGCTGCGCCGCGGCGGGCCGGTGCCGACCGACCTGGCCGGGCGGCACGTGGTGGTCTCGGCCGGCGGCACCCGGGAGCCGCTGGACCCGGTGCGCTTCCTCGGCAACCGCTCCTCCGGCAAGCAGGGCTACGCGCTGGCGGTGACCGCCGCGGCGCGCGGGGCGCGGGTGACCCTGGTCTCGGCCAACGCCGAGCTGCCCGACCCGGCGGGCGTGGACGTGGTGCACGTCTCGACCGCGCTGGAACTGCGCGAGGCGGCGCTGAAGGCGGCCGCGGACGCGGACGCCGTGGTGATGGCCGCGGCGGTGGCCGACTTCCGGCCCGCCGAGTACGCGACCGGCAAGATCAAGAAGGTCGAGGGGGTCGAGCCGGCGCCGGTCGCGCTGGTCCGCAACCCCGACGTGCTGGCCGAGCTGTCGGCCCACCGGCCCCGTTCGGGTCAACTGGTGGTGGGTTTCGCGGCGGAGACCGACGACGTGCTCGCCAACGGCCGCGCCAAGCTCGCCCGCAAGGGCTGCGACCTGTTGGTCGTCAACGAGGTGGGCGACGGCAAGGCTTTCGGGCAGGACGTCAACGAGGCCGTGGTGCTGGGCGCGGACGGCAGTGAGACCCCCGTACCGGTGGGGCCCAAGGAGGCGCTCGCGGACGTGGTGTGGGATCTGGTCGCAAAGCGGCTGGAACCGGGTCGGAACTGATCGAGCCCCGCTCAAGAACGGTCTTGATTTCCGGAAGCGGTGGACGTTCGACGGAACCAGCCGGTTAGACTCCAGGAATCAAGTCTTTCCGGATGTCCCCGGTTCGCCGGGGGCCTTCAGTCAGCAGCCGCTGCAACCCCAGGGAGCGCTGTGTCTCGCCGCCTGTTCACCTCGGAGTCCGTGACCGAGGGACACCCCGACAAGATCGCTGACCAGATCAGCGACACCATCCTTGACGCTCTCCTCCGTGAGGACCCGACCTCCCGGGTCGCCGTGGAGACGCTCATCACCACCGGCCAGGTGCACGTGGCCGGCGAGGTGACGACCAAGGCGTACGCCCCGATCGCCCAGCTCGTCCGGGACAAGATCCTGGAGATCGGCTACGACAGCTCCAAGAAGGGCTTCGACGGCGCCTCCTGCGGCGTGTCGGTGTCCATCGGTGCCCAGTCGCCCGACATCGCGCAGGGTGTCGACACCGCGTACGAGGCCCGCGTCGAGGGCGACGAGGACGACCTGGACAAGCAGGGTGCCGGCGACCAGGGCCTGATGTTCGGCTACGCGTCGGACGAGACGCCCGAGCTGATGCCGCTGCCGATCACCCTGGCGCACCGCCTCTCCCGCCGCCTCACCGAGGTCCGCAAGAACGGGACCATCCCGTACCTGCGCCCCGACGGCAAGACCCAGGTCACCATCGAGTACGACGGCGACAAGGCCGTCCGCCTCGACACCGTGGTCGTCTCCACCCAGCACGCCTCGGACATCGACCTGGAGTCGCTGCTCACCCCGGACATCCGCGAGTTCGTCGTGGAGCCGGAGCTGAAGGCGCTGGCCGACCAGGGCATCAAGCTGACCACCGAGGGCTACCGCCTGCTGGTCAACCCGACCGGTCGCTTCGAGATCGGCGGCCCGATGGGCGACGCCGGCCTCACCGGCCGCAAGATCATCATCGACACCTACGGCGGCATGGCCCGCCACGGTGGCGGCGCCTTCTCCGGCAAGGACCCGTCCAAGGTGGACCGCTCGGCCGCGTACGCGATGCGCTGGGTGGCGAAGAACATCGTCGCCGCCGGCCTCGCCCGCCGCGCCGAGGTCCAGGTCGCGTACGCGATCGGCAAGGCCGAGCCGGTCGGCCTGTTCGTGGAGACCTTCGGCACCGAGACCGTCCCGGTCCTGGACATCCAGAAGGCTGTCTCCGAGGTGTTCGACCTGCGCCCGGCCGCGATCATCCGCGACCTGGACCTGCTGCGTCCGATCTACTCGCAGACCGCCGCGTACGGCCACTTCGGCCGTGAGCTGCCGGACTTCACCTGGGAGCGCACCGACCGGGTCGAGCAGCTCAAGGCCGCCGTGCAGGCCTGACCTCCCGGCGTTCTTCGAAGCGGCGTCCGCCCCCGTTCGGGGCGGGCGCCGCTCCGCTGTGTGCGCGGTGTCGGTGTGACCTGGTAGTACTTGGGAGCGATGAGCAGCACAGGGGAGAACGGGGCCGCCGAGCCGGAGCAGCTGGCGTTCATCCGGGAGACGGTCAAGCGGGCCAAGCCACGGACCTGGAAGGGCGCCAAGCGGGCCGAGCACCTGCCGGTGGCCCGGGTGGTGGTGGACAAGGGCGTGCTCACCATCGACAAGCTCTTCGACTACGAGGTGCCGGCCGCCATGGCCGAGGAGGCCCAGCCGGGCGTCCGGGTGCGGGTGCGCTTCGGCGCGCGGGTGGTCAGGGGCCAGCGCGAGGGCGGGGAACTGCACGACGGGTTCATCGTCGCCCGGCTGGAGAAGAGCGACTTCGCCGGACCGCTCGCCCCGCTCGCCCAGGTGCTCTCACCCGAACCGGTGCTCACCCCGCAGCTGCTGCGGCTGTGCCGCACCGTCGCCGACCGCTACGCCGGCACCCTGGCCGACGTGCTGCAGCTGGCGGTACCGCCCCGGCACGCCAAGGCCGAGGCCGAGCCCTCGCCACCGCCGCTGCCCCGGCCGCCGGCGCCCGCCCCGGGCGGCTGGCAGCGCTACCCCGCCGGACCGGACTTCCTCGCCGCGCTGGCCGGCGGCGGTTCGCCGCGCGCGGTGTGGGCGGCGCTGCCGGGGCCCGGCTGGCCGTACGAGATCGCCCGGGCGGTCGCCGCGACGCTGGCCGGCGGGCGCGGCGCGCTGGTCGTGCTGCCGGACCGGCGGTCGGTGGCCCGGGTGGACCGGGCGCTGACCGAACTCCTCGGACCCGGCCTCCACTCCGCCCTGGAGGCCGAGCTCGGCCCGCGCGAACGCTACCGGCGCTGGCTCGCGGTCAGCCGCGGGTCGGTGCACGTCGCGATCGGGACCAGGGCCACCATGTTCGCGCCGGTGCGCGACCTCGGGCTGGTCGTGGTCTGGTCCGACGGCGACGGCAGCCACAGCGATCCGCGCGCCCCGCACCCGCACGTGCGCGAGGTGGCACTGCTGCGCGCCGCCGAGGAGGGCGCCGCCGTCCTGCTCGGCGGGCACGCCGTGACGGTGGAGGGCGCCCAGCTGGTCAGCACCGGGTGGGCACGGCCGCTGGTCGCCGACCGGGAGACGGTGCGGCAGGTCGCGCCGCGGGTGCGCACCGTCACCGACCAGGACCAGCACCGGGACGCCGCCGCCCAGGCCGCCCGGCTGCCCTCGGTGGCCTGGGAGGCCGCCCGGGAGGCGCTGGCGGCCGGGCACCCGGTGCTCATCCAGGTGCCCCGGCGCGGCTACGTGCCCCGGCTGGCCTGCGGGCGCTGCCGGACGCCCGCCCGCTGCCGGCGCTGCGAAGGGCCGCTGGAGGCGCCCTCGGCGGACGCCGCGCTGTCCTGCAGCTGGTGCGGGGAGGCGGAGAACGACTGGCACTGCCCCGAGTGCGGCTCCTTCCGGCTGCGGGCCCAGGTGGTCGGCGCCCGGCGCACCGCGGAGGAACTGGGCAAGGCCTTCCCGCGGATCCCGGTCCGGACCTCGGGGCGGGACGCGGTGCTGGACACCGTTCCCGACGAACCCTCGCTGGTGATCTCCACGCCCGGGGCGGAACCGGTGGTCGAGGGCGGTGGCGGCTACGGGGCGGTGCTGCTGCTGGACGGCTGGGCGCTGCTGAGCCGGCCCGACCTGCGGGCCGGGGAGGAGACGCTGCGGCTCTGGCTGGCGGCGGCCGCGCTCGCCCGGCCCTCGACGGAGGGCGGGACGGTCGTGGTGGTGGCCGAGCCCTCGGCCCGGCCGGTGCAGGCGCTGGTGCGCTGGGACCCGCTCGGGCACGCCGGGCTGGAACGGGACGAACGGGCGCAGCTGCACTTCCCGCCGGTGTCGCGGATGGCCGCGGTGAGCGGGAGCCCGGCGGCCGTCGCCGATCTGCTGAACCTGGTCCGGCTGCCGGAGGGCGCGGACGTGCTGGGGCCGGTGCCGGTGCCCGCGCTGCGCGGGGAGGAGCAGGAGCGGGCGCTGCTGCGGGTGGCGCCGGGGCAGGGGGCCGCGCTGGCGGCGGCGCTCAAGGCGGCGCAGATCGCGCGGATCGCGCTGCGGACGGCGGAGCCGGTGCGGGTGCGGGTGGATCCGACGGACATCGGGTAGGGCGCTGCCGGGGTGGCCGTGCTGGGGGCCGTACTGGGGCGGGGTGAGTGGGCCACCCCGCCCCGGGATGGCCCGGTCCGTGCGGGGGTGGTCAGCCGCGGAGAGGGATGCCGGTCTGCGGGCGCTCGACCGGGGTGCGGTCGCGGTCGAGGGGGGTGCGGTCGATGCCCGGGCGGTCGATGCCGGAGCGGTCGATCGGGGTGCGGTCGAGGGGGGTGCGGTCGATGCCCGGGCGGTCGATCGGGGTGCGGTCGAGGGAGTTGCGCTCCAGGCTGGAGCGGTCCAGGCCGCCCTGGCGGGCCGCGGGGACGGTGGCGGCCAGGCCGCCGCGTTCGGTCGGGGCGGGCAGGTCCTCGGAGCGGTCCGGGCGGGCGGGGCCCGGGACGGCGCTGCTGGCGGCGAGGAGTTCGCTGGTCGGGCGGCGCATGCCGTAACGGCGGTGCACCGCCTGCTTGGTGACCCCGAGGGCGGAGCCCACCGAGTCCCAGGAGAACCCGAGCGCCCGGTCGAACTCGACCGCCGCCGCCACCAGGGTCTCCACGCTCTCCCGCAGCTCCTGCGCCAGGCGCACGGTCGGCGCGGGCGCGCGTCCGTACACCACGAAGCCGGCCGAGGTGCTCGGGCGGCGCGGTCGGTAGACGTTGCCCAGTTGGGCGGTGAGCGTCCGCAGCGCGTCGACCTGGCGCCTCACCCGCTCGATGTCCCGCACCAGCAGGTGCAGGCTCGCCCGCGCCCGGGCGTCGTGGTTGATCTGCTCGGCCATGGCCTACGTGCCACCTTCCGTACGGTTCAGCTCGGCCGGGGCGCGGTGTCCCGCGCGCCCGGCCCCGGTCAATCTCTCTTGACCAACGCGGGAGCGGGGGCCGGGGTAACGCGGCTCGGCAGAGTCGGGATATGCCAACGGCCGACGCGGGCGTCCGGGGGCCGCCCGGCGGAGCGTGTGGTGGCGGCCCGGCGGAGCGTGGGGGACGGCCCGGCGGGATGTGCGGGCGGGTTGCATAGACTTGCGGGGAACCAGTCGTTGCCCGTGAGCCCGCGCCCACCCGGACAGGAGCCCGTACCCCGTGGCGATCCAGCCGATCCGTCTCTTCGGAGACCCCGTCCTGCGGGCCACCGCCCAGCCGGTGACCACCTTCGACAAGGAACTGCGCAACCTGGTCGCCGACCTCACCGAGACCATGCTCGACGCCCCCGGCGCCGGCCTTGCCGCGCCCCAACTCGGCGTCTCGCTGCGGGTGTTCACCTACCACGTGGACGGCGTCACCGGGCATCTGATCAACCCGGACCTGTCGCTGAGCGAGGACGAGCAGGAGGGCCCGGAGGGCTGCCTCTCGCTGCCCGGGCTGCGCTACGACACCAGGCGGGCGTACGGCGTGGTGGCCAAGGGCTTCAACATGTACGGCGATCCGGTCACCCTGGAGGGCACCCAGCTGCTCGCCCGGTGCATCCAGCACGAGACCGACCACCTGGACGGCATCATCTTCATCGACCGGCTCGACCGGGAGCAGCGCAAGGCCGCGCTGAAGGCGATCCGGGAGGCCGAGTGGGGCGCCGGGCCGGCGCCGGTGGTCAAGGTGTCGCCGCACAGTACGTTCGGCGCTGCGCGCTGACGCTCGCTCCGTCGAACTCTCGCTCCATCGAATTCCCGTCTGCAGAAAGGCACTTGATGCGTCTCGTCTTCGCCGGTACCCCCGAGGTCGCCGTTCCCGCCCTGGACGCGCTGATCGCCTCCGACCGGCACGAGGTGGTCGCGGTGGTCACCCGCCCCGACGCCCCCGCCGGACGCGGGCGCAAGCTGGTCGCCAGCCCCGTCGCCCAGCGCGCCGAGGAGGCCGGGATCGAGGTCCTCAAGCCGGCGAAGCCCAGTGACCCCGACTTCGTCGCCCGGCTCACCGAACTCGCCCCCGACTGCTGCCCGGTGGTCGCCTACGGCGCGCTGCTGCGGCCCGGCACGCTGGAGATCCCCAAGCACGGCTGGGTCAACCTGCACTTCTCGCTGCTGCCGGCCTGGCGCGGCGCGGCGCCCGTCCAGCACTCGGTGCTGGCCGGCGACGAGGTCACCGGCGCCTCCACCTTCCTGATCGAGCAGGGCCTGGACTCCGGCCCGGTCTACGGCGTGATCACCGAGGCGATCCGCCCGAGCGACACCAGCGGCGAACTGCTCACCCGGCTGTCGCACTCCGGCGCCCGACTGCTCGCCGCCACCATGGACGGGATCGAGGACGGCTCGCTGCAGGCCGTGCCGCAGCCCGCCGACGGCATCACGCTCGCGCCGAAGATCACCGTCGAGGACGCGCGGATCGACTGGAGCCACCCCGCCCTGCGGATCGACCGGGTGGTGCGCGGCTGCGCCCCGGCGCCGGGGGCCTGGACGGAGTTCCGGGGCGAGCGGCTGAAGGTCACCGGGCCGGTCAAGCTGCTGCCGGAGGCCGCCGAGCTGGCGCCCGGCGAGGTCGCGATGGTCGGCAAGAACAGCGTGCGGGTCGGGACCGGGAGCCACGACATCGAGCTCGGGGAGGTGCGTCCGCAGGGGAAGAAGGAGATGCGGGCGGCCGACTGGGCGCGTGGGGCGCGGCTGGAGGCGGGGGAGCGGTTCGGAGACCTCGGAGACCTCGGAGGTCTCGGAGGTCTCGGAGGCTGAGGCTCCGGATCGGCGTTACTGTTCGTACGAAATAACCACCGCAGCACTTTGAGGTATCTGTGAGCACGTCCCCGAACACCCCCGCCGGCGCCCAGCGCGCCCCCCGTCCGCACCGTCGGCCGAAGAAGGACCCGGCCCGGATCGTCGCGTTCCGCGCCCTGCGCGCCGTCGACGAGCGCGACGCGTACGCCAACCTGATCCTGCCGTCCCTGCTGCGCGAGGCCGAGCAGAAGGGCATGGACCGGCGCGACGCCGCCCTCGCCACCGAGCTGGTCTACGGCACGCTGCGCCTCCAGGGCACCTACGACGCGATCATCGCGGCCTGCATCGACCGGCCGCTGAGCAAGGTCGACCCGCCGGTGCTGGACGTCCTCTCGCTCGGCGCCCACCAGCTGCTCACCACCCGCATCCCCAGCCACGCGGCGGTCTCGGCGACCGTCGAGCTGGCCCGGGTGGTGCTCGGCGACGGCAAGGCCAAGTTCGTCAACGCCGTGCTGCGCCGGATCAGCGCCCACGACCTGGACGCCTGGATCGAGCGGGTCGCCCCGGCGTACGACAAGGACGCCGAGGACCACCTGGCGGTCGTGCACTCGCACCCGCGCTGGGTGGTCTCGGCGCTCTGGGACTCGCTCGGCCGCTGGCAGCCGGACGCGGCCGGACGCACCGCGATCGAGGAACTGCTGCGCGCCGACAACGACCGGCCCGAGGTCACCCTGGTCGCCCGGCCCGGTCGGGTCACCGTCGGCGAGCTGGCCGACGCGCTGCCCGAGGCCCAGCCCGGCCGCTGGTCCCCGTTCGCGCTGCGGCTCGCCGAGGGCGGCGACCCGGGCACGCTGACCGCCGTCCGGGAGAACCGGGCCGGCGTCCAGGACGAGGGCAGCCAGCTGGTCGCGCTGGCGCTGGCCGCGGCACCGCTGGAGGGCCCGGACCGGCTCTGGCTGGACGGCTGCGCCGGGCCCGGCGGCAAGGCCGCACTGCTCGGCGCGCTGGCCGCGGAGCGGGGCGCCGGGCTCGTCGCGAGCGAGAAGCAGCCGCACCGGGCCCGGCTGGTGGCGCGGGCGCTGGAGGGCAACCCCGGCCCGTACACGGTGATCGCGGCCGACGGGACCCGCCCGGCCTGGCGCTCCGAGGGCTTCGACCGGGTCCTGGTCGACGTGCCGTGCTCCGGTCTGGGCGCGCTGCGGCGCCGCCCGGAGGCGCGCTGGCGCCGCCGGCCGGCCGACGTCGCCGCCTTCGGGCCGCTGCAGCGGGACCTGCTGCGCTCCGCGATCGAGGCCACCAGGGTCGGCGGCGTGGTCGGTTACGCGACCTGCTCGCCGCACCTCGCGGAGACCCGGGCCGTGGTCGACGACGTGCTGCGCGAGGAAGGCGGCCGGGTCGAGTGGATCGACGCCCGGCCGCTGCTGCCCGGCGTCCCGGCGCTCGGGGACGGGCCGGACGTGCAGCTGTGGCCGCACCTGCACGGGACCGACGCGATGTACCTGGCGCTGCTGCGGCGCACCGCCTGAGGCGCTGCTCCCGGCGGAGCGGCTGCGGACCGGGGCTGTGGCTACGGCTACGGCTGCGGACCGGGGCGGTGGGCCGGGGCTACGGCCAGCGGGGCGGCGGGCCGGGGCAGTTGGTGAGGAAGGCGTGCGCCTGGGCGCGGAGGTGGTCGACCGGCGGGTCCTCGCAGATCGCCTCGAAGTCGAGGCCGGGGGCGTGGCCGGTGGCGTGGCCCGGGTCGGGGAAGGACCGGTAGGCGAGGTACGGGCGGTGGTCGCCGCCGGGGTCGAGCCCGACCGTGAGGGACGCGTGGCGGTCGGGCCGCCCCCCGGCGGCCGTCTGGCCCCTCCGGGAGAGCTGCCACGCGCACTCGTACGGCTCGGGCTCGGCCGGCAGGTCGAGCAGGGCCTGGGCGAGGCGGCGGACCTCGTCGGGGCCGGCGAAGGGCAGCGACTCGGACCACTGCGGTCCGGCCGCGAACAGCTCCCACTCGGCACCGTTGCGGCCGACGGTCAGTGCCCACCCGCCGTCCTGGTCGCGCCAGTGGCAGTCGAGGATCGGATCCATGGTGGTCAACCTCCCTGCGGGGTACGGTCGTTACGAATTCTCCTCATCGTGGCACACCGGGTGTCCGGGGCGGGGTCCGGCGTGACCCGTCCTCGGGCGGCTCGCCAGGCTTCCTGCAGCGGGCGGTAGTCGAGCACGGTGATGCCGTGCTCGGCGATCAGTCGGCGGGCCTCGGCGGACACCAGGAACTCGTAGTCGGTGCGGCGCACCTGCCAACCGTCGTCGGCCGGAGCGTCGTCGGCCGGTCGGTGGTCCGGCGGGGGGCCGGGGCCGGTGGTGAGGCTCGGGTGGACGGCCCACTCGGTCAGGCCCGGCGGGAGGTCGGCCAGCAGCCGGGCGTAGTGGGCGGACTTGTCCGCCGGCGGGACGGTGAAACTGTCCAGGAAGCCGTGGTCGACCACGGGCAGGCCGCGCTCGCGCATCCGCGCCAGAGCGGGCGGCAGCCAGACCCGGACCGCCAGCCCGTACTCGGCGCCGAGGGCGAGCGCGAGGTCGAGGATGTCGTCGCGACCGCCGTCGGCGAGGCAGTGGAAGTCCAGGTGGGTCGGGCTGAGGCCGCTGGGGCCGACCGCGTCGATCTGGGCGCGGAACTCGCGCTCCACGTCGTCGAGTCGGGCGCGGGCGGCCAGTGCGGCGCGGCCTGCGGGGGTGGGGGCGTACAGCTCGCCGGAGGGGTCCAACAGGGAGGGCACCCGGTCACGGGCGGTGAGCGGGCCCCACCGCAGGTGCGGGGTCTCGCAGACCAGGGTGAGGTGGACGCCGAAGGGGATCTCCGGGTGGCGGCGCAGCAGTTGGAGCGCGTGCGGGGCGGCGTGACACGTGGTCATCAGGCTGGCGGAGGCGGCGATGCCCTGCCGGATCGCTTCGATGACGGCGAGGTTGACGGACTCGTCCAGGCCGAGGTCGTCGCAGTTGAGCAGCAGGAGGCGGGCGTCGGGCGGGTGGCCGAGGAGGCGGTTGGCGTGCGGGCCGTCCGGGGTGGGGACTGCGGGGGGCATGGGGGCAGTCTTCACCGGGGGAGGCGGTGGGCGCGCGGGGATTTTTCCGGTCAGTCCGTGGTGGAGGGGGATGCGGGGGCGGGGTGCCAGGGGCGGTCGGGGCGGGTCGGGACCGGGGACGAGGTGAGGCGCAGGGCGTACACCTCGCGGTCCGGGGCCGGGGAGGGGACCGGGCCGAGGTACGCGTGGCCGGTCAGGTGGCACCAGGCGGGGAGGTCGAGCGGGGCGGCCGGGTCGGTGGTGTGGATGTGGACCACCGCGCCGGCCGGGAGGTGGGCGATCCGGGCCCGCAGCCGGAGCAGGAGTTGGACGCAGAGCAGGCCGGTGCCGTCGATGGTGAGGTCGGGGCCGGCGGCGTGGGCGGTGGTCTCGTTCGGGGTGGCCTGGTCGGGGGCGGTCCGGTCGGGGGTGGCCTGGTCCGGGGTGGTCATCGGGGGGTCTCCTGGGTGATGCGCCAGAGGCGGCGGGGCAGTTCGCCCTCCTCGAAGGGGTGGACCTCGATGAGGTGCCAGCCCTCGGCGAGCCGGTCCACCAGCTCGCGGGGGAAGAAGTGGACGGCGAAGCCGCCGTGTTCCCAGATGTCGTCCCCGTGGCCGGTGCCGGCGCCGTAGTGGGCGTCGCCGGTGTGGCGGACGGTGTAGACGAAGGTGCCGCCCGGGCGCAGCACCCGGCGCACCTCGGCGACCAGCGCTCCGAGCTCCTCGGTGCTGAGCGCCATGCAGAGCAGCATGTGGGCGAAGACCGCGTCGACGGAGGCGTCGGGGAGGGGCAGCGGCTCGCGGACGTCGTGCACGGCGGTGCGCACCCGCTCGGCCAGGCCGTGTTCGGCGGCGGCGCCGCGCAGCTGTGCCAGGCCGGTCGCGCTGAAGTCGGTGGCCAGCACGCTGAATCCCGAGCGGGCGAAGTGGAGCGCGTCGCGGCCGTGGCCGGCGCCGAGTTCGAGGACCTGGTGGGCGCCGGCGGCGGCGAAGGCCCGGGCGGCGTGCTCGGCCGGGGCGGAGGGCCGCTCGCCGTACATGCCGGGGTGGGTCTGGTAGGTCTGCTGCCAGTGGGCGCGCTGGGTGTCGGCGAGGGCAGGCGCGGGCTCCCGGCGGGGCGACGCGGCGGCGGAGCTGCCGGACGCCGGGTCGGGAGTGCGGGTCATCGTGCTGCCCTTCGCGAGGGTGTGCGAGTGGTGCGGATGGTTCGGGTGGTGCTGGTGGTTCGGGTTCAGCCTAGGGCGTGGGGTGGGGCGGGGGTCGGTCAGGGGCTCGGGATGGGGCGGTGGTCGGGGGCGGTGCCGCCGAGCCGGGTGAGCAGGGTGGTCAGCTGGGTGAGGTCCTCGCTGGTCCAGCGGTCGGCGGCGAAGTGGTCGGCGGCGACCTGCCGGGCGGTGTGCAGCATCTCGCCGAGTCGCTCGCGGCCGGTCGGGGTGAGGGCGGCGTAGGCGACCCGGGCGTCCCGGGCGGCGGCCTCGCGGGTGACCAGGCCGATCCGTTCCAGCGGGGCGAGGCCGCGGGTGACGCCGGAGGCGGTGAGGCCGAGGGCCTCGGCCAGGTCGACCCGGCGCATCCGGCCGCCGGGGGCCTGGGCGAGGTGCAGCAGCAGGGTGAAGTCGGACAGGCTCACGCCGTGCAGGCCGCTGAGGCTGGCGTCGAAGCGCTTGACCAGGGCGGTCTGGGCACGGACCAGGCGCAGGGCGGTGTCGAGCGGGTCGGGGCGGGCGACGGTGCCGGGGCTGCCGTCGGGAGCGGTGCCGGGGACGGGTGGTGTTGCCGGGGTCGGTGCGGCTGTGGGGTCGGTCGGGCTTGTCATTGCCACCTCCTTGACTACTCAAGTATAGGCATGGGCGGAGCCGTCAAGGAGGTGGCGGAGGGGGAGGGGGTCGGGTCAGCCGGCGCTGTTGGCGGCGCGGCGCTGGCGCTTGCCGAGGGGGGCCTGGGAGAGGTCCTCGGCCTGGGAGCGGAGGTTCTTGTGGCCGTAGCCGCGGTCGGCCAGCCAGGACCGAGCCGCCGCTTCGGCCCGCTCGGTGGCCTCCAGGATGTCCTCCTCGGCCTCGCCCTCGTCCAGGAAGCGGAAGGTGAAGGCGGAGCGGGCGGAGAGGTCGTAGCTGAGGTGGCCCTCACGGGTGAAGGCGGCGTGCAGGACGTCGTGCTCGGGTGCGGCGGCGAGGAGTTCGGCGCGCTGTGCCTCGGTGAGGCCGTCGAAGACGCCGCGCACCATGATGCGGAAGGTTCGGATGGTCATGCGCCGACGATAGGCAGGAGGGGCGGCGGACCGCCAATGCGATTCCGGGGTGGGGGTCTCGGGACGGGGCCGCCGCCCGCCCGGCCGGCCGACGGCGCGGGGCCGTCGGCCGGGTGAGCATGGTCGGGGTTGTGGGAGGGGCCGAGGTCGGGCGTGGGGTCAGGGTGCGAAGGGGCCGAAGGTGACGGCGGCCAGGCGCAGGGCCGGGGCCGGGGTGCCTTTGGAGACGCCGACGGAGTAGACCAGGCGCTTGCGCAGGTCCGCGGTGGCGAAGATGCCGTCGGAGTAGCCGAGGTCGTGGCCGGTCTTGCCCCAGAGCACCGTGCCGTCCTGCAGCGGGAGGGCCAGCAGCCCGGCGCTGTAGCAGGCCCGACCCTTGTCGGGGCCCAACTGGCAGTCGCCGGAACCGTCGTAGGGCAGCAGCCGGCCGGAGGCGTCGCGGGGCAGGGTGAGCAGGTCGTGCATCTGCTGCGGCGGCAGGAGTTCACCGCCGAGCAGGGCGCGCAGGAAGCGGTCCAGGTCGGCCGGGGTGGACACCATCGACTCGGAGTTGCCGCCCTGCTCGGAGACGTCCGTCGGGACGTGGAGGCCGTTGAGGAGGTAGCCGTTCAGGTGCGGTTCGGGCATCTCGGGCGCGCCGTCGGTCAGTTCGGTGTGCCGGAGGTGGAGGGGCGCGAGGATGCGGGTGGTGACCTCCTGTCGGAGTGGGTGGCCCGTCACGCGTTCGATGAGCAGGCCCGCGAGGCGGTAGTTGAAGTTGTTGTACTGCTGCTCGGTGCCGGGTGCGAAAGCGGGTTCGGGCCAGGAGCGGGTGGTGGGGCGCAGGGTTTTCTGGACGACCTGGTCGAAGGTCTCGACGTCGAAGCGCCGGGCGATCATTTCGTCGTCGGGTACCTGCCCCGGGCCCTCGTCGGCCTGCGGCAGCCCGCTGGTGTGGTCGAGGAGTTGGCGGACCGTGATCGGCTGGTAGGCCGGGCCGGGCGAGCCGTCGGGCAGCACGCCGTCGGGGAGCACTCCGGGCAGGTACTGCTGGACGGTGCCGTCCAGGCTGATCCGCTGCTCGGCGGCGAGTTGGAGCAGCACCGTGGCCACGAAGGTCTTGTTGATGCTGCCGATCCGGAAGGCGGCGTCGGGCGCGACCGGTTGGCCGCTCACCGGGTCGTCGGCCGTCCCGCGCCAGGTGTGGCCGTCGACCGTCACCCGGGCGACCACGCCCGCCGTCGGATCCCCTGGTCGGGCTGTTATCGCGGCGCTCAGGGCGGCTCGGTCCGGGCCGTCGTGCGGAGCCCCGGCGTCGGCCAGGGCCGGGGTGGGCCCGGCGGCGAGCAGCAGTCCGGTGAGGGCGAGGGCGGGAACCGTGCGCTTGGTACTGGGCATGTGGTCTCCGAGGAGGGTGGGGTGGAAGGAGGGCGGAATGGCCTCTCATGGAGAACACGAATCTGACGAACGATCAGTTGCGCGGATGCTGCGGGGTGTTGCCGGACGGGCCGGGTGACGTCGCCGGTGTCGGTGTTCCTCGCGACGGTACGGGCGGTGCCGGTGCGGAGGGCGCGGGCGGTGGTGGTGCGGAACACGGTGGAGGCTCCCTTCTCCGGCGGCCCCGGTGGCCACCGTCTCGGTGACCCCAAGACTGGCTGCCGGCACCCCCGCCGCACATCTGCCGATCGGCATAAAGCGTTCACCGGGTCCGGGCTCCGACCCTGCCGATCGGCAGGGTCGGAGCGGGAGTTCAGGCCCCTCGGCTACGCCCGGGCCGGCAGTCGGGTGCAGACCGCCCCCGTCGCCGGTGGTGCGGCCGCCATGCCCAGCGCGGCGAGGGTGAAGTCCGTGGTCAGCGCCATGACGTCGGCACCCCGTCGGATCAGGTAGTGGCTGCCGCCGGGCACCTCGTAGCGTGCGAGGTCCGGTGTCACCTGCCGGGCGCGCAGCGCGTACTCCAGGGACTGGGCGGCGCCGGCCGCGCTGCGGTCGGCCGTGCCGTGCACGATCAGCACCCGTCGCCCGGCGAGGTGCTCGACCCGGTCGCCGCTGGGCAGCCAGGGGGCGATCCCGGCCACCCCGACGACGCTCGGGTGCTCCGCGCACCAGAACGCCGCCCGGCCGCCGAGCGAGTTGCCGATGAGCACCACCGGCGCGCCCGGGTGGCGGCGGGCGAGTTCGTCGAGCGCCCAGCGGGTGTCCACCGCGGTGTCGGCGTCGGCGCCGTTCCAACCGCTGTAGCGGTAGTGCAGCAGGTGCACCGCGAGCCCGTGCGGTCGGCCGCGGTCGGCGAGTTCGGTGGCGAGGCCCCGCATGCCCAGTTCGGCCATCCGGAGCGGGCCGCGGTGGCTGCGGATGAACCCGCCGGGCAGCAGCAGGGCGATGCCGGAGACCGGTCCGTCGTCGTCCCACGGGCTGAGCTCTGGGGTGCGCGGGTGCTGCGCTCGGAACATTCCGGTCCTTCCGGGGCGGTGGTGCGAGGGCGTGTCCCGTGGATTCTGTCGGATCGGGCCGCGGTGCCGGTGGGCGGGCGTCCGGTTGCGCGGGGGGATCTGGGGTTCGCGGGGGACCTGGGGTCGGGGGCGCCCCGGGGCTACGGCTCCGGCGGCGGGTCGCGGTGCGCCAGCAGGGGCCAGAGCACCCACCCGGTGACGCGGGTGCGGGTGACCAGGACCTTCGCCCAGCGGGCGCCGAGCGGCGAGGTCCAGGTGTCCACCACCTCGACCCGGTCGCCGGAGCGGGCCAGCCCGATCACGGTCCGCTCGCCGAAGTGGTCGAGCCGGACGTTGGCGGCGTTGGCGGAGACCTCCCACCACCCGGCGCCGACCCGGGGCGCCCGCTGCTCACCGGGGGTGACGGCCGCCGGGACCAGCAGGATGGCGAGCGACAGCACCGCCGCCGTCGCCCGGCCGATCACCGCCACGACGGCCTCGGGGTGGCACCGTGCCCGGGCCGTGCGGAAGCTGTGGAGAGCGCGGGGGTCATGTACAGCAGAACGAGCCGCCGTCCGTGTGCGTACGGTCGTTCGCCGAGGCTCACCCGGTCGGGGGAGCGCGGGCGGTGGTACGGCGAGGGGCCAAGCTTGTTCCCCTGCCAACTCGTTCCGAGGGAAACGGAGTTGACCTACTCTTGACGTCGCCGCGCCTCCTCGGAGCCCTGCGGGTCCCGCCCGGTCGCCCGGCTGCGCCCGAGCAGCTCCCGCATGCCCGGGCGGCCGCGCCGGGTCCGCGCGGGCGGCCCGTCCGGCTGCTGCCCCGGTTCCGGAGCCGGTCCGAGGCCGGCCTTGGCGGCCGCGTCGGCGAGGAAGTCCGAGGCCTGGCGGCCGGCGTTCTCCACGCTGCGCCGCAGCTGTTCGGCGTCGCTGCGCAGCTTGTCGGCCTGGCGGCTCAGCAGGTCGTTGCGCTGTTCGGTCTCGCCGAGCTGCCGGAGGCTGGCGGCGGCCCGGGCGGCGGAGTCGCGTTCCAGCTGTTCGCCGCGGGCTCGGGCGTCCGCGAGGATCTGCCGCGCCGCGGACTCGGTGAGCGCCTTGAGCTCGGCTATGCCCTGCTCGGCCTCGCGGCGGAGCTGGGCGGCCTCGGTGGCGAACTGCTCCTGCCGCCGGGTGACCTCCTCGTGGGCGCGGGCGAGCAGTTCGTCCGCCTCCCGGCGGCGGGCCAGGACATAGGCGTCCTGCTCGGCCCGCTCGGCGGCGGAGCGGGGGTCGGGAACGGTGGCCGCGGGGTGGCCGGGCCGGCCGAGCGGCCCGGCGATCCGGAGCAGGCGGTCGGCGACCTCCGCGGCGTCGGCCGGGCGGTGGGCCGGGTCCTTGGCGAGCAGGTCGAGCACCAGGGCGTCGAGGTCGGCCGGCAGGGCCGGCGGTCCGGGCCGCAGGGTGCCGGGGGCGGCCGGCCGGGACTCGCCGTGCTGGCGGATCAGCTCGAACAGCGTGCCGCGGAACGGCGGCCGGCCGGTGAGGAGTTCGTACAGCAGGCAGCCGAAGGCGTAGAGGTCGGAGCGGGCGTCCAGGGTGCGGCTGTCGAACCGTTCGGGGGCCATGTAGGCGGGGGTGCCGACGATCACGTTGGTGCTGGTGACGCCGTCGTCGGCGGCGCCGGTGCGGGCGATGCCGAAGTCGACCACCTTGACCGCTCCGCCGGGCTGGACCATCACATTGGCCGGCTTGACGTCCCGGTGGATCACCCCGGCCCGGTGCGCGGTGCCCAGCGCGCCGGCGATCTGGGCGGCCCAGTCGAGGGCGCGGTGCAGCGGCGGCGGGCCGTCGGCCAGGTGGCGGCTGAGCGGGGCGCCGTCGAGCAGCTCCATGACCAGGAAGAACAGCGGGCGGTCGGCGGCGCGGTGCTGTCCGAAGTCGTGCACGGTGACGATGGACGGGTGGTTGAGCGCGCCGGCCGTGGCCACCTCCCGTTCGAACCGGACCGCGTCCTTGGGGGAGCCGGTGCCGCCGGGGAGCAGCACCTTGACGGCGACCAGACGGCGGATGCGCGCGTCGCGGGCCTTCCAGACCGCGCCGAAGGCGCCCTCGCCGATCTGCTCGACCAGTTCGTACCGCCCGTCGAGTACCTCGCCCGGCCGCATCCCCGCCCCCTTCCGCGCGCGGGGCCCGGGCTCCGGCGGCCGCGCCCCGTCCGCTTCAACCTACCGCGCGGGCGCGGTGGTTGGTCACCCGCCGCGGTCGCCCGTCAGCTCGTCCAGGACGGCGGCGAGCAGGCCGGGGAGGCGGGTGTCGAGGGCGTCGCGGCGGCCCGTGTCCGCGGATCGACCCGCGACCGCCGACACCTTCCCGTGGTGCCGCCGGCGGGGAGGAAGGGGCAGAAGGGGACGGAGGGGCTGCAGGGGCAGAGGTGACCGGAGGGGTGGGAGCGGCTGTCGGGGCGGGACGGCTCGGCCACGGGGCGTGACGGCCGGGGTACGGGGCTCCCATGCGTAGGAGAGGGCGGGGTTTTTCCTGCTCTTTGTTCAGGATCTTGCTCTGCTCTGCGACGATCCGATGATCGTCGTCCTGTTTTGTCTGGGCGGCTCTACGCAGGTTCGCAGGGGAGACACCGGCATGGCCAAGGGGCCCGAGGACAGTGAGGTCCGGGCGAGGACGAGGTGGCGCGCCAGGTTCGTCAGGCACCGTGAGGACCTGATGGTGGTCGCCGGCGGGGTCCTGGGAGCCATGTTCGCGAGCCTGGGCCTGGCCGTGCTGTTCGGCCCCGCGAACGGGTTCGGCGGCGACAGCCTGGCCATCATGGGCGCCATCAGCATCCTCGGGCTGCTGCCCTGCGGCGCCGGCTTCGTCTGGGCGCTGATCCACCCCCGGCGCGGACTCCCCTCGGCGGCCGTCGGCGGCGTGCTCGGACTGGGGATCTTCCTCTGCTTCGCCGGGGACGGCCTGAACGACGACTGGAAGGCGCCGCCGGACCAGCCGTCCACCGTCCGCGCGGTCGGCAGCTGGACCAGCGGGAGCCTGGTGGTGCGGGTCCGTCCCGACCAGGTGGTGGCCTACCGCACCGGCAGCGGCTCCGTCGCCTGGCACTGGACGCCGCCGGGCCAGGACTCGGTGTGCACGATGAGCCGGGGCATCGGCGCGGGCGGCATCGGTCTGGTCGGGCACTCACCGCGCGGCAAGCCCTGCGCCGCGGTGACCTCGCTGGACCTCGCGGACGGCCGGGAGGGCTGGACCGACACCGTGGAGGCACCCGCCCGGGACGGGGACGGCGCGGACTCGGACCTCGTCGCGGTGGCGGGCACCCAGGCCGTGCTGCAGGGCACGGACGGCTGGCGGGCGGTACGGCTGACGGACGGCCGGGAGCTGTGGCGCAGCGCGCCCGACACAGGGTGCACGCCGCTGGAGGTCGCGGGCGGGGACCAGGACGTGGTGACGGCCGCGCAGTGCGGTGACGGGGCCGCGGTCCTGCGGTCGCTGGCGCCCGGGAACGGGAAGGACCTGACCCGGATCGACCTGCCGACCGAGGGCGGGCTGAAGAACCTGATGGTGGTCTCGGTCGAGCCGCTCGCGGTCTGGGTCGACGCCCAGGCCGAGCACGGCACCCACGCGGTGCTCAGCTACGACCGCTCGGGCCGGCAGCGGGCCGCGATACCGGTCTCCGGCGACGAGTACGACCTGGACGTGATGCTGGGCGGGGTCCACGCCTTCGACGAGTTCAGCGCCCGACCGCTGCTGGGCGGCGTGGTCGTCGACGACCTGTTGATCGTCCCGGGGGAGAAGCCCGGCGACGTCAGCATCAGCGGCGGCCCGCACCCGAGCCGCACCGCCACCGGGCGGCTGGTCGCCTACTCGCTGGCGGACGGGGCCAAGCGCTGGACGGCGGGCCTGGACGACCAGGTCACCGGCCTCCTGGTGGACGGTGGCTCGGTGTGGGCGATGACCCGCGACAAGCTGACCCGGGTCGACGCGGCGACCGGCCGGCAGAGCCGCGAGCTGGACGTCAACGACACCGCCTCGCTGTACCCGGTGGACCTGGCGGTGTCCGGGCGGGAGCGCTTCACGGTGGTCGCGGAGGACGGGACCAGGGACGAGCCGCCGGTCCGCGGGATGAGCTGACCGGGGGCTGTTCCGGAGGTGCTCCGGGGCCGCTTGCGGGGTCGTGTCGGGCTGCGTCCGGGGGCCGGGCGGCGCGGGCTGAGCGTTGCGGGCGGTTGTGTCAGGCTGGTGGGGGAGCACCGCCGAGGCCGGGAGGCTCGTGATGGCCGAGATCAGGGCGAACGGGGTGTCGCTGCACTACGAGGCCCGCGGCGAGGGCCCCGGGGTGGTGCTGGTGCACGGCTCGTGGACCGACGCGGACTCCTGGGCCCGGGTGGTGCCGGGGCTGGCCGAGTCCACCACCGTCGTCGTCTACGACCGGCGCGGGCACAGCCGCAGCGAGGACCCGCTCACCCAGGGCTCGGTGCACGAGGACGCCGCCGACCTGGCGGGGCTGATCGAGGGGCTCGGGCTCGCCCCGGCGTACGTGTGCGGGAACTCGTACGGCGCGCTGATCGCCCTGCGGCTCGCCGCGGCCCGGCCGGACCTGCTGCGCGGCGTCGCCGTGCACGAGCCGCCCGCCACCGGCGTCCTGCTGACCGAGCCGGAGCTGCGACCGATCGCCACCGCGCTGGCCGGGCGGATCGCCGCCGTCCGGGAACTGCTGGAGCGGGCCGAGTCGGCGGCCGCGGCGGAACTGTTCGTGGACACGGTGGCCTTCGGCCCGGGCGCCTGGGAGCAGTTGCCCGCGCCGGTGCGGCACACGTTCGTCCGCAATGCGCCGACCTACCTGGACGAGCTGCGCGACCCGGACGCGCTGGACCTCGACCTGACCGCGCTCGCCCGGTTCGACGAGCCGGCGCTGCTGACGCAGAGCGACGACAGCCCGCCGATGTACGGCGAGGTGCTGGACCTCATCGACCTCGCCCTGCCGCAGGCCGAACGGCACCTGTACGCGGGGGCCGGCCACGTCCCGCACGTGTCGCAGCCGGAGGAGTGGGTGCGGGTGCTCCTGCCGCGCGCCTTGGCGTGAGCCGAGCGGGGGCGCGCGGTCCTTGTGGTTCCGGCGGTCCTGGTGGTCCTTGTGGTTCCGGCTGTCCTGGCGGTCCCGGTGGTCCGGCTCCCAGGTCAGGATTCGACCCTGGGCGAATTCCGGCCCGAGTACTCGCCTTCCAAGTCGCGGCTGGCCCAAGCTACTTCCGCGACCGCGTCCGTCGGACGCGGTGCCTACGGAAGGACGACCATGACGAGTATGCGCGGCCGTGTCGCCGCCCTGCTGGGCGCCGTCGCGGTGGTCGCCGGCACCACCCTGGCCGGCCCCGCCGCCACGGCGTCGGCCGAGCCACGGCACCGGCCCGGCAGCGGGATCACCGGGCAGGCCCCCTGCCCGGACGCCCCGGAGTTCACCTGCGGAAGCATCACCGTGCCGCTCGACCACAGCGGCGCCACCCCCGGCACCCTCCAACTCGACGTGGCGACGACCGGCAACGCCGACGCCCCCAAGGGCGACCTGCTGTTCCTCACCGGCGGCCCCGGCCAGCCCGGCGTGCCGCTGATGCGCCGGATCGCGAGCAAGCTGACGCCCGTGCTGAAGGACTACCGCCTGGTGATGTACGACCAGCGCGGCACCGGCCGGCGGGCGCTGCAGTGCCCCGGCCTCCAGGCGGACATGGGCTCCTCCGACCTCGCCGTGCCGCGCGAGCAGTCGATCGCCGACTGCGCCACCGCGCTCGGCCCGAACGCCCGCTACTACGGCACGGCGGACACCGTCGGTGACATCGACCTGCTGCGCCAGGCCCTCGGTGACCACCGGCTGACCCTGGACGGCGTCTCGTACGGCACCTTCGTCGCCGAGCGGTACGCCCTCGCCCACCCGGCGCACGTCGAGCGGCTGGTGCTCGACTCGGTGGTGCCGCAGGGCGGTTACGACCCGATGGACCTGGTCGCGCTGCCCGCCACCGCCCGGGTGCTGCGGGCCGCCTGCCAGGCCACCGGCTGCACCACCGACCCGGCCGCCGACCTCGCCGCCACGGTGCGGCAGTACGGCGACGGGGCGCAGATCCTGGACGCGCTCACCAGCTACGAGTTCACCGACCCGAACTACGGCGGGGTGCCGGAAGCCCTGCACGAAGCGGCCGGCGGACACCCGGAGAAGCTCCAGGCCTTCATCGACGACGTGCACAAGGGCGACGCAGCCCCGGCCGAGGCGCTCAGCCAGGGCCTGCACGCCGCCACCCTGTGCGCCGACGGCCGCTACCCGTGGGGCTCCGCGGACACCCCGGTCGAGGGCCGGGCGGCCGCGCTGGAGCGGACCCGGCAGGACCTGACCGCCGAGCAGACCTGGCCGTACGACCCGGCGACCGCGACCGGACTGGGCTCGTTGCTGGTCTGCCTGGACTGGCCGCGCGAGCCGGTGCCGCCGCTGCCGCCGGCGCACCGCAAGCTGCCCAATGTGCCGGTGCTGCTGCTCGGCGGGGGCCGGGACCTCTCCACCCCGAACGAGTGGCTGTACCAGGAGGCGAAGTCGGCGCACGACCCGCAGATCGTGATCGTCCCGGGTGCGGCGCACTCGGTGCAGACCCGGGCGGCCGACCCGGCCGGGCGGCAGGCGGTCTACGACTTCCTGCTCAAGTAGCCCGGGGCGGCCTGGACACGGTCGGCGGCCCGTTCCGCACAGGGGTCGGAACGGACCGCCGCTGCCGGGGAGTTCAGCCCCGGTCCGCGCCCCAGCCGTCGTCCGGCAGGGCGGGGTCGGGCTCGGGGCAGTCGGGGTGGTCGTAGCCCCAGAGCCCGACCTTCGACAACAGCCAGTCGTCCTGCGGGGGTTGGTCGTAGTCGTGCCGGTCGACCAGCACGAAGCCGACCCGGACCTCCCCGGCCGGCGTGACCTCCAGGGTCCGCTGGCCGGGGATGTTCCGGTAGGTCACGGTCTCCCAGGCGCAGCCGGCCGCGGTCAGTGCGGCGGTCAGCGCGGACTCGGTGACCCGGGTGTCGTAGGTGCGCAACCCGCCGCCGTCCACCGGGAGTTCGAGCTCCCCGTGCCAGGTCGGCAGCGAGAAGGAGCGCAGCCGGCGGCAGCCGCAGAACACCGTCCAGGCGTCGCCCCAGCCGAAGGCGTGCGGCCAGCGGGTCTGCTTGTGGACGCGCCCGCTGTCGTACGGGACGCCGAAGCGGGCGGCGAGCTGCGGCAGCGAGGCGTCGTAGCGCAGCCCGCCGAGGTCGGCGGTGGCCGCGAGTTCGGTGAGCCGGGCCAGGAAGTCCGTCACCCCAGGCACCCGCGGACCGCCTCGATCAGCCGGTTGGCGCGGGCGTCGCCGTGGCCGATCATCCGGTTCGCGACGTAGCCGAAGCCGATGCCGAACTCGTCGTCACCGAAGGCGAACTGGCCTCCCGCGCCGTCGTTGCCGAAGCTGCGGGCGCCGAGCAGCGGGCGGAAGCCGGGCGAGTCCAGCAGCATCCCGGAGCCCCAGCGGGCGCCCATGTCGAAGCCCAGGTAGCCCTGCCCGGAGGAGAGTTCCCGGGTCGCGTCGGTCACCGTCCCGGCGGAGAGCAGCCGGGGCCCGCCGTCCAGGCCGGTGGCGGCGGCCGCGTACAGGCCGGCCAGCCCGGTGGCGGAGGCGACGGCGCCCGCGCCGGGCAGCTCGATCGCGTGCAGTGCCGGGTCGTTCCAGCCGTGCGGCACGTCCAGGCCGGGGAAGACCAGGGCGCCGTTCATGGTGACGATCCGGGTGAGCAGGTGCTCGGGGCCGGGCATCGGGCGGCGACCGTCCGCCTCCACCAGCCTGGCCAGGCGCGGGAGTTCGTCCTCCGGCAGGCCGATCCACAGCGGCAGGCCGAGCGGTTCGGCGATCTCCTTGCGGAGGAACGCGCCCGGGGTCAGGCCGGTGATCCGGCGGATCACCTCGCCGACCGCGAAGCCGAACACATGGCCGTGGTACTCGTACGTCGTCCCGGGCTCCCAGAGCGGCTGCTGGGCCTCGATGGCGCGGATCACCGGCTCCCAGGCGGCGATCTCCTCGAAGGGGAGCACCGCGTCCAGGGCGGGCAGGCCGGCCCGGTGGCCGAGGATCATCCGGGTGGTGATCCCCTGCTTGCCGTTCCGGGCGAACTCGGGCCAGTAGCGGGCGATCGGGGCGTCCAGGTCGAGCCGGCCGCGCTCGGCGAGCAGCAGGGCGCTGATGCTGACCGGGCCCTTGGCGCAGGAGAACACCGGGACCACGGTGTCCTGTGTCCAGGCCCGGCCGCTGTGCTGGTCGGCGGTGCCGCCCCAGAGCTCGACCACCTTGCGGCCGCCGACGAACACCGTCACGGCGGCGCCGAGTTCGGGGAAGTCGGCGAAGTTGCCGGCGAAGGCGTCCGCGACGGCGCCGTAGCGTTCATCGGCCCAGCCCTGGTACTGCTGCATCGTGGTGCCCCGTTCTGTGCGACTGGCGAATGCCAAGATCATCGACCGGTCCACGGTACGGGGTGGGGCGGGGCGGGACGACAGGTTTTCGGCAGACCGGGACGGGAGGGGCGGGTGTGACGGGCCCCGGATCGGGCCCGCGCGCTCAGCCGGCGGCGGGGTCGCGCAGGGGGTCGTACAGCCGGTCGTCCAGCGGGTCGTCCAGGGGGTCGTACAGCGGCAGGAAGTTGACCACCGCCTCCTCGTACGGGTGGACGGCCCGGACGGCCGCCAGCACGGCGGCGGCCTGCCCCCGCTCGCAGAAGGACTCCACCCGGCACTCCTCCGCCCGCTCCACCTCGCCCGCCGTGCCCCAGTGCGGCCGGGCGGCGGGGGAGGGCAGCCAGCTGCCGGTGATCCGCCAGACGCTGGAGCAGCGGGCGTACTCGCCGGTGCGGCCCGCGCCGGCGGCGTGCAGGGCCTCGACGACCTGCTCGACGTGGCTCTCCGGGACGGATATCTCGATCTTCAGGCGCGGCATATCGGGACTGTAGCGGGCCGGTGCGCCCGGGCGGCGAGTCCGAGCGCCGTGCCGATGCCGACGAAGGCCGCCGCGCCGGCCGGGACCACCCAGCCGGTGAGCGGGTCGGCGGCCGGGCTGCGGTCGAGTGCGCCGAGGAGGGCGGTGAGCAGGCCGTACGGGATGAGCAGGGTGCCCGCCCAGGCGGTGGCGAGCAACAACCTCCGCGGGAGCGGACGTTGAGGCGGGTGTCGGGCGAGGGTGAGGGCCAGGGCCACGCCGGTGAGCGCCAGGACGGCGGTGAAGTCGACGCCGTGCCGCTCCAGCCAGATCAGGGCGGCGGGCGCGCCGTTGCGCCGGAACTCGTCGGCGAGGTCGAAGCCGTCCGCGAGCCCGGCCCGGCCGCCCGCCGCCCAGTAGGACTTCAGGGCGATGTACGGCAGGGCGAGACCGGCGGCCAGGGCGACGGCGCGTGGACGGTGTCGGGTCATGTCCGCTCCTCGGTGGGTGGTGCTTCCACCGTTGCGGAGCCGGGCCCTCGTGGGCGTCCTGCGCGGGTAGGGGCGGGCTCCCTCGGGCGGGGGAGGCGGGGAGTGGAAAGTCGGTCAGGCCGACTTCCCACTCCCGGGGCGGTGGCGGTGGCGGCGGGGTGCGGTGCGGCCGGGTCGCGCACCGGCTCGACCCGGGCGGGTCAGCGAAGGTACTGGCGGGTGCCGGTCAGCGCGGACTCCTTGATGGCGTCGAGCAGCCGGTGCGTGCGGACCGCCGTGCCGAAATCGGGTTCGAGCGGCCCGCCGCTGCGGATGGCGTTCGCCAGTTCCTGGTAGACGTGGCGGACGTTGCGGACGGCGGGCGGTAGCTGGGGCTGGGTCGGCAGGTAGGGGGCGCTCAGCGGCAGCTGGACCGGGTCGGCCGTGCCGTCGCGGAACTCAAGGACGAACTCCGGGCCGACCAGCGAGTCATCGGTCGAGCGCAGCACCAGACGGCCCGCCCGGCCGTGCAGTTCGATCCGGAAGCCGTCACCGCGCGTTCCGCCGGTCATGAGGTGCGCGGAGGCTGCCGCACCCGATGCGAGCAGTCCCGCCACCACGATCTGGTCCGGTGAGGTGACCTCGATCTCCTCGCCCGTCTCCTCCAGGGTGATCCGCCGGATCCGGGTGGCCAGGGTGGCCGACACCTCGGTGAAGTCGCCGACCACGGAGCAGAACATGTCGAGCGAATGGCCGCCGACCACGGCGAGGTGGTTGACGCCCTTGGTGTGGTCGAACAGGGCCGCGTACCGGCTCGACCACACCTGCGGGGTCGACAGGGAGTAGGTCAGCGAGGCGGACAGCACCTCCCCGATCCGGCCTGCCGCGACCAGGTCCCGCAGCTGGCGCACCGCCGGATGGTGCCGGCTCTGCAGGCCCACCGCGTGCCGGACGCCGACGGTCTGCGCATGGGTGCGGAAGCGTTCGGCGTCCGGTGCCGTCAGTGCCAGCGGCCATTCGCTGTAGACGTGTTTGCCGGCCGCGATGGCGGCCTCCACCAGGCCGTCCCGCCGGGGGAGTTGGACGGCGACGGTGACGAGATCGACGTCGGGGTGCGCGATCAGCGCGTGGGCGTCGTCGAAGGCGTGTTCGGCGCCCCACGCCGTGGCGGCCGCCCGGGCCGACTCCATGCCGGTGCCGGCGACGGCGGTGATGCGGTAGTCGTCAAGGCCTTCCAGTGCGGGGAGGTGCACGCCGCGCCCCCAGCCGCGTGCGGCGTGGGCGCCGATCACTCCGACCCGGATCCTGTCGGTCATGTCGGGATTCCTTTCGTATGGCTCAGCAGCTCAGCAGCTCAGCAGCTCAGCGGTTCAGCGGCCCAGCGGTTGGTGGACGGCGGTGTCCGGCGCGGCGGCGGCCGCGGGGGCGGGGGCCGGGGTGTCCCGCAGGACGAGGAGGGTGACGAGCCAGCCGAGGAAGACGAAGCCGGCCGCGCACACGAAGGCCAGGCTGTAGCCGTCGCGCAGCGCCGTGAGCTGCGCCGTGCCACCGTGCAGCAGGCTGTCGCTGTGCGCGGTGGCCACCGTCGCCAGGACCGCGAGGCCGACCGCGGCCCCGGCCTGCTGCGCGGTGTTGTTCAGCCCCGAGGCCAGACCGGCGTCGGCGGGTTCGGCACCGGACATGGCACGCATGATGACTGCGGGGACGGTCAGGCCCATGCCGAGGCCCTGCACCACCAGGGTCGGCGCGACGTCCACCCAGTAGTCGCCGTGGACCGGGGCCCGGCTGAGCAGCAGCAGCCCGACGCCGAGCAGGAGCAGGCCGGTCAGCAGCACCCGGCGGGTGCCGAAGCGGGCGGTGAGCTTGGCCGAGAAGAGCAGCGAGACCGTACCGATCGTCAGCGGGGCCGGCAGGAACGCCAGCCCGGTCTGCATCGAGTCGAAGCCGAGCACCCGCTGCAGGTAGAGCGCGTTGAGGAACTGGAAGCCGAATCCGGCGGCGAAGGCCAGCACCACCACGACGTTGGCGCCGTTGAGCTCCCGGCTGCGGAAGATGCGCAGGGCCAGCAGCGGGTCGGCCGCCGTGGCCTGCCGTACCACGAAGGCTGCCAGCAGGGCCGCCGAGAGCGCGCCGCAGACGGTCAACTCGCCGCCGCTGAAGCGGTCTTCGGAGACCTGGGAGATGGCGAAGACGCCGAGCGAGAGCCCTGCGGTGACCAACAGCGCGCCGATCGCGTCGGCGCCGGCCCGCAGCCCGGGCCGCGACTGCGGGGTCAACTGCTTCAGCCCCGCGAACGCGGCCACCACGCCGATCGGCAGGTTGATCAGGAAGACCCAGTGCCAGCCGAGGGCGTCGGTGATGACGCCACCGGCGATCAGGCCGACCGACGCGCCGCCCGCGGAGACGAAGCTGTAGACGCCCATGGCCTTGGCCTGTTCGCCGGGTTCCGGATAGAGCCCCACGATCATGCCGAGCACGACGGCGGAGGCCAGCGCCGCGCCGACGCCTTGCAGGAACCGTCCGGCGATCAGCGTGCCCGCGGTGCCGGAGACGCCGCACACCAGCGAGGCGACGGTGAAGGTGACCAGGCCGCCCAGGAAGACCTTCTTGTTCCCCAGCAGATCGCCGAGCCGCCCGGACAGCAGCAGCAGGCCGGCGAACGCGATCAGGTAGGAGTCGACCACCCAGGACAGGCCGCCCTGGGAGAACCGGAGGTCGTTCTGGATCGTGGGGAGGGCGACCGTGACGATCGTTCCGTCAAGGATGATCATCAGCTGCATCGCGCACAGGATCGCGAGCGCCGTCCCGCGTGAACCGGATGTACCGGTAGCCGTGTGGTTCACAACCCGTTCTCTCTCTAGGGGCACTTCTTGTTACAGAGAACATGGTTTGGGACTATTGGGCCCAGCGGAAGGAGGCACTTTCATGTCCCAGAGGAACACCGATGTGACTCACCAGGTCACGGGCCTGCCGGAGTGCGAATCTCCAGCGGCGGAAGCCGCCTGCTCGGTCCTGGAGGTCCTCGGTCGGGTGAGCGGGAAGTGGAGTATCGGGATCCTGCTGGTCACCACCCAGGGCCCGGCGCGCTTCACCGAGTTGGAACGCCAGGTGAAGGGCATCAGCCGGCGCATGCTGACCCTGACGCTGCGCAACCTCGAACGGGACGGCCTGCTCGAACGGACCGTCTACCCGACGGTGCCGCCCAAGGTGGAGTACCGGGCCACGCCGATGGCGTGCGAGCTGTACGACTCGCTGCTCGCGCTGACGGGATGGGCGGAGCGTCATCTCGGCGAGATCGACCGCTCCCGGCTGCGCTACGACAGCGATGCCGACCGGGCCGAGCAGCGGGTGCCGGCCTCCTCGGCCGGGAGGTGAGGAGGGGGAAGTCGGCCGGGCCGACTTCCCCCTCCTGGTGTGGCGGACCGAAGCGCCGCGCCCGCCCCGGGGACGGCGTTACGGGCGGAGGAGCACGATGGAGTTGATCGGCGTCAGGTTGGCGTACACGCCGTTCTGGGCCGCGATGTATTCGCAGCTGCCAGTGCCGTTGTAGCCGGTACACAGCTGCGCACCGGCGCCGCCGGTCTGGTTGTTGAGCACCCAGTGGTTGCCATACATGTTGCTGAGGTTGTGCGGGCCGTACGACCAGAGGGTGAGCATCGGCGAGACCGCCGGGTTCTGGTCCTGCGGGTACACGCAGACGGCGCCGTCGGGGCAGCCCGCCCAGGTCGAGGCCTGGGCGGTGCCGGCGCCCACGGTGGTCATCACGGCGGCGGCCGCGGTGACCGCGACGGCGGCGACGGTGCGGCGGATGGTCATGCGCATGGGTCGGTCCCTTCGGTGACAGGTTCGGTGACGGGTTCGGTAACGGGGCGATGTGGTCGGCCCGGGGCGGGATCCCGGGCCGCGCTTCGATCCTCCGGGTGCGGCCTGGATGGTTTGTAGGGGGAGAACCGGCCATTCCCCTTCGTGCTCATGACAAAGTCTGCCGGGTGGCCGGTTTGGGCAGGCTCGCTCGGACACGCCTATTCAGGGAGCCGTTGATGACCGCAGTGCACGAATCCGTCCTCGACGCGATCGGCGGCACGCCGCTGTTCCGCCTCACCCGGCTCGGCGCCGGGATCGCCGCACCGATCTACGCCAAGGCCGAGTTCCTCAACATCGGCGGCAGCGTCAAGGACCGCGCCGCGCTGTCGATGGTCCTGGCCGCCGAGCGGGACGGCGAACTGAAGCCCGGCGGCACGATCATCGAGGCGACCTCCGGCAACACCGGGATCGGGCTGGCCCTCGTCGGGCGGCAGCGCGGCTACCGGGTGATCGTCGGGGTGTCCGACAAGTCCTCCGCCGAGAAGTCCGACATCCTCCGGGCGTACGGCGCCGAGGTGGTGCTCGCGACGACCTCCGTGCCGCAGGAGGATCCGCGGCACCTGTTCAACGTGGTCCGCCGCCTCACCGAGGAGATCCCGGGCGCCTGGTTGGCCAACCAGTACGACAACCTGGCCAATCCCGACGCCCATGTCCGGACCACCGGCCCGGAGGTCTGGGAGCAGACCGGCGGCCGGGTCACCCACTTCGTCGCGGGCGTCGGCACCGGCGGCACCGTCACCGGCACCGGCGGGTACCTGAAGGAGGCCTCCGGCGGGTCGGTGACCGTCATCGGCGCGGACCCGGAGGCCTCCACCTACGGGGGCGGGGACGGCAGTCCGTGGTTCGTCGAGAGCATCGGCCACTTCCTCCACCCCGAGACCGTCGAGGACCGCTGGCCGCAGGCCTACCGCTCGGAGGTGATCGACTCCTTCGAGCGGATCCCGGACCGCGAGTCGCTGCTGACGGCCCGCCGGCTCGCCCGTGAGGAGGGCCTGCTGGTCGGCCCGTCCTCGGGCACGGCGGTCGCGGCGGCGCTGCGGGTGGCGCGGCGGCTGGGGCCGGAGGACCTGGTCGTGGTGCTGCTGCCGGACTCCGGCCGCTCGTACCTGTCCAAGGTGCACAACGACGCCTGGATGCGGGAGTGGGGCTTCCTGGAGGACGACGCCGAGGGCCTGCGTCCGCTGCTGGACCCCGCCGGGCCGCTGGTGTCGGTGGCCGCCGATGCGACGGTCGGCGAGGCGCTGGACCTGCTGCGCGCGGCGTCGGGCGGGGTCGCCCCGGCGGTGCTGGCGCGGCCGGCGCGGCCGTACGGGGTGGCCGCGCCGGAGGTGGTCGGCTCGGTGTCCCGGGAGGTGTTGACGGCGGCGCTGGCCGACGGCGGGGCCAAGCCGGACGACCCGGTGCGCCCGCTGGTCGGGCCGGTCCTGCCGACGGTGGGGGTCGGGCAGTCGGCGGCCGAGGCGCGGGCGGCGCTGGCGGGCGGGCGTCCGGCGGTGGCGGTACTGGTGGACGGCCGGGTGGCCGGGGTGCTGTCGCGGGAGGTCCTGGGCTGAGTGCTCTGACGGAGGTCCTGGGTCAACTCCCGCTCGGGGAAGCCAGGATGGCGAGGATGACCCGGTCCAGGGTGCGGTCGAAGGCCTGGTCCGGGTCGGCCGGGGGGCCGGCGGTGGCGAAGGCCTGGGCGAGGTTGGGGTAGGCGCCGCTCATGGCCGCCTGGGTGAGGTAACCGACCATCTCCGCCTGCCACTTGGCGCCCGCGGCGGCCGTCTGCTCGTACTGGGCGAACTGGCAGATGAAGCCGTTGAACATCGCCATCGCCTCCATCCGGGTGCCGCCCGGCAGGCCGGTGGGGGCGGTGACGGCGAGGAAGTGGTCGGTGTAGCGCAGGGCGTTGGGGCCGATGCCGGGGCGGGCGATGACCAGGCCGGGCAGCCACGGGTGGCGGCGGAAGATGGCCATCTGCTCGTGCGCGAGGCCGGCGAGGTCGGCCGGGACGTCGCCGCTCGGCTCGGGCGGCAGCCGGTACTCGCCGCAGGCCGCGTCGAGCATCAGGTCGAGCAGGTGCTCCTTCTTCGGCACGTAGTTGTAGAGCGACATGGTGCCCGCGCCGAGCGCGGCCGCGACCCGGCGCATCGAGACGGCGTCCAGGCCCTCGGCGTCGGCGATCGTGATCGCCGCCGCGGCGATCGAGTCGCGGCTGTGGGCCGGTTTGGGGCCGCGGCCGGTGCGCTCGGGGCGCAGCCAGATCAGTTCGGGAGCCTCGGGGGGCACCGGCTTCTGCGGCTCCTCGGGGCGCGCTGCGCTGGTCGGGGACTCGTTCGGGGACTCGTTCGGGGGCTTGCTGGACGGCACTGGAAGATCACCTCGCTTCCCCATCTTAGATACGTACGACGTACGTAGTACAGTTGCGGCTGCACGCACTTCTACGTACGCTGTACCTAGAGAAGGGCAGAGCCATGACCGACCTCACCCGACCCGCCATCGAGATGACGGGCGTGCGGAAACGCTTCGGGACCACCGAGGCCCTGCGCGGCCTCGACCTGACCGTCCCGGCCGGCACCGTCTGCGGCCTCCTCGGCCCCAACGGCGCGGGCAAGACCACCGCCGTCCGTGTGCTCGCCACCCTGGTCGCCCCCGACCAGGGCACCGTCCGGGTCGCCGGGCACGACGCGGTCCGGGAGGCCGAGGAGGTCCGGCGGGCGATCGGCCTGGCCGGCCAGCACGCCGCGCTGGACGAGGGCATCACCGGTCGCGACAACCTCCACCTGTTCGGCCGGCTGCACCGCCTCGGCGGCCGCCGGGCCCGGGCGCGCGCCGACGAACTGCTCACCCGCTTCGGCCTCGCCGAGGCCGGCGACCGGCTGGTCCGCACCTACTCCGGCGGCATGCGCCGGCGCCTCGACCTGATCGCCAGCCTGGTCACCAGCCCGCCGGTGCTCTTCCTGGACGAGCCCACCACCGGGCTCGACCCGCGCAGCCGCCAGGAGATCTGGGCCACCGTCAAGGAGTTGGCGGACGGCGGAACCACCGTGCTGCTCACCACCCAGTACCTGGAGGAGGCCGACCGGCTGGCCGACGACATCGTGGTGGTCGACCACGGCGCCGCGATCGCCACCGGCCCACCGGCCCGGCTGAAGGCGGCGATCGGCAGCCAGGTCTCCGTCACCCTGGCCGACCCGGACCAACTCGGCGCCGCCGCCGTGGTGTTGTCGGCGCTGTCCGACGGCGACGCCCGGGTGGACCTGGCCGAGCGGACGGTCACGGTGCTGGCCGCGCCCGGGGCGAACGTCCTGCTGCCCTCGCTGGTACGGGAGTTGGACGCCGCCGGGGTGACCGCCGAGGACGTCGCCGTCCGGGCGCCCTCGCTCGACGACGTGTTCCTCGCACTCACCGGGAAGCCGCGGGAGACCGCCGAGCCCCGCGAGTCCGGAAACACCGCCGACCTTGGAAAGGTCGCCTGATGTCCGTCGCCGTCCACCCCGCCGTCCGCACCACCGCGCGCCCCTCGACCGGCGCCCGCCTGGTCTCCGACACCGGCACCTCGATGCTCCGCATCCTGCTCAACTACCGCCACTCGCCGGGCCTGTTGGCCGCCTCGCTGGGCGTGCCGGTGGTGATGGTGGTGGTCTTCGGGTACGTCTTCGGCAGTGCCATGCAGGTGCCCGGCGGCGGGGACTACCGGGAGTTCCTGATGCCCGGCCTGTTCGCCATGGTCGCCACCAACGGCATCATGCCCACCATGGTCGGCGCCGCCCGCGACGTCGGCCGCGGGGTGACCGACCGGCTGCGCTCGATGCCCGTCTCCCGCACCGGTCTGCTGCTCGGGCAGACCCTCGCCGACCTGCTGGTCACCGTGGTCGTGCTGGCGCTGCTCACCCTGGTCGGACTGGCCACCGGCTGGCGCGCCCGGCACGGCGTCGCCGACGCGCTGGGGGCGTTCGGGCTGCTGCTGCTCTTCCGGTTCGTGATGACCTGGGTCGGCACCCTGCTCGGGCTGGCCGTCGGCAAGGAGGAGGCGGCCGGTCAACTCTCCATCGTGGTCTTCCCGGTGGCGATGCTGACCAACGCCTACGTGCCGACCACGGGGATGCCCGGCTGGCTGCGGGTGATCGCCGACTGGGACCCGATCAGCTCCGTCGTCCAGGCCAGCCGCGAGCTCTTCGGCAACCCGTCCGCCCCCGGCGACGCCTGGCCGATGCAGCACGCCCTGCTCTCCACCCTGCTGTGGTGCGCGGCGCTGCTCGCGGTCTGCGGGCCGCTGGCCGTACGGAAGTTCGCCACCCACGGGCGCTGATCCGCCCGGTTCGGCGGAATGTGCTGGACACCGTGGCCGGTGTGGCCTTAGGTGGGGCGCCATGGAGTACACCCACCTCGGCCGCACCGGCCTGACCGTCTCCCGCCTCTGCCTCGGCACCATGAACTTCGGCCCCCACACCGAGGAAGCCGAGGCCCACCGCCTCATGGACACCGCCCACGAGCGCGGCATCAACTTCTTCGACACCGCCAACGCCTACGGCCGCGACCCCGAGGGCAACCTCAAAGGCCGCACCGAGGAGATCATCGGCCGCTGGTTCGCCCAGGGCGGCGGCCGTCGCGAGCGCACCGTGCTCGCCACCAAGGCCTACGCCGAGATGAGCGACTGGCCCAACGAGGGCCGGCTCTCCGCGCTCGCCATCCGCAAGGCCGTCGAGGCCAGCCTGCGGCGGCTGCAGACCGACCACATCGACCTCTACCAGATGCACCACATCGACCGGGACACGCCCTGGGAGGAGATCTGGCAGGCGATGGAGGTCCTGGTCGCCCAGGGCAAGATCATCTACGTCGGCTCCAGCAACTTCGCGGGCTGGCACGTCGCCCAGGCCCAGGAGGCCGCCCGCTCCCGGCACTTCCTCGGCCTGGTCAGCGAGCAGTCCCTCTACAACCTGCTCGACCGCACCATCGAACTGGAGGTCATCCCCGCCCTCCAGCACTACGGCCTCGGCCTGATCCCCTGGTCCCCGCTGCGCAGCGGCCTGCTCGGCGGCGTCCTGCGCAAGGAGCGCGAGGGCACCCGCGGCCGCAGCGCCACGGGCTACGCGGCCGACCTCCTGGACCAGCACCGCGAACAGCTCCAGGCCTACGAGGACTTCGCCGCCGAACTCGGCGTCGACCCGGCCGACCTGGCCCTCGCCTGGCTGCTCTCCCGCCCCGCCGTCACCGCCCCCATCATCGGCCCCCGCACCCCGGCCCACCTCGACGCCGCCCTCGGCGCGCTCGACCTGAAGCTCGACCAGAAGACCCTGGACCACCTCGACGAGCTCTTCCCCGGCCACCGCCCGGCCCCGGAGGACTACGCCTGGTAGGTGCTGCGCTCTGTCAGCCCTCGGGCCCCGGCGCCGTGCCGCCGGGGCCCGAGGGGCGGCCCACGGCCGGCGGCCACTCCGCCAGTCCCCGATCCGGCCAGCGAGCGGAAGGATTCAGGCGACCCCCGGTGGGCGGACCGGCGACGGGCAGGGTGTGGAACCCGTCCGAGTCGAGGATGCAGTAGGCGGACCAGGAGGGTGCGAACATCGGGCTGTGCTCGGTCAGCTGGACGGACCACAGCAGGACCTTCTCCTCACCCAGCAATCGTTCGACGGCCGACTGCCGGAGCAGGATGCTGTTGGGCCCGGCGCCGGCGAACCCCGGATCGGTGAGCACGAGTTCGCCGGAGGACCGGTCGGTGAAGTCCAGCCGCCGGCCGGTCCAGCGGGCTTCGAGTCGATCCATGAGCCGGCGGCTGGGCACAGGGCGGGAGACCGCTCCGGCGAATCGTCCGAAGCCCGGCGGCGGCATCCTGATCTCCGGGATCTCGACGGAGGTCGGCATCGGATCCGTGCGGGATCCGTGCGGTTCGGCGAACTCGGCGCGGATGTAGTACTCCGCGAGGAATGCCTCGCCAGGCCAGTTCGATGAGGCCTTCACCCCCTTGAACATGAGGGATCTTCGGGCAAGTGCCTCGATCGCGGCGGTGCGGGACATGACGAATGAGTCGACCCGCAGGACCGGAAGGAATTCTCGGGGCTTGTGGGCGGGAGATGATCTCTGCCAGGCATCGGTGGTCCGGAGAATCGCTCGCCGGCGGTGCAGTCGCGGGAGGTCGGGGCCGGGCTCGTCGTTTTCACCCGCCAGGTGGTGGAAGGCGTTCAGGAGCAGCCACGGTGTCCCAGCGGGGTCGATGCGGGTGAGTACCCGGCTGAGGGCGACCGGTGGTCCGTCGGGCGAGGCCGCCAGGTCGGCCGCAGAGAACGGAGCGGTCCACCAGTTGTCCTTCCACGTCATGCTGTTCGAGGTGGTTCGCCACTCTGCTCCGAGCGTCGGATCGATGGTCCGTTGATGGTGGCGCGCTGCGGCATGTTCGTCGGAGCCGGGGGACGGTGCCCCTTCCTGGAGCCGGGACGCCTGCTCCGCGTACCACTCCTGTTGGGCGCGTTGAAGTGCCTTGCTGACGGCCGCACTCGACGAGTCCGGGTGCAGTTCGTCGGAGGTGCGGAACAGTCTCCTGGGCAGGCCGAGGGTCAGGAATCCGGCCCGACGGGCCAGCCAGACCTGACGAGGCACCGGGCTCTCCTCCTCGAACGGGCACCAGGAGAGCCTGCCGGCTTCGAGGGCGATCGTTCGGCTGCCGAAGGGCAGGGCCTGCATGCGCGGTCGGCGCAACGGGACGGCGGGGAAGCGACTGTCCGTGGTCTGCTCCGTGGTCTGCTCACCGCGGAGCACCTCCCGGACGGCGAGGACGGCATCGTGGATGCGCAGATGAGGTCGCGAAAGGGAGCGGTCGACTGCCACGGACACCCGGATGTCCGTGATCGGCTGCGTAAAACGCGCGAGGGCACCGTAGGCCGCCAACCAGGCGGCCTCCGCCAGGCACTCGTCCGGATCGTGACCGAACCTGGTGAGGTGCCGGGCGATCAGCTCGGGCCGGTCCACCAGGAGGTCTGCCGCGGTGCGGATGCAGGCATCGCGCAATCCGTGGTGGCCCACCGCTGCGAGCCGGAGCAGAAGGGTGCTGACCTCGGCGACGACCTCGTCACCGCGCGGTCCGACGGAACCTGCCCAGGCGATGAGACGGCGGAGCAGGACGATCCCGTCCTCGTCGTCGAGGAGTGCGACGACAGGTCCGGCGAACCGGAGCTCGACGCGACGGCGGCTCCAGGAGGACAGCTGCTCGTCCAGGAACGGTACGCCCAGCGGGTGCCGGTGGCAGGTGGCGTTCACCAGGATGGAGTACAGCGCGCCCGGGGCCGAATCCGGGTCGCGGAGCTGCCGAGCCAGAAAGGCCCGGGACGAGGGGCTGATGTGCTCGGGGGAGCGGCCTTCCATGGAATCCAGTACGGTCCGGGCGACCGCGGACCGGAGCCTGCGGGGTACCAGGTCCGACAGCTCGGCCCGGTCGATGCCCTGAGGAGCCGCGCCGGCGAGCGCCTCCAGCATCCTTCTTTGGTCCATGGATCGGGCCGAATCCGGCTCGTCCTCAGGTGACCCGGCGACGGCCTTCACCAGTCGGGTGACGGCCCGGGCCGGGTGCGGGCCCCGCAGGAGGTTCACCGCCCGTACGTGCTCGGCGAACCGCTGGATGGCGAACCTGACCCGTCGGGTATCGGGGTCCAGTGCGAGCACGCCGGCGCCCTCCAGCCAGCGCAGCATCACCGCCGGCTCGGCTGACCCCGGTACCTCGGCCAGGGCCCGGCAAGCCCTCGGGTAGTCGAGTGTGCCCTCTTCACCCATCTGCTCGGCCAGTGCCTTGCAGACGAGGTCGACCAGGGGTGGCGGCGCGGGTGATGGCCCGGCGCGGAGCCCGTGAGCCTCGTCCAGGTACGCGGCGTAGTCGCTGTCGAGGATCCGTAGCCAGGACTTGAACAGGTCGCCCACGCTGGGCGGGACGATCGGACCGGGCTCCGGCCGCGGATTGCGGTGCAGGGACCAGGCCAGGACCGCGAGCATCAGCGGTCGGCGCAGTTCGGAGAGGTCCGGGGGGAGCAGCAGTTCCGGGAGCCCGTACATGTCCTGGTACACCCGCCAGGCCCGGTCGGGCTCGGAGACCCCGGGGTTCCAGAGGAAGCCGTGCCCTCGGCGGTCCACTTCGTCGGAGACCTGCTCGGGAACGGTCGGGCGGGTGTCGAGCCGGACCGTGCCGACCAGGGTTACCAGGGGATACCCCCGCACCAGATCGGCCAGGGACGCGAAGGCCGTCTGGAAGTCGCCGCGCAGGCAACGGACTTCGTTCAAGGCGTCGACGGCGAGCACCGCAGGGCGACCGGTCAGCAGGGCCTGTTGCTGGAGTGCCGCCAGCAGGTCTCGCAGTCCCCGGGGAGCAGTGCCGGGGGCGACCAGCCGGGGAAGCTGCGCTTCGAACGGTTCGTCCGGGCCGAATTCGTGCCCGCACACGAAGGCGGTGGGCGCGCCCTGGGCGAGGCGTTCCTGAACCCAGCAACCCAGACCGTAGGACTTTCCGGTGCCCCAGCCACCGCCGACGAGGAGGGATCCGGTCTGGCGGGTGGCCAGGACGCTGTCGGCGCAGACGGCGTACAGGCCACGGATACAGGCCAGCAGGTCCTTGAGCGTGGCGATCATGCCGCCGAGTGCCCTGTGCTGTTGGTCCGGCAGTGACTCGTACGGGCGCGCGACGGATACCGAGGACAACAACTCACGGTGGACAGCTTGGATTTCGACCGCGACCTGGCCGCAGAGTCGGAGGGCGGACGTGATGGCCCGGCGCAGCGGTTCTGCGTTCAACTCCCCCGCCTCACTCAGCAGTCGGGCGATCACATCCAACTGGTCCGCGCAGTGGTCCCGTTGCTCCACGGAGGCGGCCCAGCGCCGGGCGGCGGCCGCCATCGGCTCCAGGCACGGGACGGGAAGGCGGTCCGACTGCGGCTGCCAAGTGGACCAGATCCGTAGCGTCGTGGCCGCCCCGGTCAGGCGAGTGATCAGCGAGGACGGGTCATGGAGCTCGCTGAGCGTGTCGGACAGGAAGGTCGCGAGCAGTGGGGACGGCAGATCGACTAGGTCCTGCCGTCGGCGGACGGTGCGGGCGGCAGCGGCCGCGTGGCGGTGGATGTCCGACAACCGTAGGTACGGGGTGTCGAAGTAGGCGGGAATGATCTCGTCCGCCCGAGCTGCGATCACCCGTTCGATCGTGCTCCGGGTGTACGGGTGGAAGCGGATGGGCTGACCGGGCCGGGCGTTGCGGACCGCCTCCGCCCACCGATCGGTCGCCTTCCGCCACTGCTCCGTGCCGGGTGTTCCCCGGCCGCCGCCCGTGAAGTCCTGCGGGAGGAAGACGAGCAGGTCGGTGAGGTCCGGGTGGTGGGTCAGAGCGGACTTCACGGACTCGTCCATGGACTGCAATGCCGAACCCGACGTGGCGTGGTACTTCACCTGGATCCCGACCAGACGGCCGTCCGTGAGCCGCGCGCACGCCTCCAGCCCGCCGTCCGGAGGCCGGAGGGGGAGCAGGGTGCCGCCGATGACGGGGCCGAAGTCCTCCGCCAGGATCGCGGGGAAGAGGTGGACGCACAGGGACTCGAACACCTGGGCCGGAGCGACGCCGAGGTCGGTCCGGAGCCTGGTGAGGTCCACTCCGAGAGGCATGTCGGTCCTTCCGTGCGGTGCGGTCGGGCACGCGGGGGCAGGGAGGCCGGCCTCCCTGCCCCCGGGCCCTGGACGTCAGACCAGAGCGCGGGCGCGTCGATCCCACATCTCGACCCGGGCCATGGTCTCGGTGAGGAGGTCGAGCGCGGAGATGATGTCCCTGCCCGGCCCCCTGAGGTCGCGGCTCATGGTGGTGAGCCACTCCATCATCATGCGGAACAGTCGGAGGGTCTCCAGGCCCTCGCGTGCGGCACCGGACATGCCGATGAGCTGCAGGAGGAAGTCACGGGACTCACTTCCCTCCCACTGCTGCGGCGCCGTTTCGAACATGTCCAGGGAAGCGTGGACGGTCGCGTCGATTCCCGACATCCGCGAAGTGACCTCCGCGGCACAGGCCTTGAGTTCGGCGGCAGGACCATGGAGGGCGGTGGCGAATCGCCGGGCCGACGCGAGCACCGCGGTGGGTGGGCTGCCCTTCGCGGTGGCTCGCTTCATGTCCGGCCCGAACTCCTCTGCCAGGGCGGCAATCGTGGTGACCAACCTGGTCATGGTCTCGATGCCCTGTGTCATGAGGCCCATCTCGGCCTCGATGGCGGCGAAGCGGTCGATCAGTCCCGGTGCGTCCTCGGCGTCGCACTCGGACCCGTCCGGAACCGGCAGGTCGTCCCTCGATCGGAGTCCGAGCAGGATCCGGGCAGGGGTGAGCGGGGCGTATCCCTCCCGAAGTCCCCGGTCCAGGGTTTCCTGGAGCTCCTTGCGGGCGTCCACGAGGCCACTGCGGGAGCGCTCGAACAGGATCGTTCGGATGGGTGAGATGTCGAACGGGAGGCGGCCGTGCTCGCCGATGTGGATGGTCAGGCGCCCGGTGGTATGGCGGAGGCCCAGTTCGTACATGACGTTGGCGTTCCCGCCGGTCACATCGGCGATGACGATGTCGGACCGGAGCACGTGTCGACAGATCTGCTCGGTAATCTCACCGGCCTGCTGGATCTGGTCGGAGCGGAGCGGCTCGATGCCGAGGGAGGCGCAGGCAGGTCGGATGACCTTCTCGAAGGTTTCGAGAGAGGTCTCGTACGCTTCCCGAGCGGTGCTGCCGACCTCCGCGTGCCGGTTCCCGACGGGCCCGATCACGAAGCACGTCATCTGTTCCCCCGAGGCCTCCAGGCAGGACGGTTCCGGTTGGGCGGTCATGGGCATCGCGATCACGAGAGGTCCTTCCAATCGAGCCCGGGGAGCGGCGGCGTGCTCACCCAGGTGTTCAGGTCATCTGCGTAGAGCGGGAGTTCCTCGATGCCCAGGGCGGAGAGCAGGCCCGCGGTGGGCACCCGGTAGCGGCGGCCCGTACGGATGACCGGGCAGGGGAAGGCTCCGCGCCGGATCAGGCGGTACGCGGTGTTGAGACAGATGCCGAGGGCCCGGGAGGCGGTGCGGACGTCCACGGACAGCGGGAGCCCGAACAGCTCGGGGAAGGTCATCAGCCCGTTCGGGGACGGGGCGGTCAACGGGCCATGCCCGTCGGGCGCAGCGTGAGGCTTCCGACCCGGGCACTCCGGAGGGGGCGGTGCGGGCGGCGGACGACGTCCCGCAGGCCGAGGCGGTCGGTGAGCTCCCCGAGGCGTGCCGCCTCGATCTCCGACCGGGACCCGAAGTGCACCGGGGCCGCGGGTTCGTCGACGCGCTCCGGCGACGCGATCACGAGTTCCCAGACGCCGTCGGTCGTCCCGGCACTCCGGGCATCGGCGATCGCGACGACGTCCTCGGTGGGTCGTTCGCCGACCGAGCGACCGGCAAAGGCCCAACCGCGGCGGACCGCGGCACGGAGCAACCGGCCGCCGGCATCAGGGGCGTCCGGAGAGATCTCGGGCAGTTCCTCGACGATGGCGAGCATGAGCTCGGACTCGAGGTCCCGTCGGTCCGCCCGCAGCCGGCTCGACGCCTGGCGGACGACCCGTTGGAGCCGCGGCAGAGCGAGCCAGACGACGGCCTCCACCCAGCCGGTGACATCGGTCGAGCCGATGGCCGCCGCCAGCGCATCGTGTTGGGCCAGTGCGATGGCCTGCCGCCAGACGCGGCGAATCAGTTCCTCGTCCACCGGCCGCTCCCAAAGGGCTGTGCGGGCCTGCGGGAGGTCGAGATTGATGGTCTCTTCCCCGAACTCGACCGTGAGGACGGCCGGTCGCAGGTGGGCAGCAGTGGTCACTCGCTCGTGGATGACGTCGAAGATGCTGGCGTACTTGATCAGAGCCACGGATCTGTTCCTTCCGTTGAACGGTGTCAGTCGCGGTCGAGAGAACGTCGGATCGTCGAGTGGAGGTGGTTGATCGTGCCCAGCAGGGTGAGCCACTTCGGCAGGTGGGGGCGGCTGCAGCCGGGTACGGCGAGGAGGTTGCCGGAGGGAGTCGGGACGTACAGCCACGCCCGTTCGCCGTACTCCCGCCCCGGAACGGTGGCAAGGACGCACTTGAAGAGGTCCGGGTGCAGGCCGGTGTAGCGGTGCCGGACCGCATCCTCGTAGACCCGGTCGGAGAGGATCGCCACCAGGTGGGTGGTCGCCGGACTGGCGTGGGTCAGGACTGCCTTGACCTCGCGGGAATCGAGCAACCGGTGGAGATCGTTACGGGCGGGACCGTTTCCTTCCCCTGGCAGGCCCGGAGCGGTCACGTGCCCGGCGTGGATGCTGGCGCGCATCCGGATGCGCACGTGCTTCGGTTCGGCGTTGTGGCGGGCCAGCTCGCTCCGCAGGCAGTCCAACCCCGGGTCGATGACGAACGGCAGGAGTTCGGGAGCGAATCCGAGCGCCAGGCCATCGCCGGAGTTGGACAGGAATCGTTTCGCGGTTCGGAGGTCGTCGAGCCCGGCAGCGGCGAGGGCGGAGTCGAGAATCGGTTCGAGGTAGGCGCTGATCGGGGCGTGCAGCACGCCGGGCATCGCGGTGTAGCCCCTGACATCGAGCCCGAGGAGGGCCTGGTACAGCGGCAGGGGCTGACTGGAGTCGCCGGGGAGGTACGGGGGTTCGGGCATGGCGGTCTCCTGGCAAAGGTGTGCGGGGGAACACGCGGGTTGACCTCCGACAAGCCGGCCGGGCGTCGGTCATCACGATTCTGGGTGCGGCCGGGGACGGGTACGGGCTTGCCAAGCCCTTAAACCTGTGTCGTCCGCCACACCGGGCCGATGGGCCGGCTGAAGGCCCGCGAGGGTAGCAGGCGGAGAGCGGGGATCGACGGCAACGGATCAACTTGCTCTAGCTGCACATTCGTTGAGGGTCGACCGCCCTACCCTCCCGCTATGACCGATTGCAACAGTTCCTCGCGGGGGCGTTCGTCCGGCGCAGGTCGGAAGCCGCAGCGGACCGCCCCAGGCTCCTCGCCCGTCTCGCACCGGACGTTTCGCGAGCGAGTGGGCGACGCCCGGTGGGGGCACTTCCTCGAAGGCTTCCCGGTGATCACGCGTCCGGCCGGCTGGCCGCTGGTGCACGAAGGGGAGGAAGGCAACCGCGTCTTCGCCCTGATCGGCGGAGTGGTGGGTGTGGAGCAGAGCGGAGTCGACCGGAGGGAACTGGAGCAGTTGCTCGTCTTCCGGGGCGGCGGCGACCTCATCGGTGACATGGCGGTGATCGAAAGGATCTCGCGGACGGCCACCGTCAGGGCACGTACCGAATGTGAGGTGGCGATCATTCCCGGGGTGAGGTTCATGAGCCCCGAGTTCCAACGGGAATGGGGCGCCGAGGTTTCGGCGTACATCTCCGGCCGGGTCCGAGAGGTCCAGACGCTGTCGCGATCGGGCAACGATTCGGCCAGGGTCGCCCATGTCCTGCTGCCGCTGCTCCGTGACGCCGAGAGGGCAGGCCGAACGTCCGGCGGGTTCCATCTGCGGGTCTCGCAGCAGGAAGTGGCCAACTGCCTCGGCATCGGCCGGGACACGCTGCGGCGACTCACGTCGCTGCCGCCCTTCGGAGGGTGGCCCAAGGGGCGCGGTGGTGGGCTCGTCATCACAGACCCGGCCGCCCTGCGCACCGTCGCCGCTGGACTCGGCGGCTGGCACCCACAGGTCGGATGAGGTCATCCGGCGATGATGAGGGCGGCGCAGGTCTCCACGATGTGGTGCCAGGACTGGTCAGTTGACTGCACTAACTCGTTGACCGGCTCGACTCGGTGGCGGCGGTTCTGGAGCATCTGGGCATGTCGTTGTCGCATGAGAGCTCCCGTGTTCATCGGGATCTGATGGATGGTCGGGTACGGCTGACGGGTGCCGGGGCGGTGGTGGCCGGTCCGACGGTGTCGTTGCCCTGGGTGGTGGTGGATGCGGCGGGCCGGGAGGTGGAGCCGGTCAGCGCTTACCTGCGCGATCGGCTGCTGGGGGACGTGAGTCCGCTGACCTGCCGGAGTTACGCCTTCGATCTGCTGCGCTGGTTCCGGGTGCTGTGGACGGTGGACGTCGGGTGGGAGCAGGCCGCCGAGGCCGAGGCCGCGGCGATGGTCGGCTGGTTGCGGTCGGCCCGGAACCCGCAGCGGCAGCGCCGCCGCGAGGGCGGCCACCCGCCAGGGTCGGTGAACCCGAAGACCGGCAAGAGGGTCCTGCCGATCGGGTACGCGCCGGCGACCATCGCGCACAGCCTCTCGGTGGTGCACGGGTTCTACGCCTTCCACCTGCACTTCGGACGCGGGCCGGTGCTCAACCCGGTGCCGGAGAACCGGGCCCGTCGCTCCGCGCTCGCTCACCGGTCCCCGATCGACGCGCAGGCTCGGCACCGGCGGGGCCGGCTGCGGCCGAAGGTGCCGGTGCGCCAGCCCCGGGCGATCCCCGACGCGCAGTGGGACGAGCTGTTCGCGCAGATGCGGTGCACCCGCGACCGCGCCCTGCTGGCCTGCTACGTCTCCTCCGGCGCTCGGGCCAGCGAACTGCTGGGCGTCCAGCTGAGCGATATCGACTGGCACAAGGGCCAGTTGTGGGTGGTTTCCAAGGGCACCCGAGAGCGTCAGCCGGTCCCGGTGTCCCCGGAGGCGTTGGCCTACCTCGCGGCCTACCTGGAGGGGGCCGGTCTGCCCGGCCCTGGTGAGCCGGTCTGGCGAACCCGCCGGGGCGAGGTGAAGCCGCTCAGCTACTGGGCGGCCCGGCGCATCCTTCAGCGGGCGACCGAGCACCTGGGCATGAACTGGACGCTCCACGACGCCCGGCACACCGCGGCGACCCGGCTGGCCCGAGATCCAGCGATGACGCTGGCGGAGGTGCAGACGATCCTGCGGCACGCGCATATCACCACCACCGCCCTCTACACCGTGGTCGGCCTGGACGACCTGGTCGACAAACTCGCCGAGCACTACAGCCGCCCACAGCAGCCGGCCGCCTGGTCGCAGCAGTACGACCCCGAGGACGTGGCGGTGGTGTTCGGTGCCCGGTAGTCAGGTCGGAACCAGCGCCCGGGTGAAGGGGCCCACCACCGGCCGGGTCCGCCGGCACTCGGTCGAGCTCTACGAGCGGGACTTCGCCTTCTCCCCGACCGCGGTCCAGCCCGCGCCCCCGCCTCCTCCGGTTCATCCGCCCCGGCCGCTGGGCGAGCTGTCGACCGCCCCGGCCGAGCAGATCGCTCAGCTCACCGGCACTGCCTTCGGCTCGCTGACCCGCAGCAGCTCCCGGCCGGTCGAGGGGATGCGGAAGCTGCTGGCGATCCTGGAGCAGTTCCCCGGCGCGACCTGGCAGGAGCGTTGGGAGGCGTCCGGGCTGAACGAACGGGGCCGTCTGGCCAAGGACCTCTACCCGGGCACTTCCAAGGCGATCATGAGCATGGTCAACACCGCCGCCGGCCACGCCTTCGTGATGCGCCTGATCCAGCCGTCGCTGCTGGCCTTCCGCTCCTACCGGTTCCCCGACTATGTCGGCTGGTTCCGGAGCGTGGCCCAGGACCCCGCGCTGGAAGAGTTCTGCGAACGCGCCATGAAGCTGCCGATGAGCGCGGCCTCCATCCAGCGGGCCAAGTACGACGTGTGCGTCGCGCTCACTGTCTTCGGCATCACCGTCGCTGACCTGACCCCCGAGGCACTGCTGCACTACGCGATTGAGTCGCGGAGGTACGGCGTCACCCGGGGCGAGGTCGCGGGCGACGGCTGCTTCGCCGCCACCCAGGCGTGGGTGGTGCTGTCCGAGATGGGGCACTTCCCGGCCTCGGCCCCTCGCACCCTGCGGGCGGCGGTGGTCAAGGGCCAGCGGACCGTGGCCGAGCTGGTCGACAAGCACCAGCTCCGCAACCAGGCGGTGCGCAACCTGCTGGTGGACTACATCGGCCGCCGCGCCGTCGAACTCGACTACTCCAGCCTCACGGGCCTGGTGAACAATCTGGTTCGGCTGTTCTGGAAGGTGATCGAGGAGTTCAACCCCGACCAGGCCGACCTGCGGCTGAGTCCCGAAGCGGTCGCGCACTGGAAGGAGAAGCTGCTGGTCAACCGGGACGGCACACCCCGGCTGCACCTGGACGCGCCGTTCATGTCCGTCCGCGCCTTCTACCTGGACCTGCACACCTGGGCGGTCGCCGAACCGGAACGCTGGGCGCAATGGGTCGCGCCCTGCCCGATCCGGGACGAGGACCTGCGCTGGTTCCACGTCCGCCGCCGGCGCCTGCAAGAGCGGATGGCCAATCGCACCCGCGAGCGCCAGCCGCTGCTGCCGATCCTGTCCCAGCACGTCACCGACCAGTGGCACCGCTGGCGCACCCTGCTGGACGCGGCCGTTGCCGTCGACCTGGGCGAACGCTTCACCGTTGACGGCGTCGAGTGGCAGCGCGTCTCGGCGAAATCGGACGTGAAGAGGCCCGATCCGTCGACGGCCGCGGTTCGGGCGGTCAACCGGAGCACCGGCGAGCTGGTGCAGCTCACCCGCACCGAGAACCAGGTGTTCTGGCAGTGGGCGATCGTGGAGACCCTTCGCCTGGCCGGCCTACGCGCCGAGGAGCTCACCGAGCTGACTCACCTGAGCGTGCGCAACTACCAGCGGCCCAGCGGCGAAGTCGTCGCGCTGCTGGTCATCAGCCCCTCCAAGAGCGACCGGGAGCGGGTGATCCCGATGTCCGCCGAGCTGTTCCACGTCATCGCTCAGGTGATCCGCCGCCACATCCGCGCGCACGGCACCGTCCCGGTCTGCACCCGCTACGACCTGCACGAGAAGATCTGGAACGAACCGCTGCCCTACCTGTTCCAGAACATGCATGGGGGAGCGATCAGGGCGATGTCCACCACCACGATGTGGCGCATGATCCACCGGGCCGCAGACGGGCTGGTCGCCACCGATCCGCGGTTCGCCGAGGTGAAGTTCGCCCCGCACGACTTCCGCAGGCTGTTCGCGACCGAGCTGGTCAACAACGGGCTGCCGATCCACATCGGAGCGGCCTTGTTGGGCCACTTGAATATCCAAACCACTCGTGGCTACGTCGCCGTCTTCGACGACGATGTGGTCCGCCACTACCAGGAGTTCCTCGACCGCCGCCGGGCCCAGCGGCCCGAGAGCGAGTACCGCAAGCCGACCGAGACCGAGTGGAGCGAGTTCAACGAGCACTTCGACAAGCGCCGGGTCGAACTCGGTTCCTGCGGCCGGCCCTACGGCACCCCCTGCACGCACGAACACGCCTGCGTCCGCTGCCCGATGCTGAGCATCAACCCGAAGATGCTGCCGCGGCTCGACGAGCTGGAAGAGGACCTCGTTGCCCGCCGCGAACGCGCCGTCGCCGAGGACTGGCGGGGTGAGATCGACGGACTCGACCTCACCCTCACCTTCCTGCGGAGCAAGCGCGAGCAGGCCAGGCGATTCCAGCGCACCGGCCCGGTCTCCCTCGGGCTCCCTGTGATCCCGCATCAGAAACCCCAGATCACAGACGGGTGATCAGGAGCGCGGACACAAGAAGGGCCCCAGAATGCAGGGCCTGATCAGCCAGATACATCCCATTGAGCCCTGCCGTCCGCAGCTCGGCGAAGGCCGGCGAGCCGGTGTGCTGCAACAGCCAGCGCACCGGCCAACGCCGGTCCAACAGGGCATGGGTGGCAGCCGACCACGCGAACCCGACAGCCAGCCCGGTCATCGACACCGGCAGCGGGATGAACAACCACACCAGAGCCATCAACGCGGCCATGACCAGGTGGTACTGGGCGACGTGAGCCAGGCACGCGGCCCAGCCCCGACGCGGGCTCGCCCCGGCAGCCACATCCTCCGCGCTCGGGGCCCCCTTGTTCGCGGCCTGGTGGTCACTCTGGCCGAAGACGTGGTCCGCGACGTTGTGACCGACAGCCAGCACGGCCCAGGTCGAACCGAACGCCGCCAGGGTCGTGAGCTGCTCGATGCTCATCATCGAACACCCCCGAGGTGTCGGCGAGTCCTGCGACCCTGAAAGCTCTTACTGCCACGACACCGAGGAGACCGGCGACGATGACTAGTCGAGCTGAGGCAAACAGGATCACCAGGGAACGCGCGGAGGAACTGGTCAGCGCGGTATTGAAGGCCGAGGGATACGCGGTCACCAACCTCAATCAGCTCGCAGGCAACTTCCCGTTGGCCGACCTCATCGCCCGCAGAGAGACACGGCTGCTGGTCCAGGTCCGTGGCACCACGATCTCCGAGGGCAAGTACAGGACCCCGCCGCAGAAGGCTCGCACCTTCAACCGTCTCGGCGTCGAGCTTGGATGCCCAGCCGTCTACGCCTTCGCTCATCTCGCCCCAGAGCAGCCGGTCGTTCGCTTCGCCTTGGCGACCGAAGTCGCCGAGCTCGCTGAGGAGGACGAAGCGAACTACTCCGGAGTTAACGCCTTCCACGTGAACATCGGGCAGTTCGAGATCGGCGTGAGCCGACTCCAAGAACTCCTCGGTCACCCGCGCTGAGCGATACAACCCACTAGTGCAGAGAAGGTCGAGGATGTAGGCGCCGTTCATGCCGTGGTCGGCCAGTCGGGCGAAGTTGCCGCGGCGGGTGGCGTCGGCTGCCCGGAGCAGAGGTCCGCGGCGGTCGGCGAGGTAGTGGGTGGCCGCGGAGACGGCGAGGGCGGTGAGGACTCGTCGGAGCTTCGGGCGTAGGCCGAGGAGGCGGGTGCCCATGAGTAGGGCGGCGGCCTGCGTGGTGGTGTAGGCCGCGACGTGGGCCGCGCAGGCGCGCCGGCCGGCCGGGGATCGTTCTCCCTTGATGGCGGCCTGGTGGTCGGTCTGGATCCAGTGGTCGGCGAGGTCGGCGGAGGCGCGCAGCAGGGCGTAGGCGGCGGCGAAGGTGGCTGCGCGGCTGGTGGGGTCGGGTGTGGGCGTGGACATCGGGCTCCGATCGCTGAACAGGATGAAACGGGACGGTTGTTGGGCCGGTTGTGGTAGCAAGGCACCCATGAAGGAGCGGGAGGCGTACCACCACGGGGCGTTGCCGGAGGCGCTGGTGGCGGCGGCGTTCGAGGTGGTGGACGAGCAGGGCCAGGAGAAGGTGAGCGTGCGGGAGGTGGCGCGCCGGGCCGGAGTGTCGGCGGGGGCGCCGTTCCGGCACTTCGCCGACCGGCAGGCGCTCTTGACGGCGGTGGCGGACCGGGTGCTGGCGGACTTCGCCCGGTGGCAGGAGGCCGAGGTGGCGGCGGCCGAGGCGGTCGGCGGGTCGGCGATGCGGGCGCTCGGGCTGGGGTTCGTCCGGTACGCGCTGCGCCATCCGCGACGGTTCGAGCTGGTGCGCTCGCGGGTGTTCGCGGCCTCCCGGGATCCGCAGCTGCGGGAGCAACTGGACGGCATGGACCGGGCGTTCACCGAGCTGATCGTGGCGGACCAGGTGGCCGGCCGGGTGCGGGCCGGGGATCCGGAGCTGGTGCTGCTGTCCGGGCAGGCGCTGGTGTACGGGCTGGCGCAGATGATCGTGGACGGCTATCTGCCGGCCGAGAAGGCGGAGGAGTTGGCCCTCCAGGTGCTCGACACCTTCCGGCAGGGCATAGGGGGCGCTGCCGACGGAGTCGGGAAGGGTGTCAACCCGCCCGGGCGGTAACGGAATTGTGGCTGCAGCGAGCCTTGACCGACCCCGTGCGCGCTGATGTAATCACCGATTACATGAGGCGCTGGGGCGCGTTCGGGAGGTCGGCATGTCGATGGGAAACACGTTCGTCCGCTCGATGTTCGCCAAGCCGCGACGGGGCTACACCACCGCCGCCGCCACCGGCGACACCGTGGTGCTGCTGATCGGCATGCGGATCAACCGCTTCTGGGCCGTGCACCACTGGGGCCCGGTGATGTTCGCGATGTTCCGGATGCTGTACGAGCTGGGCCGCAGCCCTCAGCGCGGTCTGCGCGGCCGGATCCTGCTCACCGCCTCGCCGCGCTCCTACTACGTCGTCCAGTACTGGGAGTCGAAGGAGCACCTCTACCGCTACGCGACCGCCCCGGACGGCTTCCACCACACGGTGTGGGGCATCGCCAACCGGATGGTGCGGGAGGGCAAGTCGCGCGGGCACGTCGGGCTCTGGCACGAGACGTACATCGTCCCCGAGGGCGGCTACGAGTCGATCTACTTCGACATGCCGGCCTACGGCCTGGCCGGGGCGACCGGCCAGCTGCCGGTGGAGGAGCGCGGGCGGCACGCCGCCCAGCGGCTGGCCTACCGGTCGGACGGGGAGCAGTCGGGCGGCGAGCGGGTGGACGAGGTGGACGGGGCGTCGGTCGAGGCGCCGGTCAAGGACGGCGCCGCGGGCGTGTAGCGGGAGGGGCCGGCGCACGGCTCCGGGGTCCGAGTAGGTGTACCCGAGGAGTGTCGTCGGTCGTCCGGCCGCCCCGGTGTGGGAGCGTTCGGGGATGGTCGATCAGGACGGCGCCGTGCGACCGGCGCGGGTGGTGCACGAGGTGCCGTACCGGGCGCAGTGGGAGTCCGCGGAGCTGGTGCGGGACATCGTGGACGGGCGGCTGGACGCGGCACGGGACCCGCGCTGGGGCCAGTCGGGAGCGGCCACCGCGGAGGAGTACGCGTGGTGGTCCTGGCGGCTGTGCGGGGTGGCCTGCCTGCGGATGGCGCTGGAGCACTGGTGGGGCGTGACCCCGGCCGCGATGGTGCTGGCGGCCGAGTGCCTGGCCGCCGGGGCGTACGTCCGGGACGGCGAGAGCCTGCGCGGGCTGGTCCACGTGCCGTTCGCCGACTACGCCCGGCGGCGCTGGGGACTGGCCGCCCGGGCGGCGGAGCTGACGCCCGTGGAGGTGGCGGCCGAGGTGACCGGCGGGCGGCTGGTGATGCTGTCGGTGCACCCGTCGATCCGCGAGCCGGACGGTCCGGAGCCGATCCGGCGCGGCGGCCATCTGGTGCTGGCGGTGGGTGCCACCCACTCGGCGCTGCTGATCCACAACCCGTCCGGCTTCCCGGGGGAGTCCCAGGCCTTCGCCCGGGTGCCGTGGCGCTCGTTCGGGCAGTTCTACGCCGGGCGGGGGATCGTGCTCGGCCCGCCCGGCGCGGGTGATGCTCAGGTCTGGTGAGGCTCGGGTCCGGTGAGGGACGGGTCCGGTGAGGGTCGGCGCGCTCGGGCGGACTCGGCTGGTGCGACGCGCGGCTGGTGTGACGCTCAGCTGTTGTCCGGGAGCCCCACCGGGTAGAACGGCAGGGAGCTGCGACACAGTGCCGAGATCGGCTTCAACGCCGCTGCCAGGTCGTCGAGTTCGGCCCGCGGGTAGTCCTCCCAGACCCGGGCGGCGGCCAGGTCGGTGGCGGCCTCCAGGGCCTGGTGGCGGATCCGGCCGAGCTCGGTGACCGTGCCGTCGGCGGTGAGCCAGCCGCGTTCGACCAGACGCTCCGCGGCCGCGTCCCACTCGTCGTCCGTCCAGCCGCGCACCGACTGGAGCTGCTCGCGCCGCATGTCCATCGCGCAGCGGATCACCAGTGCCTCGCAGCCGTCCAGCCCGGAGGCCACCAGCGCGGCCACGTGGCCGTCCCCGCGGTGCTCGCGCATCACCGTGGCGGCCTGCCACAGCCGCTCGTACAGTCCGGTCGGTGCCGGGAGCGCGGCGTTGGCGGCGGCCAGCACCCGGCCGGCGCAGTCCAGTCGGGCCGCGGCCTGCTCCAGGGTCTCGACCGCCCGCTCGACCTGCGACCGCCCCACGTGCTCCAGCAGCCGGGCCAGCGCCGCGCCCGAGCCCTTGGTCCGGGCGGCCAGCGCCTCCTGCGGGCTCGCCAGCGACCACACCGCCGGCAGGGCGCGCTCGACCATCGCCGGGGCGAAGTTGAAGAAGGCGGCGGTCACCGGCGGGGCGTCCACCGCGCCGAGCGGGGCCGAGCGGCCCGCGAAGTAGCCGCGCCAGAAGCCGCGCAGCCCGGCCGCCTCGAAGGCGTCGCGGGCCTCGGGCTGGAAGTAGGTGACGGCGTGCACAGGCTCGAAGAGCCACCAGAGCGCACGGGCGGGATGGACCAGATCGGCCATCGGGAGACCTTCCTCGGACGGAGCTCCGGGCGGGGGCGGGGAGCTCGACTGGTCGGCACGGCCCCGGCGCGGTCGCGCGGACGGCGGGGTGCGGGGGCCGTCCGGGCGGGTGTGCGGGGGTCGTTCACCTGCTGATGACCACGGGGGAGGCTCCGATAATCCCGGGCGGGGTGTGACGGCGGTCACGTCGGGGCGCGGTACGGGTATGACGGCCGGTCAGCGGCGCCCCGGTGGAACCGCGGGACGGGTGGTCGGACAGGGCCTAGGGGCGGACCGCTGGCATCGCCAGCGGGTCGATCGGCATCTGCGCCCGGCAGATCGCCGCCAGTGGCCTCAACGCGGCCGTCATTCGGTCGAGTTCGCCGTCCGGGAGGCCCTCCCAGGGTCGGGCGGCGGCCAGGTCGGTGGCGTCCTCCAGGGCCTGGTGGCGGATCCGGCCGAGCTCGGTGACCGTGCCGTCGGCGGTCAGCCAGCCGCGTTCGACCAGTCGGGCCCCGGCGGCGTCCCACTCGTCGTCCGTCCAGCCGCGCATCGGCTGGAGCACCTGGCGGGAGGCCCCCGTCGCGCAGTGCAGCACCGGCGCCTCGCAGCCGTCCAGCCCGGCGGCCACCAGCGCGGCCACGTGGCCGTCGCCGCGGTGCTCGCGCAGCACGGTCGCGGCCTGCCACAGCCGCCCGTACGCGTCCGCGGGGCGCGGCAGCGCGGCGTTGGCGGCGGCCAGCACCCGGCCGGCGCAGTCCGCCCGGGCGGCGGCCCGCTCCAGCGCGGTGGCCGCCGCCTCGACCTGTTCGGACGGCACCTCCGACAGCAGCCGGGCCAGCACCGCCGCCGATGCCTCGGTGCGGGCGGCCAGCGCCTGCCCGGGGCTCGCGTGGGCCCACACCGCAGGTAGGGCGCGCTCGACCAGCGCCGGGGCGAAGCTGAAGAACGCGGCGGTCACCGGCGGGGCGCCCAGCACGCCCACCGCGCCCAGCGGGGCCGAGCGGGCGGCGAAGTAGCCGCGCCAGCTGCCGTCCAGTCCGAGCGCCTCGAAGGCCGCCCGGCTCTCGGGCTGGAGGAAGGTGACGGCGTACACCGGTTCGAAGAGCCACCACAGGGCGCGGGCGGGGTGGACGGCGCCGACGGGATGGACCGAGCCGACGGAGCGGACGGACTGGGCGGAGCCGACGGACTGGGCAGAGCGGACGGACTGGGCAGAGTGGACGGGGTCGGACATCGGGACGCCTTCCTCTTCGCTGCGGGGGCCGGCCGCGGGCCGGGAGTCGTCCACGAGCTGACCGCCACCGGGGCGGCCCCGGCAACCCGGCCGGGGTGTGATCACGGTCACCCGCTGGCCGAGGGGTGCGGTCGGCGACCGCGCGACGCGGGATGATGGGGCGAGGTGCCCGTCCCGGGTGCCGAGGCGCCCGCCCCGTGGACGCCCAGCCCTCGCAAGCCCCTCGCACGAAGGTAGTCGGCCATGCCCCAGATCAGCCCCAGCATCCTCTCCGCCGACTTCGCCCGGCTCGCCGACGAGGCCGAGGCCGTCCGGGGCTCCGACTGGCTGCACGTGGACGTCATGGACAACCACTTCGTGCCGAACCTGACCCTGGGCGTCCCGGTGGTCGAGTCGCTCGCCCGGGCCACCGACATCCCGCTCGACTGCCACCTGATGATCGAGGACCCGGACCGCTGGGCCCCCCAGTACGTCGAGGCCGGGGCCGGCTCGATCACCTTCCACGTCGAGGCCGCCGCCGCGCCCGTCCGGCTCGCCCGCGAGATCCGCGCCAAGGGCGCCCGCGCCTCCATGGCGCTCAAGCCCGGCACCCCGATCGAGCCGTACGAGGACCTGCTGCCCGAGCTCGACATGCTGCTGATCATGACGGTGGAGCCCGGATTCGGCGGCCAGGCCTTCCTGGACATCATGCTGCCGAAGATCCGCCGCACCCGGGAGCTGATCGCCAAGCACGACCTGGAGCTGTGGCTGCAGGTCGACGGCGGCGTCTCCGCGGCCACCATCGAGCGCTGCGCCGAGGCCGGCGCGGACGTCTTCGTGGCCGGCTCGGCGGTGTACGGGGCCGAGGACCCGGCCCAGGCGGTCCACAACCTGCGCGAGCTTGCCGCCAAGGCCTCGGCGGACGCCTGGTGGGCCTGCGAGCACTGAGGCAACCCCCGCTCCCCGCGGCGCCGCCGGATGGCCGGGCACGGGTGGAGGAACCGGGCGCCGTGCCGGATGATCGGTGCGAACGCCCCCCTCGCACCCGACCCGGCCCCGCTCCTCTCCGTACGGTGGTGGAACCGCGATGAGCAACCTGGACCTCAGGCCCGCCCCGACCAGCTGCGGCGGCGAGACCAGCGGCGGCCCGGTCCGCGACCTGCTGACGGGCCGTCGAGTACCGCTCGGTGAGAGCACGGTGGTCCGCCGGCTGCTGCCCAACCTGGGCCGCCGGATGGTCGGTGCCTGGTGCTTCGTGGACCACTACGGGCCGGACGACATCGCCGACCGGCCCGGCATGCAGGTCCCGCCGCACCCGCACATGGGCCTGCAGACGGTCAGTTGGCTGCACAGCGGGGAAGTCCTCCACCGCGACAGCCTCGGCAGCCTGCAGACCGTCCGGCCGTACGAACTGGGCCTGATGACCTCCGGCCGGGCGATCTCCCACTCCGAGGAGTCCCCGCGCCCGCACGCCCGCTACCTGCACGGCGCCCAGCTCTGGGTCGCCCTCCCGGACGCCCACCGGCACACCGGCCCCTCCTTCGAGCACCACCCCGACCTGCCCGTGGTCACCGCCCCCGGCCTGCGCGCCACCGTCATCCTCGGCACCCTGGACACCGCCACCTCGCCCGGCACCACCCACACCCCCCTGGTCGGCGCCGACCTCGTCCTCGCCGAGGGCGCCTCCCACGCCCTGCCGCTGCTCCCCGACTTCGAGTACGCCGTGCTCGCCATGACCGGCCGGATCGACGTCGACGGCGTCCCGGTCGAACCCGGCTCGATGCTCTACCTCGGCTGCGGCCGCCGTGAACTCCCGCTCCGCGCCCACACCGACGGCGCCGTCCTGCTGCTCGGCGGCCTGCCCTTCGAGGAGCGGATCGTCATGTGGTGGAACTTCATCGGCCGCACCACCGAGGACATCGCCCGGGCCCGCGCCGACTGGACGACCGGCTCCCGCTTCGGCGAGGTCCACGGCTACGCCGGCACCCGGCTGCCCGCCCCGGAGCTCCCCGCCACCCCCTTGAAGCCACGCGGGCGCGAACGCTGAGCGGGAGTACGGCCGGCGAACGCTTGCCACCCGAGTGGGACGGTGCCGCCCGCATGGTCGCCGTGGAGGTCGAGTTGGGTGTAGTGTTTTCTAGCTGCTCGGCTGGGAGCACCGGACACGCATCACAGCGCGGACGGTCCCGGGGTAGCCAATCCTTTGAAACACCACTTCTCGGTTCGCGCCGGGTCCTGTTCGCGTTTTTTCGCGTCCTGGCCTGGGGCTTATTTGTCATGTGCGTTTTATCGGATTGCGGCCGGATTCGCTTTTCGGAGCGGAGGTCGGCTAGAGTTTGGGACGTTGGACGGGGCTTCGAGCCGCAGAAGACACCAGCGAATTGGGTGAGTGAAACTCCGAAAAACGGAGCGGAAAACATCTGATAAGCTGGAAACACGAAAGAACGAAGCGCCCGGAGGGCCCGCTGGAAGGCGGTCCGAAGGAAGCGTCCGTTCCTTGAGAACTCAACAGCGTGCCA
>NZ_JBIVHS010000009.1:0-352331 GCF_044749365.1 Kitasatospora sp. NPDC089509 | reverse complement strand
CCCGACACCCCCGTCGTCACCCTCGACGCCCGCCGCCGCGACAGCGCCAAGAGCGCCCTCATCACCCTCGTCGAACACGCCCTCCTCGCCCGACTGCGGTGACGAACGTGCTCGCGGCCCACGGGAACCGGTGAACTCCCGTGGGCCGCGAGCACGTTGGCTCCGGCCGACTGACCAGTCGGCCGACCGGCTACTCGACCGGCTACTCGGCCGGCTGCTCGGTCGGCTCCAGTCCGGCCCGGATCAGGCCGTAGCTGTACGCGTCCTCCAGTGCCAGCCAGGAGGCGGCGACCACGTTGTCGGCCACACCGACCGTGGACCAGGTCGCGGTGCCGTCGGTGGACTCGATCAGCACCCGGGTCTTGGAGCCGGTGCCGTGCTGGCCCTCCAGGATGCGCACCTTGTAGTCCACCAACTCGAAGGTGGCCAGCGGCGGGTAGGTGCCCTCCAGGGCCGCCCGCAGCGCCTGGTCCAGTGCGTTGACCGGGCCGTTGCCCTCGCCGGTGGCGATCCGGCGCTCGCCCTTGGCCCACAGCTTCACGGTCGCCTCGTTGCCGGAGATCCCGCCCGGGCCCTGCTCGCTGATGGTCCGCCAGGACTCCAGCCGGTAGAAGCGGTCCCGGCTGCCGCGCACCTCGTCGCGCAGCAGCAGCTCGAAGGAGGCGTCCGCGGACTCGTAGGTGTAGCCCAGGTTCTCCTGCTCCTTCACCTTGGCCACCACCCGGCCGGCCAGGTCGCGGTCGGTGGAGAGGTCGTAGCCGAGCTCCTTGCCCTTGAGCTCCACCGAGGCCCGGCCGGCCATGTCGGAGACCAGCATCCGCATGGTGTTGCCGACCAGCTCCGGGTCGGTGTGCTGGTACAGGTCCGGGTCGACCTTGATCGCTGAGGCGTGCAGGCCCGCCTTGTGGGCGAAGGCCGAGAAGCCGACGTACGGCTGGTGGGTGGACGGCGACAGGTTGACCAGCTCGGCGATCGCGTGCGAGATCCGGGTCATCTCGGCCAGCCGGCCCGCGGGCAGCACCCGGCGGTCGTACTTCAGCTCCAGCGCGCCGACCACCGGGAACAGGTTGGCGTTGCCGACCCGCTCGCCGTAGCCGTTCGCGGTGCACTGGACGTGGGTCGCTCCGGCGTCCACCGCGGCCAGGGTGTTGGCCACCGCGCAGCCGGTGTCGTCCTGGGCGTGCATGCCGACCCGGGCGCCGGTCGCCGCGATCACGTCCGCGACGGTGTCCCGGACGCCGGCCGGCAGCATCCCGCCGTTGGTGTCGCACAGCACCACCACGTCCGCCCCGGCCCGGTGCGCGGTGCGCACCACCGCGAGGGCGTACTCGCGGTTGGCCCGGTACCCGTCGAAGAAGTGCTCGCAGTCCAGGAACACCCGCCGGCCCCGGGAGCGCAGGAACTCCACGCTGTCCCGGATCATCTCCAGGTTCTCGTCCAGCGTGGTGCGCAGCGCCAGCTCCACGTGCCGGTCGTGGGCCTTGGCCACCAGGGTGACCACCGGCGCCCCGGAGGAGACCAGCGCGGCCAGCTGCGGGTCCTCGGCTGCCTTGCCGCCGGCCCGGCGGGTGGCTCCGAAGGCGACCAGCTGCGCGCTGCGCAGTTCCAGCTCGGCAGCGGCGCGGGCGAAGAACTCGGTGTCCCGGGGGTTGGCCCCGGGCCAGCCGCCCTCGATGAAGCCGACCCCGAAGTCGTCCAGGTGCCGGGCGATGGCCAGCTTGTCCGCCACCGTCAGGTTGATGCCCTCCCGCTGCGCGCCGTCGCGCAGGGTGGTGTCGAACACGTGGAAGCTGTCGTCGGTACGGGTGACCTCGGTCATGACCCTGGTTCTCCGTTCGGGGAGGTTCGGTACTGCTCGGCCGGATTCTCGTCCCGGCTCCACTGTCCAGGATCCCGCGCGCCGCCCCGGTGTCCCCGGGCCCCTTGTGGGGGCCGTCGGCCGGTCCGAGGTAAACAAAAAGACCCCTCGCGGGTGCGAGAGGTCTGCGCGCGGGTCTGGACGCTCGTGGTCGCTCCGCATCGGGTCCTGCGGAAGCGGTCACTGCGGACCGGCGCGCCTGCTGCTAATAATCAGCGAAAGCGAGGACACGTCGGCAGTCTGGCACACCATCCGGGATCCGGCCCGCCCCGTCTCGCGATGCGAAACGTGGCAGGCCGGAGCGGGGTGCGGCGTCCGGGCCGATCAGACGATCTTGTGCAGCCAGTTGTGGGTGTCCGGGCGCTCGCCGCCCTGGATGGCCAGCAGGGCGCGGCGCAGCTCCATGGTGATCGGGCCGGGCTCGCCGGTGCCCACGGTCCAGTCGGCGGCCGCGGACTTCACCGAGCCGACCGGGGTGATCACGGCGGCGGTGCCGCAGGCGAAGACCTCGGTGAGGGTGCCGTCGGCGTTCGCCTGCTGCCACTCGTCGGTGGAGATCTTCCGCTCCTCGACCGCGTAGCCCAGGTCGGCGGCGAGCTGGAGCAGCGAGTCGCGGGTGATGCCGGGCAGCAGGGCGCCGGACAGCTCCGGGGTGACGATCTTCGCGTCCTTGCCCTCGCCGAAGACGAAGTACAGGTTCATCCCGCCCATCTCCTCGACCCACCGGTGCTCGGCGGCGTCGAGCCAGACCACCTGGTCGCAGCCCTTCTCGGCGGCCTGGGCCTGGGCGACCAGCGAGGCCGCGTAGTTGCCCGCGCACTTGGCGGCGCCGGTGCCGCCGGGCGCGGCCCGGACGTACTCCTTGGACAGCCAGACCGAGACCGGCTTGATGCCGCCCTGGAAGTAGGCGCCGGCCGGGGAGGCGATGATCATGAACAGGTAGGAGTTCGCCGGGCGGACACCCAGGCCGACCTCGGTGGCGAACATGAACGGGCGCAGGTAGAGGCTCTGCTCCGGCTCGCTCGGCACCCACGCCCGCTCCTGCTGGACCAGCAGCTCGACGGCCTCGACGAAGGCCTCCACCGGCAGCTCCGGCATCGCCAGGCGACGGGCCGAGGCCTGGAAGCGCAGGGCGTTGGCCTCGGGGCGGAAGGTCGCGATCGAGCCGTCGGCCTGGCGGTAGGCCTTCAGGCCCTCGAAGATCGCCTGGCCGTAGTGCAGGGTCATGTTCGCCGGGTCCATCTCGACCGGCGCGTACGGGACCAGCTGCGCGTCGTGCCAGCCGCGGCCCTCCGTCCAGCGGATGGTGACCATGTGGTCGGTGAAGACGCGACCGAAGCCGGGGTTGGTCAGCCGGGACTCGCGCTCCGCCGCGGGGAGCGGGTGGGCGGAGGGCTTCAGATCGAACGTGATGGGCGCCTGGGTGGGCGTGCTCATGGCTGTTTCCTTCACCGTGGGGTTCGTTCGGGCCGCCACCGTCGAAGGAACGTCACGGCGATCCAACGCCGGAACGCACGCACAACGGCACGGCCCACTGTCGATACTCGCATCCAGAGGGCCGTGCCGAACAGCTGCCCGCTCCTTGGGGAGCTGCAAGCTGCGGTTATGCGGTCCGGCCCAGCTGGCCGGATCCGTTGTGGATTCCGGCCCGTCAGCCGGCTACTCGCCCGGCGAGCGCGTCGCCGACCTCGGAGGTGGAACGGGTGCCGGCCCGCTCGGCGAGGTCCGCCGCGACGGCGGCCTCCACCGTGGCGGCCTCGGCGGCGAAGCCGAGGTGCTCCAGCAGCATGGCGACCGACAGCACGGTGGCGGTCGGGTCGGCCTTGCCCTGACCGGCGATGTCCGGCGCCGAGCCGTGCACCGGCTCGAACATCGACGGGAACTCGCCGCCCGGGTTGATGTTGCCGCTCGCGGCCAGGCCGATGCCGCCGGTGACGGCCGCGGCCAGGTCGGTCAGGATGTCGCCGAACAGGTTGTCGGTGACGATGACGTCGAAGCGCTCGGGCTGGGTCACGAAGAAGATCGTGGCCGCGTCGACGTGCAGGTAGTCGGTGGTGACCTCCGGGAACTCCCGGCCGACCTCGGCGAAGATCCGCGTCCACAGGTGACCGGCGTGCACCAGCACGTTGTTCTTGTGCACCAGCGTGAGCTTCTTGCGCGGCCGCGCCTGGGCCCGGCGGTAGGCGTCGCGCACCACGCGCTCGATGCCGTACGCGGTGTTCAGGCTGACCTCGGTGGCCACCTCGTGCGGCGTGCCGGTGCGCAGCGAACCGCCGTTGCCGACGTACGGGCCCTCGGTGCCCTCGCGGACGACCACGAAGTCGATCTCCGGCCGGCCGGCCAGCGGGGACGTCACCCCGGGGAACAGCCGGCCCGGCCGCAGGTTGATGTGGTGGTCGAAGGCGAACCGCAGCTTCAGCAGCAGCCCCCGCTCCAGCACCCCGGACGGCACGCTCGGGTCCCCGATGGCGCCGAGCAGGATCGCGTCGAAGCCCTTGAGCTCCGCCAGCACGCTGTCCGGCAGGGTCTCCCCGGTTCGGTGGTAGCGCCGGGCCCCGAGGTCGTACTCGGTGGTCTCCAGCTTCACGTCGGCGGGAAGGACGGCCTCCAGGACCTTCAGGCCCTCGGCCACCACTTCCTGGCCGATGCCGTCACCCGGGACAACTGCGAGACGAATGGTGCGAGACATGTTCGGACCTTACTGCGGCGTCCCAGGGGCTGACACCTCGCGTCCAGCATCTGGACGCCGGAGCGTGATCGAAAGGGGAAACGGGTCCAGAACAACCAGGCGCTCTCGGAAGGTTCCGCTCGGGACGTACGAGCTCTGTGCGAGGTTCAGCTCGTAGGTGTGCGCGACGACCAGTCCCCGCTCGTACTCGACGCGCCAGAAGTACCGGATTCCGGCGGCAGCGTACTTCAGTGGCTTCACCTCTCGATCGCGCTCGGCTGACTCCTCCTCGACCACTTCCACCGCCAGCAGCACGTCCCGAGACGTGTAGAACGTCTGGTCAGGGCCGGAGTTCGCACGGGCATCGACCACCATGACATCGGGCTCCGGCCGATTGCGGGAATCGAGCCTCAGTCCCATCCGGCACCAGACCTCCCAGCCTTCCGGTACCTGCTCATCCAGTTGCCGATCGAGCCAGCTGGTCGTTCCGCTGTGGAACAGCGTTTGACGGGCCGAGAAGATCAGGCTTCCGAAAAGCAGCTCGGTGTGCGGCGGCAAATTCGGAAGCCGGTCCAGATCCTCCGCGACGAAACCCGTAGCCGGTGGCCTCAGCCAGTCCGGCATCTCGGTGTCGATGTCTCCTCCCACGGCAGCACCATCGCAGGCCGAACCCCACCTCAACACCCTCGTCACCCCTTCGACGGAGCGCGTGTGGCGGAGGGTGCGCCGGGGGCGCGCTTAGGGTGGCGGGGTCCGGGATTCCTGGCAGAACGGGGCGCGTGGGTGCGGAGCGAACGGCGGCGGGAGGTGCTGGTCTGCGGGGCCGCGGCCGGGCTGGCGGTGGGCGGGTTCGCGCTGGCGGCGGGGTTGCGCGGGCGGTGGCCGGCCGGGGCCGGCGCGGTGGCGGTGCCGTACCACGCGCACCTGTGGGACCTGCTGCACGGGCAGGCCGCCGGGGACCTGCTGTTCAACTGGAACAGCGGCTACGGCGCGCCGTTCCTGGCGGACTTCTTCGCCTACCTGATGAACCCGTTCTCCTGGCCGACCGCCCTGCTCCCCCGCAGCCAGGGCCAACTCGCCGTCCTCCTGGTCACCCTGGCCTCCATCGGCCTCGGCACCGCCCTGATGGCCCACCTGCTCGGCCGGCTGCACCCCGGCCCGCGGTGGCTGCGGGTGTTCGCCGCGGTCGGGTACGGGTTGTGCTCCTGGGTGCTGGACGCCGGCGGGGGCGCGCCAATGTGGCTGTGGGGCCTGGTCTCGCTGCCGCTGCTCGGCCTGGTCGGGGACTGGTGCCTGCACGAGCGCCGCTGGGTGGCCGGCGCGCTGTGCGTCGCGCTCGCCTGGGCGGGCAACCTGTACACCGCCGCGCTGGCCACCGTGATCGCCGGACTCCTGTTCGCGGTACGGCTGTTCGCCACCCCTCGGAGCGTCCGGCACCGGGTCCGGGCCACCGGACGGGCGGTCACCCTGACCCTCACCGGGGTGCTGCTCGCCTCCCCCGTGCTGTTCGTCGCCGTCCGGGCCGCGCGCGGCGCCCAGCCGGAGTCCCCGGTGCAGCCGCTCGGCCCGTCCGAGCTCGGCGGGCACCTCGCCCGGCTGCTGCCCACCGCCACCGGCGGGCGGCCGCTGCCGGACGTGGCGATCGGGGTGCTCGGGCTGCTGCTGGTGTGCGGTCTGCCGTTCAACCGGCGGGTGCGGATCCGCGAGCGGGCGGTCTGGTGCGCGGCGCTGCTGCTGGTGGCGCTCACCTTCCTCTGGACCCCGACCGTCCTGGTCTGGCACGGCCTGGCGATCCCGGCCGGCGGGCCGTACCGGGTCGCCTTCGTGCTCAGCGGGCTGCTGGTGCTGGCCGGCTGGGTCTCGCTCGCCCACCGGCCGGACCTGCTCACCCTGCTCGGTGGCGCCGCCCTGGTCGCGGTGGTCGCCGCGCTGGCGGCCACCCGTAGCCCGGTGCCCGCCTCCACCTGGGTGCTGCTGGGCGTCGGCGGCGCCGTGCTGGCGGCCGCGCTCCGGGTGCTGGACCGGCGGCACACCGACCGCCGGGCGACCGCCCTGGCCACCTGGGTGGTCGGCGGCGCGGTGCTCGGCAACGCGGTCTGGTCCGGGTACGCGGCGTTCGGCGCGGCCCCCGACGACAGCGTCCCGCCCTCGGCGGTGCGGGCCGGGCACGCCGCCGTCCGGGACGGCACCGACTGGCCGGAGGGGCGCAGCGACCCCGGCCCGCACGCCTACACCCCCAACGACCCGCTGCTGCTGAACGGCCAGGGCGGCGGCTACTTCAGCGGCTACCTGCCGACCGTCACCGCCCTGCTGCTGCACGACCTCGGCGCGGGCTGGACGGCCGGCGGGCGGCAGATCGGGAGCGTCACCGACCCGGTCGGCCAGGCCCTGTTCGGGATCGGCGCCCACCTGGACGACGGGCCGCCGCCGGAGGGCTTCACCCCGGTCCGGGCGCCCGCGCCGCCGCTGGTCACCGTGCTGCCGCCGGGCGCCCGGCCGGGCACCTCCTCGGTCTGGGCCCGCCAGGAGTCGCTGCTCGGCAGCCAGGTGTACGACGTCCCGCTGCCCGTCCCGGCCGGCGGCCCGGCACCCACCCTGCACGGCACCAGCGGCTGGTCGGTGCCGGGCGGCGGGGACGGCACGGTGTTCACCGCCGCCTGCACCCCGGGCTCGACGGCGTACTTCCACGGGGTCTGGTACTCCGGCACGGTCTCCGGGCTGGGCACCAGCTACCGCAGTGCCGGCGAGCAGCCCACCACGGCGGTGGCCGTCCACCGGCTGGGGACCGTCCCGGCCGACGGGGTGGTCCGGGTGACGCTGCGCTCGGACGTGGTCAGCCAGGTCCCGGCCCGTCCGATCGGCTGTCTGCGGGCCGACGCCCTGACCGCCGCCGTCGCCCGGCTGAAGGCCACCGGCGCCACCCGGGTCGAGGCCGGCGGGCACACCGTCACCGCCACCCTCCCGCCGGGCTCCACCGGCACCGCGCTGGTCTCCGTCCCCGCCGCCGAGGGCTGGACCTGCGCGGTCGACGGCGGCGGCGACACCGCCCCCACCCCGGTCCTCGGCATGATCGGCGTCCCGCTCGGCGGCGGCGCCGACCGGGTGTCCTGCGCCTTCCGCCCGCCCGGCCTCACCGAGGGCCTCACCGTCACCTCCGGCACCGCCGCCGTGCTCCTCCTGGTCGGGCTCTTCGCCCGCCTGTCCCGCCGCCGCCCCGCCCACACGCCCCGCCGTGACCGCCGGGTGGCCGCCGCGACCGGGCGGTGAGGCGCACCCGGGCCGGTCAACGTGGACGGCCCGGCGCACGCTAACGGCCCGGTGAACGCGAACGGGCGGCCCGCCGGAGCTCCGGCGGGCCGCCCGTACCCGGTGGTTACGGCAGGTCGAGCACCTCGGCCCGGCGGTCGGCCGGGTTGAGGTGGTGGAGCAGCAGCAGCCGGGAGGTGTCGCCCGGGGTCCGGTGGATGTCCAGGACGCTGCCGGGACCGGCCGGGGCGACCACCGCGACCGGGCCGGTGAGGCCGGTCCGGACGGCGAGGGCCGGCTGCAGGACGTCGATCGGGACGGTCGGCCGGGCGCCGCGCAGGCCGATGGTGGCGTAGGAGTCGGCCGGGTCGGGCTTGCCGGAGCCGGTGACGCCGGTCCAGACGCCGTAGTGGACGGTGCTGTGGCCGGGGGTGATGCCGGGCAGGGCGCTCAGCCGGACCGGGAGCACCAGCACGTCGCTGTCCAGCAGCCCGGTGTCGGTGTCGCCCCAGTGGGCGTTCAGCGGCTGGACGTCCAGTTCGGCGCCGGTGCGGGCGTCGACGGCCCGGGAGACCAGGACGTCGCTGCCGCGCAGCCGGTCGGCCTTGAGGATCACGTCGGCGACGCCGTCCCCGTCGGTGTCCAGCGCGACCCGCACCCCGTACAGCCCGACCGGGGTGGCCGCCGGGGCCCACAGCCGGGCGCCCACGTACAGCTTGTCGGCGTCGACGGCCGCGCCCACGGCCCGCAGGTTGGCGACCCGGTCCGCGGCGTGCTCGACGCAGAGGTCCTGGGGCGGGTCGGCCGGCTCCTGGGCGTCCTCGGGGCGGACGCCGGCACCGGGGCCGACGGCCTTGCCGCCGCCGGGCGGGCAGTCGGGCCAGCGGGCCGCCTCGCCGCCCAGCGCGAGGGCGGTGACCAGGCCGGGCACCTCGCCGGGCGCGGCGCCGCCGCCGAGGGTGACCAGGGTGCCGTCCCGGGCGGTCCGGGCGGAGGCGGTGGCGCGGAGGTCGCCGGTGGGACGCGGTGCGGCGAACACCGGGACGCGCAGCTGCGGCGGACCGGCGTCGCCGACCGGGGTGAACAGCAACCGCCCGGAGAGTTCGCCGCGGTAGCTGCGGGCCCGGCCGCCCTGCACGGTGTCGATGGTCGGGTCCGGTGCCCGCCCCAGCGCCCCGGGGACGGACAGTGTCACCCGCACCTGCGCGGTGCCGCCCGCCGGGACCTCCACCTGGGCCGGTGCCACCTCGAAGGCGGCGCCCGGAAGTTCGGTGGCCGCCGCGTAGCCGGTCCGGTAACTCAGCGGCGTGGAGCCGTAGTTGCGCAGTTCGACGGTGCGGTCGAGGGCGGTCGGCCCGCTGACCTCGACCGGCCCGAAGGAGACCCCGACGCTGCCCGGCCGGGCGCCCTCCCCCGCCGCGTAGGCGACCACCGGGGTGCGGACGGCCTGGTCGACCCGGGCCCGGCCGGCGCCGGTGCGCTCGGGCCCGTAGACCGGCCCGCCGTGGTCGTCGCCGAGGTAGGTGTCGGTGCTGGTGTTCATCAGCGCGGCCTTGACCTGCTCGACCGGCCAGTCCGGGTGGGCGGCGCGGACCAGCGCCGCCAGCCCGGCGACGTGCGGGGTGGCCATCGAGGTGCCGTTCTCGCGCTGGCCGCCGGTGCCGCTGCCGACCAGGGCGGACCAGATGCCCTCCCCGGGGGCGGCCAGGTCGGGCTTGACCACTCCGGGCAGCCCGACGCCCCGGGAGGTGAAGTCGGTGAGGGTGTCGACCCGGGCGGGCTGGTTCTGCGCGACCGAGCCGTGCAGCGGGTTGCCGGGGGCGGCCAGCCGGACCCGGACGTCACCGTCGACGGCGGCCTCCAGCAGCCGTTCACCGTCGGCGTGGCCGAGCAGCACGGCCGGGATCCGCTCGTTGCCGGAGATCTCGGCCAGGTGGTCGGTGTCGGCGGCGTAGAGCGCGCCGATCGCCCCGGCGTCGGCGGCGTGGTCGGCGCGCGGACCGGAGTTGCACGGCCGGTCGGCGTCCCGGGTGCGCCAGGTTAGCACCGCGATCCGCCCCTTGAGCCGCTGCTTGTCGGCCTCGCTGAAGTCGACGCAGCCGTCCGCCTGGTCGCGGGGCACCGCGAGCGAGCCGCTCACCTCGGTGCCGGCCCAGCCCCGGTAGAGCTCGCTCCAGTGGCCCGGGACGACCCCGGCCATGGCGTCGGGGGCGAGCACGGTGATGCCGTCCACGTCGGCGTGGCCGTGCACGGAGGCGGCGACGGTGATCGCCCGGACGGCGGTGCCGGGGCTGCCTCCGACGCCGTACACGTCGCCCTCGTTCCCGGCGGCCGCGATCACCACGGTGCCCAGTTCGGCGAGCCGGTCGACGGCCAGCGAGTCGGCGTCGTCGGGACTGCCGAAGCGGCTGCCGAGCGACAGGTTGACCACGTCGAGCCGGTCGCCGAGGTCGCCGTCGCCGTTCGGGTCGGCGGCCAGGTCGAGGGCCTGGGCGAGCCGGTCGGTGGAGCCGTCGCAGCCGAACACCCGGATCGCGTACAGCTGGGCGTCGGGGGCGGCGCCGGGGCCGACCCGGAACGCGGCCGGGTCGAGTCCGGGCCGGTACGGGCCGGTGTACGGGCGGCCGTCGGCGGTGACGCCGTACCCGGCGGCGGTGCCGGCGACGTGGGTGCCGTGCCCGTTGCGCACGCAGTCGAGCGGGTTGTCGCTGGGGTGCGGCACCGGCTGGTGGTTCGGGGCGCTCGGGTCGGGGTTGTAGTCGTCGCCGACCAGGTCCTTGCCGCCGACCACCTTGGCGTTGGGGAACAGCCCGGCCGGGGCGGGCTTGCCGCGCTCGACCGAGCGGAAGGCCTCCTCGGTGCCGGGGCCGCCGAAGTCGGCGTGGGTGTAGTCGATGCCGCTGTCGATGATGCCGATCCGCACCCCCCGGCCGGTGTTCCCCTCGCTTCCCTCCCAGACCCGCGGGGCGCCGGTCAGCGGGACGGAGTAGGCGTTGTCACGCTGCTTGTTCACGATCGGGTGGACGGCCCGGACGCCGGGCAGCGCCCGCAGCGCGGGCAGCTGTTCGGCGGGGCCGCTGACCGCCAGCGCGGTGAGCAGGGTGCGGGTGCGGTAGAGCTCGCGGGCGGCGGGCACCGACCGGTGGACGGCCCCGGCCAGCCGGTCGAGCACCTCGTCGGCCCGGGAGCGCTGGTGGGCTCCGGCCTCGGCGGCCTCCCGGTGGACGGCCTCCGGCGAGCGCTGCGCCCGGCGGGCGCTCTCACCGGCCCGGCGCCAGGCGGGGCCGGCCGCCTCGGTGTCGAGTTCGAGCAGGACGGACGTCCGGCGACCGGACGGCGGCCCGGCGCTCGGCGGACCGCCGGACGCCGGGGTCGCGGCGAGCACCGCGGTCCCGACGAGCAGGGTCAGGGTGAGGCCGATCCGGACGAGCGGTCGGCGGACGGGTGGCAGGCGCACGAGGGACCCTCTCCCCGGCAAGGGGGAATGATCCGCATACCGAGGAGGTCGCTGACGCCCGCCCGCGCGGACGTCGATCACCCTTCCGGGGGCCCCAAATTAGGATGATCGCGCCGAGCTGGGCGAGCAACTTCCCTCGGATGGCCGTCAGTTGCACTCTACGGGGTGATACGTGGTCGACCTGATCGGCCCAGTAGGCCGATGAACGCCGCCGGTGGCGCCGCTCAGCTGTGGCCGGTGGCACCGCCGTTGTCGCGGCGGTCCAGCGAGCGCTGCAGCGCGGCGGCGGCGAAGGTGTTCCGCTCGGTGGCCCGGCGGCGGCGCGGGGCGCGGGGCGGGGTGGCGACGGGGGCGGCGACGTGGCGGTCGGCGGTGGTGGGCATACCGGGCTCCTTGGAAGCGGCGCTGCGGCGAGCGCGGAGGGGGGAGAGGTACGCGCGGGAGCAGGGATCGCCTGCCCGTGAAGGCGCACGCACACACGGGCCGCACACCCTGGCTACAGGGGCGGCACACCGTATGGCCCTTCCACGGTACGACCCCGCACCGGCCGTGTCTGCACGAATACTTGGATTTCCTAGTATCTGAGACGGCTGTCACCCGGGGGGACGCAGCAGGGCCCGGACCACCGCGGGAGCGGCGGTCCGGGCCCTGCTCGGGGCGGTGGGGCTCAGCCCAGGTCGACCGAGCGCGCGAAGCGGGCGCCGATCTCGGCGGCGATCGCGGTCAGCACGTCCTGCGGGATCTCGCTGTCCACGGTGATGGAGGCGAGGGCGCTGCCGCCGTCCCGGGCGACCTGCATGCCCGCGATGTTGATGCCCGCGTCGCCGAGGTGGCGGCCGAGCACGCCGACCACGCCGGGGCGGTCCTCGTACTTGAAGAAGGCCATGTGGTCGGTGAGCGCGACGTCCACGTCGAAGGCGTCCACGCCGACGATCTTCTGGGTCTGCTTCGGGCCGGCCAGCGTGCCGGAGATGGCGATCTCCTCGCCGTCCGCGAGGGTGCCGCGCACGGTGATCACGTTGCGGTGCTCGGCGCTCTCGCTGGAGGTGGTCAGCCGGACCTCGACGCCGCGCTCCTGGGCGAACAGCGGGGCGTTGACGTAGGACACCGTCTCCGCCACCACGTCCTCGAACACGCCCTTCAGCGCGGACAGTTCGAGCACCTTCACGTCGTGCTGGGTGATCTCGCCGCGGACCTCGACGTCCAGTCGGACGGCCACCTCGCCGGCCAGCGCGGTGAAGATCCGGCCGAGCTTCTCGGCCAGCGGCAGCCCCGGGCGGACGTCCTCGGCGATCACACCGCCCTGGACGTTGACGGCGTCCGGGACCAGCTCGCCGGCCAGCGCCAGGCGTACCGACCGGGCGACCGCGATGCCTGCCTTCTCCTGCGCCTCGTCGGTGGAGGCGCCCAGGTGCGGGGTGGCGACCACGTTGTCGAAGGCGAACAGCGGGGAGTCGGTGCACGGCTCCTTGGCGTACACGTCCAGGCCGGCGCCGGCCACCCGGCCCTCGCTCAGGGCGGCGGCGAGCGCCTCCTCGTCCACGATCCCGCCGCGGGCGGCGTTGACGATCCGCACGCTCGGCTTGACCTTGTGCAGCGCCTCGTCGCCGATCAGGCCGATGGTCTCCGGGGTCTTGGGGAGGTGGACGGTGATGAAGTCCGAGACCTCCAGCAGCTCCTCCAGCGAGACCAGCTTGACGCCCATCTGCGCGGCGCGGGCGGCCTGGATGTAGGGGTCGTACGCGACGATCTTCATCCCGAACGCGGACATCCGCTGGGCGACCAGGACGCCGATCCGGCCGAGGCCGACCACGCCGAGGACCTTCTCGCTCAGCTCGACGCCGGTGTACTTGTTGCGCTTCCACTCGCCCTGCTTGAGCGCCGAGTTGGCCGGGGCGATGTTGCGGGCGACGGAGATCAGCAGGCCGCAGGCGAGCTCGGCGGCCGTGACGATGTTGGAGGTCGGCGCGTTGACCACCATGACGCCGGCCTTGGTGGCGGCGGCGACGTCCACGTTGTCCAGGCCGACGCCGGCCCGGGCGACCACCTTGAGCCGACGGGCGGCGGCCAGCGCCTCGGCGTCGACCTTGGTGGCGGAGCGGATCAGGATCGCGTCCACGTCGGCGATCGCGGCGAGCAGCTCGGTGCGGTCGGCGCCGTTGCAGTGGCGGATCTCGAAGTCGGGTCCGAGGGCGTCGACGGTGGCGGGCGAAAGCTCTTCGGCGATCAGGACGACGCCAGATTTCACAGTGGTCGCAGTGCTCACGACAGTGGGTCCTTAACTGTCCGGTTCCCCGACGCACGTAGGTGGCGTGTTCGGGCGGGGAAGGTGGCATGCCGCGTAGGTAGACGCACGACGCTGTGGGCCTGACGCGCACTCGGAGTGTATCGACGGGCTGGAAGGCGGGCTGCTCCCGTCCGGCGAAATCACCCGGACGAGAGCAGCCTACTTGTACAAGGCCGGGACAAAAGAGCCTTGCGGAAAGCGGGGTCAGGCCTTCTCGTTGACCCAGCTCATCAGCGAGCGCAGCTTCTTGCCGGTGGTCTCCAGCAGGTGGTCCTCGTCGGCCTTCTTGTACTCGTTGTACTTGGGCAGACCCGCCTTGTACTCGGCGATCCAGGTGTTGGCGAAGGTGCCGTCCTGGATCTCGGTGAGGACCTTCTTCATCTCGGCCTTGGTGTCGGCGGTGATGATCCGCGGGCCGGTGACGTAGTCGCCCCACTCGGCGGTCTCGGAGACCGACCAGCGCATCTTCTCCAGGCCGCCCTCGTACATCAGGTCGACGATCAGCTTCAGCTCGTGCAGGCACTCGAAGTAGGCGATCTCCGGCTGGTAGCCGGCCTCGACCAGGGTCTCGAACCCGGCCTTCACCAGGGCGGCGGTGCCACCGCAGAGGACGGCCTGCTCACCGAACAGGTCGGTCTCGGTCTCCTCGGTGAAGGTGGTCTTGATGACGCCGGCCTTGGTGGCGCCCAGGCCCTTGGCGTACGACAGCGCCAGCGCGAAGCCGTTGCCGGTGGCGTCCTGCTCGACCGCGACGATCGCCGGGACGCCGCGACCCTCCTCGTACTGGCGGCGGACCAGGTGGCCCGGGCCCTTCGGGGCGACCATGCAGACGTCGACGTCCGCCGGGGGCTTGATGAAGCCGAAGCGGATGTTCAGGCCGTGGCCGAAGAACAGGGCGTCGCCGGCCTTCAGGTGCGGGGCGATGTCCGCCTCGTAGACGTCGGCCTGGATCGGGTCCGGCACCAGGATCATGATGACGTCGGCCTCGGCGGCGGCCTCGGCCGGGGTGACCACGCGCAGGCCGGCCTCCTCGGCCTTGGCGCGGGACTTGGACTCGGGCTTCAGACCGACCCGGACGTCGGCGCCGGAGTCGCGCAGGGACAGCGCGTGGGCGTGGCCCTGGCTGCCGTAGCCGATCACCGCGACCTTGCGGCCCTGGATGATGGACAGGTCGGCGTCGTCTTCGTAGAACAGCTCGGCCACGGGGGCACATCTCCTTGCGTATGGGTGCCGGGTGCGCGGTTTCCTACCGTATGCGCACGGCGGCGTGGGTGCGGTCTCTGCTACTTGAGAAGCGCTGGTCAGGCGCTGCGGTCGAGGGCGCGCAGCGAGCGGTCCGTGATGGAGCGCGCGCCGCGGCCGATGGCGACCAGGCCGGACTGGACCAACTCCTTGATGCCGTAAGGCTCCAGCATCCGGAGCATGGCCTCCAGCTTGTCCGAGCTGCCGGTGGCCTCGATGGTCACCGCCTCCGGCGACACGTCGACGGTCTTGGCACGGAACAGCTGGACGATCTCGACGATCTGCGACCGGGTCTCGTTGTCGGCGCGGACCTTCACCAGGACCAGTTCCCGCTGGATCGCAGCGGACTGGTCGAGTTCGACGATCTTTATCACGTTCACGAGCTTGTTGAGCTGCTTGGTGACCTGTTCCAGCGGGAGGTCCTCGACGTTGACCACGATCGTCATCCGGGACACGTCCGGATGCTCGGTCGGGCCGACGGCGAGGGAGTCGATGTTGAAGCCCCGACGGGAGAACAGCGCGGCGATGCGGGCGAGCACGCCGGGCTTGTTCTCGACCAGGACGGAGAGGGTGTGCTTTGACATGTGGTTCCTCAGTCGTTCTGGATAACTGGCAGGGCCGTCAGTCGAGATCGTCGCCGAAGTCGGGCCGGACGCCCTTGGCGAACTGGATCTCGTCGTTGCTGGTGCCGGCCGCGACCATCGGCCACACCATCGCGTCCTGGTGGACGATGAAGTCGATGACCACCGGACGGTCGTCGATCGCCATCGCCTGCTCGATGACCGCGTCCAGGTCCTCGGGGCGCTCGCAGCGCAGACCGACGCAGCCCATCGCCTCGGACAGCTTGACGAAGTCGGGGATCCGGGTGCCCTGGGCCGGCGGCGCGATGCCGTCGTGCTCGGGGCCGGCGTGCAGCACGGTGTTGGAGTAGCGCTGGTTGTAGAACAGCGTCTGCCACTGCCGGACCATGCCCAGCGAGCCGTTGTTGATGACCGCGACCTTGATCGGGATGTCGTTCAGGGCGCAGGTGACCAGCTCCTGGTTGGTCATCTGGAAGCAGCCGTCGCCGTCGATGGCCCAGACCGCGGCCTCCGGGCGGCCCGCCTTGGCCCCCATCGCCGCCGGGACGGCGTAGCCCATGGTGCCGGCGCCGCCGGAGTTGAGCCAGGTGCCGGGCTTCTCGAAGCGGATGAACTGCGAGCTCCACATCTGGTGCTGGCCGACGCCCGCGGCGTAGATCGCCTCCGGGCCGACCAGCCGACCGATCCGCTCGATGACCTGCTGCGGGGACAGCCGACCGTCCGGGGCCGGCTCGAAGCCCAGCGGGTAGGTCCGCTTCCACTCGTCGAGCTTCTCCCACCACTCGGTGTAGTCGCCCTTGTGGCCGGCGTCGAACTCGGCCTGGACGGCGACGATCAGATCGGCCAGCACCTCGCGGGCGTCGCCGACGATCGGCACGTCGGCCGGGCGGTTCTTGCCGATCTCGGCCGGGTCGATGTCCGCGTGCACGATCTTGGCGTACGGGGCGAAGCTGTCCAGCTTGCCGGTGACCCGGTCGTCGAAGCGGGCGCCGAGGGTGAACAGCAGGTCCGACTTCTGCAGGGCGGTGACGGCGGGGACGGAACCGTGCATGCCGGGCATGCCCAGGTGCTGGGGGTGGCTGTCCGGGAAGGCGCCGAGCGCCATCAGGGTGGTGACGACCGGGGCGCCGGTCAGCTCGGCGAGGATCCGCAGCTCGGCGGTGGCCTGCGCCTTGAGCACGCCGCCGCCGACGTACAGCACCGGGCGCTTGCTGCCGACCAGCATCTTCGCGGCTTCGCGGATCTGCTTGGCGTGCGGCTTGGTGACCGGGCGGTAGCCCGGCAGCGCGGTCTCGACCGGCCAGCGGAAGGTGGTGGTGGCCTGCAGGGCGTCCTTGGCGATGTCGACCAGAACCGGGCCGGGGCGGCCGGTGGCGGCGATGTGGAAGGCCTCGGCGATCACCCGGGGGATCTCGGCCGGGTCGGTGACCAGGTAGTTGTGCTTGGTGATCGGCATCGTGATGCCGCAGATGTCCGCCTCCTGGAAGGCGTCGGTGCCGATCGCGTGGGAGGAGACCTGGCCGGTGATCGCGACGACCGGCACCGAGTCCATGTACGCGTCGGCGATCGGGGTGACCAGGTTGGTGGCACCGGGACCGGAGGTGGCCATGCAGACCCCGACCCGGCCGGTCGCCTGGGCGTAGCCGGTGGCGGCGTGGCCGGCGCCCTGCTCGTGCCGGACCAGGATGTGGCGCACCTTGACGGAGTCCATCAGCGGGTCGTACGCGGGAAGGATGGCCCCGCCCGGGATGCCGAAGACGGTGTCCGCGCCGACGGCCTCCAGCGAGCGGATGAGCGACTGGGCGCCGGTCATGGTCTCGACGACGTGCTGGGGAGCGGGAGCGTGGGCGGCCGGGTTGTCCCCGCGGCGGGGGGAAGCGGCGTGCTCGGTCATCTGCCTGTCTCTTCTCGGTTCTTGCCGACCCGGTGCTGCGGGCCCCGGTGCTGCGAGGGTGGGGTCCCGGTCCGGGTCGATCGCCGGCTCTGCCTCAATCGTCCCGCTCGATCCGACAAGTCGGACTCTTCGGGCCGGTCGGGGCCAGGGGTCTTGCGGTGGGAACAGCGTCAGTGCAACAAAAAACCCCTCGTGCCCAAGGGCATGCGAGGGGTGGCGCGTCGGTCTGTCACGAGCGGGGCGTGCGAGCCCACTCAGCCGACGCGCCCGCCAAGTACGAGAATTCGGGTGCGCATGGCAACGACCTTCCTCCCGTCCGGGGTGGCGTGTCAAGCAGGTGGGATGACCGTCTCGCCATGCGGACCGGTCACCGGACCGCTGACGGCCCGGTGTTCGGGCAGGTCGGAGGCCCCGTGGTGAGCTGCGCCACGTCCGCCCGGACCGTCCGGACGGCCACTCGTCCGGGTGTCCGCGGCCAGTTGGGCACGACGGGCGGAGAGCGCGCCGAGCGGCTTGGGCAGCGGGTAGCCGCGGCGGGCCAGCGCCCGGCGCAGCCGGGCCTCGTCCAGCGGCGGGGCGAAGGCCGAGCCCTGGGCCAGCCGGCAGCCCAGCTCCTGGAGCACGGCGACCTGCCGGGGCAGGTCCACCCCCTCGGCGGCGGTGGCCATCCCGAGGTCCCGGCCGAGCCGCACCGCGTGCCCGGCCAGGGTGCGGCTGAGCGTGGACTCGCCCAGGCCCTGGACCAGCGTGCGGTCCAGCTTGAGCCCGTCCAGCGGCAGCCGGGCGAACGCCGCCAGCGAGCCGCCGCCGGCGCCGTAGCCGGCCAGCCAGGTGGAGACCCCGAGTCCGCGCAACGCGGCCAGTCGGCGGCCGAGTTCGTCGGCGAGCGGGTCCGGGCCCATCCGGGCCACCTCGATCACCAGCTCGCCGGCCGGCAGCCCGCTGTCGCGCAGCGCGGCGGCCACCGTCTCGTACAGGCCGGGCGAGCAGAGCCGCTCGACGGAGAGCCGGACGGCCACCGGGACGGGTACCGGCGCGCCGCGGCCCCGCCCGCACAGGTCGCGGCGGTCGGCGGCGGCGGTGACCGCCTCGTGGACCAGCCAGCGGGAGAACCGGGTTGCCGCGTCACCGTGCTCGGCCGAGCGCAGGAACTCGGCCGGGGTGAGCAGCAGGCCGCCCGCCGAGCGCCAGCGGGCCTGGGCCTCGATCCCGGTCACCGCGCCACTGGCGAGGTCCACCACGGGCTGGTGGAGCAGGGTGAAGCCGCCCTCCCGGACGGCCACCCGCAGCCGCTCCTCCAGTTCGGTGCGGCGCTCCAGGTCGGCCCGCATCGCGGGGGCGTAGAGCACCACCCGGCCCTTGCCCTCGGACTTGGCCCGGTACATCGCCAGGTCGGCGTTGCGCATCAGCTCGTCGGCGGCGGCTCTGGGGTCGGCGGCCGGGCCGCGTTCGGGGGTGCCGAAGGCGATGCCGATGCTGGCGGCGACGCCCAGTTCGACCCCGCCGATCCAGTACGGCTCGGAGAGCGCGAGCCGCAGCCGGTCGGCCAGCTCCTGGACCTGCAGCTTGCCGAGCGGGCCGCAGACCAGCGCGGCGAACTCGTCGCCGCCGAACCGGGCGACGGTGTCCCCGCAGCGGACGGCGCCCTGCAGCCGGCGGGCGGCCTGCACCAGCAGTTCGTCGCCGACCTGGTGGCCGGCGCTGTCGTTGACCGCCTTGAAGCCGTCCAGATCGAGGAAGAGCACCGCGATGCCGGCGCCCGTCCCGCCCTGCTGGCCGCGGGTGCCGAGGGCGCCGCGCAGCCGCTGGGTGAACAGCGCCCGGTTGGGCAGGTCGGTGAGCGGGTCGTGGAACGCGTTGTGCTGCAACTGGGCCTGGAGCATGACGCGTTCGGTGACGTCCCGGCTGTTCAGCAGCAGCCCGTCGCGGTGCCGGCTGACGGTCGACTCGACGTGCAGCCACTCGCCGACGCCGGAGCCGATCCGGCACTCGACCCGGGCCGAGGGTTCGACGGTGCCCGGGGTGCGGTGGGCGGCCAGCCGCACCCGCGCGAGGTAGCGGCGGACCTCGGCGAGCACCCGGTCCACGTCCTCGGGGTGGACCAGGTCCAGCAGGTTGCCGCCGACCAGCTCCTCCGGGTCCCGCCCGTAGACGCCGAGCGCCGCCGGGGAGACGTACGAGAGCACCCCGTTCGCCCCGGCGATCATGATCACGTCGCTGGAGCCCTGCACCAGGGAGCGGAAGTGCGCCTCCTTGTGGGCGAGTTCCTGGGCCAGCGACAGGTTGTCGAGCAGCATCACGCCCTGACGGAGGATCAGGGCCAGTCCGACGGTGCACGCCGCCGCGGCCACCACGCGGTCCAACTCGCGCCCGCCGACGGCGTTGTAGAGGATCCCGGCGGTGCACACCGCAGCGGCCGCGTACGGGGTGAGCGCGCTGAAGGTGGTGGCCACCCGGCGGCGCGGCAGGCCGCCGGCCGAGGGGTGCTCGCGCAGCGGGCGGCGCCAGCGCGCGGACCACGGCGCCCAGGCGAGCAGCAGACTGCCGGCGAACCAGCCGGCGTCCAACAGCTCGCCGGAGTGGTAGTTGCTGTGCAGCTCCGGGGAGGTGAACAGGGCGTCGCAGGTGACCGTGACGGCGAGCGCGAGCATCGCGGTGTGCACCGCCGCCCGGTTGCCGTCCCGGCCGCCGAAGCGCAGCCCCACCACCAGGCTGACCAGCAGGATGTCCAGCACCGGGTAGGCCAGGTTGAGGGCCAGCCGCAGCGGGGAGCCGTGCTCGCCGGCCGCGATCCGGCCGAGCGCCAGGCTCCAGCTGAGGGTGAACAGCGAGCCGGCGATCAGCCAGCCGTCCAGCAGCAGGCACAGCCAGCCGGCCGCCGAGCGCGGGTGCTGGGCGAGCACCAGCACGCCGGTGATGGAGAGCGGGGCGAACAGCAGGAAGGCGTACTGGGCGAGCGAGCCCTGCGGCAGCGGGATCCGCGCCACCAGCTCGTACCAGCCCCAGGTGCCGTTGCCGAGGGCCACCGTGAGCGAGGAGAGGCCGAACAGCAGCCAGGCCGGGCGGGCGTGGCCGCCGACCGTGCAGCCGTACACCAGACAGGACAGCGCGGACGCGAGGGCGGCCGCGGCCAGCCCGAAGTCGCCCATGAAGACGGCGAGTTGGTGCGAGCCCCAGCCGGCCGCGGCGCCCGTCGCATAGGCCAGGCAGAGCACCCCGAGGACGAGGCCGGGCAGCGTGCCGCTGCCCCGCAGCCCGGCCAGCGGGCCGTGCCCGACCGGCCCGGGCAGCCCGGGCGGCCCGGGTGGTTCGACGGCGGACGCGTCGGCGGGCGGTACGCCCTGCCGTCCTGATCCGGGCAGCACCGTATCGGTGGAGCTCACTCGGCCTCTCCCCCTCCGGCCCGGGGCCCGGCGCCCCGGCCACGGACCACCGACCACGCGCCTCCCGGCCGTACGCGGCGACCTGGCGCCCCGCCAGGACGGCGGCCCAGGGGGTGGGCTGCCGTCCGGCCGCCGCACCGCACCGATGCTCCCGCCCGGGACCCTACACCAATTCCGTCACTCAATGACACGCACACTCAACTTAGAGTAATGGCGGCAGGGCGGGGAAATGCACCCGGTTCCGACCGATCGGCCCGGTTGGCGGCGGCGCGCGAGCAGGGGCTCACGCGGCGCGCACGGGAGCACGCGACGGCGCCCGGCCACCCTGGCCGGGCTGCCCACCGATCGTCCGGGTACGGCCGACGACCTGCGGCTTCACCGCCCCGAGGGGGCCGCGTCGTCGGGGAACAAGCGCAGCCGGTGGGCCAGCGCGGCGGCCTCGCCGCGGCCGCCGACCTCCAACTTGCCGAGGATGTTGGACACGTGCACGCTTGCGGTCTTCGGAGAGATGTACAGTTCCTCGGCGATCTGCCGGTTGGTCCAGCCCCGCGCGAGCAGCCGGAGCACGTCCCGCTCACGGGGGGTGAGCCCGAAGGAGTCCCCGACCGCCGGAGCGGGCGCGGCCGCGACGGCCCGGCGCTCGGCCGGGGCCAGCCCCAGCCCGGCCCGCTCGGCCAGGGCGGTGATCTGCGCCCCCAGCAGCCGGTCGCTCCGGGCGCCCGCCAGTTCGGCCGCCTCGCGCAGCAGTTCGGTGGCCTCCTCCCGCCGGCCGGCCCGCACCTGGGCCTCGGCCCCGCGCAGCAGGCCCAGCGCCAACGGGTACGGCAGACCGGCCGGCCGCAGCTCGGCGACCGCCCGCTCCCACTGGGCCGGGGTGTCCGAGGCCGCCGCCCGGGCCAGTTCGGCCTCCAGCAGCCGCTCCCAGCCGTGGTGCAGCGGCGACCGGGGCCGCAGGTCGGCGGCCGCCGCGGCGATCGCGGCCAGCGCCTCGGCCCGGCCCGCCGCGGCCTCCGGCAGCCCCAGGTTGTCCGCCTCCACCCCGGCGGCCTCCACCAGCAGCGGGTAGACGTCGGACTCGTAGCCGAGCCGCCCCTCCTCCGCCAGCGCGGCGAGCAGTTCGGCCCGGGCGTCCAGCGGCCGTCCGCCGTGCGCGGCGATCCGCAGCGCCAGCCGGCTGATCGGCACGCCGTGCTGCGCCTGGCCGACCCGGTTGGCCGCCCGGGCCTGCGCCAGCATGGTCGCCGCGGTGGACAGGTCCCCGCGCAGCAGCGCCAGGTCGCCGCGCAGCCGGTCCAGGAACTCGGCGTGCGAGCCGGGCAGGCTGGTCAGCTCGCTGGCGGCGAGCAGTTCCTCGGCCTCCCGCAGCTGCCCGAGGTCGATCAGCGCCTCGACCAGGTTGCCCGCCAGGATGTAGCCGATGTTGCGCTGCAGCCCGTTGCCGTCCGCGAACTCCAGTCCCTCCCGGGCCAGTCGGACGGCCTCCTCGGTGCGGCCCAGTCCGTGCTGCATGCTGGCCAGGTTGTTGATGCCTCGCAGCAGGAGGTCCGGGATGCCCAGCTGCCGGGCCCGCTCGATCGCCGCGGTCAGCTCGGCCAGCCCGCCCTCGGCGTCGCCGAGCAGGTCGTAGCGCAGGCTGCCGAGGGTCATCCGGGCGTGCACCTCGACCGAGTGCGCGCCGACCTGCCGGGCGATCCCGATCGCCCGCTCGGCCAGCTCCATGTGCTCGGTGCGCGGCTTGCGCACCACCGCCACCCCGGCGGCCAGCGCGAACACCTCGGCCTGCACCGCGGACGGCGGCAGGTGCTCCACCAGCCGGTGCGCGCGGGCGATCTCCTCGTCGTCCCCGGAGCGGCGCAGATTGCCCAGCATCCGGGCCCGGTTGATCCGGAACCAGGCCGAGCGCACCGGGTGCTCCGCCTCGTCGACCAGCCGGAGCCCGCGCTTGGCCAGGCTCAGGCCGCGCTCGCGGTCGCCGCAGCGCCGGGCCGCGACCACCGCCTCGGCCAGCACGTCGACCAGCTGGATCCGGTCGCAGTCGGCGCTCGCGGGGCTGTGGTCGCAGGAGCCGGGCGGGTAGGTCTCGGCCCAGTCGTACGGGCGCAGGGTGTGCGCCAGCACCTCCTCGGAGACCAGGTCCCACAGCTCCAGGGCCCGTTCCAGCATCCCGAGTTGCTCGGCGAAGGCGTTGCGGCGGCGGGCCGCCCGGGCGGCGTCCAGGGCGGTCGGCAGGGCGCGGGCCGGATCGTGCGCGTGGTACCAGTAGTTGGCCAGCCGGGCGGGCAGCGCGTCGGCCGGGACGAGCTGCGGCTGCGCCTCCACGGCGAGCGCGAACTTGCGGTTGATCCGGTGCCGTTCGCCGGGCAGCAGGTCGTCCGAGACCGCCTCGCGGACCAGCGCGTGCCGGAACCGGTAGCCCTCGCCCTCGCTGTCCGGACGCAGGATGTTGGCGCCGACGGCCACCCGCAGCGCCTCGATCAGCGCCTCCTCGTCACCGGCCAGGACGGCGGCCAGCAGGGCGTGCTCGACGTGCGAGCCGCCCTCGGCGGCGATCCGCACCACCTTCTGGGCCTCCTCGTCCAGCCCCTCGACCCGGACCAGCAGGATGTCCCGCAGCGAGTCGGTGAGCCCGGCGCCGCAGCCGTCCTCGAAGGCGGTGGCCAGCTCCTCGACGAAGAACGGGTTGCCCTCCGAGCGGCGCAGGATGCGGTCCACCAGCTGGCGGTCGGGGGCGGCGGTGCCGAGGATGCCGGCCAGCTGGGCCGCGACCTCGCGGCGGCCGAACCGCTCCAGCTCCAACCGCTGGACGGTGCGCAGCCGTTCGTGCTCGGCCAGGAAGGGACGCAGCGGGTGGCGCCGGTGCAGGTCGTCGGTGCGGTAGGTGGCGACCAGCAGCACCCGGGAGCGGTGCAGGGTGCGCACCAGGAAGGAGAGCAGTTCACGGGTGGAGCGGTCGGACCAGTGCAGGTCCTCGATGGCGAGCACGAGGGTACGTTCCGCGCCGAACCGTTCGAACAGTCTCGCTGTGTGCTCGAACAGTCGGGCCCGGCCGTACTCGTCGTTGGGCTCGCCGTCCGCCTCGCCGAACTCGGAGAGCAGGCGGGCGAGGTGGCCCTCGCTGCCGGCCGCCGCGGCCTCGAACTCGGCGCCCAGCGAGCGGTGCAGCCGGCGCAGCGCGGCCGCCAGCGGAGCGTACGGCAGGCCCTCGGCGCCGACCTCCAGACAGCTGCCGAGCGTGGTGACCGCTCCCCCGTCGCAGGCCCGCTGGAGGAACTCCTCCAGCAGCCGGGTCTTGCCGATGCCGGCCTCACCGCCGATCAGCACGGCCTGCGGGCTGCCGCTGCCCGCCCGGCGCAGCGCATCGGTCAGTTCGGTGATCTCGCTGCCGCGGCCGACGAAGACGGGACTGACCGATATCTGCTGCATGGAGGCGAGCATGCCATAGCCGGAGCCACGGGTGAGAGGGGTTATCTCCCCAGGCGAACGGGGCGAACGCCCGGAGGGGGAGGCGCTCCCCCGCGGCGCCTCCCCCTCCGGAACTCCCTCGACACCGTCGTGGTGCCGCACCGTCAGCACTCCGGCCGACGCACGGGGCGCCGCTGGAAGCGGGCGGCCACCGGACGGCGACGGAGGCGGCCGGCCTGCCGGGCCTCGCGGACCAGGCGCTCGTGCTCGGCGCGGGCTTCGAGCTCGTGGGCCTGCTGCTGGATGAGCTGGTACTCGATCATTTGGGGCTCCCCCTCGGGTCCTGCCTTCGTTTCCCTGACATGTAAGAGCTTCCTCCCCCAGTGGGGGGTGCCACATCGGGAGCGTGCCCCATCTTCCGAAGGCCGGATGCCTTAGATTCGGCACCAGAAAAGGTTTAAGGCCCTGTCTCACCTAGATACATAGGTGAGACAGGGCCTTAGGCCTTACTTAGAGGGCCTTAGATGCCTTAGACGCCTTAGGTAGGCGGGCTTGACGGCCTAGGCCGCCTCAGCATGTCAGGCAGACACGCCCAGCTTCTCCAGGCTGTGCCTACTGTCCTTCCACGCCCAGCTTCTCCAGGATCAGATCCTTCACCCGGGCCGCGTCCGCCTGGCCACGGGTGGCCTTCATGACCGCGCCGACCAGCGCGCCCACGGCCGCCACCTTGCCGTCGCGGATCTTGGCGGCGACCGCCTCGTTCTCGGCGATGGCCTGGTCGACGGCGGCACCCAGCGCGGAGTCGTCCGAGACCACGGCCAGGCCGCGCTTCTCGACGACCTCGTCCGGCTCGCCCTCGCCGGCCAGCACGGCCTCGATGACCTGACGGGCCAGCTTGTCGTTCAGCTTGCCCTCGGCGACCAGCGCGGTGACCCGGGCGACCTGCGCCGGGGTGATCGGCTGCTCGCTCAGCTCGGTGCCGGTCTCGTTGGCGCGACGGGCCAGCTCGCCCATCCACCACTTGCGGGCCTGGTCGGCGGGGGCGCCGGCCGCGATGGTGTCCTGGATCGGCTCGACCGCACCGGCGTTGAGCACCGACTGCATGTCCTTGTCGGACAGGCCCCACTCGGCCTGCAGCCGGGCGCGACGCACCCGCGGCAGCTCCGGCAGCGCGGCGCGCAGCTCCTCCACCCACTCCCGGGCGGGGGCCACCGGCACCAGGTCCGGCTCGGGGAAGTAGCGGTAGTCCTCGGCGTTGTCCTTGATCCGGCCCGAGGTGGTGCTGCCGTCCTCCTCGTGGAAGTGACGGGTCTCCTGGACGATGGTGCCGCCGTCGGTCAGCACGGTCGCGTGCCGCTGGATCTCGAACCGGGCGGCCCGCTCCACGCTGCGCAGCGAGTTGACGTTCTTGGTCTCCGAGCGGGTGCCGAAGGTCTCGGTGCCGTTCGGGCGCAGCGACAGGTTGACGTCGCAGCGCATCTGGCCCTTGTCCATCCGGGCCTCGGAGACGCCCAGCGCCTTGATCAGCTCGCGCAGCTCGGCGACGTACGCCTTGGCGACCTCGGGGGCCCGCTCGCCGGCGCCCTCGATCGGCTTGGTGACGATCTCGATCAGCGGGATGCCGGCCCGGTTGTAGTCGAGCAGCGAGTGGGTGGCCCCGTGGATGCGACCGGTGGCGCCGCCGACGTGGCTGGACTTGCCGGTGTCCTCCTCCATGTGGGCGCGCTCGATCTCCACCCGGAAGGTCGAGCCGTCCTCCAGCTGCACGTCGAGGTAGCCGTTGAAGGCGATCGGCTCGTCGTACTGCGAGGTCTGGAAGTTCTTGGGCATGTCCGGGTAGAAGTAGTTCTTCCGCGCGAACCGGCACCACTCGGCGATCTCGCAGTTCAGCGCCAGGCCGATCTTGACGGCCGACTCCACGCCCACCGCGTTGACGACCGGCAGCGAGCCCGGCAGGCCCAGGCAGGTCGGGCAGGTCTGGCTGTTCGGCTCGGCGCCCAGCTCGGTCGAGCAACCGCAGAACATCTTGGTCTTGGTGCCCAGCTCGACGTGGACCTCAAGGCCCATCACCGGGTCGTACGACGCGAGAGCGTCCTCGTAGGAGACCAGGTTCATGACGCTCACAGCGTCCCTTCTCACTTGAAGCTTGGGAGGTACGGGCCCGGTCCCACCCGGCGGGCGGGACCGGGCCGGGGCGTCAGCCCAGCAGGACGTCGTCGGAGGCGAGCTGACGGAGCTCGCGCACCAGCAGGGCGGTCCCGGTGATCAGTGCGGCGGCCCCGACCAGGGCGTTGACCAGCTTGAGGGTGTCGCTGTCCGCACGGGCGCTGCGGACGTCCTTGGCGATGGAGATCGCACCGAACGCGCTGGTGCCGATGGACAGCCACAGCCCGGGCTTGCTGTGCTTGAAGCCCTTCAGGGAGCTCGGGGCCTTGGCCTTCTCGATCTTGCTCACAGTGCCGGTACCTCCTCCAGCAGGGTGTGCCCCCACTTGTCGTTGAGTGCGGCCTCGACGGCGCCGCCCACGCGGTACAGGCGGTCGTCCGCCATCGCGGGAGCGATGATCTGCAGGCCGACCGGGAGATTGTCCTCCGGGGCCAGGCCGACCGGCAGCGACATGGCCGCGTTGCCCGCCAGGTTGGACGGGATCGTGCACAGGTCGGCCAGGTACATCGCCATCGGGTCGTCGGCGCGCTCGCCGATCGGGAAGGCGGTGGTCGGCGTGGTCGGCGAGACCAGCACGTCCACGCCGGCGAAGGCCGCGTCGAAGTCCCGCGAGATCAGCGTGCGGACCTTCTGGGCCGAGCCGTAGTAGGCGTCGTAGTAGCCCGAGGAGAGCGCGTAGGTGCCCAGGATGATGCGGCGCTTGACCTCGTCGCCGAAGCCGGCCTCACGGGTCAGCGCGGTGACCTCCTCGGCCGAGCGCGAGCCGTCGTCGCCGACCCGCAGGCCGTAGCGCATGGCGTCGAAGCGGGCCAGGTTGGAGGAGCACTCGGACGGCGCGATCAGGTAGTACGCCGGGAGCGCCAGGGTGAAGGACGGGCAGGACACCTCGACGACCTCGGCGCCCAGCTCGCGCAGCAGCTCCACCGACTCGTCGAAGCGCTGCATCACGCCGGCCTGGTAGCCCTCGCCGGCGAACTCCTTGACAACGCCGATCCGCATGCCGCGGACGTCGCGCATCCGCGCGGCCTCGACCACGGCCGGGACCGGCGCGTCGATCGAGGTGGAGTCCAGCGGGTCGTGGCCGGCGATGGCCTCGTGCAGCAGCGCCGCGTCCAGCACCGTACGGGCGCACGGGCCGCCCTGGTCCAGGCTGCTGGAGAAGGCGACCAGGCCGTAGCGGGACACCGAGCCGTAGGTCGGCTTGACGCCGACGGTGCCGGTGACGGCGCCGGGCTGGCGGATCGAGCCGCCGGTGTCGGTGCCGATCGCCAGCGGGGCCTCGAAGGCGGCCAGCGCGGCGGCCGAGCCGCCGCCGGAGCCGCCGGGGATGCGGGTGAGGTCCCACGGGTTGCCGGTCGGGCCGTAGGCGGAGTTCTCGGTGGAGGAGCCCATCGCGAACTCGTCCATGTTGGTCTTGCCGAGGATGACGACGCCGGCGTCCTTGAGACGGGTGGTCAGGGTGGCGTCGTAGGGCGGGATCCAGCCCTCCAGCATCTTCGACCCGCAGGTGGTCGGGATGCCCTTGGTGGTGAAGACGTCCTTCAGCGCGAGCGGGACGCCGGCCAGCGGGCCCAGCTCCTCGCCCTTGGCGCGCTTCTCGTCGACGGCCTTGGCGGCGGCCAGCGCGCCCTCGGTGTCGACGTGCAGGAAGGCGTTGACCTTCTTGTCGACGGCCTCGATGCGGTCCAGGTGCGCCTGGGCGACCTCGACGGCGGAGACCTCGCCCTTGGCGATGGCGCCCGCGGTCTCGGCGGCGGTGTAGCGGATCAGCTCGGTCATCTCGGTCAGTCCTCCCCGAGGATCTGCGGTACGCGGAAACGCTGCTCCTCGGCGGCGGGGGCGCCGGACAGCGCCTGCTCCGGGGTGAGCGAGGGCCGCACCTCGTCCGCGCGCATGACGTTGGTCAGCGGCAGCGGGTGGGAGGTCGGCGGGACGTCCTGTCCGGCGACCTCGGAAACGCGGGCGACCGCGCCGATGATCACGTCGAGCTGCTCGGCGAAGTGGTCCAGCTCTTCGGGCTTCAGCTCAAGACGCGACAGCCGGGCGAGGTGGGCGACCTCCTCGCGCGTGATGCCAGGCATGCAGCGATCCTCAGGGTGAGTTCTGGTGAGACCCGGCGACGCCTGCGGCGGTGCCGGGCCCGGGCAGGAGCAGCCGGGTTCGGCGCTCCGTCCTCGTGGTCTTTGCACCCCATCCTATGGGGCCCGGCCCGGCCACCGGCCAACGAGTGGAGCCGGGCCCGCGTCACCGGCCTCCACCGTGCGGTCCGCCGCGCTCTCCGGGCGCTCCCCGCGCGGTCGCTACTGCGGCCCGGTACGGGCCCAGCCCGACGCGCCCGGCGCCTGGAAGCCGATCTGGCCGGCCGGCAGCGCCGGGCCGCGCTGGACGGTCTGGACGGCCGGCGGCAGCACCGGCGGGAGGGTCGGCGGGAGCACCGGGGGCAGCGCGCCGGGCCGCTCGGCGGGCTTGATCGCGGTGGGCCGGTCGACCGGCTTGATGATCGACGGGAGCTGCGAGGCGGGGCCGAAGCGCTCCACCGTCGGGGCGCCGGTGGTGCGGTGCACCCGCAGCCAGGCGGTGGCCTGCTCGGCGGGCAGCGCGGCCGAGACCAGCCAGCCCTGGACGGCGTCCACCCCCATGCAGTGCAGCCGCTCCCAGGTCTCGTCGTCCTCGACGCCCTCGGCCACCACGGTCAGGCCGAGCGAGTGGGCCAGCTCCACCGAGCAGCGCACCACCGCCGCGTCGTGGTCGTCGGCGACCATCCGGGAGACGAAGGAGCGGTCGATCTTCAACTCGCCGACCGGCAGGCTGCGCAGCCGCACCAGCGAGGAGTGGCCGGTGCCGAAGTCGTCCAGGGACATCCCGACGCCGTAGCCGCGCAGTTCGGCCAGGGTGTCGGCGGCGCGCCGGGAGTCGTCCAGCAGCAGCCGCTCGGTGATCTCCAGCTGCAGCGCGTGGGCCGGCACCTGGTGGCGGACCAGGTGGCCGGCGACGCGCTGGGCGAAGCCGGGGTTGAGCACGTCGCGCGGCGAGACGTTGACCGCGACCTGCACCTGGAGGCCCTGGTCGCGCCAGTAGGCGAGCTGGCCGACGGCCGCCTCCAGCACGTAGTCGGTGAGCCGGGGCATCAGGCCGCTGGACTCGGCGAGGCCGACGAACTCGTCCGGGGAGACCCTCCCCTGCCCGGGCCGCTCCCAGCGCAGCAGCGCCTCCAGGCCGACCACCCGGCCGTCGAAGGCCACCTTCGGCTGGTAGTGCAGCTGCACCTCGCCGGTCTCCAGGGCCCGGCGGAGGTCCCCGAGCAGGCCGATCCGGTACGGGGTGTCGGCGTCCTGGGCCTCGTCGTACTGGGCCACCCCGCTGCACTCGCGCTGGGCGTGGCCCATCGCCACGTCGGCGCGGCGCAGCAGCGCCTCGGCGTCCTGGGCGTGCTGCGGGTAGACGCAGACCCCGGCGCTGGCCTCCAGCACCAGCAGCAGCCCGTCCAGCCGGATCGGGGCGGCGAGTTCGGCGATCAGCGCCTTGGCGACCCGTTCCAGGCTGTCCGGGCAGTTGATGCCGGGGAGCAGGACGGCGAACTCGTCGCCGCCCATCCGGGCCACCATCGGGCGGCCGCGGCGGTAGTGCCGGGGCAGGCCGGCGAAGACGTCGTCGATGGACTCCCGGGTGGCGCTGCCGGCCGGTCCGCCGGAGCGCAGCGCGCGATGGAGTCGGCGGGCGATGTGAACCAGCAGGCGGTCACCGGCCGTATGACCAAGTGTGTCGTTGAGTGATCGGAATCGGTCGAGGTCAAGCAGGATGAGACCGACGCTGCACCCTTGCTCGCGCTCGGCGATCGCCTCCTGGGCGGCCAGCAGCAGGGCCTGACGGTTGGGCAGATCCGTCAGGGGGTCGGTCAGCTGGTCGCGGGCGCGATCCCGGGCGATCCGCCAGGCCGCCACCAGGACGGCCAGCGGCACCGCGAAGAGCGGCAGCAGTTCGGGTTCGTACCGGTAGACCAGGACGGCCAGCGGGATGAGCGGCGCGGCTCCGGCCAGCAGCACGCCGAGCAGCAGGACCGCACCTGCCACCCCCTGCGGCGGGCGTGTGGGCGCGCCGCCGGTCGTACGATCCATAAGCCCTGTCCTCCGTCGGGCCCGCCCCGTCAGGCCGCCTTACGGTGAGGCACCGGTCCGGTACCGACAGCTGCCGGGCATGGAGCGACCCCGAGGAGCACCGGTTGAGCCGGTGCCCCCACCCCTGCTGACACTCTGTTGCGCTCCAGGGTATGTCGGGGTCCACCCGGTGGGCAGACTTTCGGACAACCGGAAACGCGCCACCGCGCCCGGGTGTCGCACAGTGACACAATGCCCGCTTTCACTGAACGACACCCGGTGACGTTGCATCAGGACGATAACAACAAGGATCCGGTCCGCGGCCGGTCGGGTCGGCCCCGGATCAGCTCTCCGCGGCGGCCGGGCCGGGCTCCGCGGCCTGCTCGGGCTCCGGAAGCCCCAGGTGGGCACGGGCGGCGGACGGTCCGTCGGCGAGCAGCACGGCGAAGCCCGCGTCGTCCAGCACCGGCACTCCGAGCTGAACGGCCTTGTCGTACTTGGATCCTGGATTCTCACCGACGACCACAAAATCGGTCTTCTTCGAAACCGAACCGGTCACCTTCGCTCCGCGCGAGGTCAGCGCCTCCTTGGCACCGTCCCGGGTGTGCCCGGCCAGCGTCCCGGTCACCACCATCGTCAGGCCCTCCAGCGGACGCTCCGCCTCCTCCTCGTCCGCGAACTCCTCGACGAAGCGCACGCCCGCGGCCCGCCACTTCTCCAGGATCTCGCGGTGCCACTCCTCCTCGAACCACTCCTTGATCGAGCGCGCGATGGTCGGGCCGACGCCCTCGACCGCCGCCAGCTCCTCCTCGGTGGCCGAGAAGACCCGGTCCAGGTCACGGAACTCCCTGGCCAGCTCCTGCGCCGCGACCGGGCCCACGTGCCGGATCGACAGGCCGTTCAGGAAGCGCCAGAGCGGGCGGTCCTTCGCGCCCTCCAGGTTGTCCAGCAGGGTCTGCAGCGACTTCTTCGGATCGCCCTTGGTGGTCGCGAAGAAGAAGACCTCCTTCTCCCGGCCGGTCGCGTCGTCCAGCTTGGGCATGCCGGTCTTCTGGTCGCGCACCAGCACCTTGATCGGCAGCAGCTGCTGCTCCGTCAGCCCGAAGACGTCGCCCTCGTTGCGCACCGGCGCCTCGGCCGGCTCCAGCGGCTGGGTCAGCGCGGTAGCCGCGACGTAGCCGAGCCCCTCGACGTCCAGACAGGAACGCCCGCCGAGGAAGGCGATCCGCTCCCGGATCTGGGCCGGGCAGTACTGGGCGTTCGGGCAGCGCAGATCGATGTCCCCCTCGGACATCGGGCGCAGCTCGCTGCCGCACTCCGGGCAGTGCGAGGGCATCACGAAGGCCTGCTCGGTGCCGTCCCGCAGGTCGTAGACCGGGCCGAGGATCTCCGGGATCACGTCACCGGCCTTGCGCAGCACGATGGTGTCGCCCAGCAGGACGTCCTTGGCCTTGACGATCTCCTGGTTGTGCAGCGTCGCGTACTGCACCATCGAGCCGGCCACCTTCACCGGCTCGGCCAGCACCGCGTACGGGGTGGCCCGGCCGGTGCGGCCGATGCCGACCTTGATCTCGGCGAGCTTGCCGGTGACCTCCTCCGGCGGGTACTTCCAGGCGATCGCCCAGCGCGGGGACTTGGAGGTGGCGCCGAGCCGGCCCTGCAGGGCGATCTCGTCCACCTTGACCACGACGCCGTCGATCTCGTGCTCGACCGAGTGCCGCTGCTCGCCGAAGTGCTTGATGAAGGACCGCACTTCGGCCAGGGTGCCGACCACCCGGTTGTGCCGGGCGGTGGGCAGGCCCCAGTCGTGCAGCAGCTGGTAGGCGTGCGACTGGTTGTCGATGTCGAAGCCGACCCGGGCACCGATGCCGTGCACCACCATGTGCAGCGGGCGGGAGGCGGTGACGTGCGGGTCCTTCTGGCGCAGCGAACCGGCGGCGGCGTTGCGGGGGTTCATGAACAGCCGGATCATCGCCCGGGGCCGCTTGCCCTCCTCGGCGCGCACCTCGTTCTCCTGCCGGCGGAGCTCGTTCTCCGCCGCGAAGGAGGCGTTGAGCGCGTCGAACTCCTCGGTCGGGAAGTAGACCTCGCCGCGGATCTCCACCAGCGCCGGGACGTCGTCGCCCTTGAGCCGGTGCGGGATCTCCTTGATGGTGCGGACGTTGGCGGTGATGTCCTCGCCGACCCGGCCGTCGCCGCGGGTCGCCGCCTGCACCAACTGGCCGTTCTCGTAGGTGAGGTTGACGGCCAGACCGTCCACCTTGAGCTCGCACAGGTAGTGGTACTCGATGCCGTCCAGTTCGGCGGCGACCCGGTCCGCCCAGGCGCCGAGCTCCTCGTCGTCCATCGCGTTGTCCAGGGAGAGCAGCCGCTCGCGGTGCTCGACCGCGGCGAACAACTCGGTGGCGGCGCCGCCGACCCGCTGGCTGGGCGAGTCCGGCGTCACCAGCGCCGGGTGCTCGGCCTCCAGCGCCTCCAGCTCGCGCATCAGGGCGTCGAACTCGGCGTCGCTGACGACGGGCGCGTCCTGCTCGTAGTAGCGGGCGCGGTGGTCGGTGATCTCCTTCGCCAGCTCGGCGTGCCGCCGACGCACCTCCGCCGGGACGTCCTCCCAGCCCTCGACAGCCGTCACCGCAAGCCCTCCTACGTTCTCATTCCGGGTTGTCCACCAGGCTCTGCGCCGCCCGCGCCGCGAGCGACAGCGCCTTGCGGGCGTACGCCGGGGAGGCCCCGGCCAGACCGCAGGTCGGCGTCACCAGCACGCGGCGGCCCAGCAGCTCCGGAGCGAACCCGAGCCTGCGCCACAAGGTCCTGATCCCCTGGACACTACCGGCCGGGTCGGACACCGCCTGGTCAGTGGAGGGGACGACACCGGCGAGGATCGTCGTGCCGCCCTCCACGGCCTCGCCCAGGTCGTCGTCCTGGCGCTCGGTGAGGAGCGAGAAGTCCAGCGAGATTCCGGCCACACCGGCCCGGCGCAGCAGCGGGACCGGGACGTCCGGGGCGCAGGAGTGCACCACCACGGGCGCGTCCAGGCCGCGGATCAGCTCCCGCAGCACCTCCTCGGCGACCTGCCGGTCCACGGCGCGCAGCCGCTGGAAGCCGCTGGCGGTCTTCACCCGGCCGGCCAGCACCGCGGGCAGCGCGGGCTCGTCCAACTGGAGGACCACCTCGGCGCCGGGCACCCGCTTGCGGACCTCGGCGAGGTGGCGGCGCAGGCCCTCGGTGAGCGAGCCGGCCACGTCCCGGCAGGCGCCGTGGTCGGCGAGCGCCTTCTCGCCGTGCCGGAGCTCGATGTTCGCCGCCAGCGTCCACGGGCCGACGGCCTGGACCTTGAGCGCGCCCCGGTACCCCTGGGTGAACTCCTCCAGGGCGTCCAGGTCCTCGCCGAGCCAGGAGTGGGCCCGACGGGTGTCCCGGCCGGGGTGGTCGGCGAACCGCCAGCCGCTGGGCTCGGTCTGCGCGAACAGCTCGACCAGCAGGCCGGCGCCGCGGCCGATCATGTCGGCGCCCGGGCCGCGCGCGGGCAGCTCGGGCAGGAACGGCAGCTGCTCCAGCGCGCCGGTGGCGGTCTTCGCCGCCTCCCGGGCGTCGGTGCCGGGCAGCGAGCCGACGCCGGTGGCGGCGCCGCGCAGGTCAGGGAACGGGAAGGGGTGTCCGGTGCTCACCCGTCCGAGCCTAGTGCGCGACGCCGCGGTGGTTTCAGCGGCCCGGGCGGACCGTGAGGTCGGTGATCTCGGCGTCCCGGGAGGCGTCCAGGGCGGCCAGCACGGCCTTGGCGACGGACTCCGGCTCGATCCAGCGGTCGGCGTCGTACGCCTTGCCCTCCTGCTGGTGCACCTTGACCTGCATCGCGGTGGCGGTGCGACCCGGGTAGACCGAGGTGACCCGGACGCCGGACGCGTGCTCCTCCTGGCGCAGCGCGTCGGCGAGCGCCTTCAGGCCGTGCTTGCTGGCCGCGTAGGACGACCACTCGGCGTGGGCGGTCAGCCCGGCGCCGGAGTTGACGAACACCACGTGGCCCTTGGTGAGCCGGAGCGAGGGCAGGAGCAGCCGGGTCAGCTCGGCGGGGGCGACCAGGTTGACGTTCAGCGTCTCCTGCCAGGCCTTCACCGGCAGCTCGCCGACCGGACCGAGCTCGACCGTGCCCGCCACGTGCAGCAGCGAGTCGAGGGTGACGGGCAGCGTCTGGTGCCCGAAGGCCCAGGACAGCTTGGCCGGCTCCTTGAGGTCGCCGACCAGGGTGCGGGCGCCCGGGAAGCGGTCGCGCAGTTCGGCGGCCCGGCGGGCGTCCCGGGCGAGCAGCCAGAGGTCGTCGCCGCGCTCGGCGAGCTTCCCGGCCAGGACGGCGCCGATGCCGGAGCCGGCGCCGGTGATCAGATGTGCAGCCATGGTCCCGATCCTCTCAGGCCTTGAGCTGGGCGAACACCTCGGCCGGGCTGTCGGCGAAGCTGATCAGCTCGGCCAGCGGCCGGGGCAGGAAGCCCTCGGCGTCCATCCGCTCCAGCTGGGTGCGCAGGCCCGCGTAGAAGCCCTCGGTGTCCAGGACGACGACCGGCTTGTCGAAGATGCCGTGCTTCTTGAGCTCCAGCACCTCGGTGACCTCGTCCATCGTGCCCAGGCCGCCGACCAGCACCACGACGGCGTCCGCGCGGGCGGCCAACTCCCGCTTCCGCTCGGCCAGATCGGCGGTCATCACGAGCTCGTCGGCACCGTTGTAGGCCTTGTGCTTCAGCATTTCGACCAGCACCCCGACCAGCCGGCCGCCGGCGCCCTTGACCTCGTCGGCGAGCAGCCCCATCAGTCCGGCGTCGGAGCCGCCCCAGACCAGGGTGTGCCCGCCCTCCCCGAGGAGGCGGGCGAACTCGGCGGCGGGGGCGGAGTAGCGGTCGTCGAGGGAGTACGCGGAGCAGAAGACGCAGATATTCATAATGTCGTCTGGTCTATCACGCCTGCCCGCCGCCGTTCACCGGCATTACGCCCGGAGCCCCGCGACCAGGATCGCCACCAGGCGGCGCGCGTCGTAGCGGGGGTCGCTGTCCGCGCCGATGCAGAGGTTCCCGACGCCGCGCAGCAGCGGGTAGGCGTCGACGCCGGGGCGGATCTCCCCGGCGGCGGCCGCGGCCTCCAGCAGTTCGGCGCAGACCGGCAGCAGCCGGTCCAGGAACTGGGCGTGCAGTCCGTCGAAGGTCGCGTTGTCCCCCTGCAGCGCGGCGGCCAGGCCGTGCTTGGTGACCAGGAAGTCGACGAACAGGTCGATCCACCGGGCCAGCGCGGCGTGCGGGGTGGGGGCCTCGGCCAGCAGGGCCGGGCCGGCCTCGGCACAGGCGTCGATCTGGTGCCGGTAGACGGCGATGACCAGGTCCGCCCGGGTCGGGAAGTGCCGGTAGATGGTGCCCAGGCCGACCCCGGCCCGGGCCGCGATGTCCCGCACCGGCGCCTCCACGCCCGCGGCGACGAAGGCCGCGGCGGCCGCGTCCAGCAGGGCCTCCTTGTTGCGCCGGGCGTCCTTGCGCTGGGTCGGGGCCGCGCCCCGGGCACCGTCGTTCATCGCGGGGTTCCTTCCGCTGCCGTCGTCACCCTGCCATCTTCCCGCTCCTGGACGACTGAGCCCGATCCGCTGATCAGTCCGCGTACGGCACCAACTGCGACAAGTTCAGGCTGAAGCCGAAGGGCGTCGGAATGGTGATCGTGTCACCGAACTTCCGGTCGCTGCGGGTGTGGTACCGGTCCCGGTCCGGCTCGGAGAAGAGTGTCACCGTCTGCTGACGCGGATCGACGATGAGGTACAGCGGGATGCGCATCACCGCGTAGTCGCGCAGCTTGTCCATCCAGTCGTTGCCGGCGTTGGACGGCGAGACGATCTCCACGGCGATCAAGGCTTCCTCGGCGGGGGCCTTGTTACCCGGCCGGGAGAGAACCTCCAGCGGGAGGTACGTCAGATCCGGCTCGCGCCCCTTGGAGACGTCCGGGCTGACGATCTCGCTCCGCTCGCTGGGGAGGTAGCCGTCCGGCGCGTGCTGCTCGAACTGCCGGCGCACCTGGGCCACGTTGAGCTGGTGGATGTTGGACGGCGACGCCTGCATGATCAGCGTGTCACCGGACCATTCGATCCGGATGCCGTCCGGGGCGATCCGCTCCAACTCCTCGATGAAGTCGCGGTGCTGCTCGTAGAAGGTCATGCCGTCCCCTCCAGGTGGCGTCCAGGGTTGTCGTCGGCCGTGAGGCAGGGCCAGCCCCACGCGATTCCACCACTATGACCGACCGCATCCGAGCTCCCCGTCCGTGCCCGTCCGGCCGAGCGGATTTCGGCCGTCGTGGTTGCGGACGCGCTCAGCGCCCGGCCGGCGCCGCGAAGCACTGAACGGGCCCGGGCGCCCGCGGCGGGACGGCCGGGCCCGGGGGCGGGTCACGGGTGCTGGAAGAGCACCTCCGGGTCGGCGGCCGTGGGACCGTCCAGCAGCGGCTGGTGGACGCCCTTCAGGGTCTGGTCGAAGAAGGCGCCGACGTACTCCCGGGTCAGCTGCATCCCGCGCTCCGCCGAGGTGGTCGTCCCCGGCGGCAGCGGCAGACCGAGCTCGGTGGCCAGCACCTCGACGTCCGTGAAGCTGCCGTGGTTGGTGCCCGCGACCGCCAGCCAGGGCTTGTAGCCCTGCCAGCCGGCCCAGGCCTCGCCCCAGGAGGTCTCCCCGCCGCCGACCGTGTGGTCGCTCTCCTTCCCGAGCAGCAGGAAGGAGCGCCCGGCCAGCGGGTCGGTCGGGAACCCCTTCCAGAACCCGCCGTCCATGTTCACCCCGGCCAGGATCCGCCGGTCGTCGGCCATCGCGTTCAGCGTGGAGGCGCCGCCGACCGAGTGCCCGGCCATGCCGATCCGGTCCCGGTCGATCAGGTGCGAGAGGTGCCAGGCCGGGTGCTGCCCGGTCAGCCGGTCCAGCAGGAAGGACACGTCCTTCGCCCGGCTCTCCGGCAGCGCGTCCGGTGCGCCGGTGGCGCACAGCGGGCAGTCGGAGGTGCTGCCGTCGGCGAGGGTCTCGCCGGAGTCCTCGTAGGGGTGGCCGACCAGGGCGACCACGTAGCCGTGGCTCGCCAGGTCGGTCGCCAGGCCGGTCAGGGTGGCGCGGGGGTTCTCGAAGCCGGGCGACAGGACCACCAGCGGGAACTTCCCGCCGACGGCCTTCGCCCCGGTGGCGGCGTGGGTCGTGATGCCCACGACGTCCTCCGGCCGCACCCCGGTGCCCGCCGGGATCCGGGTCGCCGCGAAGTTCCGGGCCTCGCCGGGGGTCATGTACGGGGCGGGCTCACCGGTGCCCGGCCGGGCCGGGTAGAACATCGTCACCGCCAGCTGCCGCGGTCCGGCCGAGGGCACCCACGGATCGGTCCGGCTCGGGTCGGTCAGGTGCAGCACCTCCTCCCCGGCGGCGTACCGGCCGGTCGGCCGGGGCAGCTCCCCATGGAAGGCCACGGCGGCCGGGGCGGCGGTCGGCGCCGTGGCGGACGGCGTCGGCGAGGCCGACGCGGCCCCGGCGAGCGGCAGCGGAAGGGCGAGCAGGAGCGCGGCGACGGCCGCGATGCGGCGGGTTCGGGTCATGCCGTCGACGGTAGGTTCGCGGCCCGACCCCCCGGATCAGCCCGTCGGATGCCTTCTCCGGGCCCGGTCATCCGGCCGGATCAGCGGCGTCATCCCTCCGGATGACCCCGCCGTGGCCCGTCCGGGCCCGGCCCGTTCAGGCGTGGATCGCCGGGCGTTCGGTGGCGGCGATGGTGGCGGAGCCGATCACCCGGGTGCCGTCGTAGAGGACGACGGCCTGGCCGGGGGCGATGCCGCGGGCCGGGGTGTCCAGGCGGACGTGCAGGGTGTCGTCGACCATCGCGGCGGAGACCGGGACCTCCTCGCCGTGGGCGCGGAGCTGGGCGGTGTAGCGGCCCTCGGTCAGCGGCTCGGTGCCGCACCAGCGGGGGCGGATGGCGGTCAGGGCGGTGACGTCCAGGCCCTCGATCGGGCCGACCGTGACGGTGTTGTTCACCGGGGAGATGTCCAGGACGTAGCGGGGCTTGCCGTCGGCGGCCGGGCGGCCGATCCGCAGGCCCTTGCGCTGGCCGATGGTGAAGCCGTAGGCGCCGTCGTGCTCGCCCAGCTTGGTGCCGTCGGCGTCGAGGATGTCGCCGGTGGCGGTGCCGAGGTGCCGGGCCAGGAAGCCCTGGGTGTCGCCGTCGGCGATGAAGCAGATGTCGTGGCTGTCCGGCTTCTTGGCGACGGCCAGGCCGCGGCGCTCGGCCTCGGCCCGGATCTCCTCCTTGGTGGTGTCGCCGAGCGGGAAGAGCGAGTGGGCGAGCTGGTCCGCGTCCAGCACACCGAGGACGTAGGACTGGTCCTTGGCGCCGTCCACCGCGCGGTGCAGCTCGCGGGCGCCGTCCGGCAGGTCGACGATCCGGGCGTAGTGGCCGGTGCAGACGGCGTCGAAGCCCAGCGCGATCGCCTTGTCCAGCAGCGCGGCGAACTTGATCTTCTCGTTGCAGCGCAGGCACGGGTTGGGGGTCCGCCCGGCGGCGTACTCGGCGACGAAGTCGTCGATCACGTCCTCGCGGAAGCGCTCGGCGAGGTCCCAGACGTAGAACGGGATGCCGATCACGTCGGCGGCCCGCCAGGCGTCCCGGGAGTCCTCGATGGTGCAGCAGCCGCGCGCGCCGGTGCGGAAGGACTGGGGGTTGGCGGACAGCGCCAGGTGGACGCCGGTCACCTCGTGGCCGGCTTCGACGGCGCGGGCGGCGGCGACGGCGGAGTCGACTCCGCCGGACATCGCCGCGAGTACGCGCAGACGGCCGGTGGACGGTGTGGTCGGGGCACCCGGGAACTCAGTCATGATGCCAACAAGGTTACGGGGTGGCCCGGGTGTTCCCGGCCGCCGTCGGCGGCCGGGGTCGGTGGCCGGGGCCAGCGGTCGGGGTCAGCGGTCGGGGTCAGCGCCGCACGGACGCCAGGCCCGCGTTGCGCGCCCGCTGGACGGCCGGGGCGATCGCCCCGGTCAGCGCCGCGACGTCCGCCCGCTCCGAGGTGTGCCCGAGCGAGAACCGCAGCGAGGCCCGGGCCAGCAGCGGGTCGACGCCCATCGCCAGCAGCACGTGGCTGGGCTGCGGCACCCCGGCCGAGCAGGCCGAGCCGGTGGAGCACTCGATGCCCTGGGCGTCCAGCAGCATCAGCAGCGCGTCGCCCTCGCACCCCGGGAAGGAGAAGTGGGCGTTGGCGGGCAGCCGGCCCTCGGGGGCGGGGTCGCCGTTGAGCACCGCGTCCGGGACGGCCGCCAGCACCCCGGCCACCAGTTCGTCGCGCAGCGCGCCCAGCAGCCCGGCCTGCTCGGCCCGGTGCTCGACGGCCCAGGCCGCGGCAGCCGCGAAGCCGGCGGCGGCGGGGGCGTCCAGGGTGCCGGAGCGCACGTCGCGCTCCTGCCCGCCGCCGTGCAGCAGCGGTACGGGTGTGGCGCCGCGGGAGAGCAGCAGCGCGCCGATGCCGAACGGGCCGCCGATCTTGTGCCCGGTGACGGTGAGCGCGGTGAGCCCCGAGTCGGCGAAGGAGACCGGGACCTGGCCCAGCGCCTGCACCGCGTCGGCGTGCATCGGGATGCCGAACTCGGCGGCCACGGCGGCGAGTTCGCGCACCGGCTGGACGGTGCCGACCTCGTTGTTGGCCCACATCACGGTGACCAGGGCGACGGAGTCCGGGTCCCGCTCGATCGCGGCGCGCAGGGCCTCCGGGTGCACCCGGCCGAAGTCGTCCACCGGCAGGTAGTCGACCGTCGCGCCCTCGTGCTCGGAGAGCCAGTGCACCGCGTCCAGCACCGCGTGGTGCTCGACCGGGCTGCACAGCACCCGGGTGCGGGCCGGGTCGGCGTCCCGGCGGGACCAGTACAGGCCCTTGACCGCCAGGTTGTCGGATTCGGTGCCACCGCCGGTGAGCACGATCTCGCTCGGGCGGGCGCCCAGCGACTCGGCCAGCGACTCGCGGGACTCCTCGACCACCCGGCGGGCCCGGCGGCCGGCCGCGTGCAGGGCCGAGGCGTTGCCGACCACCCCCAGGTGCGCCGTCATCGCGGCGATCGCCTCGGGCAGCATCGGCGTGGTCGCCGCATGGTCCAGGTATGGCATAACCCCCCGATTGTAGAGGGCGCCCCGGCCGGACGATCAGGAGCCCGCACCGATCCGGCCACCCGCCGGACACCGGGCCCCGGCACCGGTTCGTACCGGCGGTTCGTGGCACCGGCTCGTGCCGGCGGTTCGTGCCGCCACTGGTTTGTACCACCGCGCCGCCCAGCGGTTAGCCTGACGACCACTTCTCAAGCGGGTCCGGCGAGTTCCAGGGAGGCGCCATGTCGCAGTCGGTCGACCGCGCGCTGACCCTGCTCGGCTCGCTCGGCGACGGACCGCTCTCGCTGGAGCAGGCCGCGGGCCGCCTCGGGGTGCACAAGTCCACCGCGCTGCGGCTGCTGCGCACCCTGGAGGAACACGGTTTCGTCCGCCGCCAGCCCGACCTGCGCTACCAGGTCGGCGGCCGGGTGCTGTCGCTGGCCCACCGGGCGCTGGAGGACTTCGACGTCCGGCAGGTGGCCGCGCCGTACCTGGCCGCGCTCAACGCCCGCTGCGGCTACACCGTCCAGCTGGCCGTGCTGCAGGACGGCGAGGTGCTCTACCTGGACGAGGTGGCCGGGCCGGCCGGTGACGGGCCGTCCCGGATCGGGCGCCGCGCCCCGGCGACCGGGACGGCGGTCGGCCGGGTGCTGCTCGCCGGACTGCCCGCGGCCGAGCCGGGCGAGGAACCCGAGCTGGCGGCGGTGCGCCGCCGGGGCTGGGCGGCCGAGTCGGCCGAGCACCGGGAGCCGGTGACCTGCGTGGCCGCGCCGGTCGCGGGCAGCGGCGGGCGGACGGTCGCGGCCTGCGCGCTGAGCGCCCCGGCCGGCCGGGTGCCGCCGGCCGAACTGGCCCGGATGCTGCCGGAGCTGCTCTGCACGGCCGAGGCGATCTCGCTGGCGTACGGCGGCTCGCCTACTCCTCGCTGGTGCGAGAACCGTTGCGGTGCCAGGCCCGCGGGGCGCGCCAGCCGTACTTCAGGGCGAGCATCCGGAGCCCGAAGGCGGTGAGCGCGGCGGCGGTGCCGGTGGCGCCGGTGAGCCGGTCCGCGCCGATCAGCACGGCCACCAGGGCGGCGCCGACGAGGGCCGGGACGGCGTAGATCTCGCGGTCCCAGCGCAGCAGCGAGGGGATCTCCCCGGCCAGCACGTCGCGGATCACCCCGCCGCCGGCCGCGGTCACCATGCCGAGCGCGACGGCGGCCACCGCGCCGAGCCCGTAGTCGTGCGCCTTGGCGGTGCCGGTGACGCAGAACAGTCCGAGGCCGAGGGCGTCCAGGGTCTGCACCGCGCGGTTGATCCGCTCCACCTCGGGGTGGAGGAAGAAGACCACCAGGCCGGCCGCCAGCGGGGTCAGGAAGTAGCCGAGGTTGGTGAAGGCGGCGACCGGCGTCGCACCGATCACCAGGTCGCGCATCACCCCGCCGCCGAGGGCCGTGGCCTCGGCCAGCACACAGATCCCGAAGATGTCCATGTTCTTGCGGACGGCGAGGAGCGCTCCGGAGAGCGCGAAGACGAAGATGCCGACGAGGTCCAGCGACTGCTGCACGTCGGAGGGGAAGATCTGCGAACTCACCGTCCATGTGTACCCGATCCCCGGCACCTTCCCGGACAACGGTCACAGTTCGGATGAAACCGTCTCGCGGTACGCCCCCCACCACCGCGCGGCCACACTCCCCGGCTCACTCCGCTAACCTCCCGCGTGTGAAGCTCATCGGACGATCCCAACGCCGGAACACCCGTACCGCCGCGGGCGGCGCAGCCTCCGCTGCCTCGTCGAGGCTCGGCTGGCTCGACGCCCTGCGCGGCATAGCCGCGCTCTCCGTCGCGATCTACCACCTGGCGCTGCCGTTCTACTGGCTCCACATCGACCACCTGCCGCGGACCATCGGGGACCCGGGCATCTTCGGCGTGATGCTGTTCTTCCTGGTGAGCGGGTACATCATCCCGGCCTCGCTGGAGCGGCGCGGCGACGTGCGCTCGTTCTGGGCGGGCCGGTACTTCCGGATCTACCCGGTGGTGATCGTCACCATCGTGGTGAGCCTGCTGGTCCTGCCGCGCAACCACCAGGTCGTCCAGGGCTGGGCCTTCGACCACCCGCTGCTGACGCTGGCGGGCAACGGCCTGATGATCCAGGACATGATGGGCATCACCAACGTCATCGGGGTGATGTGGACGCTCACCTACGAGATGATCTTCTACTTCTTCGTGACGGCCCTGTTCGTCAACGGCAAGCACCGGCAGAGCGCCCCGATCGCGATGACCTTCGCCGGCGCCGCGCTGCTGATCGGCGCCTGGCTGCCGCTCGGCACGCTCACCAACGGCGGCCTGGAGTCCAACCGGCACCTGCTGCTGGCCGCCGGGGCCATCGTGGTCACCGCGATGATCGGCATCTTCAGCGGCCGGGTCGACGCGACCCGCTGGGGCGGGACGATGCTCGGCGCCCTGGGTCTGGTGCTGATCCTGCTGAACAGCCGGTCCACGGCCTTCGAGACCCTGATGATCTTCGCCACGATGTTCGCCGGGACGGTCCTCTACCGGCTGGAGCACGGCCAGATCGACCGCCTGCCGGCGCTGCTGTGCTGCGGCTTCGTCATGGTCTCCGGCGTCCTGGTCGGCTTCATGTACAACCGCGACAACGCGCTGTGGCGGACCTGGACCGAGTCCTGGCAGTCCTTCTCCGGCGCCTACCTGGGCGCCTGGGTGGTCTTCGGGATCGGCATGATGCTGCGGCACCGCCGCTTCCCGCGCTGGCTGACCTGGCTGGGCACGATCAGCTACTCGGTCTACCTGCTGCACAACCCGCTCATCCACTTCATGAACTGGAAGCTGGAGGGCCGCCCGCCCTTCACCTCCTGGCAGGACCGCAGCCTGCAGTTCTTCGGCCTGATGGCCGCGCTGCTGGTGATCAGCTACCTCAGCTACCGGCTGATCGAGATCCCGTTCCAGAACCTGGGCCGCAAGGTGATCAAGGCCGTGAACCGCCGCTTCCCGTCCGACCTGCCGGCCGCCCGCCCGGCCGCCCCGGTCGCGCGCGAGCCGCAGCCCACCGAGCCGCAGCCGACCCAGACCCGGCCGGCCGAGGCGGTCCAGGAGGCGGAGCCCGTCGCCGGCCGCGGCTGACGGCCGCCGGCGCGTACGACACGAGGCCGCCCGCCCCCGGAAGGGGGCGGGCGGCCTCGTGCTTCCTGCGGTGCTAGCTGTTCTCCGGGAAGTGACACGCCACCTGGTGCCCGGTCGCGAGGGCGGTGAGCGGCGGCTCCTGCGCGGCGCAGACGTCCTGCGCCTTCCAGCAGCGGGTGCGGAACCGGCAGCCGCTGGGCGGGTTGATCGGCGAGGGCACGTCGCCCTTGAGCAGGATGCGCTCGCGGCCGCCGGAGTGGCGGCGGCGCGGGTCCGGGACCGGGACGGCCGACATCAGGGCGTTGGTGTACGGGTGCATCGGGCTGCGGTAGAGCGAGTCCCGGTCGGCGATCTCGACGACCTTGCCGAGGTACATCACCGCCACCCGGTCCGAGACGTGCCGGACCACCGAGAGGTCGTGGGCGATGATCAGGTAGGTCAGGCCGAGCTCCTGCTGGAGGTCGTCCAGCAGGTTGACCACCTGGGCCTGGATGGACACGTCCAGCGCCGAGACCGGCTCGTCCGCGACGATCATCTTCGGCTTGAGGGCGAGCGCCCGGGCGATGCCGATGCGCTGGCGCTGGCCGCCGGAGAACTCGTGCGGGTAGCGGTTGTAGTGCTCGGGGCTGAGTCCGCAGAGCTCCAGCAGGTCCTGGACGGCCTTCTTGACCCCGCCCTCGGGCTGGACGCCCTGGAGCTTGAACGGCGCGCTGACGATGGTGCCGACGGTGTGCCGGGGGTTCAGCGAGGAGTACGGGTCCTGGAAGATCATCTGGATGTCGCGGCGCAGCGGCCGCATCCCGCCGACGCCCAGGTGGGTGATGTCGGTGCCCTCGAACTCGATCTTCCCGCCGGTGGGTTCGTCGAGCCGGGTGATCAGCCGCCCCATGGTGGACTTGCCGCAGCCGGACTCGCCGACGACGCCCAGCGTCTCGCCCGCGTTGACGGTGAAGTCGATGCCGTCGACGGCCCGCACCGCGCCGGTCTGGCGCCGCAGCAGTCCGCCCCGGATCGGGAAGTGCCGGGTCAGGCCGGTCACCTTCAGCAGCGGCTCGCGCTCGGCGGTGGGCGCCGACGAAGCCCCACTGCCCGATGAGAGGGGCGTGGCCCCTCGGGTGTCCGTCATCGGTTCTCTCCAGGAAGGTGGTACGAGGCCGGGCTCACAGCCGGGGCGCGATCTCTTCGGCGAAGATGCGGTGCCGCTCGCCGGCCGGCAGGTGGCAGGCCGCGAGGTGCCCGGGGGCGGCCTCGGTCAGCGTCGGGACCTCGCTCGCGGAGCGTCCGCCGGTGAGGGCGGCGTACGGGCAGCGCGGGTGGAAGGCGCAGCCGGACGGCACGTTGATCAGGCTGGGCGGGGTGCCCCGCACCGGGACGAGCCGTTCCTGCAGCTCCCGGTCGAGTCGCGGCATCGAGCCCAACAGGCCCCAGGTGTAGGGGTGTTCGGGTGCGTCGAAGAGGCTCTCGGCGGGGCCGCGCTCGATGCACTTGCCGCCGTACATGACCAGGATGTCGTCGGCGAGCTCGGCGACCACCCCGAGGTCGTGGGTGATGATGATGACGGCGGAGCCGAACTCCTGCTGGAGGTCGCGGATGAGGTCCAGGATCTGCGCCTGGACGGTGACGTCCAGGGCGGTGGTGGGCTCGTCGGCGATCAGCAGGGAGGGGTCGTTGACCAGGGCCATGGCGATCATCGCGCGCTGGCGCATGCCGCCGGAGAACTGGTGCGGGTAGTCGTCCACCCGGCGGTCGGGCTGGGGGATGCCGACCCGGTCGAGCATCTCGATCGCGCGGGTCCTGGCCTGCTTCTTGCTCGCCTGGGGGTGGTGCACCCGGTACGCCTCGACGATCTGCGCGCCGACGGTGTAGTAGGGGTGCATCGCGGTCAGCGGGTCCTGGAAGATCATCGCCAGTTCGCGGCCGCGCAGTTGGCGCACCCGGTCCGGTCCGGCGGCGATCAGGTCCTCGCCGGCCAGCAGGATCTCGCCGCTGATCCGGGCCCGCTTGGAGCGGTGCAGGCCCATGATGCCGAGCGAGGTGACGGACTTGCCGGAGCCGGACTCGCCGACGATGCCCAGGGTGCGGCCCTTGTGCAGGTCGAAGCTGACCCCGTCCACCGAGCGGACCAGGCCGTCGTCGGTGTCGAAGTGGATCCGCAGGTCGCGGACGGACAGGAAGGGGTCGCCCAGCGGGGGCCGCGCGGCCGGGCCGGCCGGGTCGGCGGCGGGGTCGGCCGGGGCGACGTCCGCCGGGGTCTTCTGGAGCTCGGTCACGAGAGCCTCACGCGGGGGTCGACGAGGGCGTACAGGAGGTCGACCACGAGGTTGCAGACGACGATGAAGAAGGCGGCGAGCAGGGTGACGCCGAGGATCTTGGGCAGGTCGTTGTCGGTGATCGCCTGGACGGCGAACTGGCCGACGCCGTTGAGCGAGAAGACCTGCTCGGTGATCAGGGCGCCGCCGAGCAGCAGCCCGAGGTCCATGCCGAAGATGGTGACGATCGGGGTGAGCGCGGAGCGCAGCCCGTGCTTGACGACGACCTTGCGCTCGACCAGGCCCTTGGAGCGGGCGGTGCGGATGTAGTCCTCGCTCATCGTCTCCAGCATCCCGGCGCGGGTGAGCCGGGCGTAGAGCGCGGAGTAGAGGAAGGCCAGCGAGATCCACGGCAGGATCAGGTTGCGGGCCCACATCAGCGGGTCGTCGGTGAAGTCGACGTAGTGCAGGTTGTCCAGGATCGGCCACTCGTAGCTGAACACGGTCAGCAGCAGGGCGCCGGTGAAGAAGACCGGCAGCGAGACGCCGGCCAGGGCGATGCCCATGGAGAGCCGGTCGAAGATCGACCGCGGCTTGAGGGCGGAGATCACGCCGGTGGTGATGCCGGAGATCAGCCAGAGCACCGCCGCGCCGATGGCGAGCGAGATGGTGACCGGGATCCGGCTGGTGATCAGCGGCCAGACCTCCAGGTGGCTCTTGAAGGAGTAGCCGAAGCAGGGCACGTGGCAGGTGGCCGGTTCCGGCCCGAACTTGTACTCGGCGCCGGCGAACAGGCCCTTCAGGAAGTGCCAGTACTGGGTGTACAGCGGCTGGTCGAGTCCGAGGTTCTGCTTGACCGCCTCGATCGCGGCGGGCCCCGGGTCCTTCCCGATGTACTGCGCGGCCAGCTGGTCGGTGGTCTCGCCGGCGAGGCGCGGGAGCAGGAAGAAGATCGCGAAGGTGACGGCGCTGACGACCAGCAGCAGCAGCACGGCCGCGAAGATCCTGCGGATGATGTAGGCAAACACAGTTGGGCGGCTCCGGCGGCCCGCCGCCGTCCGGGGTCTTCCGGACGACGGCGGGCGCCGCTGCCTTCACCTGCCTTCAGGGATGCGGAGCCAGGCTCTTTACTTGGTGCTGCCGATGTTCAGGTAGTCGTACTCACCCGAGAAGGCCGCGGTGGAGGTCACGTTGGTCGCGCTGTCCGGGCGGAACAGGAAGACCTTGAAGTCGGTCAGCGGGACGTAGACCGCGGCGTCCATGACCTTCTTGTCGATGTCGCCGTAGATCTTCTCGCGGGCGGTCTTGTCCGGGTTGATCGCGGCGTCGTCGAGCATCTTGTTGACGGCCGGGTCGTTCAGCTGGGCGAGGTTGCTGTTGCCGGAGGCCTTGATCGCGCGGCCGTCGACGATCTGCTGCAGGAAGCCGTAGCCGGTCGGCCAGTCGGCGCCCCACTGCATCATCATCAGACCGATGTTGTGGTCCTGGGTGAACTGCGGCGCGCCGGCCGAGTCGGTCAGGTACTTGCCCTGCGGGAACTGCTGGATCTCGACGTTGATGCCGATCTTCTTCAGCTGCGCCTGGATCTGGGTGGCCGCGGCGACCTCGGTGGCGCGCTCGGTGCGGGCGGTGAGGACGGTGCTGAAGCCGCCGTCCTTGCCGCAGGCCTTCAGGGAGTCCTTGGCCTTGGCCTCGTCGCCCTTGTTGTCCTTGGTCTCGTACAGGTTGAAGTCCTGGTGGCCCGGGATGTCCGGCGGGAGCACGGTGTTGGCCACCTGGCCGCGGATCGGGCCGCCGAGCGCGGTCTGCACCGCGACCTTGTCGATCGCGAACTGGACGGCCTTGCGGCAGTCGACGTTGTCGAACGGCGCGACCTTGGTGTTGATCGCCATGTAGACCAGGCGGCCGCCGTAGGCGTTGTCGGTCTTGGCCTTGAGCTTGGAGTCGCGCAGGATCTGCGCCTGGGTCTGCGGGTCGACGCCACCGCCGACCAGGTCGACCTGGGCGTTGCCGGCGATCAGGTCCTTGTCGATGGTGGCCTGGTCGATGTTCATCTTGAGCACGATCTTGTCCGGCAGCTGCTTCCGGAGCGGGTCGGTGCTCTTGTCCCAGTTGGTGTTCGGCACCAGGACGGCCTGCTTGCCGTCCTCGTAGGACTGGAACTTGAAGCTGCCCGAGGACACGATGTGCTTCACGTAGTCGGCACCGGTGTCCTTGGCCTGCGGGACCGGCGCGGTCTGCGGGGCGCTGACCAGGTAGTCGAAGTCGGCGAAGGGGTGCTGGAGGTGGAAGACGATCGTGGTGTCGTCCGGCGTCTCGATCGACTTCAGGTCGCCGGTCTTGTCCTTGTACGGACCCTGGTACGGCGTCGGGTTGTCGACCAGCAGGTCGTGGAAGTACGTCGGGCCGTTGGAGTTCACCTCGGGCGCGAAGTTCGAGCGCTCCACGGCGTACTTGACGTCCTTGGAGCTGATCGGGGTGCCGTCGTCGTACTTCAGGCCCGCGCGCAGCTTGTACGTCCAGGTCAGGCCGTCGGGGCTGACCTGGCCCATCGACTCGGCGAGGTCCGGGACCAGCTTGTTGCCGTCCGCGCCGGGCCCCGGGCTGAAGGTGGTCAGCGGACGGGCGTACAGGCGCGAGAAGTTGTAGATGTACGCGTAGTAGGTGTTGCCCGGGTCGAGGGAGTCCGGGGTGCCCTTCATCTCGTAGGTGACCGTCCCGCCCTTCTTGTCCGAGACGTTGACGATCTGCTTGGTGCCCGCGTCGGCACCGCTGCCACTCGCGTCGTTGGAGGAGGAGGACGAGCTTCCGCCCTTGGAGCTGGACGTGCAGCCGGTGACGACCAGGACCGCGGCGGCGGCCACGGCGGTCAGTGCGACGGTACGGGACCTACGCATGGGTGGGATCAACCCCTTGAGGATGTGGAGGAGGGAGTGCCTGACGTCGGATCAGTTGTCCGCGGGTCAGTTGCTCTTGGGATCGAGGGCGTCACGCAGCCCGTCGCCGAGCAGGTTGAACGCGAGCACGGTGATGAAGATCGCCACACCGGGGACCACCATGTACTGGGGGTCCACCTGGTAGTAGTTCTTCGCGTCGGCCAGCATGCCGCCCCAGGAGGACTGCGGGGGCTGGATGCCGACGCCGAGGAAGCTCAGCCCGGCCTCGAAGAGGATGTTGGTCGGGATCAGCAGGGTCGAGTAGACCAGGATCGGGCCGACCAGGTTGGGCAGCAGCTCCTTGAACAGGATGAACGGGCCGCGGGCGCCGAGGCTGCGGGCCGCGTGGACGAACTCCCGCTCGCGCAGCGAGAGGGTCTGCCCGCGCACGATCCGGCCCATGTAGGGCCAGTTGAAGAAGCCGATCACGAAGATCAGCACCATGATGTGCAGCGGGAGGCCGTGCAGGCCGAACGCGCCGCCCTGGAGCGAGGCGGAGATCGCGATGGCGAACAGCAGCAGCGGGAACGCCAGGAAGACGTCCATCAGCCGGCTGATCAGGGTGTCCACCCAGCCGCCGTAGTAACCGGCCATCACGCCGAGCACGGTGCCGATGGTGTTGGACAGCACGGTCGCGCCGAAGGCGACCAGCAGGGAGACCCAGGAGCCGTCGATCACGCGGGCGAGCAGGTCACGACCCTGCAGCGGGTCGACGCCGAGCGGGTGGTCCGCACTCATCCCGCCCCAGTCCCCGAGCGGGAGTCCACCGAGGTTGGCGTCCAGCAGGTCGGTGTTCGATGCGTCGGGGTCGAGCCCGAACAGGGACTCCAACGGCCCGGACAGGACGGCCAGGAGGATCAGCAGGATCACCACGATGCCGCCGGCGACGGCGGCCTTGTCCCGCTTGAAGCGGATCCAGGCGATCCGACCGAGGGAACGGCCCTCGATCGTCTTGGCCGGGCTCGGGGAGGGCGGTGCCTCCGGTTCGTTCCCGGCGGTGGAGATGGTTGTGGTCATGGTCAGTTGGTCCCCTCGCCGACGGTGGCCGGCCCACGGGCGCCGGGCGCCGGGATCGGCGGTACGGCTGGCTGCGGACGTGCGGAGGTGCTAGGAGCGGGTGTTCGCGGCAGTACAACGTGCACGGGTACTGCCACCACGCGGGATGGGCGTCGCGTGGATCGAGCGGTCGGCGTGCGCGTTCACCTTCGTGGGGTTTCCAGTACGCGCGATGCGTTGCGCAGAACTCTCTGCCATCCGAACTGGCTTGCGCCAGCCCTGCCAACCGACAGATGCCCAACTGTGATCTGCCCGCATGCACCTCCCCGATCTTCGGCATATACCTCTTCACACGGCTGTAAGCACCATGTCAAGATGTGCCCGCATCAGGGTTGGAAAATTCGTCCGGAAAGCATCGAAGCCGACCTGATGGCGAATCAAGTCGGCTCCATGCCAAAGGTTTTATCGAGTCCCGGGGTTTCGCCGATCAGCGGCCCGGGTATCCGGGCCACGGCCGCTGGGGCTGCTGCCCCCAACCCGGCGCGGGCGGCTGGGTGCCGTACGGGGCGTACCCCGACATCGGCTGACCGGGCCCCGGCTGACCGGGCAGCGACTGCCCCGGGTACGACGGCGAGACCTGCGGGTACGGACCGGACGCCGGCCGCCCCGCCTCCCGGTCGAAGAACGGCCGCGCGTTGGCGCGCATCCACAGCGCCACCGGGTCGTACTCGTCCGCCATCGCCACCGTGGACACCGCGAGCCCCTCCGGGGCCACCGCGATCGCCCGCTGCATCAGCGCCCGCACCGCCTCCACGGCCGGCGGCGAACTCTCGTACAGGTCCAGGCCGATCGCCAGGTACGGCTCCCCCACCGCCGGCCGCACCCAGGCCCGGCGCAGCGCCCGCACCGCGCGCACCTCACCGGCCTGCCGCTCCAGCAGCGCGAAGAACTGCTGGGCGTTCACCTGCGGCTCGCTCAGCTGCAACGGACCGGCCGGCAGCCGGTCCAGGCCCGCCGCGATCCGCCGCAGGTCCGCCCACGGCACCCCGACCCCGCCGCCCGGGGCGTGCGGGTTCAGCCACAGGCCCCAGCGGGTGCGGTACAGCGAAGCGGCGATCTCCGGCCCGGAGATGACCTCGTGGGCCCGCGCCCAGCCCGAGGCCGCCAGCTGCTCGGGCGAGGTCACGGCCGGCGCGTAGCCGTGGCCGCTGATCTCCATGTTCCCGTACTGCGCGTCCGGACTGCCCGGGGTGCCGTGCCAGAGCAGCATCCAGACCCGGCCCTCGGCCAGCGCGTGCAGCAGCCGCTCGTACGCGTCGAAGCGCTCCGGCGCGACCTCGCGCAGCACCTGCTCCAACGCGCCCGGATCCGCTCCCGGGCGCCCGGTCGGAGCCTGGCCCCAGGGCCCCGGCACCCCGCCCGCTCCCGTTCCCGCACTCATGCGCCCACCTCGCCGCGCCTCTTTCCTGAACCCGCCGGCCCGTCAGCCGCCTGCACGCACCCTATGGCGCGGCACCGGCCACCGCCACGGCGACGTGCCTGTGATGGAACCCCGCTCACACCCGCGAGTAGAAGGGCATGACCTGGGTGAGCAGCCACTCGACCACCGGGTCGTCGACGAGGTCGAGCAGTACGAGGTGGACGCCGCCCGGCAGCGGCGCGGTTCCCAACGCCCGCCCGAGCGCCTCGTTCACCGCACCCGGGTCGGCCGGGGCCGCCGGGTCCAGCTGGACGCCCACGAACATCACCGTCGGCTCGCCCTCGACGCTGGCCAGCGCCCGACGTGCGGTCAACACCCCGGGGAGGGCCGACAGTTCCGCCCGGCAGGCGGCCAGGAAGTGCTCTGGATCCTCGCCCGGCACCGGCTCGCGCAGCGCCACCCGGCCGCCGGCCGGCGCCCCGGGCGCGTTCTCGGTGTGCTCCCAGCGGTCGTCCCGCGGGCCGCGGCGCAGCTCGGCCACGCCCTGCGGCGGCACCGGGATGCCCACCGCCGCCTCGGGGTTGACCGCGATCCCCACCCCCAGCGGCAGCCCGCGGGCGAACTCCCAGGCCGGGGCGACCGCGAAGGCCATCCCGGGCGCCTGCTGGAGGAACACCTCCTGCGAGGAGAACACCGGCACGTACGGGGCCCCGGCCAGCTCGACGGTCGGCAGGTCCAGTCCCTGCCCGCCCGGGTCGCCCCCGGCCGGCAGCGGGATCCACACCTGGCTGCGGGCCAGCACCTCGATCACCCGCGGCGTCGCCCCCGGGTCCCCCAGCGCGGCGGTCAGCACCTGCTCCAGCTCGTTCGCCGGCCACGCACCGCCCGTCGGCGCCGCCTCCGGCCCGCCCCACCCCTGCTGCTGCTCCACCGGGTACCCCATGCGCCGCGATCCGCCCTCGTGCAAGGTCGGCCGCCCACTGCTGCGCCGACGCGGAGAAGTTTAGGGCTCGTGTTCGCCTGCCTGTCCGGTCCCGGTGCCCTCCTCCCCTGTATGTGACCGGGTCCCCTCTCCCCTAGTGCGCGCGGACGTGCCATGATGTGCGCGTCCGACGGCATGCGCCGCGGGCCCCCACAACTCCACACCGGCCGCTCGAACCCGCGCGGGAGAGCCCGGAGTGCCCCTCAGGAGGCACAGCCGGCGCCGAAGGAGCAAGTCCTCCCCGGAATCTCTCAGGCCCCCCTACCGCGCGGGTTAGGCACATCTGGAAAGCGGCGCACGGCCCGGTCGTGCGCCCACCCACGGTGCAAGCCGCCGTCCCGTCCCCGATGCTGGAACCAGCTGGTGCTGGTCACAGCCGAGGGCGGACGGCGGTGAAGCTCTCAGGTCCGACGACAGATGGGGAGACCCACGCCGCCGCATGCCCGCGCGCAGGGTCGGCCCCGAACGGGCCCGGTCCGGCGCGTGCACCCCTGAGTGCCCCGACCGAGGAGTTCCTGGCCATGTCGTCCCTCCGCCTGACCGCGCTCGACGCGCTGCACCGCGCCCTCGGCGCGACCATGACCGACTTCGCCGGCTGGGACATGCCGCTGCGTTACGGCAGCGAGCGCGAGGAGCACCTCGCCGTCCGCACCAGGGCCGGTCTGTTCGACCTCTCGCACATGGGCGAGATCACCGTCACCGGCCCGCAGGCCGGCGAGATGCTGGACCACGCGCTGGTCGGCTTCGTCTCCGCGCTCGGCGAGCTGCGCGCCCGCTACACCATGATCTGCGCCGAGGACGGCGGCATCCTGGACGACCTGATCGTCTACCGCCTGCGCGAGGACGCCTTCCTGGTCGTCGCCAACGCCTCCAACGCCCAGCTGGTCCTGGACGAGCTGATCGCCCGCGCCAAGGGCTTCGACGCCGTCGTCACGGACGACCGCGACACCTACGCGCTGATCGCCGTGCAGGGCCCGGAGGCCACCGCGATCCTGACCGAGACCACCGACGCCGACCTGCCCGGTCTGAAGTACTACGCGATCCTCCCGGCCACGGTGGCCGGCCAGGACGTGCTGCTGGCCCGGACGGGCTACACCGGCGAGGACGGCTTCGAGATCTTCTGCGCCCCGGCCGACGCCGAGTCGGTCTGGCAGGCGCTGACGGCGGCCGGCGAGGGCCGCGGCCTGGTCCCGTGCGGCCTGTCCTGCCGCGACACGCTGCGCCTGGAGGCGGGCATGCCGCTGTACGGGCACGAGCTGTCGACCGACCTGACCCCGTTCGACGCCGGCCTGGGCCGGGTCGTCCGTTTCGACAAGACCACCAACGAGGGCGCCTTCGTCGGCCGCAAGGCGCTGGAGCAGGCCGCCGCCGCGGCCGAGACCAACCCGCCGAAGGTGCTGGTCGGCCTGGTCTCCGAGGGCAAGCGGGTGCCGCGCGCCGAGTACACCGTGGTCTCCACCGAGGGTGCCCCGATCGGCCGGATCACCTCCGGCGCGCCGTCCCCGACGCTGGGCAAGCCGATCGCGATGGCCTACGTGGACGCGGCCCACGCCACCCCGGGCGGCACCGTCGCGGTGGACGTGCGCGGCAAGCACGAGCCGGTCCAGGTCGTGGCGCTGCCGTTCTACAAGCGCGCCCGCTGACCCACCGCCGAGGCCGTCCCGGCCCCGCCGTTTTCCCATCGACGCACGTCGGAGCCGTCCGTGCGGCGGCCCGCTGCGTCGTACCCGCTTCCCATCCTGGAGAATGACGCCATGAGCAACCCCCAGCACCTGCAGTACACCAAGGAGCACGAGTGGCTGACGGCCGCCGAGGACGGTGTCTCGACGATCGGCATCACCAAGCACGCCGCCGACGCGCTCGGTGACATCGTCTACGTGCAGCTGCCCGAGGTCGGCGACGCGGTGACCGCCGGTGAGACCTGCGGCGAGCTGGAGTCCACCAAGTCGGTCAGCGACCTGTACTCCCCGGTGACCGGCGAGGTCGTCGAGGTCAACCAGGACGTCCTGGACGACAACGCCCTGGTCAACAGCGCCCCGTTCGAGGGCGGCTGGCTGTTCAAGGTGCGGGTCGAGTCGACCGACGAGCTGCTCAGCGCCGACCAGTACAACGCGCTCACCCACGCCGAGGGCTGAGTCGCCCCAGGGGGCGGTCCGCCGCAGGCCGGGCCGCCCCGCTCCACCGTCCCTCCGCTCTCCTCCCGGGAAGACCACACCATGACGGTTCTGAACCAGTCCCTGCACGCCCTCGACCCGGAGATCGCCGCCGCGGTCGACGCCGAGCTGCACCGCCAGCAGACCACCCTGGAGATGATCGCCTCCGAGAACTTCGCCCCGGTGGCCGTCATGGAGGCCCAGGGCTCGGTGCTCACCAACAAGTACGCCGAGGGCTACCCCGGCCGTCGCTACTACGGCGGTTGCGAGCACGTCGACGTGGTCGAGCAGATCGCGATCGACCGGATCAAGGCCCTGTTCGGCGCCGAGCACGCCAACGTCCAGCCGCACTCGGGCGCGCAGGCCAACGCCGCCGCGATGTTCGCGCTGATCCAGCCGGGCGACACCATCCTGGGCCTGAGCCTGGCCCACGGCGGTCACCTGACCCACGGCATGAAGATCAACTTCTCCGGCAAGCTCTACAACGTGGCCGCGTACCACGTCGACGAGAAGACCGGCCAGGTCGACATGGCCGAGGTCGAGCGCCTCGCCAAGGAGCACCAGCCCAAGCTGATCATCGCCGGCTGGTCCGCCTACCCGCGCCAACTGGACTTCGCCGCGTTCCGCCGGGTCGCCGACGAGGTCGGCGCGCTGCTCATGGTCGACATGGCGCACTTCGCCGGCCTGGTCGCCGCGGGTCTGCACCCGAACCCGGTGCCGTACGCGGACGTGGTCACCACCACCACCCACAAGACCCTGGGCGGCCCGCGCGGCGGCGTCATCCTGTCCAAGGCCGAGTACGCCAAGAAGATCAACTCCGCGGTCTTCCCCGGCCAGCAGGGCGGTCCGCTGGAGCACGTGATCGCGGGCAAGGCCGTCGCCTTCAAGGTCGCCGCCTCGGAGGAGTTCAAGGAGCGCCAGCAGCGCACCCTGGACGGCGCCCGGATCCTGGCCGAGCGCCTGCTGCAGGCCGACGTCGCCGAGGCCGGCGCCACCGTGCTGTCCGGCGGCACCGACGTCCACCTGGTCCTGGTCGACCTGCGCAACAGCCAGCTCGACGGCCAGCAGGCCGAGGACCGGCTGCACGAGGTCGGCATCACCGTCAACCGCAACGCCGTCCCGAACGACCCGCGCCCGCCGATGGTCACCTCCGGCCTGCGGATCGGCACCCCGGCGCTGGCCACCCGCGGCTTCGCGGCCGAGGACTTCCGCGAGGTCGCCGACGTCATCGCCGAGGCGCTCAAGCCCGGCTTCGACGAGACCGTCGCCGCCGCGCTGAAGGCCCGGGTCACCGCCCTGGCCGAGAAGTACCCGCTCTACCCGAACCTCTGATCGCCTCGGTGATCGTTCGGGCTCAGGTCCTGTCCGGCAAGATCGGCCGGACAGGGCCTAGGTGACCGGCCTCACTCCGCCGGTGTACCTGGGACCCCGGGGCACCGCGCACACTGGACAGTGCGCGCGGTGCCCCGTCCCGTGTCAGCCCCTGCCCGCAAGTCCTTCCACGAGACCCGACAAGGACGTCCCCCCGTGGCCATCAGTGTCTTCGACCTCTTCTCCATCGGCATCGGCCCGTCGAGCTCCCACACCGTCGGCCCGATGCGTGCCGCCCGGATGTTCGCCCGCCGCCTGCGCTCCGAGGGCCTGCTGGACCGGGTCACCGGCGTACGCGCCGAGCTGTACGGCTCGCTGGGCGCCACCGGCCACGGCCACGGCACCCCGAAGGCCGTCCTGCTGGGCCTGGAGGGCCACTCGCCCCGCACCGTCGACGTCGACCAGGCGGACAAGGACGTCGAGCGGATCATCGCCGAGAAGCGGCTCAGCCTGCTCGGCGAGCACCCGATCGACTTCGACCCCGACACCCAGCTGATCCTGCACCGGCGCCGCTCGCTGCCGTACCACGCCAACGGGATGACCCTGTGGGCGTTCGCGGCGGACGGCTCGACCCTGCTGGAGAAGACCTACTACTCGGTCGGCGGCGGCTTCGTCGTCGACGAGGACGCGATCGGCGCGGACCGGGTCAAGCCCGACGACACCGCGCTGAAGTACCCCTTCCGCACCGGCGACGAACTGCTGCGGCTCAGCCGGGAGACCGGGCTGTCGATCTCCGGCCTGATGCTGGAGAACGAGAAGGCCTGGCGCAGCGAGGAGGAGATCCGCACCGGGCTGCTGGAGATCTGGTCCGTGATGCAGGAGTGCGTGCGGGCCGGCATGAGCCGCGAGGGGATCCTGCCGGGCGGGCTGAAGGTCCGCCGCCGGGCCGCCGCCGCGGCGCGGGCGCTGCGCGCCGAGGGGATCGGGCCGGCCAACGCCATGGAGTGGGTGACCCTCTACGCGATGGCGGTCAACGAGGAGAACGCCTCCGGACGCCGGGTGGTCACCGCGCCGACCAACGGTGCGGCGGGCATCATCCCCGCCACCCTGCACTACTACCTGAACTTCATCCCGGGCGCCGACGACGACGGCATCGTCCGCTTCCTGCTCGCGGCCGGCGCCATCGGCATGCTCTTCAAGGAGAACGCCTCCATCTCCGGCGCCGAGGTCGGCTGCCAGGGCGAGGTCGGCTCCGCCTGCTCGATGGCCGCGGGCGGCCTGGCCGAGGTCCTCGGCGGCACCCCCGAGCAGGTCGAGAACGCCGCCGAGATCGGCATCGAGCACAACCTCGGCCTCACCTGCGACCCGGTCGGCGGCCTGGTCCAGATCCCCTGCATCGAGCGCAACGGCATGGCGTCGGTCAAGGCCGTCACCGCGGCCCGGATGGCGCTGCGCGGCGACGGGCGCCACCACGTCTCGCTGGACAAGGCGATCAAGACGATGAAGGAGACCGGCGCCGACATGAAGATCAAGTACAAGGAGACCTCGCGCGGCGGCCTCGCCGTGAACGTCATCGAGTGCTGATCATCGAGTGCTAGGAAAGACGTGTTGTGCAGCCCCTGGCCGGCGGAACCCGGCCAGGGGCTGCAGGCCTTCCCCGAAGCGACGACACCGCGACCTCCGGACGCTCGGCCACCGCTGCGATCACATGGGGCAGTGAGGCGTCAGAAGCCCTCGGGATGGTCGTCCCAGTCGCTCACCTCGGCCCGAGCTCCCTGAGGACGGCCGACAGGGCCCGGCCAGGGGCCGTCCCCTGCTGGACGGCGGCGTGCACACGGGCCGTGGCGGGATCGACGTAGATCTCCAACCGGAGTCGCCAGCGACGCAGCACGCCCGCGATCTCGTCCTCGTCGGCGGAACCCATGTCGCGGTAGAAAGCCATCCGCTGGGAAGGCGGCAGTGCGGCCCCGATCTCGTCCTGCGTCCGGGGACGCGCGCGGTGGGGCTCGGCGGGCTGTGCGGTCATCGACTCCTCCTCCGCTGCACCGTGTGACAGACAGCTTCCACGGGAGCTGCCGGCGAGCGCCTTCCACTCTAGCGAGCAGCACCCACCGCCGGGCCGGCTCGCTTGCGGCCGGTCGCGGCGGTGGCACGCCCCCGCTTCCGAGTCGGTGACGACCGGCCCCCGGACGGAACCCCGTGCCGTCCGGGGGCATTTTCTCCCTGCTGGCTCCCTGGAGGTCCGGGTCGCCATGGGCAGGCGGTCCTAGGGCCGGGTCGATGAGGCTTTCGCCGGTGTCGCGGACGCCTCGGGCTGGGTCTGCGGCGCCGGGGCCGGGGTCGGGCGGGCCAGGCAGGCGACCGCGGTCGCCACCGTCGCCAGGGCGACGCCGCCGGCCACCGTGCCGTGCAGCCCGCTGGTGACCGCCGTGCCCACGGCGTCCCGGACGGCCGCCGGGAGGCCCGTCAGCGAGGCCGGGGTGAGTCCGCCGCCGGCGGTCAGGTGGGCCGCCTCGGCCGGGCCAAGCCGCGCCTCCAGGCCCGCGGTCAGCCGGGTCGTGTAGACCGCGCCGAGGGCGGCCACCCCGAGCGAGCCGCCGATGCCGCGCAGCAGGGTCACCACGCCCATGGCCGCCCCCATGTCCTCGCGCGGGACCGCGCCGATCGAGGTCAGCAGGGTGCTCTGCATCAGCAGTCCGATGCCGATCCCGGCCACCGCCGTCAGCCCGGAGGCCAGCACGACCGGCGTGTCCGTCCCCAGCAGCAGCAGGAGCGCGGCCCCGACCGCCGCCAGCGCCCCGCCCAGCAGCGGGTAGCGCCGTTCGCCGCCGGGCCGGCCCATCAGCCGGGCGGTGACCAGCTGGGTGCCCATCATGCCGAGCATCAGCGGCAGCAGGAGCAGCCCGCCGGTGGTGGGCGAGGCGCCCTGGACGAACTGGAGGTACTGCGGCAGGTAGCCGATCAGGGCGAGCATCACCGCGCCGGTGAGGAAGCCCAGCACCTGGGCCACCGTGAAGTTGCGGCTGCGGAACAGCGCGGGCGGGATCAGCGGTCCGGGGGCGCGCAGTTCGGCGCGGACGAAGCCGGCCAGCGCGAGGGTGGCCACCACGGCCGTCCCGAGGATCAGCGGCGAGGTCCACGGGTACGCCGTCCCGCCCCAGCTGCTGACCAGGGTGAGCCCGAGGATGCCGGTGGTCAGCAGGGCCACCCCGGCCCAGTCGAAGGGGGCGCGGACCCGTTCGGTCTTCTCCAGCCGCACCGCGACGCCGACCGCGACCAGGGCGAACACCCCGACCGGCAGGTTGACGTAGAAGGCCCACCGCCAGCTGAGCCGGTCGGTGAGGAGGCCGCCGAGCAGCGGCCCGCCGACGAAGGCGATCGGCATCAGCACGCCGACCACCGACTGCACCCGGCCCCGCTCGGAGGCCGGCACCAGCACCCCCAGCACCGAGAGCGCGCCGACCATCAGCCCGCCCGCGCCGACCCCCTGGAGCGCCCGGAAGGCGATCAACTCGCCCATGTCCTGCGAGAGTCCGGAGAGAACCGAGCCGAGCAGGAAGACCGCCACCGCCCACTGGTAGGCGCCCTTGCGCCCGTACAGGTCTCCGAGCCGGCCCCAGAGCGGGGTGGTGGCGGAGGAGGTGAGCAGGTAGGCGGTGACCACCCAGGCGAGGTGTTCCAGCCCGCCGAGGTCGCCGACGACGGTCGGCAGGGCGGTGCCGATGATCTGGCCGTCCAGGGCGGCGAGGAAGATGCCGAGCATCAGTCCGAGCACGCCGAGCAGGGGCGGGCGGCCCCGCGCCTCGGCCCGTTCCTCGTGATTTTCGGTGGTCCGTTCCTCTGCCCGTTCGGTGGCCCGTTCCGTGGTCATGGCCGTTCCCCCTTCACCGTCCGGCTCAGACGGTGAACGGGCGGGCCCGCCGGGCGTCCCGCAGCGGCCGGGCCCACCAGTCCAGCTGGTCGAGCATGGTCTTGGCGGCGGCGTCGGCGGCCGGGTCCTTCGGCTTGCCGTCGGTGTCGAAGGCCTGGGCGGCGCCGTGGAAGCTGACCGTGTTGCGGATCGTCACCGCGTTCAACTCGGCCATCACCACCCGCAGTTGCTCGACGGCCCGGAGGCCGCCGGAGAGCCCGCCGTACGAGACGAAGGCGATCGGCTTGCCGTGCCACTGCTGGTTGTGCCAGTCGATCGCGTTCTTCAGCGGGGCCGGGAAGCTGTGGTTGTACTCGGGCGTGACGAAGACGAAGGCGTCCGCGGCGGCCAGCCGGGGCGACACGGCGGCGAGCAACTCACGCTCCTGCTCGGGCAGTTCGACGCCCCAGGACGGCATCACGGTGGGCAGCGGGGTGGCCGCCAGGTCGACCAGGTCGGCGGTCATGTCGCCGCGGGCCTCCAGGTGGCCGATCAGCCAGTCGGCGACGACCGGGCCGAAGCGGCCGTTCCGGGTGCTGCCGAGGACGACGGCGACGTCGAGGTTCTGCTCCGTGGACATGGGGATCCCCCTCCGGGATGTCGTGTACGCCGTATCGGCGCGAGATACAACGTACACACTGGCGCGTACGCCGTCCACTCGACAAATACGTTGTACACGCGGAGTGGTACGGTGGAACTCCCCAGCCGGAAGGAGCCCGCCCCCATGCCCGCCCAGCAGGCCCCCACCGGGGACGACCACGACCAGCCGCAGCCCTCGCTCTGGGAGCGGCTCGACCGCCCGGCCCCCGCGCCGCGCAGCACCCTCACCCCGCAGCGGATCGCCGAGGCCGCGGTGGCCATCGCCGACACCGAGGGCCTGGACGCCGTCACCATGCGCCGCCTGGCCACCGCCCTCGGCGTGGCCCCGATGGCCGCCTACCGGTACGTCTCCGGCAAGGACGAACTCATCGAGCTGATGGTCGACTCCGTCTACGGCGGACTCCCCCTGGACGCCCCCGCCGCCGACTGGCGCACCACCATGCACGCCCTGGCCGTCCACCTGCGGGCGATGAGCCTCGCCCACCCCTGGATCGCCCGGGCGGCCACCCCGTTCTCCCTCAGCCCCCACCAACTCGCCGTCCCCGAGCGCGCGTTCGCCGCCCTCGCCGGTCACGGCCTGGACGCCGACACCACCATGGCGATCTTCCGCACGGTCGCCATCTACGTCCACGGCTCGTCCGCCACCGACATCGCCCTCCAGGACCTGCGCCGCTCCCGCGGCTGGTCCGACGGCGACGAGACCCGGGTCGGCCTCGCCCCCCGGATGTCCTACCTGATGGGCACCGGCCGCTACCCCGCCTACCAGCAGTACCTGCACCAGGCCACCCGCAAGGACGACCCCGACTGGCACTTCGAAACCGGCCTGGACTGCGTCCTCGACGGCATCGCCGCCCACTTCGGCATCTGACCGGCGTCGGACCCGTACGATCGGATGCCGTGATCACGACCAGGGCAGACGGCCTCACCCTCGACACCGATCCCGCGCGCATCGATCTCGACCGCGTACACCACTGGCTTTCCACCGACGCCTTCTGGGCCCTGGGCCGGAGCCGGGAGACCGTGGCGCAGTCGATCGCGCACTCACTCGTCTTCGGCGTCTACACCCCGGACACCGCCGAGCAAGTCGCGTTCGCCCGAGTCGTGACGGACTACGCCACCTTCGGCTGGCTCTGCGACGTCTACGTCGCCCGCGAGTCACGAGGCCGGGGCATCGGCACCTGGCTGGCGGACTCGGTCGTCGCGGCGCTGGCGCCCTACCGACTGAAGCGGTTGATGCTCTCCACGGTGGACGCGCACGAGGTCTACGCACGTGCCGGCTTCTCGGCCGTATCCGAACCCGAGAAGCTGATGTTGATCACCGCGCCGGCCACTTCGACGGTTCCGACCGACTCGGCGACCGGAGGGTGAGGCCGATGGCCGCAGACCTGGAACGATGACCGCGTCGAAGTACGGGACCAGCGGCGGCCAGACAGGGTCGGTACGGCCCGGGCGCAGCAGGAAAAGGGTGGTGGCGCAGGAAGTCGGCGGGTCCGACTTCCTGCGCGGCCCGTGGCGATCCGGCTAGCGGCGGGTGGGGAGGGTCAGGGCGGCCAGGCCGCCCGCCAGGATGGCGAGGCCGGACCAGGAGAGTGCGGGGAGCCGTTCGCCCAGGGCGGCGACGCCGAGGACGGCGGCGACGGCGGGCTCGGCGAGGGTGAGGGTGGTGGCGGCCTGGGGCGAGGTGTGGCGCAGGCCGTGGCCGAAGAGGCGGTAGGCGAGGAAGGTGGTGATCACCCCGAGGTGCAGCACGACGCCCGCGCCGCGCACCGTGGCCAGCCAGCCGTGCGGCTCCAGTGCGAGCACCGGCAGCACCAGTACGGCCGCCGCGCCGAACATCGCGCCCATCACTCCGGCGGACGGGCGCCCGGCCGCGATCAGTCGCCCGGCGACCAGCGAGTACAGCGCGTAGGAGAGCCCGGAGAGCGCCGCGAGCAGCACGCCCAGCGGGTCCACCGGCGCTCCCCCGCCGGTGAGTTGGGGACCGAGCACCAGCACCGCGCAGCCGAGCACGGCCAGCGCCGTGGCCCCGGTCCAGCGCCCGCCGGGGCGGCCCTGCCGGGCGAGCCAGCCGAGCAGCCCGGTGAACACCGGCGCGCTGCCGAGGGCGATCACGGTGGCGACGGCGACCCCGGTGCGGGTCACCGCCGGGTAGAAGGTGAGCGGGTAGCCCACCACGGCCACGGCTCCGAGGGCCAACAGCCACCGCTCCCCCGCGCGGCAGGCGCGGGGGAGCGACCAGGCGGTGCGGTCGGTGAGGAACAGCAGCGCCCCGCCGAGGACGAGCGCGGCGGCCCCGATCCCCGCCGCCGGGGCACCGGCGGGCGCCAGCGAACTGGCCGTCCCGGTGGTGCCCCACAGTAGGGCGGCGGCCAGGATCGGCACCGGCCCGTCGAACGGGCGGGTGCGGCGGGGAGAACGGGGAGCGGGAGAGGTCAGGCGGGCGCGCGCGGGCGCGGACAGGCGATTCGGCACAGTCGTGAACTTCCGTCGTCGAAGACCGTCAAGGGGACTGGTTCCGAGAACGGGCGCGCACCACGAATCCCCGGCGCCGCACAGGGCCGGGAACGGGGATCAGACCACCGGAGCGCGCCCGATCAGGCGGCGAGCGGTGGCAGCGCGACGCGCCAGTACGAGTTCACGAGCCCGATGGTACTGGGCGCACATCCGTGCGTCACCACGACGATCAGGGGGCGGAAGCCCCTGGGGAGCACGGGCGGCGATGACCGCGCGGCGATGAGCGCGCGAGGGGTGGGGTTCACTTTCCCCTCGCGCGCCGTTTAACGGCGTTCCCAGGCCATTTTCATAATCCCCGGGAAGAACCGCCACGGCTCCGAAAATGGACATTCCGGGGCAGTGCGCCATTGCCTCAGGGGAACGTTCGGAAATGGGTGGTGCAAAGCGGATGGATGTGCAAATATTTCCCCATCTGGCACACCGGACACAGTTTCGATCAAGCACGTACCCACGCCTGTAAAGAAGGTGCGCATGTCGATCAGTACGGGTTCCGAGGTCATCAACGAGGTCAACGGACTCCGCGAGAAGATCAAGGGATCGCGCGATTCCTTCCGTGACCAGAAATTCCTGGACCAGCTGGCCGAGCTCATCGCCGAATCGCCGAACCTGGGCCGGCAGCCGATAGCCCGGGCCCTGGTCGAGGACCTCCGGAACTTCTCCGCCGAGTCCCGTCTCCCCGCCGTCAAGGCGCATGTCAACGAGGAGCGGGACCACCACCTGTTCTCCCTGTTCGACGCCTCGTACTTCCCCTCCCTCTCGCTCGAGTACCTGACGTACGAGACCCTGCCGACCAACCCGCACCTGGCCACCCGGTACGCCAGCAACACCATGCCGGTGAACATCACGGCCAGCTCGACCGGGTTCGAGTCGCGTGTCGTCGTGGCGTTGTTCCCGGAGAACCACATCGACGGGTACCAGCACGGCGACGACCTGATCTTCTACTTCATCAACAAGTTCGTCGAGCGGCACAACCGGATCACCCGGAAGATGATCGACGCGGTGATGGCCGAGGGCAGCCTCCCGCTGCTGCGCGGCGTCGACGACCTCACGGTCGAGCAGGCCTCCTCCTGGTGGGTGCGGCTGCACGAGTACCACCACCGGCAGGGTGACATGCCCATTCCGGATTTCCTCCCGATCAAGAAGCTGAAGCCGTTGGCCGGCCTGGAGGAACTGCGGGTCGACGTTTCCGCGATGCTGGTCTGCCTGAACGACAAGGAACTCCCGCAGCGCGAGGCGCAGCTCGCGTACGAGTACATCCTGTCCGAGCGCCTGCTGCGTTACGCGGTGGAGGGAATTCCCCGCCCGAACTACGACGCGGTCGCCTCGCAGCTCCTTTTCAACTTCCTCTCCGAGCACGGCGGAATCGAGCTGCGCGACGGTCAGATCCGGCTCCACGACGAGCTCCCCGGTGTTCTCGCCGAATTCCTCGGGGAGATCGAGAAGATCGAGCAGCAGATCCACACCACGCCGGTCGAGCAGGTCCAGAAGAATCTGCTGGAATTCACCAACCGGTACACCGACTACGACCCGGTGGCGAAGGACTACCGCCACATTCCGTTCTTCGCGGAGATCAAGGAGCGGCTGGGCGTCTGAGCCCGGAGCGGCTGAGCTCGAAAGGTGCCCCGCGTCCGCGACGGTTCGTCGCGGACGCGGGGCACTTCCGTGCTGTCCCGGCGACGACCCGAAGGGGCCGGCCCGGTGCGGACACCGGGCCGGCCCCTTCCGGCGGGGGTCAGCTCGCCGGGGCCTGCACCCAGGACAGGCCGTCCGGCGAGGGGATCAGCCCGCCCTCGAACAGCGGGGTCTCCTCCTCGGCGTCCTCGCCCAGCGCCGCGTGCATCTGCACCTTGGAGCTCTCGGTCATCGCCTCGCGCACCACGGACGAGCCGAGCAGCGGGGCCCAGTTGTCGGTGGCACCGTCGGAGATGGTCTCGACCGCGGCCGCAAACTCCTCGTTCTGCCCGTGCAGGCGCTTCGCGAGCGCCTCGGGGTCGGTGAACGCGGCCTCGCCGGAGGAGACGCCACCCACCAGGTCGACGAAGGACTGGGCGTCGGAGACGCTGTTGTTGGTGACCTTCTTGGCCTGCCAGAAGTACGAGTTCTCGTCCTGGTGCATGTCGTAGAAGGACATCAGGAACTCGTAGAACACGCCGTACTCGCGGCGGTAGCGCGCCTCGAACTCCTTCATCGCCACCTCCTCGTCGACCGTCCCGGCCAGCGTGCTGTTGATCGACCGGGCGGCCAGCAGCGCGCTGTAGGTGGCCAGGTGGACACCCGAGGAGAACACCGGGTCGACGAAGCAGGCGGCGTCGCCGACCAGCATCATCCCGGGGCGCCAGAAGGTGGTGTGGTGGTACGAGTAGTCCTTGCGGACCCGGATCTGACCGTACTGGCCCTCGGTGACCCGGGTGGCCGGCGCCAGGAAGTCCGAGATCATCGGGCACTCGTCGATCAGCGCCTGGAGCGCCTTCTCCGGGTCGCCCTGGACCTTCTCGGCGTCCTCGCGGCGGACCACCGCGCCGACGCTGGTGAGCGTGTCGCTCAGCGGGATGTACCAGAACCAGCCGCTCTCGAAGGCCACGCAGAGGATGTTGTAGCGGGTCGGCTCGGGGAGCCGCTTGCCGCCCTCGAAGTAGCCGAACAGCGCCAGGTTGCGGAAGAACTCCGAGTACTCCCGGCGGCCGCCGATCTTCTGGTTGAGCCGGCTCTGGTTGCCGGAGGCGTCCACCACGAAGCGGGCCGACACCTCCCGGGTGACGCCCTGGTCGTCGGTGTAGCGCACACCGGTGACCCGCTCGTCGTCCTCCAGGATCTCCGAGACCGCGGAGTTCTCGCGGACGACCGCACCGACCTTGCGGGCGTTGTCCAGCAGGATCTTGTCGAACTTGGACCGCTCCACCTGGTAGGCGGTGGACGTCGGGCCCGCCATCTTCGGGGAGATCGAGAACGAGAAGGTCCACGGCTCCGGGTTGGCGCCCCAACGGAAGGTGCCACCGCGCTTGAGCGGGAAGCCCGCCTTGGCCAGTTCCTCCGACGCGCCGGTCAGCTTGCAGATGCCGTGGATGGTGGACGGCAGCAGCGACTCGCCGATCTGGTAGCGCGGGAAGACCTCCTTCTCCAGAAGCAGCACCGAGTGCCCCTGCTTGGCCACCAGCGCGGCCAGCGTCGAACCACCCGGGCCACCGCCGACGACCACGACATCAAATGCTTCGGTGTTGCTCACGATTTGTCTCCCGCTTCCTCGCCGGCGACGCCGACGGCCGGTACTGAATGTGCAGTGGTGCTGTGCGAGTCGCGCTGCCCCGGGCGAGCCTGCGGTCGCCCGCTGTCCTTGCCCTCGCCGATCAGTTGGAGCAGCGGTCCGGTCATGAAGGTCGTGATGAGTGCCATCAGCACGAGGACGGCGTACAGCTCCTGGCCGATCAGTCCGGCCGTTCTGCCGACGTCCAGGGCGATGAGTTCGGTGAGCCCGCGGGTGTTCACCATCGCGGCGACCAGGGCCGCCTGCCGCGGCTCCATGCCGCGCAGCCGGGTCACCGCGTAGGCGGGCACGGACTTGCCGAGGATCGCGATCAGCACCAGCACGCCCAGCAGGACGAAGTCGCTGGTGCCGAGCGAGGCGATGTTGACCGAGAGCCCGGTGGTGACGAAGAACAGCGGCAGCAGGGCGCCGGAGGTCTGCTCCATCGGCTCCAGGACGTCGGCGTTCGGGGCGCCGCCCCGCCGCGGCATGGCCAGGCCGGCCAGGAACCCGCCGAAGACGGCGTGCAGCCCGAGCGACTGAGTGACCCAGGCGCTGCCCAGGGCGAGCACCAGGGCCGGCGGCACCGGGTTGCTCATCAGCCCGGCCGGCCGGTCCGTCCACCAGCGCAGCACCGGGCGGGCCACGCCGAAGAGGAAGCCGGTGAAGACCACCAGCAGGACCAGCGCGACCATCCAGGAGAACGGGGCCGGCTGCCCGGAGTCGCTGAGCACGGCGGCCAGCACCAGCCAGGCGCCGACGTCCATGAAGCCGGCCGCCGCGAGGGCCACCGTCCCGGCCGCGGTGCCGGCCAGCCCGCGTTCCCGCACGATGGCCGCCAGCACCGGCAGCGCGGTGATCGAGACGGCCACCGCCATGTACAGCGCGAACGAGTGGTGGCCCACGTGGGCCGGGTCCACGGCGGAGAACAGTCCGCCGCCCAGCTGGACCGCGGCCAGCCCGAGCCCCATCGGGACCAGCAGGGCCGTCACCGCGACGTTCACCGCGGTGCGCCCCGCCCGGAAGGTGCGGAAGTCGATCTCGTAGCCCGCCACGAACATGAAGAGCACGATCGCGACCTGGGAGAGCATCGACAGGAAGGGCCGCGCCCCCGCCGGGAAGAGGTAGTTCGACAGGTCGCCCGGGAGCTGGCCGAGCACGGTCGGCCCCAGGGCGATGCCCGCCACGATCTGGCCGATCACGGTGGGCTGGCCGAAGCGCCGGGCGAGCCCGCCGAACAGCCAGGACACCAGCACGACCAGGGCCACGTCACCGAGGACGACGGCCGTCAGATTGCTCATTCGGACCCCTCCAGGCGTCGTCCCGCGGCCTGCCGGACCAGCCCGGCGAGGTCCGCGAGGTCGGCGTCGGGCCGACGGACGATCAGTTCCAGCAGCTCCGCGTAGTCGCGGACCAGCGCCTCGGCGGTGCCCCGGGCGAACAGGTCGGTGCTGTACTCCAGATAGCCCTCCAGACCGGACTCGGTCTCCCGCACCGCCAGGCTCAGGTCGAACCTGGCCGTCCCGGCCTCGGCGGGCAGCTGGGCCACCTCCAGGCCGCCGGCCCCGCGCGGCGCCGCGGCGCCGTCCGGTCCGTCCGGTCCGTCCGTCCCGGCCGGAGCGGGGGCGGGAGCCGGCACCAGGTTGAACATCGCCTGGAACAGCGGCGAGTGGGACGGCTCGGGCTCCGGCACCAGGGTGCGGACCAGGTCGGCGAACGGCAGGTCCTTGTGCGCCTGCGCCTCCGCCACCACCTCCCGGGCCTGGGCCAGCAGTTCGGTGAACGACCGCTCCGGGGCCACGTCCAGGCGCAGCACCAGGGCGTTGACGAAGTACCCGACGAGCTCGTCGAGTTCGGCCGCGGGCCGGTTGGTGACCGGGGAGCCGATCGCCAGCTCGCGGTCGTCGGTGCGGCCGGCCAGCAGGGCCGCGTAGGCCGCCAGCATCACCATGTACAGCGACGCCCCGTGGTTCGCGGCGAGCTTGCGCAGCCGCTCGGCCAGTTCGGCCGGGACGGCGAACTCCGCCGCCGCGCCCTGGTAGGACTTCACCGGGCACCGGGGGAAGTCGGTGCGCAGCGCCAGGCAGGACGGCAGCCCCGCCAGCCGCTCGCGCCAGTGGTCGCGCTGCCGGTCGAGCTCCGCCGCGTCGACCGTCCGGCGCTGCCAGCGCGCGAAGTCGGCGTACTGCAGCGGCAGCGGGGGCCGGACGGCGTCCCCACCATTGCTCAACTCGCCGTACACCGAGATGAGTTCGCGCAGCACGAGGCCGGTGGACCAGCCGTCGAAGACCCCCCAGGGGCGGGTCAGCACGAGCACGTGCTCGTCCTCGGCGAGGGCCAGCAGATGGGCCCGCAGCACGTAGCGGTCCGCCGGGTCGAACGGGCGCAGCCGCTCCGCGCGCAACCACTCGGCGAGGGCGGCGTCGCCGCCGGCCGCGGACGGCGGCAGCGTCAGGACGGTGACCTCGAAGCCGTCGGCGCCGTTCACCCGCTGGACGTACGTGCCGTCCCGGCGCGGGTAGCCGGTCCGCAGGATCGCGTGCCGTTCCACCAGGGCGCGCACCGAGGCGGTGCAGGCCGCCCGGTCCAGCGGGCCGCTCATCCGCAGGGCCAGCTGGACGTTGTCGTGCGCGGCCCCCAGGTGCGGGGCCCCGCGCAGGAACCAGAGGTCCTCCTGCATGGTGGACAGCGGCGCCTCGTCGCCCTCCGCCGCGGGGGCGGCCGGCAGCAGCTCGGCGAGCGCTCCCGAGGGCACGCCGTCGTGGTCGGCGGCGGTCCCGGGCGCGGGCTCGACGGCCGCGGGCTCGACACTCTCCGGCTCGGCGGCGGCCGCCGGCGCCGGGGCGGTCGCCGCCTCCAGGGCCGTGGCCATCTCGGCCACCGTGGCGGCGGTCAGGATGAGCTGGAGCGGCAGGTCGACGCCGGTCTCCTTCTTGACCCGCAGGTTGAGCCGGGTGGCCAGCAACGAGTGCCCGCCCAGGTTGAAGAAGTTGTCCTGGAGGCCGACCCGGTCCAGCCCGAGGACGCCGCCGACCAGCCGGCACAGGGTGCGCTCGGCCTCGGTCCGGGGCGCGACGTAGACCTCCTTGGCCACGTCCTCCTCGTCCGGCGCGGGCAGCGCCCGCTTGTCGACCTTGCCCTGCGAGGTGACCGGCAGCTCCTCCAGCACCACGAAGGCGCCGGGGATCATGTAGTCCGGCAGCCGCTCGGCCAGGTGGTCCCGGAGCTCCCGGACCAGGCCCTGGCCCACCCGGTCGACCTGCGGCGCGTTCGCCAGCCGCTGCGCCCGGTACGGCGAACGGGCCAGCACCGGCAGCGCCCCGCCCCGGCTCAGCAGCAGGTCCAGGCCGTCCGGCCGGTCCTGCGACCAGGTCGGCGTCACCCGGTACCCCAGCGCCTCGGCGTACTCCAGCGTCTCCTCCAGCTGGCGCAGCTCCGCCCGGGCCCGCTCGGAGAGCCGGGCGCCGCGCGCCAGCGGCTCCACCTGGCGGGACGGCGCCCAGCGGGCCAGCTCGGTGACCAGCCGCACGTCGTCCGCGACCCGCGGGTTGCTCAGGCCGGTGACACCGAACCGCTCGGGGGTGCCGGCCGCCAGCAGGGCCCGCAGCCCGGCCGGGTCGGCGGCCTCCAGCCACGGGTGGTCGGCCGCCGGCGCCGCGGCGCCCTTGGTCAGCACCACGTCGTAGCGGTAGGAGAGCATCTCGTTGCCGCCCTGGCCCCGCTTGACCATGATGTCGACGGTGCCCAGCTCCGGGAAGCGCTCCGGGAGGCGGCTGAAGTAGCTCGGGCTGACCAGGAGTTCGGTCTCCTGCCGGCGGCGGCGCTGCACCTGCGAGGCCAGCGCGCCGGCCGTGCTCGGGACGCCGGAGCGGCTGCGCTCGATGGCGCCCACGTGCGCGGAGAACAGGTCCAGGTTCCGGATGTCGCCCAGCAGGATCCGTCCGCCCTCCTCCAGCAGCGGCAGGATCCGGGTGATCACCTCCTGGAGGTAGTGCCGGCTCGGGAAGTACTGCGCCACGGAGTTGAGCACGACCAGGTCGAAGGTCGGCCCGTCCGGGCCGGCCAGGTCGGCCACCGACAGGGCGTCGCCCTGCCGCAGCGTCACGTGCGACCAGCCGCGGCGCTCCGCACCCCGGCGCACGTCCTCCAGCGCCGAGGGCGAGATGTCGATGCCGTGCACCCGCTCGCAGCCCTCCGCGTACCGGAAGAGCAGCAGTCCGGTGCCGCAGCCGATCTCCAGCAGCCGCTTCGGCCGCAGCCCGTGGATGCGCTCGACGGTGCCGTCGATCCACTCCACCATCTCGTCCTCGGGGATCGGGTCCCCGGTGTAACTGCTCTCCCAGCCGGCCAGGTTGAGGTCGTCGGCGACGGGCTCCTCGGTGCCGCGCGAGTACTGGTCCTCGAAGAGCCGCTCCCACTGGTCGAGGTGCTCGGCGGTCTGCGCCTCGGCGGCCGCCTCCAACCACTCCTCGGTGGGGCGCAGGTAGGCGCTGAGGGTCTCCACCTCGCCGGTGGTGCGCGGCACCACCACGGCGCTGTGCACCGAGGGGTGCGCCTGCAGCAGCGTCTCGATCTCGCCCGGCTCGACCCGGTAGCCGCGCACCTTGACCTGCTCGTCGACCCGGCCGCGGAACTCCAGGGTGCCGTCCGGGAGTCGGCGCACCAGGTCGCCGGTGCGGTACAGCCGGCCCTCGGGGTCGTCGCCGAAGGGGTCGGCCAGGAACCGTTCGGCCGTCAGCTCCGGGGCGTCGAGGTAGCCGCGGGCCACGCCCGCGCCGCCCAGGCAGAGTTCCCCGATCACGCCGCCCGGCACCAGCCGGAGCTGCTCGTCGGTGACGTAGGCGGTGGTGTGCGGGACGGGACGGCCGATCGGCACCCGGACGTCCTCGGGGAGGTCGCGCGGGATCTCGTGGTACGTGGAGGCGATGCTGTTCTCGGTCGGGCCGTAGCCGTTGACCACGGTCAGGCCGGGGTGCGCCGCGTACAGCCGGCGGACGTCGGCGGCCGCGAAGGTGTCGCCGACCACGGCCAGCTGACGTAGCGCCAGCTCGCGGCCGTCCGCGGCCTCGACGAAGGCGGGCAGGAAGGCCGCCGACAGCAGCATGGAGCTGACACCGGTGCGGTGGACGCTGTCCAGCAGCTGCGCCGGGTCCTTGGAGTCGCCGTCGTGCAGCACCAGCACGCCGCCGTTGACCAGCGGGGTGAGCACCTCCTGCGAGCCCGCGTCGAAGGAGATCGAGGAGTGGTGCAGGACCACGGCGGACTCGTCCGCGGCGAAGTAGTCCGGGTTGGTCACCAGCCGGACCACGCCGCGCTGTTCCACCAGGACGCCCTTGGGACGGCCGGTGGAGCCGGAGGTGAAGATGGCGTAGGCCAGGTTGGCGGGGGTCAGGCCCCAGTCGGAGCGGTCCGGGTCCTGCTCGGGCCGGTCGGCCAGCACCTGGGTGCGGTCCGCGGCGCGCTCGCCGGAGTCCAGCTGGACCACCTCGGCCACCTGGGCGAACAGGGCGTCCGGCAGCCGGGACTGGCCCAGCACGATGCCCACCCGGGAGCCGTCCAGCAGGGTGGCGATCCGCTGCTCGGGGTAGTCCGGGTCGATCGGGACGTAGGCGCCGCCGGCCTTGAGGATGCCGAGCAGGCCGACCACCAGCTCCGGCGAGCGGTCGGCGCAGAGGCCGACCAGCACGTCCGGGCCGACGCCGGCGTCGCGCAGGTGGTGGGCCACCTGGTTGGCGCGGGCGTTCAGCTGCGCGTAGGTCAGCCGCAGCTCGCCGTGGCGCACCGCGACGGCGTCGGGCCGCCGGGCCGCCTGCGCCTCGAACAGCTCGGCGAGGCAGGCGTCCTGTCGGTAGGCCGGGCGCTCCCCCCGGGCCACGGTGAGCAGCCGCTGCCGCTCGGCCGGGGGCAGCACGTCGATGTCGAGGGCGCGGGTCCCCCGGCCGTCGTCGGCGGCGAGCGCGTCGACGATGCCGGCGAGGGCGGTCTCCACGTACAGCAGGAGCGTCTCGGGCTCGACCGCGTCCTCGATCTGGACGGTCAGGGACAGCTCGTCCCCCATGTCGTCCAGCGACAGGCCCATCGGGTAGTTGGTGCGGTCCATGAAGGCCAGCCAGTTGACGCCCTGGGCCTCCAGGGTCGGCGCCTGGGTGTCCTCGGGCCCGGGCTCGAAGTGCCGGAAGTTGATCGCGGCGCTGAACAGCGGGGTGTCCATGTCCAGTCCGCTGCAGCGCTGGGCCAGGCTCAGCGAGGACTGCTCGCGCAGGATCAGCTCGCGCAGCCCGGCGGCCACCTCGTCGACCAGCTCGCGCACGCTCCGGTCGGCCAGCCGCACCCGCAGCGGGAGGGTGTTGATGAAGTTGCCGAGCATCCGCTCCACGCCGGGCACGCCCTGGAGGCGGCCCGACATCACGGTGCCGAACACCACGTCGTCGCGCCCGCTGCCGGCCGCCACCACCCGGGCGCACGCGGCGTGGAAGAGCCAGGCCGGGCTCAGGCCGAGCCGGCCGGCCTCGGCCCGCAGCCGCCGGGTGAGTCCGGCGTCCAGCGAGCGGCGCGGCTTGCGGGTACGGCGGCCGTCGCCGCGCACGTCGGTCAGGCCGAACGGCACGGTCGGCTCGGTGACGTCGCCGAGCAGGCCGCGGAAGTAGTGCTCCGCGTCGCCGGTGCGCAGCTGGTGCAGGGTGTGGGCGACGAAGTCGCGGAACGGCGCGGGCTCGGTCAGCAGGTCGGTGCGCCCGGCCATGTGGGCGATCAGCTCGTCGATGATCAGCCGCAGCGAGGTGGCGTCCTCGATCAGGTGGTGGAAGTTCAGCACCACGAAGCGGCGCTCGGACCCCGGGTCCGCGGCGACCCGCGCCTTGAACATCGGCGCCTCGTCCGGCGGCAGCGGCAGCGGGTGGTCCAGCAGCGCGCGGACCTGCTCCTCGGCGTCCGTGTCGGCGTCGAGGACGACCGGCGTCACCGGGAGGGCGACACCGCGCAGGACGACCTGGACCGGCTCCGGCAGACCCTCGGTGAGCACTGCGGTGCGCATCACGTCGTGCCGGTCGATCAGGGTCTGGATCGCCCCGGTGAACGCGACGCAGGCCGCCTCGTCGTCCGCGACGAACGCCACGGACATCACGTACGGGTCGTTCTCCGGATCCATCAGGTGGTGGAAGAGGATGCCCTCCTGCGAGGGGACCAGCGGGTAGACGTCCTGGATGTTGGCCGCGCCGCCGGGGACCCGGGCCGCGATCGCGTCGAGGTGGTCCTGACCCAGCTGGACCAGGGGCAGCAGCTCTGGCGTGAGCCGCTCGCAGCCCGCCGGGACGAGGTTCGGCGGCACGGTGTAGCCGGGGGCTCCGCCGGGCGTCCCGGTGCCGTCGGCGGACCCGTCGGCGCCGGCGCCCCCGTCGATCCGGGCGGCGAGGCCGGCCAGGGTGGGGGCGCTGAACAGGTCGCGGACGGCGAGGGTCAGCCCGGCCTCCCGCAGCTGGGCCACCAGGACCGTGATCAGCAGCGAGTGGCCGCCCAGGGTGAAGAAGTTGTCGGTCGCGCTGATCTCGTCGGCCTCGAAGCCGAGCAGCTCGGCCCAGACCTCGGCGAGCTTGCGCTCGGTGCCGGCGGCGGGGGCGACGTACTCCCGCTCATGGCTGCGGGCGTAGGCCTCGATGTCGGGGGCCGGCAGCGCGGCGCGGTCCAGCTTGCCGTTGACGGTCAGCGGCAGGGCGGCCAGCAGCACGTAGGCGCCGGGGACCATGTACTCGGGCAGGGTGCGCCGGGCGAGCGCGTCCAGCTCGGTGCGCAGCTCCGCCTCCGCCGCCTCGGCCGCGGCGGCCGGGTCGGTTGCCTCGGCCGGGTCGGCTGCGTCGGCCGCCGGCACCAGGTAGGCGACCAGCTGCTTGTTGCCGGGCTGGTCCTCGCGGACCACGACGGCGCAGGAGCGCACCCCGGCGTGCTCGCCGAGGCGGGCGGAGATCTCGCCCAGTTCGATCCGGTAGCCGCGGATCTTCACCTGGTCGTCGTTGCGGCCGAGGTACTCCAGCGAGCCGTCGGCGAGCCGGCGGGCCAGGTCGCCCGAGCGGTACATCCGGGCGCCGTCGACGCCGCGGAACGGGTCCTCCAGGAAGCGTTCGGCGGTCAGCTCCGGCCGGTTCAGGTAGCCCCGGGTCACGCCGCCGCCACCGACGTACATCTCGCCGACCGCGCCGGTCGGCACCGGGTTGCCGTGCCGGTCCAGCACGTACACGCTGAGGTCGGACAGCGGGCCGCCGATCGGACTGATCGCCCGCTCGGTGTCCGCCCCGGTCACCACCCGGTGGGTGACGTGCACCGTGGTCTCGGTGATCCCGTACATGTTGACCAGCTCGGTCCCGGCGTTCAGCGGCCGCGCGAACCAGGGCCGCAGCGCCGCGGTGTCGAGCGCCTCGCCACCGAACACCACCGTCCGCAGCCGGTGCGGCGCGCCGTCCTCGCCCTGCGCCGCGATCAGCTGCCCGAAGGCGCTCGGCGTCTGGTTCAGGACGGTGACGCCCTCCGCGCAGAGCAGCGCGTAGAAGTCCCGGGCGCTGCGCGCCACTTCCTGCGGGACGACGACCACCCGGCCGCCGTGCAGCAGCGCGCCCCACATCTCCCAGACCGAGAAGTCGAAGGCGAAGGAGTGGAAGAGCGTCCACACGTCGTCCGGGCCGAACCCGAACTGCTCCCGGGTCGCGGTGAACAGCCGTGCCACGTTGCGGTGTTCGACCATCACGCCCTTGGGCAGACCGGTCGAACCGGAGGTGTAGATGAGGTACGCGAGGTCGGCCGGCGAGGCGCCGACCAGCGGGACGAGGTCCCCCTCCGGCAGCCGCTCCCAGCGGGCGGCGTCGGCGGAGACGTCCACCACGACGGCGCCGCCCGCGTCCAGCCCCTCGGGCAGCCCGCCGTCCACCAGCAGCACCCGCGGGGCGCTGTCCCGCACGATGTGGCCGAGCCGCTCGGCCGGCGCGGACGGGTCCACCGGCACGTACGCGCCGCCCGCCTTCAGCGCCGCCAGCGCGCACACCACCAACTGCTCGCTGCGCGGCAGGCAGAGCGCCACCAGCGACTCCCGCTTGACCCCGAGCACCCGCAGGTAGCGGGCCAGCCGGTTCGCCCGGGCGTTCAGCTCGGCGTAGGTCAGCTCGCGGCCCTCGCAGCGCACCGCCACCGCGTCCGGCGTCCCGCGCACCTGCTCCTCGAACCAGCCGTGCAGCGACCGGCCCGGCCCGGCCTCCTCGCCGGGCAGCGCGATCCACTCGTCGACCATGGCGCCGAGCTCGGCGGTGTCCAGCAGCCCCAGCCGGGATATCCGCTCCTCCGGCGCCTCGACGACGGAGCCGAGCAGGGTGAGGAAGTGGCGCACGAAGCGCTGGACGGTCTCCCGGTCGAACAGGGCGGTGCTGTACTCCAGCGCCCCGGACAGGCCGTCCGGGGTCTCCCGCAGGTCCAGGGTGAGGTCGAACTTGGTGGTGTCGAAGTCGAACTCGACCGGGGCGACCTCCAGCGCGCCGAGCGTCAGCCGCGGCTCGGTCTGCTCCTCCTGCAGCACCAGCACCGTCTGGAACACCGGCGAGTGGCTGAGGCTGCGCTCCACCTGGAGGGCGTCCACCACGGCCTCGAAGGGCACGTCCTGGTGGTCGAAGGCCTCCAGCGCGGTTCGCTTCACCCGGGCCAGCAGCTCGACGAAGGTCGGGTCGTCGGCCAGGTCGTTGCGCATCACCAGGGTGTTGGCGAACAGGCCGATCAGCCCCTCCACCTCGGCCCGGCTGCGGTTGGCCACCACGGTGCCGACCGCGATGTCGGTCTGCTGGGTGTAGCGGTGCAGCGCGACCGAGTAGGCGGCCAGCAGCGTCATGTACAGGGTGGCGTCGTGCCGCTCGCCGAGCGCGCGGAGCCGGTCCAGCAGCTCCGGGGTGGAGCGGAAGAACTCCCGGGTGCCCGCGTAGTCGCGCGCGGCCGGGCGCGGCCGGTCGCCGGGCAGCGTCAGGGTGGCGTCGACGCCGGCCAGCTGCCGCTTCCAGTAGTCGACCTGACGGGTCTGCACCTCGCCCGCCAGCCACTCGCGCTGCCAGTGCGCGAAGTCGGCGTACTGCACCGGCAGCGGCTCCAGTTCGAGCTCCCGCCCGTCGCAGGCCGCCTCGTACAGCGCGGCCAGCTCGCGGAAGAACACCCCGACCGACCAGCCGTCCGAGACGGTGTGGTGCATCGTCACCATCAGGACGTGCTCGGTGTCGCCGCGCCGCAGCAGCAGCACCCGGAGCAGCGGGTCCCGGGCCAGGTCGAACGGCGTGACCGCCTCCTGGTGGCAGCGGGCGGGCAGGTCCGCCGGGTCGCCGAGGTCCTGCTCGCGCACGGCGAAGCCGGACCCGTCGTCGATGACCTGGTACGGGACGCCGGCCCGTGCCTCGAAGCGGGTGCGCAGCGCCTCGTGCCGCCGCACCAGGCCGGCCAGCGCCCGCCGCAGCGCGGCCCGGTCCAGCGGACCGCGCAGCCACATCGCCATCGGGACGTTGTAGGTGGTGCTGGTGCCCTCCAGCTCGGTGAGGAACCACAGCCGCTGCTGGGCGAAGGACAGCGGGAGCCGCTGCTCCGGGGAACGCGGCAGGGTGGGGATGATGTCCAGTGCGGAGAGGTCCACGCCCTGCTTGCGCAGCAGGGCGATCACGGCGCGCTGCCGCTTGGCGGGCATCGCCTGGATCTTCCGGATCAGCTCGTGGCCGCTCTCGTGGTGCGAGTTGCTCATCACGGTCTCTCTGCTCAGCTCTCGATGTCGAGGACGGCGTTGTCCAGGTCCAGGGCGTCCAGCTCCGCGTCGGTCATGTTCTCCACGGCGCTGATGCTGTTGAAGATCGTGTCCAGGTCGAGCTCGGGGCCGGTCCCGGCGTCCGGGACGGCCTTCGCCACCTCGGCGGCCAGCGCGCCCAGGGTGTGGGCCGCGAAGACCGCCTTGACGTTCAGTTCGACGCCCGTGCGCTGCTTGATCAGGTTGATCACCCGGGTCACCAGCAGGGAGTTGCCGCCGAGCGCGAAGAAGTCGCTCCCGGTGCCGAGCACCCCGGCGTCGGCGCGCAGCAGTTCGGCCCAGACCTCGGAGACGATCCGCTCGGCCTCGGTGCTCGGCGCGCTGCCGTGGTCACCGGACCGCTGCGGGGCGGCGGGCTCGGGCAGCGCCCGGGTGTCCAGCTTGCCGTTGACGGTCAGCGGCAGCCGCTCCAGCACGACGTACCCGGAGGGAACCATGTACGGCGGCAGCACGGCGCGCAGCGCGGCGTCCAGCTCCTCCCGCAGCACCTCCTCGTCCGGCGCCCGCCGGGCGGACGGCACCAGGTAGCCGACCAGCCGGCGGTCGTCGCCCTCGCCGCGCACCACCACCCGGGCGTCCTCGACGGCGGGGTGCTCGTTGAGGCGCACGGTGATCTCGCCCAGTTCGATCCGGTAGCCGCGGATCTTCACCTGGTCGTCGTTGCGGCCGAGGAACTCCAGCGAGCCGTCGGGCAGTCGGCGCCCGAGGTCGCCGGTGCGGTACATCCGGGCGCCGGGCACCTCCCGGAACGGGTCGTCCAGGTAGCGCAGGGCGCTCAGCTCCGGCCGGTTGAGGTAGCCGCGGGCGACCACCTCACCGCCGATGTACAGCTCGCCCACCGCGCCGGTCGGCACCGGGTTCCCGTGCCGGTCCAGCACGTAGACGCCCAGGCCCGGCAGGGCGCCGCCGATCGGCCTGGTCGACAGGACGGTGTCGCCCACCACGACCTCGCGGTAGGTGCTGACCACCGTGGTCTCGGTGGTCCCCCACATGTTGACCAGCACCGTCCCGTCGTTCATCGGGCGCTCGAACCAGGGCCGCAGCGGGGAGGCGTCCAGCTCCTCGCCGCCGATCACCATGGACCGCACCCGGTGCGGGGTGCCGTCCTCGCCCTGGGCCGCGATCAACTGGCCGAAGCCGGTCGGCGTCTGGCCCAGCACGGTGACGCCCTCCGCGCAGAGCAGCCGGTAGAAGTCCTTCGGGCTGCGCGCCACGTCCTGGGTGACCACCACCAGCCGGCTGCCGTTCAGCAGCGCGCCCCAGATCTCCCAGATCGTGAAGTCGAAGGCGACCGAGTGGAACAGCGTCCAGACGTCGTCCGGGCGGTACCCGAACCACTCCTGCATGGCGAGGAAGTACCGTGCCATGTTGCGGTGTTCGACCATCACGCCCTTGGGCAGGCCGGTCGAGCCCGAGGTGTAGATCACGTACGCGAGGTTCGCCGGCGAAGCCCCGGGCAGCGGCTCCAGGTCGCCGTCCGGCAGGCCGTCCCAGCGGCCGGCGTCGCCGGGCACGTCCACCACGGCGGCCGTACCGGCGTCCAGCCCCTCCGGCGGCACGCCGTCCACCAGCAGCACCCGCGGGGCGCTGTCCCGCACCACGTGGCCGAGCCGCTCGGCCGGCGCCGTCGGGTCCAGCGGCACGTACGCGCCGCCCGCCTTCAGCACCGCCAGCGCGGCGACCACGATCCACTCACTGCGCGGCAGGCAGAGCGCCACCAGCTCGTCGGGGCCCACGCCCAGCTCCCGCAGGTGCCGGGCCAGCCGGTTCGCCCGGGCGTTCAGCTCGGCGTAGGTCAGCTCGCGGTCCTCGCAGCGCACCGCCACGGCGTCCGGGGCGCGGCGGACCACCTCCTCGAACCAGACGTGCACGTGCTGGTCCGAGCCGGCCGCGGGCTCCTCGGCGGTGGCCGGGGTCCAGGCGTACTCGACCAGTTCGCGGTGCCGCATCGCGGGCGGCAGCACGGACAGTTCGACGGCCGGGCCGTCGGCGCGCAGCTCGTCGGAGAGCGCGTCGACCAGGGCGGCCACGGCGGCCTCCAGGCAGTCGACGACCACCTCGGCGGGCTGGGCGCGGTGGATCAGCGCGTCGATCCGGAACTCCCGGCCGAGGTCGTCGACCGAGACGGTCACCGGGAAGTTGCTGCGCTCGTGCACCCCGGACAGCGGGGTGACGCCGACCCGGTCGAGCAGCCGGTCGATGCCGTCGTCGCTCGGCAGGTGCCGGTAGTTGAAGATCGCGTTGAACAGCGGCAGTTCGGGCCGGGCCAGCCCGCTGTGCGCACGGGCCTCGGTCAGCGGGACCTGCTCGTGGCGCACCAGCTGGTGCAGCAACTCCCCGGTCTCCCGGACCAGTTCGCGCACGCTGCGGCCGGCGAGGTCCAGGCGCATCGGCAGCGTGTTGATGAAGCTGCCGAGCATCCGCTCCATCCCGGCCGGCCCCTGCAGCCGACCGGACATGACGGTGCCGAACACCACGTCGTCCCGGTCCGTGCAGGCGGCGACGGTCAGCGCCCAGCCGGCGTGGAACAGCGTCGCCGGGCTGATCAGCAGGTCCGCCGCCAGGGCGCGGACCCGGCGGCCCAGCTCCTCGTCCAGCGGGCGGCTCAGCTCGACCACCTGCTGCCCGTCCCCGTGCACGTCGTCCAGCCGGAACAGCACGGACGGCTCCGAGACCTCGCCGAGCATCCCGGCGAAGAAGGCCGCCGGGTCGAGGTCGGCCGGCCGGCGCCGGGTGTGGGCGATGAAGTCGCGGTACGGCACCGGCGCCGGCAGGGCGTCCTGGCCGTCCTCCATGTGCGCGACGAGCTCGGCGAACAGCAGGCCCAGCGAGGACGCGTCGTGGACGACGTGGTGCAGGCTCATCGCCGCGTGCCAGCCGCCGGTGTCCGGGTGCCGGCCCGCCCGCAGGCGGATCAGCGGGGCCCGGTGCAGCGGCATCCGCGGGGCGGTCCGGAGCAGTTCGGTGAGCTGCTCCGCGGCCGGCGTCCCGGACGTCAGCCCGACCTCCTCCACGGCGAGCTCCACCCGCCGCAGCACCGCCTGGACCGGCGCGCCCAGGCCGTCCGAGAGGATCACGGTGCGCAGCGCGTCGTGCCGCGCGACCACGGCGGCCAGGGCGTCGGCGAAGCGGTCCAGGGTGGCGCGGTCCTTGAAGGAGAACAGGCCCGAGGAGACGTACGGGTCGTGCTCGCCCTCCCGGACGTAGTGGAAGAACATGCCCTCCTGCAGCGGGGCGAGCGGGTACACGTCCTGGAGGTTGGCGTCCCCGCCGGGGACGGCGGCGACGACCGCCGCCACCTCGTCCTCGGTGAGCGGGACCAGCGGCAGCATCGCGGGGGTGACGTGGGTGGTGCCCTCGGGGATGCCGGCCGGCGTCGGCTCCTCGGCCGCCGCCGTCGGCTGCTCGGCCGTCGGCAGCTCCTCGGCCGCCTCGGCGACGGCCGCGAGCGAGCGGGCCCGCAGGATGACGGACGGCTCGCAGTGCAGGCCGCGCTCGCGCAGCAGCGCGGCGAGGTGGTAGGCGAGCAGGGAGTGCCCGCCCAGCGCCAGGAAGTTGTCGTCGGGGCCGAGTTCCTCGGGGGCGTAGCCGAGCAGCTCGGCGCAGGCCGTGAGGACGGTGCGGTCCTTGCCGGCGGGGGGCTCGGGGGCGGCCGGTGTGGGCTCTGCGGGTACTGCGGGCTGTGCAGGAACGGGAGTTGCGGGCAAGGGAGTTGCGGGCTGTGCGGGCACGGGAGTCGCGGGCGCGGCGGGCGTGCTCGGGCGGTCCAGCCAGTAGCTCTTCCGCTCGAAGGCCGTCCCCGGCAGCGGGAGCAGGCGCCGGCGCACCGGGTGCAGTCCGCCCCACGGGATCCTGGCCCCGGCGACCCACAGCTCGGCGAGCCGCTCCAGGTCACGGTCGGCGACCAGGGCGGAGAGGAACACCTCGCCCCGGGCCCCCTCGAACACGGCCATCAGCGGACTCGCGCCGGCCTCGGCGTTGCCGGTGTACAGCGCGCCACCGGACGGGGTGCCCGGTGCCGCGGACCCGGCGGTCCCGTCGGTCCCGTCGGTCCCGTCGGTCGCGGCCAGGAAGCGGTCCAGTGAGGTGCGCAGCTCCTCGACGCCGCCGGCCACCACCGCCAGCCGCTCGGGCATCGCCTCACGGCCCAGCTGGAGCGTGTACGCGACCTCGGCGAGGTCCAGGTCCACCGCCCCGGCCCGCCCGAGGTGCTCCGCCAGCCGGGCGACCGTCGTCCGCAGCCGGGACGCGTTGACGGCGGAGACCACCACCACCTGCGGGCCCGCGGCGACCGGCCCGGCCGGGGCCTCGACGGCCTCCGGCGGGGCCTCCACCACCAGGGTGACGTGGCTGCCGCCGGCCGCCACCGAGTTGATCAGCGCCCGACGGGCCACCGGACGGCCGTCCGCGTCCTGCCGCTGCTCCCAGGGGGCCAGCCGCTCGCAGAGGGTCAGCGGGCCGTCGCCCAGGTCCAGGTTGGGGTTGGGCTTCCCGACCCCGGTCAGCGGGGCCAGCTCCCGGTGCCGGAACTGGAGGGCGACCTTGGTCAGCTGGGCGACCCCGGTGGCGGCCTCCGGGTGGCCGAGGTTCGACTTCACCGCACCGACCACCACCGGCTCGGCCGAACCGTCGAACACCTCGCGCAGGGCGCTCAGTTCGATCTCGTCGGAGAGCGTCGTGCCGTTGGCCGAGGACTCCACGTACCCGATCGACTCCGGGGCCGCGCCGGCCCGCTCCAGCGCCCGGCGCATGACCGTGATCTGCGCTCGCCGACTGGGCGTCAGGAAGCCGTTGGCGTGGCCGCTGTGCACCGAGGCGGTGCCCTTGATGACGGCGTGCACGGTGTCCCCGTCGCGCAGGGCGGCGTCCAGCGGCTTGAGCAGCACGGCGCCCACCGCCTCCGCCGGGAGGTAGCCGTCCCCGTCGCGGAAGCTGCGGCTGCCCGGGTGGCTGCCCAGCATCCGCATCTCGGACAGCGCGCGGAACTTCTCCGCGGTCGGCGCCAGGTTCACCCCGCCGGCGACGGCCAACTCGCTCTCGCCGCGCTGCAGATCGGCGCAGGCCAGGTGGATGGCCATGGCCGAGGAGGTGCACATGCTGTCCACCGCCAGGCTCGGCCCCTCCAGGCCGAAGAAGTGCGAGACCCGGTTGGCGATCAGGTTGAACGAGGCGGTCGCGGTGAGGGCGGCGAGCGCCGGGTCGGAGGCGTCCGCCCGGTACAGCTGGTAGGCCGCGCCGACGTAGACGCCGACCCGTCGCCGGTACTGCCGCTCGATGACCTCCTGGGTGACGCCGCCGTCCTCCAGCAGCCGCCAGACCGTCTCCAGGAACAGCCGCTGCTGCGGGTCCATCACGGCCGCCTCGCGCGGGGCGATGCCGAACAGCGCCGGGTCGAACCGGTCGATGCCGTCCAGGAAGCCGCCCCAGGCACCGGAGCCCTGCGCGCCCTCCCAGCGGTCGGCGGGCGGCTCGGTGACGCAGTCACGGCCGGCCCGCAGGTGCGCCCAGAGGGTGTCCAGGTCCTCGGCCTGCGGGTACGAACCGGCCATGCCGATGACCGCGATGTCCCGGAAGCCGCTCCGGTCGTCGGCGGCGGGGCGCGGCGCGGCCGCGGGGGCCGGCGCGGCCGCGGGGGCCGGCGCGGCCGCGGGGGCCGGGGCGGTCGTGACGGCCGAGGTAGGTGCGGCGGCCGGGGCGATCGGGGTGGCCTCGGGGGCCGACTCGCCCAGCAGGGCGCGCAGTTCGGCGGGGTACTCGGTCGCGAGGTACTCGGCCAGGTCGTTCAGGGTCGGCCGCTCGAACAGCAGCGTCCGGGCCAACGGGCCGAAGGCCTCCTCCAGTTGGCCGACGGCGGCGACGGCCAGCACCGAGTCCATGCCGTAACGCTCCAGCGGGACGGCGGGGTTGAGCCGCTCCGGGGCGAGCTTGAGGACCTCGGCGAGGGTGCGCCGCAGCACGGGCACCGCCCGCTCCGCCACCAACCGGCCGGCCGGGTCCGCCGGTTGGGCGGTGGGCGCGGTGGTCGGCTCGGCGGTCGCACCGACCGCCTGTCCGGTGATCCGGGACAGCGCCTCCGGCTGCCCGGCCAGCACGATCACCCGGCCGTCCCCACTGGCGTCGTCGTCGGTCAGTGCACGATGCAAAGCGTCCAACCCCCGTTCGGTGTCCAGCGGTGCCAGGCCGATCGCCCGCAACCGCCCGGTGACGGCCTCTCCCGTTCCCATCCCGCCCTCGGCCCACAGCGGCCAGCCGATCGAGACGGTCCTGCCCTTGCGCTCCCCGGCCGCCACGAGGAGGTTGCGGTACACCGCGTAGGTGTCCATGAACGCGTTGGCGGCGGCGTAGTCGGCCTGGCCGAGGTTGCCGAAGGCACCGCTGGCCGAGGACAGGCACGCCAGGAACTCCAGCGGCTCCGCGCCGCTGAGCTCGTCCAGGTGGATCAGTCCGGCGACCTTGGGCGCCAGCACCCGTGCCAGCCCGGCCGGGGACTTGCCCGTGATCAGCCGGTCCTCGATCACCCCGGCCCCGTGCAGGATGCCGGTCAGCGCACCGTGGTCGGCGCGGACACCGGCCAGCAGCGCGGCGACGGACGACCGGTCGGCGAGGTCCGCGCGCCGGTGGTCCACCGTCAGTCCGGCGGCGCGCAGCGCGTCCATCGCGGCCCGCTGCTCCTCGGTGGCCGCCGAGCGGCCGACCAGGACCACGGTGGCGTGCCGGACGGCCGCGGCGAGGTCGCCCGCCACGATCAGCCCCAGCGCGCCGACGCCCCCGGTGATCAGGTAGACGCCGTCCTCCCGCCAGGGCGTGGCGGCCGGCCCGGCGGTGGCGATCCCGCTCAGCACCGCGGTGTGCCGGCGGCCGTCCCGGTAGCGGACCTCGGCGGCGGGCTCCGGCCCGACCTCGGCGGCCAGCCGGGCGGCGACGACGGCCGGGTCGGCGCCGTCCAGGCAGTCCACCAGCTGGGTGCGCAACTGCGGGTTCTCCTGGCCCGCGGACCGCAGCAGCCCGGTCAGGCCGCGCAGGCAGGCGAGCCGCTCCCGCTCGGCCCCGGCGGCCGTGGGGTGCGCCAGCGCGACCTGGAACAGCACCGGGCGCGGTACGCCGGTCCGCAGGACCTCCTGGACCAGCGTGAACACCTCGCGCACGGCCTCGCCGTACCGGCGGTCCGCCGGGCCGTCGACCAGCTCGACGAACCGGCAGTCGGCGCCGGCCGGCAGTGCGGCCCGCAGGGCCTCCCGCCAGCCCTCGGTCAGCGTGCCGACCACCGCGACGTGGTGCGCGGCGAAACCGGCCCCGGTCCCGTCGTGGACTGTCGGCTCACCGGCCGCCCACCCCGGGCTCAGCAGCACCACGGTGTCGCCCTCCGGCACCGGGGCCGGGGGCACGGCCACCGACCGCACCGCGACGTCGGCGGGCGCCCGCTCCGCCGCGACGACGGGCCAGGGCTCACCGCCCGTGGTGACGCCGTCGAGCTCGATCCAGCAGCGCTCCCGGGCGAAGGGATAGCCGGGCAACGGCACCCGACGGGGGCGCCGCTCCGGGCCGCCGCTCCGCTGCACCGTCTCCCACGGGACCGGGGTGCCCTCGGCCCACAGCCGGAGCAGCCGGTCGGCGGCAGCCGTACCGGTGGTGGCGGTCGCCGCCCATGCGTCCAGGGCGGCGGCGAGCTCGGCCTCGGCCGGCACCGGGTCGGTCGGCACCGTGCCGCGCACCCAGCCGTCGCCGGCCTCCGGTACGGCGGCGAACCGCGCCAGCAGGGCCGAGGCCTCGGCGAGCGAACCCGCGGCGAACGCCAGCCGCTCCTCCAGGACCGTCCGGCCGGTCTGCAGCGTCCAGGCGACGCCCGGCAGCTCGGACTCGTCCAGCTCCGCCAGCCGGTCCCGCAACCGGCGTGCCTGCTCCCGCAGTTGGTCCTCGGTCCGGGCGGAGAGCACGATCAGTGCGGGCCGTCCGTCCGCGAGCGTCGGGGCGGCGGGCGACTCGGTGGACGGCCCGGTGGGCGGCTCGTACTCGGCGAGCAGGACGTGCGCGTTGGTGCCGCCCGCGCCGAAGCTGGACACGCCGGCCGTGCGCGGGAGCGTCCGGCGCAGCCCGCCGTCCGTCACGACGGGCCGCTGCCACGGCGCCAGGACCTGCTGGACGTGCAACGGCGTGCCGCTGAAGTCGATGTGCGGGTTGAGGGTGCGGGCGTGCAGGCTGGGCGCGAGCTGCCGGTGCCGCAGCTGGAGCAGCACCTTGGTGATCCCGGCGATGCCGGCCGCGCTCTCCGCGTGGCCGATGTTGGACTTGACCGAGCCGATCGCGCAGTCCGCCGGCCCGACCCCCGCCTCCTGGAAGGCCCGGACCAGACTGGCGATCTCGATCGGGTCGCCCAGCGCGGTGCCGGTGCCGTGCGCCTCGACGTAGCCGAGCGCCCGCGGGTCGACGCCGGAGGCGGCCAGCGCCCCGCCGATCACCCGGCCCTGGGCCGCGGGGCTCGGCACCGTGTAGCCGGTGGTCCGGCCGCCGTGGTTCACGGCGGTGCCCTTGATCACGGCGTGGACGTGGTCCCCGTCGGCCAGGGCCCGCGCCAGCGGCTTGAGCAGCACGGCGCCGACGCCCTCGCCGGGCACGTAGCCGTCGCCGCCGGCCCCGAAGCTGCGGCAACGGCCGTCGCTGGAGAGGAAGTTGCGCTGCCCCAGCATCAGGTACTTGCTCGGGTGCGAGGTGACGTTCACCCCGCCCGCGATCGCCGCTCCGCACCGGCCGCTCCGGATCGCCTCGCAGGCCAGGTGGACGGCGGTCAGCGAGGACGAGCACATGGTGTCCACGGCCAGGCTCGGACCGGTGAACCCGTAGGAGTAGGACACCCGGTTCGCCACCGAGGAGGCGCTCGCGGACAGGGCCACCGGGTGCCCCTGCTGCTGGGCCTGGGCGCCGTAGAGCTGGTAGTCCTGGTACATCACGCCGGTGAACACGCCCACGTCGCCGCTGGTGCGGTTGAGCAGTTCGCCGGTGTAGCCGGCGTCCTCCAGGACGTGGTGCGCGCACTCCAGGAACAGCCGCTCGTGCGGGTCGAGGTACTCCGCCTCGCGCAGCGAGATCTGGAAGAACAGCGGGTCGAACAGGTCGATGCCGTCGAGGAAGCCGCCCTGGACGTCGGCCGTCCCGGCGCCCTCCGCGCCCAGCCACGCGGGGCGGCGCCAGCGGCCGGCCGGCACCCGGCCCACGGAGTCGCGGCCGGAGCGCAGGTTGTCCCAGAACTCGGCCAGGTCCGCCGCGCCCGGGTAGCGGCCGGCGATGCCGATGACGGCGATGTCGGTGTCGGCGGTGTCGGTGTCGGCGTCCTGGACCTCGTCGTGGACGGCGTCGCGGTCGTCGTCGGCGCGGCCGGCGACGGGTGCGGGCGGGAGGGCGCGGGTGCTCAGCCCGGTCAGGTCGGCGGACACCCGGCCCGCCTCGTCGAACACGGTCACGTCCAGCAGCGGCTGGGCCGCGTCTGGGCCACTGCCCCGCCGGTACCGGACCCAGGCGAAGGCGCGGGCCGAGGCGGCCCCGGGGGTGTCCACCCGGGCGACGGCGAACGGCAGCGCGGGCCGGGCCGCCCCGCCCGACGCCCCGCCCGACGCACCGTCGGCCGTCAGCCACAGGCCCGCGGTGGCCTGGAGCGCGCCGTCCAGGACGGCGGGGTGCAGCACGCAGTCGTCCAGCGGGTCGGCGGCGGCGGGCAGCCGCAGCTCGGCCAGCACCTGCGGGTTCCCGGCCGGATCGACGCCGGGGCGCAGTCCGGCCAGCGCCCGCTGGGCCGGCCCGTAGTCCAGTCCGGCGTCCGCGTAGAGCCCGTAGACCCGCGCCGCCGGGATCTCCTCCCCGGCGCACTCGGCCCGGACCCGTGCCAGGTCGGGCAGTTCGCGGTCGGCGTCCGCCACCAGCCGCGCCCGGCCCTGGCAGCACGGGGTGCCGGCGTCACCGGCGAAGGTGATCTCGAAGACGGCCGTGTCCCCCGTCCGGCGCACGACGACCCGTAGCTCCAGCCCGTCCGGTCCGCAGATCGCGGGACGCAGCCAGACGACGTCCTCCAGGCGCACCGCGTGGGCGGACGGCGCGTCGAGCGCGGCGGCCACCGCGGCGCGGGCCATCTCCAGGTGGGCGACCCCGGGCAGCAGCCGGGTGCCGCGCACCCGGTGGTCCCGCAGGTACGGCTCCTCGCCGTCGAAGCGGCTCCGGTACTCCACGCCGTCCTCGGCCGGGACCCGGCGGTGCAGCATCGGGTGCGGACGGCCCGCCCGGGCGGGCTCCTGACCATCCGTCAACTGCGGATCGGCCTGCGCCTGCTCGCCGCGCCGCACCAGGAGGTGGGCCGCCAGACCCCGTACGGTCGGGTGCGCGGAGAGGACGGCGGCGGTGAGCGCGAGGCCGTAGCGGTCGTTCAGGCGCTCGACGAAGGCGGAACGGCCGACCAGGTCGAAGCCGAGCTCCGCGAACTCGGCGTCCGGGTCGACCTGTTCGACCGGCAGGCGCAGCAGGCGGGACACCTCGTCGCTCACCTCGGCCGTCAGGTCCGCAGCGTGGCCGGTGGGGGCGGCGGCGGCCACGGGGGCGCGGCGCTCCGCGAGCAGGGTCTCCAGCAGGCCGGCCAGCTCGGCGATGGTGGTGTACTCGAAGACCACGGTCGGCGAGAGCGGGACGGAGATCCGGTCCTCGATCTCGGTGACCAGACCGACCAAGGCGGCCGAGGCGAGCCCGAGTTGGTAGTAGCCGCTGTTCGCCCCGACCTCGGCCGGCGGCACCCCGAGGCGCGCGGCGACCAGTTCGCGCAGCAGCTCCTGCAGTTCCGCCCGCGTGGTGCCGACGGCGCCCTTCGCACCTGCCGGGTGCGCAGTGGGCTCCGCTGCGGCCTCAGTCGCCGGGACCGGCCCGGCCCCGGTCCGGACCCGCTTGGCCACGTAGCCGCCCAGCTCGGCCACCCGGCGGCCGGTGGCGTCGTGGAACTCCAGGGACATCCTGATGAGTTCGTCGGTCCGGTGCACCGACTCGGCCGGGATCCGGACGGAGCACCGGTCGCCCAGCGGCCCGGTCGCCCGGAAGGACTCGAAGGCCAGGGGCAGGTAGAACCCCTGCGCGTCCTCCTCCCCCGACGCGGCCCCCGACTCAGCCCCCGACGCCTCGCCCGGCGCCAGCAGGCCGGTCGCCACCCCACCGCTCAGCAGCGCGGCCTCGAACAGCGCCGGGTGGAAGAGGAAGCGCCCGGCGGTCGCACGGTGCTCCGCGCCCAGCTCCAGTTCCGCCGTCCACGCGCCGGGGTGCCGCCGCACCGTGCCGAGGGACTTCATCAGACCGGAGTGGGCCAGGTCGTGCGCCCGGCACCACGCGTACATCTCGTCCAGCGAGGTCGTCGTGGTCGCCGGCCCGTCCGACGCGCCCGCCGACGACGTCGGTCCGCCCGGCAGGTCCCCGGGCGCGCAGCGCTCCACCGCGGCCGTCACGTGCAGCACTTCGGCGCCGCCGTCGGCCGGTCGGCCGCGGACCTCGACCCGCAGCCCGCCCGCCGGCACGGCGCGCCCCTCGATGGTGACCGCGACCGGGACGCCGGGCAGGGCCACCAGCGGCGTCAGGATCGTCAGGCTGCGCAGCACGGTCTCCGCCATCGGGTGGCCGTGACGCGCGAGGACCTCCAGCACCAGTTCCACGTGGCCGACCCCGGGCATGAGGGGACGGCCCTGCACCACGTGACCCCCGAGCAGGGGATTGTCCGAGGTGACGGTGAACGTCTCGGTGAAAACGGGTGTTTCGGTCATCGGTGTATCCATCCCACAACAGCGTCGTACCGCGACGGATGAACCAGCGGCGGAGGGCATGTCGAAGCAATGCGTCCGAAGCGAAAGGCTCCGGGGAAATAACCGGTATTCACTGCGAGGGCCGGCCCGGCGAAACCCCCCGGCTTTTACCCGGGCACGGCCTGAAGTCAACCGACCCGACAAGGGCGGACGGCGAGAATCACATCATGTATTCGAGAATTCCGGGCGGAAATCCCCCGGAACGAGCGGAATCGTTGTGCGCGTTACCCCCGTAGCTCGCATCTGTAACCCCCCGGTCGGGCCCGGACATCAACCGAACTAGCTGGCATTGCCTCACACACCCGACCGTTCAGACCCTACCGGGCTTCATGTCCCGGAAGCAATGAAAAGTTGACTGCTCAGGACCTACGCAACGGAGAGTCGCCGAAACCCGCCGGGCCGATCGACGGAACCGGACGCGGAGAATCCGTCGAACAGCAGGTCGGTACGGCGTGTTCGACCGAACGGCACCGGCGGGCGGACCGGAGGCCTCGGAAACTCCCCGTGACGCCCGGCCCCCGGGCCCGCCCGGTCGACCTCCCGACCGGCCCGCCGTCGACCGGGCGGATCCGCCCGGTCGCCGCTACACCGCACCCAGCGGGACGCGCCCACGGGCCGCCACCTGCGCGGCCGCCCCCTCCATCAGCAGCCCGGCGATCGCCTCGACCGTGCGCGCCCGCCAGGGGCCCAGCCCGGTCCCCTCGACGACCTGGTTGAACGCGCCCATCGCGGGCCCGCAGTGGACCAGGAAGTCCACCCGCCGCCGCTCGTCGCCCTCCGCCGCGAGCCGCAGGCCGCGGGCGAAGTACCCCCGGAACAGCTCGGTGAGCTCGGCCTTCGGGTCCGCGCCGGGCGGCGCGGCCACGGTCACCTCGCCGCCCAGGTAGCGGTCCAGCACCTGTGCCGCGGTGGCCCCGTCCAGCTCGGCGAACGCGCCGTGCTGCCGCCACAGTTCGTACAGCCGCGACGCCCGGGCCGGGAAGAACAGGCCGCGCTTGAGGTAGCGGGCCTGCACCCCCAGCTCGAACAGCTCCCCCCACGGCGCGGTGTCCACGTCGTACTCGCGGGCCTCCTGGAGCAGGTCCTTCACGGCGTCGCTGGTGGCCGCCTCGACCGAGCACTGGTTGACCGACCCGGTCAGCACGAAGTCGGCCCCGAGCAGGAACGCCGCCGCGGCGGCCTCCGGGGTGCCGATCCCGCCCGCGTAGCCGACGTGCACCCGGGGGCCGGCCTGGGCCGCCCGGTCCCGGAGCCGGAGCACCCCGGGCAGGAGCGTCAGCAGGTCGGCGGTGCCGCTCAGCCAGCCGCCGGCGGCCTCCACGCACAGGTCGTCCGCCATCGGCCGACCGGCGGCCGCCCGGGCCTCCGCCGCGGTCACCTCGCCCGCTTCGAGCAGCCGCGCCACCAGGCGCTCCGGCGGCGGGGCCAGGAACTCGGCGGCCACGTCGGTCCGGGACACCTTGGCGACGATCCGCCCGCCCTTGAGCCGGAAGCGGACCAGCGCCGGGGTGATCAGCGGGAAGCCGGAGGCCTCGACCAGGTCGACACCGTGCCGCAGCAGCACGTCCACCAACGCGGACTCCTCCTGCGGCGCGCCGTGCCGGTAGAGCAGGTTGACCCCGAAGGCCCCGCCGAGGCCGAGGTCGCCGGTCAGGCCGCGCAGGTGACGGTCCAGCTCCTCCGGCGCGAGCCCGCCGGTCCCCAGGAAGCCGAGCAGCCCCGCCTTGGCCGCCGCACCCAGCATCCGCGGTCCGGAGATGCCGCCGTACAGGCCGCCGAGCAGGTAGGCGTACCGCAGTCCGTAGCGCTCGCGGAAGCCCGCCGCGCCCAGGGACTCGGCGGTGACCGCCGGCTCCGCCCCGCCGACCGGCACGGACGACGGCACCGGGGCCGGGAGTGACGCCGGCTCCGGGGACGGCACCGGGTCCGGCGCCGGGGGCAGCGGGAGGGCCTCGGTGTTCTCCCTGATCTTGGCGACCAGCTTGGTGAGCACCCGGCCCGGCCCCAGCTCGACGAACTCGAAGTCACCGCCGCCCATCAGCCGGCGCACGGTCTCGGTCCAGCGGACCGGGGAGGCGATCTGCGCGGTCAGCGTCGCCTTGATCCCGTCCGGGGTGTACGGCAGCGCGTTCACGTTGGCCAGCACCGGGACGGCCGGCGCGCGCAGCGTGAAGCCGTCCAGGAAGCGGGCGAACTCCTCGGCGGTGTCCCGCATGTAGCGGGAGTGGAACGGTGCGCTGACGTTGAGCCGGACGGCCCGGGCGCCGGCCGCCTGGAAGGCGGCGCAGGCCTGGTCGATCCGCTCGCCCGGGCCGGACAGCACGAACTGGTCGTGGGCGTTGTGGTTGGCCAGATCCAGCCCGTCCGCGCCGTCCAGGCCGGCCTCGGCGAGGATCCGGACGACCGTCGCCTCGTCGACGCCCACCACGGCGGCCATCGCGCCGCCGCCGGCCGCGGCCATCAGTTCGCCGCGCCGCTGCACCAGCCGCAGACCGGTCTCGAAGTCGAACACCCCGGCGGCGAACAGCGCCACGTACTCGCCCAGGCTGTGGCCGACCAGGTAGTCCGCCGGGGCCCCGTCCGCGGCCAGCCGGTCCAGGTAGGAAAGCGCGCTCACCACGTAGATGGCGGGCTGGGTGAATTCGGTGCGCCCCAGCCGACGGCCGGGATCGGAAACGCACAGTTCCTCGATGGAATACCCGAGAACGCGGTCCGCGACCGCGGTCTCGGCCGGGAACCTGGCAAAGAGCTCCGCACCCATTCCGCGCTGCTGGGAACCCTGGCCGGGGAATCCGTAGACCTTCATTCCGTGCGCCTTCCTTGCTGCCTTCGGTGCTGCCTTCGGTGCCGGTTTCGGTGCCGGTTTCGGTGCTGCCTTCGGTGCTGCCTCCGGTGTCGTCCGGACGGCTGTCGCGCGGATCCGCTCCAACAGATCCGGATCGTAGGAGAACTGGCTGAGCAACGGGAACGAACGGGAACCCGTGGGGTCCTTGAGATTGCCGCGGACGAAATTGTGGAGGGTGCCCGAGGGTCCGAGGTCGAGGTAGAGGAAATCGCCCCGATCGCGCATCCCGGCCATGGCCCGTTCGAATTCGATCGGACGGCGGGCGACCTGCCAGAAATGCTCCGCGGTGACCCGCTCGACCGGCCCGCCGTCCACCGAGGAGATCCACGGCAGGCGCGGCGGCGCGAACTCCACCCCGACGAACGCGGCCCGGCAGGCATCGGCGACGCCGTCCATCAGGGCGGAGTGGTAGGCGTACTCGACCGAGACCCGCTGGTGCAGCACGTCGGCGGCGCGCAGGGCGGTCTCGGCCCGGTCGAGGACCGCCTCCGGGCCCGCCACGACGAAGTGGCCGGGGTAGTTGCGGGCGGCGACCTCGCAGGCGCGCAGCTCGGGCACCCGGTCCAGCACGTCCGGCCGGGCGAGGACGGCCAGCATGCCGCCGCGCGGGCCGCTCCGCAGCGCCTCCGCCTGACGGACCAGCAGCCGCAGGCAGTCCGCGGAGCCGAGGCTGCCCGCGACCACCGCGGCCGCGTACTCGCCGAGGCTGGCACCGAGCAGCAGGTCGGGCTCGACGCCCATCGCCCGCAGGGTCTCCGCCAGGGCCAGCTCGATCATCACGATCGCCGGGTGGCTGATCCGGGTGTCGGTGAACGGGTCGCTCCGGCGCCGGTCCGGGTCGAACACCCGGGCCAGCACAGATTCGCCCAACTCCTCGGCCACCACGGCGTCGTGGCGGTCCAGCGCGGCGCGGAACACCGCGTTGTCCGCGTAGAGCTCCTGGCCCATCCGGTAGTACTGGGAGCCCTGCCCGGAGAAGGCGAAGACGACGGGCAGGGATCCCGGGGACGGTTCGGTCATCGGTAGCCGTCCCAGAACAGGCCCGCGGCGACGGGCTCGGCGGACGGGGCGGTCGGGGCTGTCGGGGCTGTCACGGTTGTCGGGGCTGTCAGGGCCGGCTCGGCCACCGCAGGGGGTACGGACCCGGCGGGCGCGTCGGCGCCCCGGATCACCGTCCTGCGGTCGAGCGCGGGCTGCGGCAGCGGGGAACGGGTGCCGCGGTGCCCGGCCGGGGCGGGGGCCAGCAGCACATGGGCGTTGGTGCCGCCGTCCGCGAAGCAGTTCACCGCCGCGAGCTCGGCCGTGGCCGGCCAGGGCCGGGCCTCCCGGGGGAAGTACAGCGGGGAGGCGTCCACGTCGAAGTGGGCCGGCGGCTCCTGGCCGGACCGGAACGGCACCTGCTCCCGGTGGTGCAGCATCAGGACCACCTTGATGAACGCGGCGATGCCCTCCGCGGCCAGCGGATGGCCGATGTTGGGCTTCACCGCGCCGAGCGCCAGAGCAGACCGACGGTCCTCGCCGGAGCGGTAGACGCCCTCCACCGCCTTGAGTTCGAGCAGGTCGGTGATGTTCGCCCCGGAGCCGTTGGTCTCCACCCACCCGATGTCGCCCGGACCGTGACCGCTGCGGGTCAGCGCCTCGGTCATCACGTTCCGCAGCGCCTTCGGGTTCGGCGTGGCCGGACCGGCCGTCCGGCCGTCGTTGTTGACCGCGATGCCGCGGAGCACCGCGAGCACCGGGTCGCCGTCCGCCCGCGCCCGGTCGAGCGGCTTCAGGACGACCACGCCCACGCCCTCACCGAGCATCAGCCCGGCCGCCCGACGGTCGAAGACGTGGAACTCCTCGCCCGGGTTGAGCAGCCCCCGCCAGCCGAACACCTGGTAGGCCCGGTCGTCCGCGAGCAGGTTCACCCCGGCCACCACGGCCGACTCGATGTCGCCCGCCCGCAGCGCCCGGACGGCCATGTCCATCGCCACCAGGGCGGAGGAGCAGGCGGTGTCGACGACCAGGCTCGGCCCCTGGAAGTCGAAGAACTGGGACACGTTGGCCGCGAGGTAGTTCTGCCCGGTGACCATCGCCGGGTTCATCGTCCCCTCCAGCCTGGCCGGGTCCGTGAGTTGGGCGGACCGGCCGCCCACGTACACGCCGATCCGGCGGCCCTTCAGCTCGGCCGGGCGGTACCCGGCCTGGTGGACGGCCTTGTCGACCTCCTCCAGCAGCAGCAGCGCCTGCGGGTCCATCGCCGCGACGTCCTGCTCGGAGAGCAGGAAGGCCGCCGGGTCGAAGCGCAGCACCTCGGGCAGCAGGCCCGCGTGGTAGCCGAGCCGGTGGCCGAAGCGCCGCTCGGGGATCGGCCGCAGCGAGGAGCGGCCGTCGCGCAGCAGGTCCCAGTACTCGTCGGCCGAACCCGCGCCGGCGAACCGGCAGGAGAGGCCGACCACCGCGATGTCCGTCCCGCTGCGGTCCGGCGCGCCCACGGCCGGGGCCATCGGGGCGGGGGCGGGGGCCGCCGGGGCGGGAGCCTCGGGTGCCGGGGTGGGAGCCTCCGGTACCGGGGCCGGGGCCGCGTCCTCGGCCACCGTCGTGCCGAAGGCCGCGAGCAGCTCCGCGCGGTGCTCCTCGGCGAGGTAGGCCGCGAACCCGTCGACCGTCGGGTGCTCCAGGAGCGCCGAGGGGTCGATCATCGCGTCCAGCCGCTGGGCGGTGTGCTGGGCGAGCTGGGACACCATGATCGAGTCCATGCCGAAGTCGTGCACCGGCACGTCGCCGGCCAGCTTGGCCCGGTCGAAGCCCAGGTCGGTGGCGATCCGGTCGAGCAGCCACCGGGAGACCGCCTCGACGGCCCCGCGCAGGACGTCGACGGCCGGCGCGGCCACCACCGCGGCCACGGCGGGCTCCACCACCGCAGCCACCGCAGCCGCCGTGGGCTCCGGCGCCGGCTGCCGCGCGGCGGGCCGACCCTGGGCCAGGGCGGCCAACTCGGCGTCCGCTGCGGCCAGCCAGACCCGGTCGCCGTCGAAGGGGTAGCCGGGCAGGGCCACCCGGCCCGGCCGGACCCCGTGGTGCAGGGCCGACCAGTCGACCGTCCGCCCGGCCGTCCAGGCCACGGCGTACCCGGCGGGGTCGACCGGCAGGGCCTCGCCGTCGACCGGCCGACGCGGGTCGACGACCCCGGTCCAGCTGTCGGCCGGCTCGCCGCCGGCCGCGAACTCCTCCAGCCGGTCGGCCAGTTCGGCGAGGTCCCGGAAGCGCACGGCCAGCCGGTGGGCCATCGCCTCGCGCCCGGTCTGCAGCGTCCAGGCCACCTGCTGGGCGTCCGACTCCCCCGTCCCGGCCCGCAGGTGGGCCGCCAGCCGGCGGGCCTGGCCGACCAGCCGGTCCGCGTCCCGGGCGGAGAGCACGGCCAGCTGCGGACCGGCCGCGGCACCGCCGGTCGGCGCGGGCGCGCCCACGTACTCCTGGAGGATGATGTGGGCGTTGGTGCCGCCCGCGCCGAACGAGCTCACCCCGGCGGTCCGGGGCCGGACCGTCCCGTCGGCGCGGACGCCGCGCGGCCACGGTGCCCGCTCCCGCTGGACCTCGAACGGGGTCGCGGCGAAGTCGATGTTCGGGTTCAGCCGGTCGGAGTGGATCGACGGCACCAGCTCGCCGTGGCGGAACTGGAGCAGCACCTTGGTGATCGCGGCGATGCCCGCCGCGGACTCGGCGTGGCCGATGTTGGACTTGACCGAGCCGACCGGCAGCCGCTCCGGCAGGTCGCCCTCGAAGGCCCGCAGCATGCCGTTCACCTCGACCGGGTCACCGAGCGCGGTCCCCGTGCCGTGCGCCTCCAGGTAGTCGAGGTCGCCGGGGCGCAGCCCGGCCCGCTCCAGCGCGGAACGGACCAGGTCGCCCTGGGACTTGGGGTTCGGCACGCTGTAACCCCGGCCGGCGCCACCGTGGTTGACGGTGGAGGCCTTCACCACGGCCAGGATCCGGTCCCCGTCGGCCAGGGCGGCGTCCAGCCGCTTGAGCAGCACCGCGCCCGACCCCTCGGCCGGGACGTAGCCGGTGCCGCCCTCGCCGAAGCTGCGGCAGCGGCCGTCCTCGGCGAGGAAGCCGCGCTGGGCGAGCTGGAGGAACTTCACCGGGTGGCTGGAGATGTTCACCCCGCCCGCGACGGCGACGTCGCAGTCACCGTTGCGGATGGCCAGGCAGGCCTGGTGGATGGTCACCAGCGAGGAGGAGCACATGGTGTCGAGGGCCACGCTGGGACCGGTGAAGTCGAAGAAGTACGACACCCGGTTGGCCACCGACGCGTAGGACGAGGACGTCGCGACGCCCGTCCCCTGCAGCGCCTCCTGGACGCCGTACAGCTGGTAGTGGCCGTACATCATCCCGACGAACACGCCGGTGCGGGAACCGCGCAGCTGCTCCCGGGTGCAGCCGGCGTCCTCCAGCAGGTGCCAGACGGTCTCCAGGAAGACCCGCAGCTGCGGGTCGGTGTGCTCGGCCTCGATCTGCGACATCTGGAAGAACAGCGGGTCGAAGCGGTCGGCGCCGCGGAGGAAGCCGCCCCACTTGCCGTAGGTCTTGCCGAAGGCGGACCGGTCCGGGTCGTAGAACACCCCGTGGTCCCACCGGTCGGCCGGGATCTCCTCGACGCTGTCCCGGCCCTCGCGCAGGTTGCGCCAGAACTCCTGCACGTCGTCGGCCTGCGGGTAGCGCCCCGCGACGCCGATGACGGCGATGTCGTCGCCGTGCGCGGGCCGGGTCGCGGGGGCGGCGGCCGGCACCACGGCCGGCACGACCGGAGTGGTCGGACTGGCCTGAGTGGTCGGAGCACTCGGAGTGGTCGGGGCGGCGAACGCCGCCGGATGCGCGGCGGCCAGGTGCCCGGCCAGCTCCCGGGCCGTCACGTACTCGAAGAAGAGGGTCTTCGACAGCGGCCCGACGTGCTCCTCCAGCCGGCCGGTCAGGCTCATCGTGATGAGCGAGTCCAGTCCGTAGCGGTCGAAGGGCTCGGTGGCGATGATCTCGGCCTCGGCGAGCTTCAACTCCTCCGCCAGCAGCCGGAGCACCAGCCGCTCGGCCCGCTGCGGCGCATCCGCGTCCGGTCCCGCACCGGTCCCCGCCGGACCGGCGACGACGGCGGGCGCAGCAGGAACGGCGGGAGCAGCGGGAACGGCGGGAGCGGGCTCGGCCGCCGAGCCGGTACGCCCCCGGCCCGCGTCGAGCGCGGCCGCGATCCGGGCGGGGTCGCCGGGCGCCAGCAGCAGGGTCGGCGCGGTGCCGGCCAGCGCCCGCTCCAGGGCCTCCATCGCGGGCCCGGTCCGCACCGGGCGCATCCCCAGCACCCGGTACATGAACTTCTCGGCCTCGGCGTCCACCCGCATGCCGCCGTCCGCCCAGACCGGCCAGGCGGCCGCGAGGGTGCGGCCGTTGCGGGCGCCCCGCAGGCGCTGCCGCTCGCGCTGCTCGGCGAAGCGGTCGAGGAAGGCGTTGGCGAAGGCGTAGTCGGTCTGGCCGATGTTGCCGAACTCCGCCGCGGCGGAGGAGAAGAGCAGGAAGTAGTCCAGCGGGTCGTCGAGGGTCGCCTCGTCGAGCAGCCGGGTGCCCCGGACCTTGGCGGCCAGGACGGCTTCCGCGTCCGCCCGCCGCTTGCCGCGCAGCAGCCCGTCCCGCAGCACTCCGGCGGCGTGCACGACGCCGCTGACCGTGCCGAAGGCCCGCCGGGCCTCGCCGACCAGCGCGGCCACGTCCGCCGGGTCGGCGACGTCGGCCCGCACCAGACGGGCGCCGACGGCCTCGATCCGGGCCCGGACCTCCGGCCCCGGGACGCTGCGCGCGGCGAGCACGATCCCGCCCTCGGTCACCCCGGCCGCGCGCCGGGCGGCGGCGATGTGTTCGGCGACGTGCAGCCCGAGGGCGCCCGCGCCGCCGGTGACGATGTGCGCGCCCCGGCCGGTGAAGGCGGACGGTCCGGCCGCCGGCAGGTCGGCCTGCCGCCAGCCCCGACGGGCCCGGCCGGCCGTGTCGACCCGCACCTCCGTCCCCGGCCCGTCCCCGGCCCGGAGTTCGGCGAGCACGGCGTCGGCGAGCAGTCCGGGCGCGGCCGCCAGCACGCCGAACACCACGGACGGCATCTCCAGCCGGACCGAGCGGGCGAACGCCGCCATCGCGGACTGCGCGGGCGACCCGGCGGGATCGGGGTGGGCGAAGAGGTAGCGCAGCGCGCCGCCCCGCTCCCGTTGCCAGGCCTGGAGCAGCGCCCCGGCGGTGTGGAAGCCGTGCTCGACCGCGTCCTCGGGGTCGCCGCCCGGACCGGCCAGGTGCACCACGTGGACCGGCCCGGACGGCACCGCGCGCACCGCCGCGGCCGGGTCGAAGCCCGCCGTCAGCGGCACGGGCCGGACGTCCGTGCCGACCGCCGCGAGCGCGGCCCGCACCTCGGCCGCGCCGTGCCCGGCCCCGAGCAGCAGCACCGTGCCGTCGAGTCGGCCCTCCCCGGCGGGCGGGGTGGTCGGCAGGGCGGCCGGCCGCCAGACGGGCTCGAACGCCGCCACCGGTTCCGCCCCGGCCACCGTCCGCAGGGTGAAGGAGTCGATCCGGGCCAGCACCTCGCCGGCCGGGCCGAGCAGCGCCACGTCGAAGCCGACCGCCCCGGCCGGGGCGGGCCGCGCCGAGGGCGTGGCGAACGCGTGCACCCGCTCCGGCAGCGGCGCGTACAGCCGCACCGAGCCCAGCGAGAACGGCAGGTAGGACGCCCCCGCGGTCCGGTCGTCGAAGGCCCGGAGCCGGCCGGCCACCTGGAGCGCGGCGTCGAACAGCGACGGGTGGAACACGTAGCCGTCCGCCTCCGCCCGGACCGCCTCGGGCAGCCGCAGCGCCGCCAGCGCGACCTGCGGCCCCTCCGCGATCTCCTCGATCACCCGGAAGCCGGGGCCGTAGCCGAAGCCCACCCGGACGAAGTCCCGGTAGCAGCTCTCCCCGTTGCTCACCCGGGTGCAGCGGGCCCGGACGGCGGCCAGGTCGACGGCGGCCGGCTGGTCGCCGGGCTCGCCGAAGACCAGGGTGCCGCCGGCGTGCACCGGGGCCCCCTCCGCGCCGCCGCGCACCTCGAAGGAGGCGCCCGAGCGGTCGCCGGTCACCGACACCACCAGCGGGTGGCCGTCGGCACCGGCCGGGAGGCGGACCGGGGCCGCCCACACCAGGTCGTCCACGCCGCGCACGGGCACCCCGCCGGCCGCGAGCTCGCCGGCCAGCCGGCCCATCTCCAGGTAGGCGACGCCGGGCAGCACCCGCTCACCGCCGATCACGTGGTCGCGCAGGAAGAACTCGTCGCCGGTGAGCGTCTTGGCGTACCGCTGCCCGCCGAAGCCGGAGACATTGGCGTCCAGCAGCGTCGGGTGCAGCCCCGGGTTCAGCCCGGGCCCGGACCGCCGGGACGCCGTACCGGGCGCCACCCAGTGCCGGGCACCGGCGAACGGGTAGGCGGGCAGGTGCACCCGCCGCCGGGCACCGGCCCCGGGCACGGCCGCCCAGTCGACCTCGGCACCGCCCAGCCACGCGGCGGCGAGCGCCGCCGGGCCCGCGGTGACGTCCGCGGCCGCGACCGGGCCGCCCTCGACCCGGGCGGTGCGGACGGCCGAGGGCCGGCCCGCGGCGTACGCGGCGAGCTCGGCGCGCAGCGCCGCGGTGCCGGTCGCGACCAGCACCAGCCGGTGGTTCATCGCCTCCCGGCCCACCTGGAGGGTGTGGGCGAGGTTCGCGGCCGGCACGTCCCGCCGCGCCAGGTGGTCGGCGAGCCGCTGCGCGGAGCCGCGCAGGGCCTGCTCGTCGCGGGCCGAGAGCACGAACAGCTGCTCGGCGCCCGGCAGTTCGTCAGGGGTGTCGACCACGGGGGGTTCCTCCAGGACGATGTGCGCGTTGGCCCCGCCGAAGCCGAAGGAGCTGACGCCGCCGCGGCGCGGGAGTTCCCGTCCGGCGGCGTCGGTCGGCCGGGGCCAGGGCCGGGCGGTGGCGGCCACCTCGAACGGGCCGCCGTCGAGCTCCAGGTAGGGGTTCTGCTCGCGGAAGTGCAGGCTGGCCGGGATGGTGTCGTGCCGCAGGGCGAGCACGACCTTGAACAGCCCGGCGATGCCGGCGGCCGCCTCCAGGTGGCCGATGTTGGTCTTCACCGACCCGATGGCGCAGCCCGTGCCCGCGGTGGCCTCGCCGCGCTCGGCGCGCAGCCGGCGGAAGGCGGCGCTGAGGCCGGCCGTCTCGATCGGGTCGCCGAGGGCGGTGCCGGTGCCGTGCGCCTCGATGTAGCCGACGGTGGACAGCGGGACGTCGGCCGCCCGGTACGCCTCGACCAGCAGGTCGGCCTGGGCGTCGGGGTTGGGCGCGGTGAGCGAGGTGGTCCGGCCGCCGTGGTTGACCGCGACCGCCCTGATCACCGCGTGCACGGCGTCGCCGTCGCGCTCGGCCCGGTCGTGGGGCTTGAGCAGGACGACCCCCGCGCCCTCGCCCCGGACGTAGCCGTCGGCGCGGCTGTCGAAGGCCTTGCAGCGGCCGTCCGGGCTGAGCATCTTGCCCTGGCTCAGCGCCTCGTACACGCCGGGCGAGAGGATCAGGCTGACGCCGCCCGCGATGGCCAGGTCGCAGGTGCCGTCGCGGAGCGCGGCGCAGGCCTGGTGGACGGCCGTGAGCGAACCCGAGCAGGCCGTGTCGACGGCCATGCTCGGACCGCGCAGGTCCAGCAGGTAGGAGATCCGGTTGGGCACGATGGACAGCGCGGCGCCGGTGATGGTGTGCCCCTCGGTGCCGCGCCCGGCGGCCCGCTGCACCTCCAGGTAGTCGGAGTTGGTGACGCCGACGAACACCCCGACCCGCTTGCCCGCCAGGTCGGAGGGCCGGTAGCCGGCGTCCTCGACGGCGGACCAGACGACCTCCAGCAGCAGCCGCTGCTGGGGGTCCATCAGCTCGGCCTCACGCGGGGAGATCCCGAAGAAGGCGGCGTCGAAGCGGTCGATCCCGGGGACGAAGCCGCCCCGGTAGGCGTCCGACCCGGGGTGCTCGCGCCGGTCCCACCGGTCGGCCGGGACCTCGCCGACCAGGTCGTCCCCGGCGGCGAGGTGGTCCCAGAACTCCCCCAGGTCGGCGGAGCCGGGGAGGCGGCCGGCCATGCCGATCACGGCGATGTCGCCGTCCCGGCGCACGGCCGGAACCGCGGCGGCGGGGGCGGGAACCGAAGCGGCGACCGGCACCGGGGTGGCGAGCGGAGTGACCGGGACGGCCGGGACGGGGAAGTGCGCGGCCAGCTCGGCCGGGTGCTCCTCCCACAGGTGGCGGGCCAGCGCGTGCAGGGTGCCCCGGCGGTAGAAGAGCGTCGGGTAGACGGAGATCCCGTACGCCGTGCGCAGCTCGGTGCTGAGCGCGGTGAAGCCCACCGAGTTCATGCCCGCCTCGCCCAGCGGGGTGTGCGCCCCGACGGACTCGGCCGGCTGCCCGGTCAACTTGGCCACCATCGCGGCCAGTTCGGCGACCAACGCCTCCTCCCGGCCCGCCGCACCGGCGGTCGGGGAGGTGGTCGGGGCAGCGGCTGCATCGGCGGCCGGACCGGCCGCGGTCGGCTCGCCGCCGACGCCGAAGCGGGCCCGGAGCTCGGTCAGCGGCAGGGCAGCCAGCGTGGCGCGGTCCACCTTCTCGTTGAGCGTGCGCGGGAACCCGGTCACCCGGACCAGCGCGTCCGGCACCATGTGGTCCGGCAGCCAGGCGCCCAGCCGGTCCCGGGTCGGTTCGGCGGCGCCGTCGGCGAGCACGTAGCAGGCGAGCAGGGTGTGCGAGCCGGCGCCCTGCCCGCGCGCCACCACCACCGCCTCGCGGACGCCGTCGAGGCCGCGCAGGGTCTCCTCGATCTCCTCCAGCTCGACCCGGAAGCCGCGCACCTTGACCTGGGAGTCGATCCGGCCGAGGTACTCGATCCGGCCGTCGGGCAGCCGGCGCACCAGGTCGCCGGTGCGGTAGCGGCGGGCCGCCGGGTCCTGGTCGGACGGGTCCGGCAGGAAGCGCTCGGCGGTCAGTTCGGGGCGGCCCAGGTAGCCGTCGGCCACGCCGTCACCGCCGATGTACAGCTCCCCGGCCACGCCGTCGGGCACCGCGCGGCGGGAGCCGTCCAGCACGTGGAAGCGGGTGTTCGCGATCGGGCTGCCGATGGTGACCCGCTCGCCCGCGCGCAGCCGGCTCGCCGCGGACCAGATGGTGGTCTCGGTGGGGCCGTAGAGGTTCCACACCGCGCGGCTGCGGGCGATCAGGGCCTCGGCGGTGTCCCCGGGCAGGGCCTCGCCGCCGCACAGCACGGTGAGCCCCGGGTCGCCCGCCCAGCCGGCCGCCAGCAGCATGGTCCAGGTGGACGGGGTGGCCTGGACGACGGTGGCCTTGCTGCGCTCCAGGACCTCCCGCAGCCGCAGGCCGTCCCGGGCGTCCTCGGTCGGCACCAGCTCCACGGTGCCGCCGGTGATCAGCGGCAGGTAGAGCTCCAGGCCGGAGATGTCGAAGCAGACCGTGGTGAGCGCCAGCAGGGTGTCGCGCGGCCCGAAGCCGGGCTCGCGCGCCATCGACCAGAGCAGGTTGGTGAGCGCCCGGTGCGGCACCACGACGCCCTTGGGGCGGCCGGTCGAGCCGGAGGTGTAGATGACGTAGGCCGGGTCGGCGGGCGTGGCCGGCCCCGGCGAGGGCAGCGCGGGCGGCTGCCGGTCGGAGTCGACGCAGAGCCGGGGCACCGCGGCGTACGAGCTGTCGACCGCGGAGTGGGTGAGGATCAGGTGCAGTCCGGCGTCCTCGACCATGTAGCCGAGGCGCTGCTGCGGATAGGCGGGATCGAGCGGCACGTAGGCGCCGCCGGCGGCCTGGACGGCGAGCAGGGCGGCCGGCAGTTCGGCGTCGCGCGGGAGCAGCACGCCGACGGTCCGGCCGCGGCCGACACCGGCCGCGGTGAGCCGGGCCGCCAGCTCCTCCACCCGCTCCACCAGCCGGCGGTAGCTGAGCTCGGTGCCCCGGTGGCGGACGGCGACCGCGTCGGGCCGGGCCTCGGCCTGCCGGCGCACCAGCTCCCAGACCAGGGTGTCGGCCGGGTAGTCGGCGGCGGGCCCGGCGATCAGCGCGGGCTCGCCGCCGCGCAGCTCCAGGTCGTCGACCTTGGCGGCGGGCTCGGCCACGGCGGCGGCGAGCAGGGCGGCGAAGTGGCCGCCGAGGCGCTCGACCGTCTCCCGGTCGAACAGCTCCGGGTCGTACTTCAGCGTGTAGCGGCACCCGTCGGCCTGCTCCACCACCTCCAGGGTGAGGTCGAACTCGCCCTCCTGGTGGACGCCTTCGACCGGGCCGAGCACCACACCGGCGCCGTCCTGGCGCGCGTCCCGGGTCCAGTTCTGGAAGTAGAAGGCCACGTTGAAGCCGGCGGGGGCCTGCGGGTCGCGCCGGCGCAGCTCCTCGACGAGGCGGATCAGCGGGTAGCCGCTGTGGTCGAGCGCCGCCATGACCGTGCGGTGCAACCGGCGCACCAGGCCGTTGAACTCCTCCTGGCCGTCGACCCGTTCGGCCAGCACCACCATGTTCATGAAGTAGCCGAGCACGTCGTCGTAGCCGCTCGACGGCCGGCCCATGGTCGGCGTGCCGACGGCGATGTCGTCCTGGTCGCCGTAGCGCTGGAGCAGCGCGAACCAGGCCGCCAGCACGACGCAGAACAGCGAGCTCTGCTGCGCGGCGGCGAGCGCGCGGGCCCGGTCGGCGACCACCGCCGGGATGTGTCCGTCGACGCTCGCCCCCCGGTAGCCCGGGACATCCGGCCGGAGGCGGTCGAGCGGCAGCGGCACGGTGGTCGCCCGCCCGGTCAACCGCTCGGTCCAGTAGGCCAGTTGGCGCTGGCCCTCGGGTCCGGCCAGCAGGTCGCGCTGCCAGTCGGCGAAGTCGGCGTAGCTGCGCGCGGGCCGGGCGGCCCGCAGCGGGGCGCCGGTGCCGACGGCGCGGTAGCCGCGCTCCAGCTCCGCCAGCAGCAGTGCGATGGAGACCCCGTCGAAGACCAGGTGGTGGAAGGTCAGCAGCAGCGCGTGGCGGCCGTCGCCGAGCGTGTACAGCGTGGCCCGGACCAGCGGGCCGGCCGCGAGGTCGAAGGGGCGGCGCAGGTCGGCGACCATCCGGTCCCGGAGGTCGGCCTCGGTCACGGTGGTCAGGAACACCTGCTGGAACGGGAGTTCCGGCTCCGCGGCGATCCGCACGGTCGGGCCGTCCGCACCGGTGCGGACGGTGGCGCGCAGCTCCTCGTGCCGGTCGAGCAGGTCCTGGAGGACGACGCGCAGCGCGAGCACGTCGAGGCCGGGGGCCAGCCAGAGGGCGAGCGGGAGGTTGTAGGCGTAGCCACCGGGGGCGATCTGCTCGATCACCCAGAGCGCGCGCTGGCCCTCGGAGAGCCGGTGGGTGCGCTCCTCCAGGTCGCGCCGGGGCCGCAGGACCACCGCGGCGGAGGCCGCCGCGCCGCTGGTCACGGGGGTCGTGGGAGCTGCGGGGGCCACGGGAGCCACGCGTGCCACCGGAACGACGGGCGCGGCAGGCACGGCCACCGGGACGGGCGCGGTGGCGGCGACGGCGTCGGCGAGCCAGCCCGCGGTCAGATGGGCGGTCAGCTCCCGCAGGGTCGGGCGCTCGAAGAAGTCGCCGAGCGGGACGGAGACGCCGAACGCCTCGTCCACCGCGGAGACGATCTTCATGCCGCTGAGCGAGTCGAAGCCGTAGTCGGCCAGCAGGCGGTCCGGGTCGATCCGCTCGTCCAGCTTGAGGACCCGCTCCACCAGCTCGCGCAGCCGCTCGCCGACCGCGTCGGCGGCGCTCACCCCGGCCGGAGCGGCGGCGGAGGACGCCACGGACGGCACCACGGACGCCGCCACGGGCCGCTTCGCCACCGGCGCGGCGGAGAGCACCAGGCCGTCGCTCTCCGCGACCAGCACCGTCTGCCCCAGACCGCTGTCCTCCGCCCCCAGCGCCCGGACCGGGCCGAAGCCCTCCTCGTGCAGGATCCGGGTCCAGCCCTCCGGCGCGGCGAGCGGCGAGTCGGGCAGCCGCAACTCGCCGTCCTCGAACGCCCACCAGCCCTCCAGCACGCCGCCGCCGATGGTGAGCAGCGGCCGGACGGAGGTCAGCTCGTTGAGCACCAGCCAGCCGCCCGGCTTGAGCAGCGCCTTGGCCTTGCGCAGGGTGCCGCGCAGGTTCCGGGTCGCGTGCACCACGTTGGTGGCCACCACCAGGTCGGCGCCGCCCTGCTCGAAGCCCTGCTCGGCGAGCGGGCGGTCGAGGTTGAGCACCTGGAAGCGGGTGAACGGGTAGTCGGCGGCGAAGCGCTCGCGGCCGTGCTCCAGGAAGCGCGGCGAGATGTCGGTGAAGGTGTAGCCGACCCGGCCCGGGTGTTCGGCCAGGACCGGCAGCACCCGCTCGCTGGTGGCGCCGGTGCCGGCGCCCAGCTCGACCACCTGGATCCCGGCGCCGGCCGGCAGGTGCGGCAGCCGCAGGTCCAGGAAGCAGCGGACGGTGTCGCGGACCAGGAGGTTGAAGGAGTCGGTGAGCGGGTTGCCCTTGTAGAAGTTCTGGACGAGCTTCATCGAGGAGCCCGGGAACATGATCTCGGTGGCGCCGACCTCGCCCCGCAGGATCGACGGGTAGCTGCGCAGGAACAGCCGGTTGAGGGTGACGGTCGCCTCGATGTCCGGGTACGCGGCGGCGATCCGGTCGAACTCGGCCTCCCAGCGGTCGGCCGAGGCGGCCTGGTCGACGCCGTCGACCAGGGCGGTGGTGGTGACCAGCTCACCGTCCCGGGTGAGGTGCCCGGCCGCGGTCAGGATGTTCAGCAGCGCCTCGTGCAGGCGCTCGAAGCGGTCCAGGACGCCGAGCCGGTGGAGCAGTTCGCCGGCCCGGTACTGCTCGCCGGAGCGCCGGAACACGCCCATCCGCTGGAAGACGCCGAGCAGCACCGGGGCGGAGACCGCCTCCAGCTCCTGGTAGCCGGCCACCACCCGGGCCGCGGCCGGCGCGGTGCCCGTCCCGGCGAGCAGCCGGTCGGTGGCGGCGGCCAGCACGGCCGGGTGGCCGCCGGCCAGCGCCTCGCCGTCGTACGCCAGATCGTGGCCCATCGCCTCCAGGGCCCGGCGGCCGGCGCGGATCGGCAGCACCTGCGGCAGCCGGTTGCCGAGGATGCGCCGGACGGCGGCGATGCCCTCGGCGACGCTGAACCCGTCGATGCCGAGGCCGTCGAAGATCTCCTCCAGGCCCGCCACGGCGCCCGAGCCGACCCGCCCCCAGTAGCCCTGGTTGATCACGGTGACCGGGAACGGCAGTCGCCCGCGCAGGAACAGCGCGTAGGCGTCCTCGGTGGCCGAGGCGCAGATGTAGGCGCCGTTGCCGGCGAAGTTGCCGAAGGAGCCGGCCGAGGAGAAGTAGACCAGGAAGTCCAGCGGCTGGTCGGCGACGGCGGCGGCCAGCGCGACCGCCCCTTCGGTCTTGACCCGGGTGGCGGCGGTGAACCCGGCCTCGTCGAGTTCGGCGAGCGGGTGGTTGTCGAACACCATGGCGGCGTGGACGACGCCGTGCAGGGCGCCGAACCGGCTCCGGGCCTCGGCGACGGCGGCGGCCAGGTCCTCGGCGGAGCAGGCGTCGCCCGCCAGGTGGACGACCTCGCCGCCGCACTCCCGGATCGCGGCCATGGCGGCCCGCTGCTCGGCCCCGGGCGCACTGCGGCTGAACCAGACCAGCCGGGCCCGGTGCCGCCGGGCGAGGTGCAGGCTCAGCTCACGGCCGATGCCCCCGGTGCCGCCGACCAGCAGGTAGACGCCGCCGTCCCGGAAGACCGGTCCGTCGGCCTCCGGCAGGTCGACCCGGCCGAGCCGGCGGACGTAGCGGACCCCGGCCCGCAGGGCGACGGTGCGGTCCCGGCCGGTGCCCGGCTCGGCCAGCACGGCGTCCGCCAGGGCCCGGAGGGCGTCCTCGTCGTCGAGCTCGGCGGAGCTGACGTCGATCGAGGCGACCCGCAGTTCGGGACGCTCCTTGGAGACCACCTGGAGCAGCCCGTGCACGCCCGCGGCCAGCGGGTTGGCGACGGCGGCGCCGGCCGCCGCGAAGACGTCACCGGTGACCACGACGACCCGCTCGGCCCGGGTGGAGCGGACCAGGTGGAACAGCGACAGCGCGCCGTCGCGGGTCTGCTCGCGGACCCGGTCGAGCCCGACGCCGTCGGCGATCCGGCCGCCCAACCCGCCCAGGTGCACGACGAGTTCGGCGTCGGCGGCCCGGGGCAGCCAGGCCTCGACCGGCTCCCGGTCGATCCGGACCAGGTCCACCGGGGCGCCCGGGTGCCGGGCGGCGACCGCCTCGGCGAACCGGAGCGAGGCGGCGGTCGCCAGGACGACGACCCGCTCCGCCCGGGGCGCCGGGCCGGCCGCCGGCTCCTCGGCGCGCACCCAGAGCGGCTGGTAGAAGTCCGGCACCTGCTCGGTGCCCGTTCCGAGGGCCTCCGGCAGTTGCCCGGTGCCCGTTCCGAGGGCCTGCGGCACCGGGCGGGCCGCCGCGGGCGGCTCGGGGATCCAGTAGCGGTTGCGGGCGAACGGGTAGCCGGGCAGCTGGATGCGACGGGCCCCCGAGGGCGTCACCCGGCTCCAGTCGATCCGGGCGCCGGCCACCCAGCGCTCGGCGACCTCGGCCAGGTCCCGTCGGGCCAGCGCCAGTTCGAGGGCCTCGGCCTCGCTCCCGGCCAGGTCGCCGCGGACCCGGGCGGCCCGCCCGGTGCGGACCCGCGGGTCGACGTGACCGGCGGCGTGCCGCTCCAGCAGCTCGACCGCCTCGGCCGCCGAACCGGCCGCCAGGGCGAGCCGGAACTCGTACCCGGTTCGGCCGACCTGGAGGGTGTGGGCGACGTCGGCCAGCCGCAACGGCTCCGGGCCGACCGGCTCGACCCGCGCACCGTTCGCAGAGACCGCCGCGTCCGCCGCATCCGCCGCGTTCGCAGAGACCGCCGCGAGGACGTCCGCCAGGCTGCCCGCCGAGGCGACGGCGGCAGGCAGCTCCCGGCCCAACTCGGCCGCCAGCAGCGCGTGGAAGCGGGCGCGTTCGACCACGCCGAAGCCGTACTCGGCGAGGTCCGTGCCCGGGTCGAGGAACTCCGGCTCCACCCCGGCGGCCTCGGCGGCCACCCGCAGGCAGCGCCGCCGGAGGTCGGCGGGTGCCGCCGCGTCCGGCCCCGCCCCGGCCGGGGCGGTGGTCCGCCGCAGGTGGGCGGCCAGGTCGGCGGCGTAGGCGCGCAGCCGCTCCTCGCTCTTGGCGGACAGCACGAGCAGCTGGTCACCGGGCTCCACCGGCCGCACCGGCCCGGGCTCCCGGTACTCCTCCACCACGACGCAGGCGTTGGCGCCGCCGCCGCCGAAGGAGTTGACCACGGCGCGCAGCGGCGGCCGGTCGGCGGAGTCCTGCGGGCCGGTCCAGGGCCGGAGGGTCTGCTGCACCGCGAAGGGGGTGGTGGAGAAGTCGATGTCCGGGTTGGGCTCGGCCGCGTTCAGCGACGGCGCCAGCATCCCGTGCCGGAACTGGAGCAGCACCTTGGTCAGGCCGACGACGCCGGCCGCCGACTCCAGGTGGCCGATGTTGGACTTCACCGAGCCGACGGCGACGGTCGGGCGGGCGGCCCGCTGCTCCGGCGTGATCCGCCCGCCGAAGGCCTCGACCAGACCGGCGATCTCGATCGGGTCGCCGAGCGGCGTGCCGGTGCCGTGCGCCTCGACGTAGCCGATGCCCTCGGGGCCGACACCGGCCCGGCGCAGGGCGGCGCGGACCACCTCGGTCTGCGCGGCCGAGCTCGGCACCGTGTACCCGCCGGTCTTGCCGCCCGCGTTGATGGCCGAGCCGCGGATCACCCCGAGGATGCGGTCCCCGTCGGCGATCGCCGCCTCCAGCGGCCGGAGCAGGACGGCGCCCACGCCCTCGCCGTCGACGAAGCCGTCGGCGCCCGCGCCGAAGCTCTTCAGCCGGTCGGTGTGCGAGATCATCCCCCGGTCCGCGAGCATCCGCAGGTGCATGGGGTGCAGGATCAGGTTGACGCCGCCCGCGATCGCGGCCTGGCACTCGCCCGATCTGATGCTCTCGCAGGCCAGGTGGACGGCGGTCAGCGAGGCGGAGCAGGCGGTGTCCACCGCCAGGCTCGGGCCGGTGAAGTCGAAGGCGTAGGAGACCCGGTTGGCGATCGACCAGTGGTTGGAGTGGGCGTCGGTGCGGACCCCGCGCGCGGTGGCCTCGCCGCCCATCCACTCGTAGTTGTTGTTCATGACGCCGGCGAACACCCCGACCGGCCCGCGCGCGGCGAGCTCGGCGGCCGGGATGCCCGCGTCGTCCAGCACGGCGGCCGCGGTCTGCAGGAACAGGCGCTCCTGCGGGTCCATGGCCTCCGCGTCGGCGGGCGAGATCTGGAAGAACAGCGGGTCGAACCGGTCGACGTCGTCGACGAATCCGGCCCACTTGCTGTAACCGCCGTGCGTGCCACGGGGGTCGTGGTGGGCGTCGGCGTCCCAGCGGTCGGCCGGCACCTCCCGGATGCAGTGCCGGCCGGCCGCGAGGTTGGCCCAGAGCTCGTCGACGGTCCCCGCCAGCGGGTACCGGCCGGACACGCCGACGATGGCCACACCGGTGCTCGCCGGAGGTGCGGAGGCCCGGCTCAGCAGGCTCAGCAGCAGCTTTCGCTTGTCGTCCACGGTTCTTCTCTCTCACAGGTCATCGGTGCGGCCGCTGCGGGCCGGGGCGTACTGCCGCTGGGAGGTGCCGGTTGCCGGGCCGTCGGATCAGGCGGTGCCGCCCTGCCTCCCGGCCGCGCGCTGGGCCCGCCGGGAGGTGCGGCCGGCACCGGCGTCGGCGGCGTCCCGGCCGGGGGCGGGGGCCAGCTCCAGCAGCTCGGCGAGGTGCTGGACGAAGGTGCGGATGCTGGGGAACTCCAGGAAGGCGGAGGTCGAGATCTCCAGTCCCAGTTCGGCGCCGAGCTTGGCCCCGACCTCGATCAGCACCAGGGAGTCCAGGCCCAGGTCGAACAGTCGGGCGTCCAGGCCGACCTGGTCCCGGTCGCCGAGCACCTTGGCGACCTCGTCGACCAGGTAGTCGGTGATCAGCTCGACGCCGCGGTCGGGGTCGGCCGGGTCGAGGCGGTCGATCAGCCGGTCGCCGGCGGTGGGGGCGGTGGCCGCGGTCTCGGCGGGCTCGGCCCAGTGCCGGCGGCGCACGAAGGGGCGGACCGGCAGCGGGACCCGGTACCGGTCGCGGTCCGCGTGGACGGCTTCGAAGTCGACCTCGGCGCCGAGCACCCACTGGTCCGCGAGCAGGGTGAGCAGGTGGGCCGGTCCGGCCGGCCCGCCCGGCTCGGCGGCGAGCGGCAGCGGGTGCCGTCCGGTGTCCGCCAACAGCCCTTCCAGGTCGGCCAGTTGCTCCGGGCCGGGGGTCCAGCTGGCCGCCCGCAGGGCCTCCTCCTCGGTCAGCCAGCGGCCGGTGCGCGCGGACAGGACGGGCAGCCTCGGCGGCGCGACCCGGTCCGGCGCGGCGCCGTCGACGAGCGCGAGGGCGTCGGCGAGCGGTACGGCCCCGGCCAGCGCGGCGGCCACCACCAGGCCGGTGCCGCTCGCGGCGAGCCCGGCCGGGGTGACGCCCCAGGCCGTCAGGGCGGTGGCGAGCGCGTACTCGTGGAGGAAGGCGGCCCGGGCGCCGCCGGCCCCGAGCAGCGCGCCGGCCTCGCCGGCCAGGCCGACCGCCTCGGCGCAGGCGTCGACGGCGGCGCGGTAGGCGGGGACGGTCCGGTGGAGCTCGGCGCTGTCGGCCGGGTCGGGCACGGCGCCGGTCAGCACGAACACCGGGGTGCTCGGCTCCTCCTCGGCGACCCCCAGCCGCAGCCGCTCCTCGTCGCCGAGGGCGAGCGCCATCGCGGCCTCGCGGGTGCTGCGGGCGACCAGGGCGAAGCGGTGCGGGTAGGCCCGGCGGCCCAGGCCCAGGGTCTGGGCGACCGCGCCGAGGTCCAGGTCGGACTGCTGCTTGAGCCGGCGGGCCAGCGCGGCGCCGACCAGCTGCAGCGCGCCCTTGGACCGGGCGGAGACGACCAGCAGCTCGGGGCCGTCCCCGGTCTGCTCCGCCGTCCTGGCCGGGGCCTCCTGGAGGATCACATGGGCGTTGGTGCCGCCGATCCCGAAGGAGCTGACGCCGGCCCGGCGGGGGCCCTCGCCCGCCGGCCACTCGGCGGTCGCGGTGTTGACGAAGAACGGGCTCGACCCGAAGTCGATCTCCGGGTTCGGCGTGTCGAAGTGCAGGCTCGGCACCAGGGTGCGGTGCTCCAGCATCAGCACGGTCTTGATCAGCCCGGCCATCCCGGCGGCGGTGTCCAGGTGCCCGATGTTGCTCTTCACCGAGCCGAGCGCGCAGTACCCGGTCCGCTCGGTGCCCCGCCGGAACGCGTCGGTGAGCGCGGCGACCTCGATCGGGTCGCCGAGCGGGGTGCCGGTGCCGTGCGCCTCGACGTAGCCGACGGTGTCCGGCTCGACGTCGGCGACCTCCTGGGCGTCGGCGATCACGGCCGCCTGCCCGGCGATGCTGGGCGCGGTGTAACCGGCCTTCCCGGAGCCGTCGTTGTTGACGGCCGAGCCCTTGATCACGGCGTGGATCCAGTCGCCGTCGGCCAGCGCCTCCTTGAGCCGCTTGAGGACGACCACCCCGGCGCCGCTGCCGATCACGGTGCCGCGCGCCTCGGCGTCGAAGGCCCGGCAGTGCCCGTCCGGCGAGAAGATCATGCCGTCCTGGTACTGGTAGCCCTGCTGCGGCGGGTTGAGGTGCACCGCCCCGACCAGGGCCACGTCGCACTCGCCGCCGAGCAGCGCCAGGCAGGCCGTGTTGACCGCGACCAGCGAGGTGGAGCAGGCGGTGTTGACGTTGATGCTGGGGCCGCGCAGGTTCAGCTTGTACGAGAGCCGGGTGGCCAGGAAGTCCTTGTCGTTGGCGAGCATCAGCCGGTAGCGGTCGACCGTGGAGCCGGTCCGGTGGCGCTCGGCCAGGTTGTGCAGCAGGTAGTGGTTCATGCCCGCGCCCGCGTAGACGCCGATCTGGCCGTCGGTGCGGTCGGGGTCGTAGCCGGCCCGCTCCAGCGCCTCGAAGGCGCACTCCAGGAAGACCCGGTGCTGCGGGTCGAGGATCTCGGCCTCGTCGTGGGTGAACCGGAACAGCTCGGAGTCGAACAGGTCGGTGCCCGGGATGCCCTGACCGGCCTTCACGTAGTGCGGGTCGGCCAGGTCGGCGGCCGGCACCCCGGCCGCCAGCAGCTCCTCGTCGGTGTACCGGGTGAGGGTCTCGCGGCCCTCGCGCAGGACGTCCCAGAACCTTTCGGGGGAGTCGGCGCCCGGGAAGCGGCAGGCCATGCCGATGATGGCCACGTCGGAGTCTGCATAGGTCATGACGGTCTCCTGCTCGGTTCTCAGCTCAGGTCTCGGCGGGGGTCTCGGCCGGGGTGCCGGCGGGGGGTGTCGGCTCGGGGTCTCGGCGGGGGGTCTCAGCCCAGCCGGATGCCGAGGTCGTCGGCGACGGTGCGCATGTCGAGGAAGCTCTGCGAGACGAAGGCCGCGGCGTCCTCGGTGGCCCCCATCCGCTGGAACAGGTCGACGAGCTCCCGCTGGTGGTCGGCCCGCTCGCCCTCGCCCGCCGCGATCGCCAGCACCACCTTCCCCAACCGCTCCTCCACCGGGCCGAGTTCGAGCGAGCGGGGGAACTTGATGCTGAACGTGCTCCGGTCGTACTCGGCGTTGCGCCGCACCGACCGCACATGACTGGACGCATTGAGCTTGTAGAACATGCAGTCCCAGTTCTTGAACGAGTAGTAGTTCAGCAGCGGCAGCAGGGTGCAGTGGGTCTCCAGCGGCGACGACTGGTAGAGGCCCTTGGCGCGCAGCTCCTCGACGATGCGGTCCGGCTCGTACTCGTGGCGCATGGCGATGAACGGGAAGACGATCTTCGGGAGGTTCTCCTCCTCCTCGAAGAGCAGCTCCTCCAGCTGCCCGCCGAACAGGGTGTCGGTGAGCCGCTCGCCGAAGGTCTTGTAGAAGTCCCGCACGATCTCCCGGACGTTGGACTCCATGGTGAGGATCTGCTGCGGGTCCGCGCACAGCGCGATGTACGGGATCCCCTGCCGGTAGGCCATCAGGATCGCCCGCAGCACGAAGAAGGTGCGGCAGGAGACGCAGGGCAGCTTCTCGTCGAGGTACTTGCCCGGCTTCTTGGGCGCGGGGCGGTTGAACACCTCGCGCATCATCAGCTTGATGTTGTCGTCGTCGGAGTCCAGCACGAAGGTGGCCGGGATCTTCTCCCGGGCCAGCGCGATGTTCTGCGCCGCGTGCACGCTCTCGAAGGGCACGTCGAAGGTGAAGGCCAGGACCCGCTTGCCGTACTCGTTGGCGAACTTGTCCAGCATGTAGGTGCTGTCCTTGCCGCCGCTGTACATGAACAGGCAGTCGTACTCGCCGCCGGCCGGCGGCGCCTGCTGGAACTCGGCGAACACCTCGCTGGTGTAGCGGTAGTTGACCAGCAGGTCCTCGGCGAAGTCCAGGTTGCACAGGTTGCAGACCTGCCGGTCGTCGAGGACGACGCCGGGGTGGTCGGCGCCGAGCGAGCAGACCTGACATGTGGACATGGGAACCCCCGTGGTAGCCGTCTGGGATCTGTCCGCGCAGCGGGCGTCCGCGTCGCGGGTGGTGCCGGGACCGGTCAGGACCGTCGCCCCCTTCTGGTGCGCCGCTCGGCGAGCGCCGACGCGTCCCGGGAGCGCCGCTGCGGCGCCCCGGCGGAGGTGGGGGCGGACTCGGCCAGACCGGCCGCCAACGCGCGGACGGTCGGGTACCGGAACATGCCCAGGCGGGTGACCGGCAGGCCGAGCCGCTCGCGCAGCAGCGCCGCGACCGAGGTGAGGCGCAGCGAGTCCCCGCCCACGTCGAAGAAGTTGTCGTCGGCGCCGACCCGCTCCAGGCCCAGCACCTCGCACCACGCGGCGGCGATCCGCTTCTCCAGCTCGGTGCTGACCGGCGCGCCGGCCGACTCGACCGGGTCCGGCACCGGCAACGCCCTGCGGTCGACCTTGCCGTTCGGGGTGAGCGGCAGCGCCGGCAGCACCGCCACCGCCGCCGGGACCATGTAGCCGGGCAGCCGCTCCCGCAGGGCGGCGCGCAGCCCGGCCCGCTCCACCGGCTGCCCTCCCCCGCCGACCACGTAGCCGACCAGGCGGCGTTCGCCGGGCCGGTCCTCGCGGACCAGCGCCACCGCGGCCGTCACCCCGGGCAGCCGGCGGAGCGCGGACTCCACCTCGCCCAGCTCGATCCGGTAGCCGTTCAGCTTGATCTGGCCGTCGATCCGCTCCAGGTACTCCAGGCGGCCGTCCGGCAGGTGGCGCACCAGGTCGCCGGTGCGGTAGGCGCGGCCCGCGGCGGCCTCCGGGGCCGGGACGAACCGTTCGGCGGTCAGCTCCGGACGGCCCAGGTAGCCGTCGGCGACGCCGTCGCCGGACAGGTACAGCTCGCCGGGGAGGCCCGGGGGGACGGGCAGGCCGCGCTCGTCGAGCACATGGCAGCGGGTGTTGCCGATGGGCCGCCCGATGGTGACCGGCTCGCCGGCCCGCACCCGGTCGACGGTGGACCAGATGGTGGTCTCGGTGGGGCCGTACATGTTGTACAGCGCGCCGACCCGCCCGACGAGGCGCTCGGCCAGTTCGGCGGGCAGCGGCTCGCCGCCGCACAGCGCCCGCAGCGCCGGGTCGCCGGCCCAGCCCGCGGCCAGCAGCATCTGCCAGGTGGTGGGCGTGGCCTGCAGCACGGTCGGCCTCGACCGCTCGATCCGCTGCCGCAGGGCGAAGCCGTCGGCGGCCTCGGCGGCCGGCAGCACCTCCACGGTGCCGCCGCGGACCAGCGGCAGGTAGAGCTCCAGTCCGGCGATGTCGAAGCACACCGTGGTGAGCGCCAGCAACGAGTCCGCGGAGCCGAAGCCCGGGTAACGGGCCATCGTCCAGAGGAAGTTGACCAGCGCGCGGTGGCCGACCCGGACGCCCTTGGGCAGCCCAGTGGAGCCCGAGGTGTAGATGACGTACGCGGCCGCGTCCGGGTCCGAGCGGTCGATCGGGGCCGCCGGGAGCTGCGCGCCGCCCTGCGCCGGGGCGCCCTCCGCCGGGACGACCGGGACGGCGGTCACCGGGAAGTCGGCCAGGGTGCCGCCGAGCCGGGCGTCGGTGACCACCAGCCGCGCACCGGAGTCCTCCAGCATGTGCCGGATCCGGTCGGGCGGGTAGATCGGGTCGATCGGCACGTACCCGGCGCCGCTCTTGAGCACGGCGAGCAGCGCGACCAGCAGCTCCGGGGAGCGTTCCAGGTAGACGCCGACGAAGCCGCCGGGGCCGGCGCCCAGGCCGACCAGGTGCCGGGCCAGCCGGTCGGCTGCCTGGTCCAGTTCGGCGTAGCCGAGCTCGCGGTCCTCGAAGCGGACGGCGACGGCGGCGGGGGCGGCGCAGGCGAGGTCGGCGACCAGCCGGCTGACGGTGGTCCCGCTCGGGTACTCCTCGGCCGTGTCGTTCCACCGGTCCCGGAGCAGCCGCCGCTCGTCCGCGTCGAGCAGTCCCAGGGTGCCCAGCGGCCGGTCCGGCTCGGCCGCGGCGGCGGCGAGGAACAGCTCGAACCGGTCGGCGATCCATGCCATATGACGATTCGTCAGGTCATGTCCGGCCGTGAAGCGGACCGTGCCCTCGGAGTCGATGCGGACGGTCAGGGCGCGGGCCGCACCGGCCCCGGCGCCGGTGGCGGGTTCCGTGCCGGGGAGCACCACCGCGACCGGCAGCCCGGCCCGGACGGCGGCCAGCCCCGGGTGCCGCAGCAGGAGGTCCTGCCGGTACGGCGAGCGGCCCCGGACGGCGGCGGTCTCGGCGGCGACCAGCCCGGCGAGTTCCGGCAGCGTCCGGTCGAGCGGGTCCTCCGGCGTGCGCAACGGCAGCTCGGCGGCGAGCAGCCCGCCGGCCGGGCCGGTCGGCACGGCGGTGGCCAGCGCGACGTCCCGCTCGCCGCCCCGGGTGAGCCGGGCCAGCAGGGCGAGCACCGCGGCCAGCGCGGTCGCCTCGGGCGCCACCGCACCGGCCCGCAGGGCCGCGGGCAGCGCGACCGGACGGGCCTGCGCGGCGGCCTGAGCGGTGGTCAGCGCGCCGTCCTGCGCCGCGTCCTGCGCCGCGGCCTCCGGGAGCCGGCCGAGCCGGGGCGGCAGCAGCGGCTCCAGCGTGCCGAGCACGGCCGACCAGTGCCGCTCCCCCCGGAACGCGGCCCGGCCGGCCCGGGCCAGCTCGGCCACGGCCTCGTCCCCGAGCTGGGGGAAGCGCCCGTCGTGGGCGCGGGTCAGCAGCTCGGCGACGGCCGCCGGGTCGATCCGCTCGCCGGTCGGCTCGGCCAGTCCGGTGAGCCGGACGTCCCGGTCGACGGTGGCCACGGTGAGGGCGTCCGGGTCGACGCCGACGACGGTGCCGGGCGCCTCGGTGGACGGCCGGTCGGACACCTCGGCGCCGCGCACGGCCAGCAGCCGGTCGCCGAGGGCCAGCAGCGGGACGCCGAAGTCGTTGCGCCGGTGCCCGAACGCGGTCGCGCGCACGGCCGCGTCCAGCTCGGCGGCCGGGCGCCGCCAGTCGACCACGCCGCCGCGCGGCAGTCCGTCGTACCTCCCGTGGTACGTCCGCAGGTCGAGGTCCTGCGGCGTGCGGGTGGCGGTGCCGGCCGCCAGCTCGTCGACGAGTTCGCCGAAGGACTCCACGGCGGCGTCGAAGCAGGCGACGTCGAGCTCGTGCACGGTGTCGGCCGGACCGACCGGGACGGCGCGCCGCTTGAGCACGTCGCCGGTGTCGGCCTCCTCGGTCATCACGTGCCAGGTGACGCCGTGGTCCTTGTCGCCGTCCAGGATGGCCCAGCTGGTGGCGAACAGGCCGGCGTGCCGGGGCAGCGGCCCGTCGTGGAAGTTGACCGGCAGCCGGGCGGGCAGGGCCAGCACCGGCGCCGGCAGCATCCGCAGGTTGGCGATGCTGAACAGGTAGTCGAACTCCAGGGGAGCCAGCCGGTCGGCGAGGTCCCGGTCGAGCCGCACGGCCGACAGTCCCTCACGCTCCGCCCAGGAGCGCAGCTCCTCGTCGGGCGACACCACGGCGGCCACCCGGTGCCCCCGGGCGAGCAGCAGCCTGGTGCACTCCACCAGGAGCGGCTCCTCGCCGATCACCACACAGCTGAACGGCTCGGCCGTCATCGGGCGCCTCCTTCGAACCCGCCGCGCTGGGACAGGAGTTCGGCCAGCAGCTCGTCGACGGCCTCGTCGGACAGGCCGGCGACCAGGCGCTCGGCCTCGTCGGGCCCGCCGGTCCCGACGGGCCCGGCCGTTTCGACCACAGGGGCCGACGGCGGCGCGGCGGGAGCAGCGGGCACGGCCGGGGCGACGGGAGCCGGCGGTGCCACGGACCGGAAGTGCTCGGCGAGCCTGCGGATGGTGATCCGCTCGAACAGCAGGGTGGCCGGCTGGGGGCCGTACAGCGCCTCCAGCGCGCGGGTCAGTTCGAGCGTGACCAGCGAGTCCACCCCGTAGTTCTCGAAGGTCAGGTCGGGGTCCAGCTGCTCGGGGGCCATCTCCAGCACCCGGGCGAACACCGCCGTCACCTGTTCCAGCGCGTCGGACCCGGCGCTCCCGACCGGCACGGCGGCCTCGACCGCCGTCGCCGCCACAGCCGCCGTGACCGCCGTGACCGCCGTGGCCGGGACCGCCCGGACCACCGGCACGACGCCGTCGCTGACCGCCGCGATGACGCTCTGGAAGGCCGGCCCGGCCCCGGTGGTCGGCGCCCCGGCGCTGACGTCCCGGAAGCCGCAGCCCGCCAGCACGTCCCGCCACTGGCGCTCGCTCGCCAGCGGCGAGTGCGGCATCCGGTGGTCCGCGTCGTCGAACAGCCACCAGCCCGCCGTCAGGCCGAAGATCAGCGCCAGCCGGCTCTGCGGCAGGGTGCCCTCGGTGAGCAGCAGCACCCCGCCCCGCCGCAGCAGGGACTTCGCCCGGGTCAGGGTGTGGGCCAGTCGGCCGGTGGCGTGGAACACGTTCGTGCCGAACACCACGTCGTGGACGCCGGTCGGCGCGCCGCCGCCGGGCCGCTCCGCCTCGATGTCCAGCGTCTCGAAGCGGACGAAGGGGTGGTCCGCGCCGAACCGCTGCCGGGCCCGGCGGACGAAGGCCGGGGAGACGTCGGTGAAGACGTACTCGACGGAGTCCGCGTAGGGGGCGAGGGCGGCCAGCACGGTCGCGGTGGTGCCGCCGGTGCCCGCGCCAACCTCCAGGACGCGCACCGGGGCGCCGGGCTCGGCGGAGCGCCGGGCCTCGACCTGCTCGACGACCAGCCGGGCCACCTCGGCGTTGCAGTGGTCGGTCACCGGGTCGCCCCGGTAGACGGCCGCGACCCGCTCCGCGGAGCCCTCCGGGAACAGCACGTCCATGGCCGACACCCGCCCGGTGAGCACCTCCGGGAGCACCGCCAGGCAGTCCCGCAGCAGCCCGGCGACCGGGACGATGCCGGGGTGGCGGTCCATCAGCGCCGCCAACTCCCGCCCCACGGCGGCCTCGTCCTCCACCGGGCGCCCGGCCGGGCGCAGGCCGTCGCCGTCCGCCACCAGGTACCCGGTGGCGACCAGCAGGTCCAGCTGGGCCCGGAACAGCGCGGCGTGCTCGGGGACGACGCCGACCCGGGCGGCCAGCTCGGCGCGGTCGCGGACGGCCGGGGCCTGCTCGAACACGCCGGCCCGGCGCAGCACGGCCGCCAGCAGCCGGTGGGTCAGCTCCTCGGCCTCCGCCACGGCGAGCTGGTACTCCGTCAGCGCGCCGTCGGTGGCGGAGCTCCGGGCGACCGTCACCTCGGGCCGCCGGACCGGGTCCCGGCCCGCGGCCACGGTGAGGGTCCGGTCCGGGTCGACGCCCAGGCCGTCCAGGATCTGCCGGTCGGCGTCCAGCGCGAACACCTGGGGCACCGCGGACCCGAGGGTCCGCTCGACGGCGGCCATGCCCCACTCGGCCGTCAGCGGCCGTACCCCGGCCGCCTCGAAGCGGCGCAGCACCCGCTCGCGTTCCGCGTCCCCGCCCGCGTGCCAGTAGCCCAGGTTGAGCACCCGCACCGGGAACGGCAGGGTCCGGGCGGCGTGCAGGGCGTACGCGTCGGCGAAGGTGGAGCCCGCGGCGTAGCCGGCCTGTCCGTGGTTGCCCTCGAAGGCGACCCCGGAGGAGAAGCAGAGCACGAAGTCGAGGGACTCCCCGCGGACCGCCCGCAGCACGCTCCAGGTCGAGTCGGCCTTGGACTCCAGGGCGACCCGCAGCCGGTCCTCCGGCAGCTCCCGGACGACCTGGTTGACCAGCACCATCGCGGCGTTGATCACGCCGTGCAGGGCGCCGAACTCGCTCCTGGCCAGCCGGACGGCGCCGGCCAGCTCGGCCGGGTCGTTGGCGTCCAGGGCCAGGTAGCGCACCTCGGCCCCGGCGGCCTCCAGTTCGGCGACGGTCCGCCGCCGGGCCTCGTCCAGCGGCGAGCGCCCGACCAGGACCAGCTTCGCCCGGTAGGTCCGGGCCAGGTGCCGGCAGGTGTCCCGGCCGACCGTGCCCAGCCCGCCGACGACCAGGTAGACCCCGCCGGTGCGGAACCGGGTCGCGGCCGCGGGCAGTTCGACCCGCTCCAACCCGCGCTCGCGCCGGACGCCGGCCCGGACGGAGACCGGGACCGGCCGGGCCGGGAACGGTTCGGCGACGATCGCCGGGACGCTCTCGCCGGCCTCGGCCGAGCGCACGTCGACCAGCGCGACCTTCAGGTTCGGCCACTCCTTGGCCACCACCGCGGCCAGGCCGGCCAGGCCGACCGGCCACGGGCCGGAGGCGTCGTCGGCGCCGAGCGGGTACCCGTCCGTGGTGACGACCTTCAGTCGCAGCTCCCGGTCGGTCAGTCCGTGCCGGTCCAGGGCTCGCACCAGGCGGTACAGGGAGACCACGCCGCGGTCCAGGACGGCGCGCACGGCGGCCCGGTCGGCGGGCTCGTGCTCCGGCCCGGCGTCGAGGAAGTAGACCAGGTCGGGGCCGCCGGCCCGGGTCAGCGCCCGGTCCAGCTCCGCGTCGGTGAGGCCGCCGGGCCCGACGGGCAGCCGCCACACCTCCGCGTCCGCGTGCGCACCGGCGATCGCCCCGGCGGGCCCGGCGTCCAGCCGCGGCCCGACCAGCAGCACCCGGCGGGCGCGCCCGGCGGTGCCGTCGGCGGCCCGCGCGGTCCACACCGGCCGGTGGACGAGCAGCGCGGACGGCTTCGCCTCCCGGTAGGTCAGCCCGGTGAACCGGACCCGCACCGCGCCCGACCCGTCCAGCACCAGGACGTCGCAGCGGTCGGTGCCGGTCTCCCGGACGTACGACCAGCCGGTCTCCGGGACGGCGCCGAAGACCTCGACCCGGTCCACCGCGAAGGGCAGCAGCGGCAGTCGACGGCCGGCCCGGCGCCGGGCCAGCAGCGCGGCGACGGTGTGCAGGGCGGCGTCCAGGATGCCCGGGTGCAGCGCGTACCCGGACTCGCCGGCGGCGTCGCCGAGTCGGCCGAGCACCTCGTCGGCGCCGGTCCACACCTGCTGGACCCGGCGGAAGAACGGCCCGTAGTCCAGGCCCTGTTCGACCAGCAGCCGGTAGAAGCCGGCCCGGTCGGGGCCCGGCTCCAGGCGGGAGGTCAGCGCGGCGAGGTCGACCGCCGGGGGCGCCGCCGGGGCGTCCGTCAACCGGCCGTACGAACGGGCCGCGCCGTCGGGCCCGCGCACCTCGTAGCGGTCGCCGTCCAGGGCGATCGACACCAGGGCCCCGGTCCCCTCCACGGCCAGCGGGGAGACCCAGCGGACGTCGGCGAACGCCCGGCCGGTCAGCCCGCCGCAGGCCCGGGCGACCAGGTCGAGGTGGCCGACGCCGGGCAGGATCGGCCGCCCGTCGACCACGTGGTCGCGCAGCTCCGGCGCCTCGGCCGACAGCGGGTGCCGGTACGGGCCGTCGGCCGGAGCGGCGACCGGAGCAGCGACCGGGGTCGCCGCCGGGAGCTCCGCCACGGCGGCCGGAGCGACGTCCAGCCAGTGCCGCACCCGCGCGAACGGGTAGGTCGGCAGCGGCACCCGGCGGCGCGCGCCCGGCCGGAGCCGGTGCAGCAGCTCCCAGTCGAGCGTGATGCCGGAGACCCACATCCGTCCGAGCAGGTCGTCGTCGCCCGCCCTGATCTGGGCGGCCAGGAACTCCTCGCCGCCGACGCCCTGGGCGAACAGACCGGCCAGCGGCGGGTGTTGCTCGACCCGGCCGCGGTGCAGCCACTGGCCGCCCTCGCCGCGTCCGATCGCGTCGAGCCTGGCGGCGGCGTCGGCGAGGTCGGTGGCGACGAACGCCAGCCGCTCGGCCAGCGGCTCGCGGCCGACCCGCAGGGTGTGGGCCACGTCGGCCAGCCGCGGCCGCGCGACGTGCTCCGCGGGTTCGGTCAGCGCGCGGCCGAGCCGGGCCGCGTAGGCGCGCAGCCGCTCCTCGTCGCGGGCGGACAGGGTGATCAGCTCCGGCCCGTCGGCGTCGACCGGGGCCGGCTCCGACGGCAGGTACTCCTCGACCACGACGTGCGCGTTGGTCCCGCCGGCGCCGAAGGAGCTGACGGCGGCCCGGCGCGGCAGCGGACGCCCGTCGGCGTCCCGCACCGGCACCCACGGGGCCGTCTCGCGCTGCACGGTGAACGGCGAACGGTCGAAGTCGATGGCCGGGTTGAGCTCCTGCGCGTGCAGGGTGGGCAGCAGGGTGCCGTGCCGCAGCTGGAGGACGGCCTTGGTGAAGCCGGCGATGCCGGCCGCGCCCTCCAGGTGGCCGATGCCGGACTTCACCGAGCCGAGCGCGCAGAAGCCGGTGTCGGAGGTGTGCTTGCCGAAGGCCTTCGCCAGCGCGGTGTGCTCGATCGGGTCGCCGAGCGCGGTACCGGTGCCGTGCGCCTCCAGGTGTCCGATGGTCCGGGCGTCGATCCCGGCGGCGGCCAACGCCTGTTCCACCAGGGCCTGTTGGGCGCGCGGGTTGGGCACGGTGTAGCCGCTGGTGCGACCGCCGTGGTTGACGGCCGTCGAACGGATCACGGCGTGCACGGTGTCGCCGTCGCGGACGGCCTCGGAGAGGCGCTTGAGCAGCACCGCGCCCACCCCCTCGCCGGGCACGTAGCCGCTGCCGCCCGCGCCGAAGGCCCGGCAGCGGCCGTCGGTGGAGAGCATCGACTTGCTGCTGAGGTGCACGTACTTGTCGGGGTGGACGGACACGTTCACCCCGCCCGCGAGGGCGTAGGAGCACTCGCCGCGCCGGATGCTCTCGCAGGCCTGGTGGAGCGCCACCAGGGAGGCCGAGCAGGCGGTGTCCACCACGACGCTGGGCCCGCGGAAGTCCCCGAAGAAGGAGACCTGGTTGGCGATCGAGGACCGGTTGGCCAGCACCACCTGGTGGTTGCCCCGGGCGGACTCGGTGGCCGCCAGGACGGCGTAGTCGTCCCACATCACGCCGACGAACACGCCGACGTCGTGGCCCTCGCCGCCGAACCGCGGCGCCGGGATGCGCGACGGCGGGTACCCGGCGTCCTCCAGCGCCGACCAGGCCGTCTCCAGGAACAGCCGCTCCTGCGGGTCCATCGAGCGGGCCTGCTTGGGCGAGATCTGGAAGAACAGGGAGTCGAACGAGTCCACGTCGTCCAGGAAGCCGCCCCACCGGCCGTAGCTGCGGCCGGGCGCGGCCGGGTCCGGGTCGTACAGGGCGTCGGCGTCCCAGCGGTCGGCGGGGACCTCGGTCACGCAGTCCCGGCCGGCCGCCAGGTTGCGCCAGAACTGCTCCAGGTCGGCCGCCCCGGGGTAGCGGCCGCTGATCCCGATGACGGCGATCGGCTCGTCCGGCTCCGCCGGGCGGGATGCCCGGTCGGCCGCCGGGTCGGTCACCGGCACGGTCACCGACCCCGGCACCGGGGCGCCCAGCGGGACGGCCCGGCTCCCGGTCCCGGTCCCGACCTCGACCTCGGCCTCGACCTCGGCCGGGAACAACCGGGCCACCGCGTCGGCGTGGTCGGCGAGCAGGTGGTCGGTCAGTTCGTCGACCGTCCGGTACTCGAAGAACACGCTGCCGCTGAGCCCCGGGAAGTCCTTGCCCAGCAGGGAGTTGGCGTCCATCACCAGCACCGAGTCCATGCCGTAGTCCTGCAGCACGACCCGGCTGTCGAGCCGGCCGACGGGCAGCTTGAGCACCCCGGCCACCACGCCGCGCAGGTGCTCCAGCAGCCGGGCCCGGTGGCCGGCCCCGGCCGGGCGGCCCGCCGCGGGGGCGACGGCCGGAGCGAGCGCCGGTACGACGGCCGGGGCGGGCCCGGCCGGGGCGCCCGCGAGCGCCGCGTCCAGCGCCGCCGGGTCGCCCCAGGCCGGCACCAGCCAGGGCCGCCCGGCGGCGAGCGCCCGTTCGAAGGCCTCGACGCCCTGCTCGGCCGTCAGCGCCGCCATCCCGGTGCGCCGGGTGTACGCGGCCAGCTCCTGCTGCCCGACCAGTCCGTCCACGCCCCCGACCGCCCAGAGCGGCCAGGCGAGCGACAGGCTGCGGCCGTGCCGCGTCCCCTCGCGGGTCCGGTCGTCGCGCAGCGCCGTGTAGAGGTCCGCGAACCGGTTGCCGGTCGCGTAGCTCGCCGCGCCGAAGTCGCCGACCAGCGAGGAGACCGAGGAGAAGACCACGAAGAGGTCCAGCTCGTCGTCCCGGGTCAGCCGGTCCAGGTGGACCAGGCCGTGGGTCTTGGCGGCCAGCACCCGGCCGAACCGGACCCGGTCCCCGTCGGTGACGTGTCCGCCGTCGGCGACGCCGGCCAGGTGGAAGACGCCGTGCGGGGCGCCGAAGCGGGCCCGGGCGGCGGCCAGCGCGGCGGCGAGCTCCTCGGGCTTCGCCACGTCGGCGCGCAGCGCGCAGACCTCGGCGCCCAGCCCGGCGAGCTCCCGGTGCCGGTCCAGCGCCGCGGCGTCCGGCTCGGAACGGCCGATCAGCACCAGCTTCGCGCGGTACGTCCGGGCCAGGTGTCCGGCGAGCGCGTGCCCGATCGCCCCGCTGCCGCCGGTGAGGACGTAGACGCCGCCCTCGCGCAGCCGGGGGCGCTCGTCGGCCGTCTCCCGCTCGGCGCCGGTCAGCGGCCGCAGCACCCGCACCGCGCGCCCGCCGTCCGCCGTGCGGCGCACCTCCGCGCCGGCCACCGCGGTCGCGGCGGACAGCTCGACCGCGAGGGCGGCGGCGAGTTCCTCGGCGGGGGTCCGCCCGTCGACGGCCAGGGTCAGCAGCTCGAAGCGGGGCGCGACGGCGGCCGTGGAGCGGGCGAAGCCCGCCAGCGCGGCCCACTCGGGCCGGTCCCGGCCCTCGTCCTGGGTGTGCACCAGGGCGCAGCGGACCCGGCCGGGCAGCGCGCCGGAGCGCACCGCGTCCAGCACGTCGAGCACCGTGGCACAGGTGCGGTCGAGCAGGTCGGCCGGGGACTGCCCGGCGGCCGCGGCGGCCCCGGGGAGCACGGCCAGGTCGAGGCCGTCGGCACCGCTCAGGTCGGCCAGCGTCTCGCCGAGCCGCGGGCCCTCGGCGACGGTCACCACCCGGCGCCACACCCCGGCGGCGGCCAGCGCCGCCTCCAGCTCGGGCCGACGGCCGATCAGGGCCAGGGTGCCGGCCGGGCTCTGCTGCCCCGGCTCGGCGGCGGGCTGCCAGTGCGGCGCGTAGAGCCGCACCTGTCCTGCCGCAGCGGCAGGCGTCGACGCCGAAGCCGTGCCCGCGGTGGTCCGGCCCGCGAAGTCCCGCAGCTCGGCCAGGACTCGGCCGTGCTCGTCGTACAGGGTGAGGTCGAAGTGGCGGACCCCGGCCGTCTCACCAGTCAGCCGGGCGTGCGCGTACCGGACGGCGGTCGACCGGTCGGGCCCGTCGAGCGGGCCGACGGGGTCGAGCGGATCGACGGGGTCGAGTGCCCCCAGGCTGAACGGCACCGCCAACTCGCCCCGACCGGGGGCGGCGGTCCGACCGGCCCAGTGACAGGCCCGCAGGGCGCCGTCGAGCAGCGCCGCGGACAGCTCCGGCCCGTCGACCGCCCCCGACCCGCCGAGCCGGACCAGTGCCTCCCCCGGCCCGCTCCGGACCTCCTCGACGACCTGGTACGACTGGCCGTACGCGAAGCCCGCGGCCCGGTAGTCGGCGTACACGGACGCCCGGTCCCGGACCGGCGCCAGCCGGCCGCGGACGTCGTCCAGGCGCTGCGCGCCGGCCCCGGCCGCCGGGGCGGGCACCACGCCGCCCCGGGCATGGGTGGTCCGCCCGTCGCCCTGCCCGCTGTACACCTCGAAGCCGAGCCGGTCCCCCTCGGGCCGGAACGCGACGTACAGGTCCAGTTCGCCCCGGGGCAGTTCGACCACCCGCCCCCAGACCACGTCCCGCAGGGCGTGCCGCACGCCCGGCTCGGCCAGACCGGCCGCGGCCCGGACGAACTCCAGGGTGGCGGCACCGGCGAGCAGGGCCCGGCCCTCGATCAGGTGGTCGCGCAGCAGGCGGTCGGCCGCGCGCAGGGTCTTGCGGAACCGCACCTCCGCGACCGTCGACTCATTGGCGTCCACCAGCGGGTGGGGCGCCGTGACGCCCAGGTCCGGGTCCAGCGGGATCCAGTAACGCTCCGGCGCGAACGGGTAGTTCGGGGCGCCGACCCGGCGCGGGGCCGGGCCCGGCCGGGCCGCGTGCCAGGCCGCCCAGTCGACGTCCGCGCCGGCCAGCCAGCGGCGGGCCGACTCCGCCAGGGCGTCGTCACCGGTCACCGCGGGGACTGGCCCGCCGTCGGCGTAGCCGCGCAGCGCGGCGAGGAGGTCGGCGCCGTCGGTGGCGACCACCGCGAGCCGGGCCCGCATCGCCTCGCGGCCCACCTGAGTGGTGAAGCAGAGGTCCGCCAGCGGGACGCGGGCGTCCGCCAGGAACTCCGCCGACCGGGCCGCGTAGGCGCGCAGCCGCTCCTCGTCGCGGGCGGAGAGCAGGTACAGCACCGGCTCGTCGGCGCGCTGCTCCCCGGCCGGCCGGCCGGCCGACGGGTCGGGGCGCGGCGACTCCTCCAGCACCAGGTGGGCGTTGGAGCCGCCGGCGCCGAAGGAGCTCAGCCCGGCCCGGCGCGGCCCGCTGCCCTCCGGCCAGGCGGCCGTCCCGCGCTGCACCCGGAACGGGGAGCGGTCGAAGTCGATGTTCGGGTTGAGCTCGGCGCTGTGCAGCGAGGGCACCAGGGTCCGGTGGGCGAACTGCAGCAGCACCTTGGTCAGTCCGGCCATGCCGGCGGCGGACTCCAGGTGGCCGACGTTGGACTTGACCGAGCCGATCGGCCAGGTGCCGGGAGCGGCACCGGCCTCGCGGTAGGCGTTGGTCAGACCGGTCAGCTCGATCGGGTCGCCGAGGTCGGTGCCGGTGCCGTGGGCCTCCAGGTAGCCGATGTCCGTCGGGGTCACCCCGGCCCGGGCCATCGCGTCGGTGATCGCCCGCTGCTGCGCCCGGGGGCTCGGCACGGTGTAGCCGTTGGTCCGGCCGCCGTGGTTGACGGCGCTGCCCAGGATCACGCCGTGGATCCGGTCGCCGTCCTCGACGGCCCGGCGGTACGGCTTGAGCAGGACGGCGCCCACGCCCTCGCCCGGCACGTAGCCGTCCCCGCCGGCGCCGAAGGCCCGGCAGCGGCCGTCCGAGGAGAGGAAGCGGCCCTGGCTCAGGAACGCGTACTTGTACGGGTGCACCGAGACGTTGACGCCACCGGCGACGGCCAGCTCGGTCTCGCCCCGGCGCAGGCTCTCGCAGGCCAGGTGGATCGCGGTGAGCGAGGACGAGCACATGGTGTCCAGGGCCATGCTCGGGCCGGACAGGTCGAGGGCGTGGCTGACCCGGTTGGCGATGGTCGCGAAGGACGAGCCGGTCAGCGGCCGGCCGCCGCGCAGCGCGTCCAGCGCGCCGTGGAACTGGTACTCGCCGTACATGACGCCGACGTACACGCCGACCGGGCGGCCGGCCAGGTCGGCCCGGCGGTACCCGGCGTCCTCCAGCGCATGCCAGGAGGTCTGCAGGAACAGCCGCTCCTGCGGGTCCATCACCTCGGCCTGGCGGGGCGAGATCCCGAAGAAGACCGGGTCGAAGCGGTCCACGTCGCGCAGGAAGCCGCCCCAGCGGGTGTGGGCGCGGCCGGGCGCGGCCGGGTCGGCGTCGTACCAGCGGGTGTGGTCCCAGCGGTCCGCCGGGATCTCGGTGACGCAGTCGCGGCCGGCCAGCAGGTTGCGCCAGAACTCGTCCAGGTCGTCGGCCATCGGGAAGCGGCCGGCCAGGCCGATCACCGCGATCGCCTCGTCCTCCGGCAGGGGGGCCGCGTCCTTCCCGGCGAACCCGCGCCGGACGGAGCGGGCCGGGCGCCCGACGGCCTTGGTCGCGGTCGGCGCGGAACCGGCCCCCGGGGCGGACGCGGCCCCGCCCAGCAGGACGGCGGCGTGCTGCTCGGCGAAGAAGTCGGCCAGCTCGCCGAGGGTCGCGTACTCGAAGAACAGCGTCTTGGAGAGTCCCTCGAAGCGCTGGTCCAGCTCCCGGTTGAGCTTGGTGATCACCAGCGAGTCGATCCCGTAGCGGTCGAACGGGCCGTCCTCGGCCAGTTCCTCCGGGCCGAGACCGGTCTCGGCGGCGATCAGCCCGCGCAGCAGCCGCAGCGCGGCGGCCCGCGGCTCGCCGTCGGCGCCAGGGTCGTTGTCGTCGAGCACGGGCGCCGGCACGACAGCGGATGCGGCGGCCCTGGGCGCCGCCGGGGCGGTGAGCGCGGCGGCGATCCGCCCGGTGTCCCCGTACCCGGCGATCAGCGCACCGCCCGCGCCGAGCGCCCGCTCCAGCAGGGCGAGGCCGGCCGCGGTGGGCAGGACGCCGAAGCCGGTGCGGTCGGCGATCCCGGCCGCCGCCTCGGCGCTCTGGCGCATGCCGCCGTCGGCCCACATCGGCCAGGCGATCGCGGTCACCCGCCGATCGCGCTCGGCGTACGCCTCCAGGAAGGCGTTGGCGTACGCGTAGTCGCTCTGCCCGACGCTGCCGATGTGGGCGGCGATCGAGGAGAAGGCGACGAAGAAGTCCAGCGGATCGTCGGCGGTGGCCGCGTCCAGCGCCCGCAGCCCGGCGACCTTGGGCGCCAGGACGGCGGCGAAGTCCTCGGCGGACTTGGTGAGGGCGAAGCCGTCCCGGAGCACGCCCGCGGCGTGCACCACGCCGTTCAGCGGCCCGAACTCGGCCCGGACCTCCGCCAGCCGCTCGGCCAGCGCGGCCGGGTCCGACACGTCGGCGCTGCGGTACGCCACCCGGGCGTCCAGCGCCGCGGCCGGCTCCGCGGCCCGGCCCAGCAGCACCACCCGGGCGTCGGCACGGCTCAGCAGCCAGTCGGCGACGGCCCGGCCCAGTCCGCCCGCGCCACCCGTGACGAGGTAGACGCCGCCGTCGCGGATCCCGACCGCCGGGGCCTCCTCGGCGACGCCGACCGCCGGGACCAGGCGGCCCGCGGCCGCATGGGCGACCTCGGGGTCGCGGCCGTCCCCGGCGAGTTCGGCGGCGAGCGCCGCGGCCTCGTCCACCCCTTCGGCCAGGCCCACCGCCTGGACGGCGAGCAGCGGGTTCTCGGCCCGGACGGCGCGCGCGAAGGCCGCCAGCGCGGCGCGCTCGGGGAGCGCTCCCCCGGCGTCGTGACGGTGCAGCAGCAGCACCCGGACCGGCGCGGTCGGGCGTGCCCGGAGCAGCTCCCGCACCAGGCGCAGGGCCTGCTCGGGCGCCGGCTCGTCCACCAGCAGGACGGCGGGGGCCGCGGCCGGGAGGTCCTCGGCGTGGTCGACGGCGGTGACGTCCGCGACACCGCCCGCGGCCAGGATCCCGGCCAGCCGCTCCCGGCGCTCCGCCGTCCCGGCGACCACGACGGCCCCGGCCACGACGGCCGCAGGCGCGACAGCATCGACCGGCGCCTCGACCGGTGCGTCGACCCAGCGGCGGACCAGCAGCGCCGAGCGGTCCGACCCGCGCAGCACCCGGACGGCGAGTTCGCGCAGCTCCGCCAGCACCCGGCCGTCCGGGTCGACCACGGTGAGGTCGGCGCGGGCGACCTTGTCGCCCAGGTGGGAGACCGTCACCCGGACCCGGCACGGCCCGGCCACCGGCCCGTGCGCGACCAGCTCGCCGAGCGCCATCGGCAGGAAGCCGTCGGCCGCGTCGCCGTAGGAGCGGGCGAGCAGGACCACCAGTGCGTGCAGGGCGCCGTCCATCAGCGCCGGGTTGAGCAGGGCGCCGTCCAGCGCCGAACCGGCGGGCGGCTCCAGGGTGCCGAGCGCCTCGCCGTCGCCCAGCCGGACCTCGGTCAGCGCCCGCATCCGGGGCCCGTAGTCCAGTCCGCGCGCCCGCAGGGCGGTGTAGCAGTCCCGGTGGGCGACCGGTTCGGGGCAGCGGGCGGACAGCACCGCCAGGTCCACCGGGTCGGCCGGGTCGGCCGTCGCCGCGCGGAACCCGCCCGCCGCGTGCACCAGTTCGCCGTCGGCGAGCTCGAAGCCGCCGCCGTCCGGCTCGCGCCAGAGCGAGGCCAGCACGGTGCGCGGCCCGGCCGCGTACGAGAGCGGCTGCTCGAAGCTGACGCCGTTCAGCCGGACCGGGCCGCCGAGCGCCGACTCGCCCGCCGCGCGCGCCAGTTCCAGCGAGCCGACGGCCGGCATCACCGGTTCGCCGCCGACCCGGTGGTCCGCCAGGTAGAACTCGGTACCGGTCCGCGCACTGCTGAAGGCAAGACCGTCCAGGTCCGAGACGTTCCGGTCGAGCATCGGGTGCGGCCCGCCGTCGCCGGCGACCGGCGCGGCGGCGGCGTCCGGGCCGGCCATCCAGCACCGGCGCCCCTCGAACGGGTAGGTCGGCAGCGGGACCCGGCCGCGCCGCTCACCGGCGAACCACTGCGCCCAGTCCACCTCGGCACCGGCCGACCAGGCGCGGGCCACGGCCGCCCAGGGGCCGTCCGCCACGCCCAGCGCCGGGCCCTGCGGTTCCTCCCCGGCCGGGCGCAGCGGGATCCGCGCGGACCGGCCGGCGGCCGCGGCGGGCACCTCCCGGCCGGGCTCGGCCAACCCGGCGACGCCGTCGGCGAGTTCGACCGCACCGGTCGCACAGGCGGCGGCCCAGCCGGCCACCCCGTCCCCGTGCACGGCCGCCGGGCGCAGGCCCCAGTCGAGCCAGAGCCGCCCCAGCGCGTACTGCAGGGCGAAGACCAGGCCGGGCTCGCCGTGCCGGTCCGCGCCCGCCGCGAGCGCGGCCCGGTGGTGCTCGGCGAAGGCCGGCTCGGCGGCGCACCAGCGCTCGGCGAGCGCCCCGGCGTCGGCGACCCGCTCGGTGAAGACGAAGGACGGCTTCCCGGCGGCCGGCCGCTCGGGCAGCTCGGCCGTGCGCAGCGCGTCGGCCAGGGCCGCGCGGTCGGCCCCGGCGACGGCGAGGCGGTACTCGTGGACCCGGCGGCCCACCGCCAGGGTGTGGGCGACGTCCGCGAGCGCGGCCTGCTCCCCGCCCTCCAGGTGGGCGGCGAGCCGGTCGGCCGCGGTGCGCAGGGCGGTCGTGGTCCGCGCGGACAGGACCAGCACCTGGGTGGCGCGGGAGCCGTCGGCGGCGGGCGCCGCCGGGGCCTCCTGGAGGACGGCGTGGGCGTTGGTGCCGCCGATGCCGAAGGAGCTGACGCCGGCCCGCAGCGGCCCTTCGGCGGTCCACGGCACGGTGTCGGTGCTGATCCTGAACGGGGTGGTGGCGAGGTCGAGGGCCGGGTTGGGCTCGTGGTGGTTGACGGTCGGGACGAGCGTGCGGTGGCGCATCATCAGCGCCGTCTTGATCACGCCCGCGACGCCGGCCGCGGCGTCCAGGTGGCCGATGTTGGACTTCACCGAGCCGATGGCGCAGAAGCCGGACCGCTCGGTGCCCGCCCGGAACGCCTTGGTGAGCGAGGAGACCTCGACCGGGTCGCCGAGCCGGGTGGCGGTGCCGTGGGCCTCGACGTAGCCGATCGACTCCGGGTCGACGCCGGCCACGGCGTGGGCCTCGCGGATGACGGCGACCTGCCCGGCGGCGCCCGGGGCGGCGAAACTGACCTTGCCCGAACCGTCGTTGTTGGTCGCCGAGCCCTTGATCACCGCGTGGACGGTGTCGCGGTCGGCGATGGCGTCGCGGAGCAGCTTGAGCACCAGGACGCCGACGCCGTTGCCGAGCACCGTGCCGCTGGCCCCGGCGTCGAAGGTGCGCACATGGCCGTCCTTGGACAGGATCGCGCCCTCTTCGTACAGGTAGCCCTTGGTCTGCGGCAGCTTGACCGTGACGCCACCGGCCAGCGCCAGGTCGCACTCGCCGTTGATGAGCCCCTGGCAGGCGAGGTGGATGGCCACCAGCGAGGTGGAGCAGGCGGTCTGCACGGTGTAGCTCGGGCCCCTGAGGTCGAGCTTGTAGGAGAGCCGGGTGGCCAGGAAGTCCTTGTCGTTGCCGACCATCACCGCGAAGTGGTTCGACGTGGTGGTCTGGTCGACGCGGGGCAGCACCTCCTGCTGGAGGTAGGTGTTGATCGCCGCCCCGGCGTACACGCTGATCAGTCCGTCGTAGCGGGCCGGGTCGTAACCGGCGTGTTCCAGGGCGGCGTGACCGGTCGTCAGCAGGACGCGGTGCTGGGGATCGGTGATCGCGGCCTCGGCCGGGGTGTACTCGAAGTACCCCGTGTCGAAGAGGTCGACGTCCGGGATGACGCCGTGGGCCGGCACGTAGTCCGGGTCGTCCAGCAGCCGGGCGGGGACGCCCGCCGCCGCCAGTTCCTCGCGGCTGAACCGGGTGATGCCCTCCCGGCCCTCGCTCAGCAGGCGCCAGAAGGACTCCAGGTCGTCGGCGCCGGGGAACCGGCCGGCCATCCCGACGATCGCGACATCCGTCTCGGCCACCTCGGCCTCGGAACTGCTCACTGGCCCAACTCTCCCAACGTCCGGGCGCCCGTCCGGGCGGCGCAGGCGGTGTCGTTCCGTACCACGGCAGCTGTCGGCCGACCTTTTCGGACGGCCGATGAATGACAAGCGGGACGCACGCAAATGACCTCCGGAATACGACGTCCGGAGATCTCTCAGGGAATTCACAGGAAGATTGGCATAGAAGCCGGCCCCCCGACTCCGCGATACCCCCCGATACCGCGCCCCGAGCCTAGCCCGACCGACCCGGGCAGCACCAGGATTGATCGAACAATTGTGGCCGACCTGCCTGCCAGGCAAATGTCACGCACGCGTCAAAATGCCGTGCGGCGACGCGCCCCCACCCCTTCGGCCGCCCCGCTCGGGCGCACACGAGCAAACCCCGTCAGGACGGCGGGGTGCGGCTCATGATCGTTTGCTGCAACGGACTTGACAGCTCAGCAGGTGTCGGCGGCGCCACCGGGCGACGGCACACGGCCGCCCACGAGCCCCCTGCCGAAAGCGGCGGGAATCCGCCGGGTAATGGTCGATCCGAAAAACGTGGACGACTCTACTGAAGCCTCGTGAGAAAACCGAGGAAGGAGGAATGAACGCTCCGCGACAACTTCATCGTCTTACCCCCGCCGAAAATAACTGGAGATCAAGCTTCCGAATTTGATCGAATACCGCGGAGACTATGCCCACCAGCGACGCACTGTCAACGGTCGACTTCAGCCGCACGATGAACCCGGCACGAACGGCGGCCCGTTCGCACCCCGACCATCCCACCCCCCGGAGTCCACCCCCGGACGCCGCCGCCGGCCGCTCCCCGGCGCGGCCGCATCACCAAGATCATGAATATTCACAGGCGACAGCGTGAACCTATGCAAAATCCAAAGGTGAAGTAGGTTACAAACCTTGCAATCAAAGCCACCCGGTTTGCCCACATGCTGAGATCCATGCGATAGTCGAGCCATCGAACTTCGGCGGGCCCGACCTGGCACTGCCGACGCCCATCGCGCGACACGCACCCCCTTGGCCGCGCGATGACCTGCACGGGCCCCCACCCGCCGGACCACGGCGACACCGGGGGCCCTGCGCGTATCCGGCGCCTCAGCCGCGCTCGCGGACCTTCAGCTCGAACCAGACGCCCTTGCCGCGCGGCAGCAGGTCCGCACCCCAGCGGTCGGCGAGGTCGTCGACGATCTTCAGCCCGCGGCCGCGCTCGTTCACCGGCCGGGGCTCGGCGAGGATCATGCAGGGCAGCGAGCGGGAGGAGTCCCGGACCTCGACCCGCAGCCAGCCGGGCTTGCGACTGACGTGCAGTCCGATGGTGCGCCCGGCCGCGTGCCGCACCGCGTTGGCCACCAGCTCACTGGTGAGCAGCTCCCCGGCCTCCAGGTGCTGGTGGAGCTCCCAGGACTCCAGGACGTTCAACACCAGCCGACGGGCCACCGGGCCGGACTCCGGCCGGGACGGCAGCCGCACCTCGTTCGGCGCGGACTGGTCGCACAGCCTGCCGGAGTACATCTCCTGCAGCTCCTCGGGACTGAGCCGTTCCAGCGCCGAGAGCGCACTCCGGCCGTCGGTCCACGACGCCTCCGCGACCACTCCGGCCGCCGGAACCGGTGACTGATCTGTTTCGCCCCAACCCGCCATGCGGACCATCATTGCGGAACGCAAGCGGCCGCGTACGGACAATGAGCAAACGATCTCCCCCGAGTCGGCATATGCCCGGGGCAGGAAAGCATCGACCCGGACCGACCGAAGTCAAGCCCGGGTTGACGTGAAACCGCCGTCACCTGGCGGATCGTGCGGCTACCAGTTGCTCCACGGCAGGTTCCAGCCGCTCAGCCCGTTCGACGGGTCGAGGGTCTCCTTCTTCACCGAGTTCTTCACGATCACCACGTCCCCGACGAGCGAGCCGTCGTAGAACCTGCCCATCGTGGTGGAGTCCCCGCCGCCCTTGACGTCCTTGAGGCCCACGCAGCCGTGGCTGACGTTGTCCTCGCCGAAGCTGTTGCTCCACCAGTTGCCGTGCACATAGGTGCCCGAGGTGGTCAACCGCATCGAGTGCGGCACCTGGAGGTCGTAGGGCGCGCCGGTCATCCCGGGCAGGGTGCTGGACTGCATCCGCACCGTGCCCTCCTTGGACATGATCACCATGGTGCCGTTCCAGGTCGGGTGGTCGTCCGAGCCCGAGGTGATGTCGATGTCGGTGCTCTGCCCGCCGTCGGCGACCGTCATCCGGTGCGCGGCGGCGTCAACCGTCGAGATCTGGGATCGCCCGATCGTGAAGGGCTCGTCCCGGTCGGAGCCGTACACCCCGGGGGCGATCTCCACGCTCTTCAGGCGGTAGTGCACCGTCACCTTGGTGCCCGGCTTCCAGTACTGCTCCGGACGGAAGTCCAGCCGGCGGTCGTCGAACCAGTGGCCCTTGACCACGGTGCCGTCACTGGTCTCGAACGTGATGCCCTTCAGCACCGCGTCCCGGTTCTTCACGTCCTTGCTGAAGTCCACCGAGACGATCATGCCGACGCCGTAGGTGGCGTTGTCGTCCACGTTGTCGGAGGCCTTCGCCAGCGCCGCCGGGGTCAGCGTGGTGAAGCTGCTGTCCGCCTCGGCCACCGCACCGGCGGCGTCCGCGGCCATCGCGCTGACCTGGTAGGCGGTGCCCACCGCGAGCCCGGTGGTCGGGGTCCAGCTGGCGCCGTCCGCGGCGATCGTGCCGGGGACCTCCTTGCCGGACCTGTCGCTCACCTTGACGGTGGTGAGCTTCCCCCCGGTCGCACCGATCCTGAGCGCGCCCGGCGCCACGTCCACCGCGCCGTTCTTCGGCTCGATGCTCACCGCGGCCGTGGACGCCTTCGGCGCCGCGGTGGAGGGCGCCGTCGTCGCGGACGCGGTCGCCCCGGCCCCGGCTCCCAGATCGGCCTTGGCGGCCCCGCTGCCGCTGCCGCCCCCACTGCCCCCGCCGCACGCGGCCGTCAGCGCCATCGCCCCGCCGACCAGACCGGCGGCCACCACTCTGCGTATCGATCTCAACGCCGTTCCCTCCCTTGCTCCCCGCGGCCACGACGGACCCGAACCGTAGATGTGCCGGACCGTCGGAAAGGTTGCGCCGCCCGAGGGGCTTTCTGCCCCGAAAACCGAGCGGCCCGACCACCCCAACGGGTGAGTCCGGGCCGCTCGTCCAGAACCCCCGGGTCTACCAGTTGGCCCAGGTGATGTTCCAGCCGCCCAGCCCGTTGGAGGGCGAGACGGTCTTCTCCTTGCTGTTCACGACCTTCACCACGTCGCCGACCATCGACTCGTTGTAGAACGTGCCGGCCGACGAGGAGTCGCTGCCGCCCTGCACGTCCTGCATCGAGATGCAGCCGTGGCTGCCGTTGAGGTTGCCGAACGGCATGCCCTTGTACCAGTAGTTGCCGTGCACGAAGGTGCCGGAGGTGGTCAGCCGCATCGCGTGCGGCACGTCCGGGATGTCGTACTCGCCACCCAGACCGACGGTGTGCGAGTCCATGTGGGTGACCTTCTCCTTGGCCATGACCACCATCGTCCCGCTCCAGGACGGCGTCGCGTCGGCGCCCATGGTGACCGGCAGGGTGCTGCTCTTGCCGTCCCGCTCGACCGTCATCTTGTGGGTCTTGGCGTCGGCGGTGGAGACCATCGAACGGCCGATGGTGAACGGCTCGTCCTTGTCCACGTCCCCGTAGACGCCCGGCGCGACCTCGACGCTCTTCAGCCGGTACTTGATGGTCACCTTGGTGCCCGGCTTCCAGTACTCCTCCGGACGGAAGTCCACCCGGCGGCTGTCGAACCAGTGACCCTTGACCACGGTGCCGTTGTCGGTCTGGAACGTGATGCCCTTCAGCACCTCGTCCTTGTTCTTGACGTCCTTGGTGAAGTTCACCGAGACGATCATGCCGACGCCGTAGGTGGCGCCGTCGGCGATGTTGTCGTTGGTGGACACCTTCTTGTCCGGCGTCAGCGTGGTGAACGAGGTGGTCGACGCGGACACCAGCCCGGCGTCGTCCTTGGCCTGCGCGTCCACCTTGTACGCCATGCCGACCGCGAGCGCCGCGGCCGGCTTCCAGCCGGTGCCGTCCGGGGTGATCGCCCCCTCGACGGGCTTGCCGTTCTTGTCCGTCACCTCGACGGTGGTCAGCTTGCCGTTGCTGACGGACACCTTCAGCGCGCTCGGCGCGACGTCCTGGGCACCGTCCTTCGGCTCGACCGCGAGCACGGCCGCCGAGGCCTTCGGCGAGGCCGCGCTCCCCCCGGGGGCGGCCGTCCCGTTCGCGTCCGCGGACGCCGTCGCGGCGGCGTCCGCGGACTTCCCGCCCTTGTCGTCGTTGCACGCCGCGGTCAGCAGCAGCACCCCGCCCATGGCCAGCGCCATCGCACCTCTGCGTATCGCGGCCCCGGCCGTCTTCCCCGTCTTCACGGAATCTCCCCTCCCGATGTTCACTCACTTGACGCGGCGAGCACCCCGAGAAGTTGCACCGGATCCCGATCTTTCGTACAGCCGCTCGCCGGTGGTGCGCTCCCGGGGCGGCCTCCGACGCGCCGGAGCAGCATAGCCGGGCCCTCCCGGTGAACTCCGGGGGGAGGTGTGAAGACCACTACCGCAGGGCGCTCCCGGCCACCCACTGGTCCCACGGCACGTTCCAGCCGTTCAGCCCGTTCGACGGCGGGACGAAGTCCCCGGCCGAGGCCTTCACCTCCAGCACGTCCCCCGGGACGGTGTGCTCGAACAGCCAGCCCGCCGGGGTGTCCTTGCCGGTGCCGCCCTTGCTGTCGGCCAGCCCGATGCACCCGTGGCTGGTGTTGGCGGTGCCGAACACCCCTGGATCGGCCCAGTAGTTGCCGTGCACGAAGGTGCCGGAGGTGGTCAGCCGCATCGCGTGCGGGACGTCCTTGATGTCGTACTCGTCGCCCATGCCGACGCTCTGCGAGTTCATCCGGGTCACCTTGTACTTCTCCGACACCACCATCACCCCCCGGTAGGTGGAGTGGTCGGGGCTGCCGCCGGACACCTTGAGCACCTTCACCACCTTGCCGCCCGCACCGGCCCGGACGGTCAGCGTGTGCGCGTCCAGGTCCACCGTGGACACCTGCGCCCGCCCCACCGTGAAGTGCAGGTCCCGGTTCTGGCTGCCGAACTCCCCCGGCGAGCCCTGCACGTCCTTCAGCCGCAGCGCCACCGTCACCCTGGTGCCGGCCGCCCAGTACTGCTGCGGGCGGAAGTCCAGCCGCTGGTTGCCGAACCAGTGCGCGGCCACCGGCACCGGCGGGTCCGCGCCGACCTGCACGGCCCGCTCCACCGCCGCCCGGTCCCCGATCGGCCGGCTGAACCGCAGCGAGACCGGCATCCCCACCCCGACCGTCGACCCGTCCTCCGGCGTGAAGAAGGCCACGAAGGTGTGCGCCCGGGCCACCGTGGAGAACGCCGAGTGCTGGGCGGCCCGTTGGCCCTGGTCGTCCTCCGCGACCGCGTCCACCGTGAACGCCGTACCGAGCGGCAGCGGTCCGTCCGGCGCCCAGCCGGCCCCGTCCGCCCCGATCGTCCCCGGCAGCTCCGTCCCCTTCGCGTCCGCCAACCGCACGGACACCAGCCGCCCCTGGGTCACGTTCACCCGCACCGGCCCCTCCGGCGGCACGTCCTGCGCCCCGTCCGCAGGCAGCGCACTCAGCACCGCCCGCGACGGCGGCGGCGCCGGAGTGCGCGGACCGCCCCCGACCGCGTCCCCACCCGCCCCACCAGAAGAGCCCCCACACCCGGCGAGCACCGCCAGGCCACAGAGCCCCGCCGCAACCCGCCGCGCCCACATCCCCACTCGGCGCCGCATCCCGGGGCCTCCCACTGTTCACGTCCGATGCCCACGGAACAACGACAACCCTCCCGACAGAGACACGCCAACCCCCGAAACCCCAGCCCCACACCCCATCTCCCCCGGGCGCGCGGGCCCCACCCCGCGCGCCCGAAGCACCCCCAACCCGCACCCACCCACCCCCAGCACCCCCACCCACCTCCCCCCTCCCCTCCCCTCCCCTCCCCTCCCCTCCCCTCCCCTCCCAGGCGAGAGGGACGCGCTGCGGGAGGGGGCGGTGGAGGGGGTGGGTGCGGAGAGGGGCGTAACGGGTGATTTTCAGACTGCCAACGGCGGCCAGGCATACGCAGACAGGGTCGGCAGTCCGAAAATCACCCAGCCCCCGGAGCACCCACCCCCGGAACCGCCCCCGGCCTCACCCACCCTCCCGAGAGCCCACCCCCCAAAAACAGAACCCGCTTCCTTCCCCCACAATCCGGGAAAGAGAAGGTGAACGGGTTCCGGGACACCCCGTTCAGGGAGGGTTCGACCATGGCGTCAAGGCAGGAGCTGGAAGCCGGGGTACGGCCGGACGGCGGCCCGCACACCGCCGCACCACCGTGGCCAGGCAGCCGGCATCCCCTCGGCGCCCACTTCCGCCCCGACCGCACCAGCGGCACCAGCGGCACCGACCACACCGGCGGCCCCGACCGCCCCCGCGGCTCCGGCACCAACTTCGCCCTCTGGGCGGCCGGCGCCGAAGCCGTCGACCTCTGCCTGTTCGACGAGGCCGACCAGGAGACCCGGCACCGCCTCACCGAGCAGGACTGCCAGATCTGGCACGGCTTCCTGCCCGGCGTGCGCCCCGGCACCCGCTACGGCTTCCGGGTGCACGGCCGCTGGGACCCGTGGACGGGCGCCCGCTGGAACCCGGCGAAGCTGCTGCTCGACCCCTACGCCCGTGCCGTCGACGGCAGTTACACCTCCCACGACGCGGCCTGCTCCGCCGTCCGCAACTGGCCGGAGGCCGATGTCGCCGACACCGTCCGGGACAACCGCGACTCCGCCCCCTACGTCCCCAGATCCGTGGTCGTCCACGACGACGACGACTGGTCCGACGACCACCGCCCGAGAACCCCGTGGGCCGAGACCGTCCTCTACGAACTGCACGTCCGCGGCTTCACCATGCGCCACCCCGAGATCCCGCCGCCGCTGCGCGGCACCTACGCCGGCCTGGCCCACCCCGCCGCGATCGCCCACCTCACCCGCCTGGGCATCACCGCCGTCGAACTGCTGCCGGTGCACCAGTACGCCAGCGAGGACCACCTCCAGGCCCGCGGCCTGGTCAACTACTGGGGCTACAACACGATCGGCTACTTCGCCCCGCACGCCGGCTACTCCGCCGCCGGCTCCCGCGGCGGCCAGGTCGGCGAGTTCAAGCGGATGGTCCGCGCCCTGCACGCCGCCGGGATCGAGGTGATCCTCGACGTGGTGTTCAACCACACCGCCGAGGGCGCCGAACTCGGCCCGGCGCTGTCGCTGCGCGGCATCGACAACGCCGCCTACTACCGCCTCGCCGCCCACCGCCCGCGCGGCTACGCCGACTACACCGGCTGCGGCAACACCCTGGACACCCGCCGCCCCCAGGTGGTCCGGCTGATCACCGACTCACTGCGCTACTGGGTCACCGAGATGGGCGTGGACGGCTTCCGCTTCGACCTCGCGGCCGCCCTGGCCCGGACCACCGACGGCGTCGACATGGACCACCCCTTCCTCGCCGCGGTCGCCCAGGACCCGCTGCTCAGCCGGGTGAAGCTGATCGCCGAACCCTGGGACGTCGGCCCCGGCGGCTACCAGGTCGGCGGCTTCCCCCCGCTGTGGGCCGAGTGGAACGACCGCTACCGCGACACCGTACGGGACTTCTGGCGCGGCGCCCGACCGGACGTCCGCGAGCTCGGCTACCGGCTGGCCGGCTCCTCGGACCTCTACCAGAACAACGGCCGCCGGCCCTACGCCTCGGTCAACTACGTGACCGCGCACGACGGTTTCACCCTGCGCGACGTGGTCTCCTACGACCGCAAGCACAACGAGGCGAACGGCGAGGCCAACCGGGACGGCACCGAGGACAACCGCTCCTGGAACCACGGCGTCGAGGGCGAGACCACCGACCCGGAGGTCAACGCGCTGCGGCTGCGCCAGCTGCGCAACCTGATGGCCACCCTGCTGCTCTCGGCCGGCGTCCCGATGATCACCGCCGGGGACGAGCTCGGCCGCACCCAGGGCGGCAACAACAACGCCTACTGCCAGGACGGCGAGGTCAGTTGGCTGGACTGGTCGCTGCTGGAGCAGCCCGCCTGGCGGGGCCTGTGCGAGCTGACCGCCCGGCTGGTCCGGCTGCGCCGCTCCCACCCGGTGCTGCGCCGACGGGCGTTCTTCTCCGGCCGGGCCGCCGTCCCCGGCGGACAGCCGGACCTCGCCTGGTTCACCCCGCTCGGCAAGGAGATGACCGAGGCGGACTGGTACGCCCCGACGGCCTGCCTCGGCATGCTGCTGTCCGGCGCCGCGATGTCCGAACAGGACGACACCGGGCACCCGTTGGCCGACGACAGCTTCCTGCTGCTGCTCAACGCCGGCCACGAGCCGACCGTGTTCACCCTGCCCGGGGAGCCCTGGGCGGAGCCGGAGGCCGGGTACCGGACGCTGCTGGACACGGCCGCCGCGGGCACGGGCGAGCCGTACCCGCGGGGCGCGGTGGTGCTGGGCGGGCGCTCGCTGCAGCTGCTGCGCGTGCCCACCCGGCCGTAGCGGATCAGCCGCGGGCGTGCCCGACCTCGACGTTCTCCAGCACGCCGATCGCGTCCGGCACCAGCACCGCCGCCGAGTAGTAGGCGCTGACCAGGTAGCCGGCGATCGCCTTCTCGTCGATGCCCATGAAGCGGACGTTCAGGCCCGGCTCGACCTCGTCCGGGATGCCGACCTGGGTGAGGCCGACCACGCCCTGGTTGTCCTCGCCGACCCGCATCGCGATGAAGGAGGTGGTCTGGTCGCCCGCCACCGGGATCTTGTTGCAGGTGAGGATCGGCACCCCGCGCCACACCGGGCGCTGCTTGCCCAGCACGTCCACCGTCCCCGGGTAGACACCGCGCTTGGTGCACTCCCGCTCGAAGGCGGCGATGGCCCGCGGGTGGGCGAACAGGTAGTCGGTGTCACGGCGCATGGCCAGCAGGTCGTCCAGGTCGTCCGGGGTGGGCGCGCCCGCGTGGGTCTGGATCCGCTGGTCGAAGTCGGCGTTGGCGAGCAGCCCGAACTCCGGGTTGTTGATCAGCTCGTGCTCCTGCCGCTCGCGCAGCGCCTCGACGGTCAGCCGCAGCTGCTCCTCGGTCTGGTTCATCGGCTGGCTGTAGAGGTCGGCGACCCGGGTGTGCACCCTCAGCACGGTCTGCGCGACGCTCAACTCGTACTCGCGCGGCTCCAGTTCGTAGTCCACGAAGGCGCCGGGCAGCTCGAACTCGCCCTGGTGGCCGGCCGAGAGGTCGATCTCCGCCTCACCGTGGGCGTTCTGCGCCTGGGCGGCGTCGGTGGCGAAGCCCAGCAGCTGCTCGCGCAGGCTCGCCGAGCGGTCGATCAACTCCTGCAGCTGGGCGGCGTTCAGGGCCATCGCGACACCGGAGGTGGCCGCCTTCACGGTGTACGGCCAGGTGCCGCCCGGCTCGGTGATCACCTCGTCGCCGACGTGGTCTCCGTCCGCGAGGGTGCCGAGCACCGCCTTCTCGCCGTACTTGCCGGTGCCGATCCGGTCGACCTTGCCGTGCGCGATCAGGAACACCTCCTCGATCGGCGCCCCCTCCCGCACCAGCTCGTCGCCCGGGGCGAAGTCCCGCTGGACGAACCGGCGGGCCAGCTCGGCCAGCACCTCCTGGTCCTCGAAACCGCGCAGCGCCGGCACCTCGGCCAGCGAGGGGGCGATCACCGTCACCGAGGAACCGGTCTTGGCGAAGCTCACCCGGCCGCGCCCCGGGGCGTAGCTCAGCCGCCGGTTGACCCGGTAGGTACCGGCACTGACGTTCACCCACGGCAGCATCTTGAGCAGCCAGCGGGAGGTGATCTCCTGCATCTGCGGCTTCGACTTGGTCGTCGTCGCCAGGTTCCGTGCCGCGGTGGTGCTGAGACTGAGCTGGGCCCGCACCTGTACCGTCGCGGCGCCGGGGCCGGGGCCGGGGGTGGGCTCGGCGTCGACCGTCATGTCGGCACTCCTGTCACTCGGGTATCCATGGGTATCCGTCAGGAGATGTAATCGGCCGTTCGGCAGGCGCTCGCAAGAGGCGCACGGCGCATTCCTCCCCGCACGAACGGCCGTGCGCGCCCCGTGCTCCGCCCCTGTCTCACCCGTCCGAGTGGCCGGTTATCGCCGGACGCCACCGACAGGGGCGAAAAACCGGATGAGAAATGACGTGCTGTCCGCCTACCCTCACCGCGATGGCCGAGAACGGACAAGACGTCGACCGGACGACCGGGAGCCACCGCTCCACGGTCCACTCACTGCTGCGCCTGTGGCCCTACGCCCGGGCCGTGCGCGGCCGACTCGTCGTCTCGGTGACGGCCGCCACGCTCGCCATGCTGAGCACCCTCGCCGTCCCGGTGGTGCTCGGCCGGATCGTCGACGGCCCGCTGGCCCGGCACGACCTCCACGCCCTCTGGCCGCCGGTCGGCCTGCTGCTGCTCCTCGGACTGGTCGAGGCCGCCCTGTTCTACACCCGCCGGGTGGTCCTGTCCCGCCCGCTGGGCCGGCTGGAGGCGGACATGCGCAACGACCTCTACGCCAAGCTCCAGCGGCTGCCGGTCTCCTTCCACGACCGCTGGGGCTCCGGCCAGCTGCTCTCCCGGGCCACCACCGACATGAACGCCATGCGGCTCTTCCTGGCCTTCCCGCTGGTGTTCCTGATCGTCAACTCGGTGACCTTCCTGGCCGGCGCCGCCCTGATGCTCACCCAGGACTGGCGGCTCGCGGTGATCGTCCTGCTGCCCGCCGTGCCGCTGACGGTGCTCACCCGGCGCTTCGAGGCCGGCTACTCGCTCGGCGCCCGGCGCGCCCAGGACCAGAACGGCGACCTCGCCACCGTGGTCGAGGAGTCCGTCCTCGGCATCCGCATCCTCAAGGCCTTCGGCCGGCACCGCGCGATGGCCGAGCACTTCCGCGAACAGTCCCGGCTGCTGCGCCGCACCGAACTCGGCAAGGCCCACCAGCTGGCCATGATGTCGGCGGTCGCCGTCGGCCTGCCGGAGATCGCGCTCGCCTGCGCCGTGGCCGTCGGCGCCTACCTGGTCGCCCACGACCAGCTGAGCGCCGGCACCCTGGTCGCCTTCCTCTCCACCGCGCTCGCCCTGCGCTGGCCGGTCGAGTCGCTCGGCTGGCTGCTCGCCTACGCCAACGAGGCCGCCACCGCCACCGACCGGTTCTTCGAGGTCATCGACGAGCCCGAACCGGAGGCCCCGGTCACCGCCGCCGCGCCCGGCCGCACCCCCGACGGTCCCACCGCCGGCCCCCCGGACGGCATCCGCTTCACCGGCGTCCGGTTCCGCTACCCGGACGCCCCCGAGGGCAGCCCCGACCTGCTGACCGGCATCGACCTGCACGTCCGCAGCGGCGAGACGATGGCCCTGGTCGGCGCCACCGGCAGCGGCAAGACCACCCTCACCGCGCTGGTCCCCCGGCTGTACGAGGCGACCGGCGGCCGGATCACCCTGAACGGCCGGGACATCGCCGCACTGCCCCGGGAGGAGCTGCGCGCACTGGTCTCGGTCGCCTTCGAGGAGCCCACCCTGTTCTCCGCCACCGTCCGGGAGAACGTCCTGCTGGGCGCCCCGGGCGCGGACGAGCGGCAGTTGGCCTCGGCCCTGGCGACCGCCCAGGCCGGCTTCGTCGAGCGGCTCCCGGACGGCGTGGACACCGAGGTCGGCGAGCAGGGCCTGAGTCTGTCCGGCGGCCAGCGCCAGCGCCTCGCGCTGGCCCGCGCGGTGGTCGGCGACCCGCCCTTCCTGGTCCTGGACGACCCGCTGTCCGCGCTCGACGTGCACACCGAGGCGCTGGTCGAGCGGGCGCTGCGCGAGGTGCTCGGCTCCACCACCGCCCTGGTGGTCGCCCACCGCCCCAGCACCGTGCTGCTCGCCGACCGGGTCGCGGTGCTCGCGGACGGCCGGATCGAGGCCGTCGGCACCCACCAGGAGCTGCTGCGGGACTGCCCCCGCTACCGCGAACTGATGTCGGGCGAGGCCGCCCTCCGGCCCGAGGGGAGCACCGTGTGACCACCACCGCCGAACCCGCGAAGGCCGAGGCCGCCGAGCCGGCCGAGGAGGAGCTTCCGCCGTCCCCGACCGACGAGGAGGACATACCGGTCCCGCCCGGCGCCCCCCGGGCGCTGCTGCGCTCGCTGCTCGGCCCGCACCGGGCCCGGATCGCCGTCGCGATGGGCGTGATCCTGGTCCAGCAGGCCGCCCTGCAGTCCGGCCCGCTGCTGGTCGCGGTGGCGATGGACCGCGGCATCCCGGCGCTGCGCGCGCACGACTCCGGCCCGCTGGTCGCGGTGGTGGCCGCCTACCTCTTCTGCGCGCTGCTCAGCCCGGTGCTGCAGTGGGCGTTCACCAAGATCAGCGCCCGGGTGAACCAGGACGTCGTGCTGGAGCTGCGCGGCCGGATCTTCCGGCACGCCCAGCGGCTCAGCCTGGACTTCCACGAGCGCTACACCTCGGGCCGGATCATCTCCCGGGCGACCAGCGACATCGACGCGCTGCGCGAGCTGCTCTCCGAGGGCCTCCAGGAACTGCTGACGGTCCTGCTGTCGGTCTGCTACATCTCGGTGCTGCTGGTGGTGATGGACTGGCGGCTCGGCCTCGCCTCGCTGGTGTCCTTCCTCCCACTGGCGCTGATCGCCCACTCCTTCCGCACCCGCTCCAGCCGGGTCTACCGCCGCTCGCGCACCGCCGCCGCCTCGATGATCGTCCGCTTCACCGAGACCATGAACGGCATCCGCCCGGTGCAGGCGTTCCGCCGCGAGAAGGCCAACAACGCCGCCTTCGCGGTGGTCAGCGGGCAGTCCTCGACGGCCAACGCGGAGGGCTTCCTGGAGCTCGCCCGGTACGTCGGCCTCTCCCGGCTCACCGCCAACATCTGGTTCACCGGCATCGTGCTGCTGGGCGCCTACCTGGTCACCGAGGACGCCCTGGAGCTGGGCGTGCTGACCGCCTTCGCGCTCTACCTGCGCCGCCTGTACGACCCGCTCGACCACCTGGCGATGTTCCTGAACAGCTACCAGTCCGCGGCCGCGGCCCTGGAGAAGATCTCCGGCCTGCTCGCCCACGAGCCGACCGTCACCGAGCCCGCCGAGCCGACGGAGCTGCCGGAGGCCGCCCACAAGGGCCGCGAGGTCTCCTTCGAGCGGACCCGCTTCGCCTACCGCACCGGCCGGGAGGTGCTGCCGCCCTTCGACCTGCTGATCCCGGCCGGGCAGACGGTCGCGGTGGTCGGGGCGACCGGCGCCGGCAAGTCGACGCTCGCCAAGCTGCTGGCCCGCTTCTACGACCCGACCGACGGCCGGATCCGGCTGGACGGCGTGGACCTGCGCGAGCTGGCCACCCCGGAGCTGCGGCGCGGGGTGGTGATGGTGACCCAGGAGTCCTTCCTGTTCTCCGGCACCGTCGCCGAGAACATCGCGATCGGCCGCCCCGGTGCCACCCGTGCCGAGGTCGAGCAGGCCGCCCGGGACATCGGCGCGTACGACTTCATCGCCGCGCTGCCGGACGGCTTCGACACCGACGTGCGCAAGCGCGGCGGCCGGATCTCGGCCGGTCAGCGCCAGTTGGTCGCCTTCGCCCGCGCCCTGCTGGCCGACCCGGCCGTACTGATCCTGGACGAGGCGACCAGTTCGCTGGACGTGCCCGGCGAGCAGGCCGTGCAGCGGGCGATGCGCACCGTGCTGGCGGGCCGCACCGCGGTGATCATCGCCCACCGGCTGTCCACCGTGGAGATCGCCGACCGGGTGCTGGTGATGGACCTCGGCCGGATCGTCGAGGACGGCTCCCCGGAGCGGCTGATCGGCGGCGAGGGCCGTTTCGCCACCCTGCACCGTGCCTGGCGGGACAGCCTGGTGTAGAACTCCCCACAGTGGCGCCCCACCGGGGAGCCCCACAGTTGTGCCCGTCCGGGTGCGCCGTCACGCACCCGGGCGGGCCGCCCCGTCCCCCTGAGGCCCGAGGGCCGGTCAGTTCACGGTCACCACGTAGTCGGTGTGCCAGTAGGGCGTCCAGCAGTCCTCCACCGCGGCCACCACGTCCAGCGTCCCGCCCGGCAGCACCTGCCCGGCGACGGTCGAGGAGTCGATCACCACGGACGGATTGATGAAGATCGCGTCCTCGAACCGCGGCCCGCTCTGGTAGGCGCACACCAGGGTGCGCGGCCCGGTGCTCTTGCAGCCGTAGGGCACCGTGCCGGTCAGGGTGGTGCGCTCGGGCACGGTGATCGCCACCTCGATCGGGTGCCGGGAGTACGAGGGGCCCGCGTTGTACACCCACAGCGGCAGCGAGATGGTCGCCCCGGGGTGCCCGGTGAGGTCGCCCGGCTGCGGGATCGGGTGCCCGGCCTGCCAGGCCGAGGAGGCCCCGGTCATGAAGGTGGCCCGGGTGTCGGCGGTGGTGAAGCTGTACTGGGTGGTGTGGCCGGACTGGTCCGGGTCACCGGGGTAGTACACCTGGACGTCGCCGCTGATGGTCTGGTACGACAGGGTGATCGGCGCGACGTGCAGGGCCAGCCGCTCGACCGAGCTCGCCCCCGGCGCCAGCCCGGCCGGGATCTTGTAGGAGCTGCCGGTGCCGAAGTAGGTCAGGGCGACGGCCGGGTCGGCCGACTCCACCACGGCCGGGGCCGGGAGGTGCACCACCACCAGGGTGTCGTCGGTGGTGGTGGACGGCCCCTGGTTGGTGACCTTCACCTTCAGGGTCCCGTTCGTGCCCGGGACCACCGGGCCCTGCGGCGGGGAGATCTCCAGGGACAGCTGCGCGGTCGCCGGCGGCGCCGCGAGGGGGGCGGTGGCGGCCTGGGCCGGCCCCGCCACGAGGAACACGGAGAGCGCGGCCAGGACGGCCGTGCGAATGGTTCGCATCATGAGCATCACGCTCCCCCCGTGCGACACGCAGGGCAACCGGATGACAGCCGTCCGTAGCACGCCCGGACGGCGGTCACCCGTGCCCCGGCGTCAGCGCAGCAGCCCCGCGTCCATCCCGGCGGACTCGGCCGGCAGGGCGACCAGCCCCAGTTCGGCGGGCGAGGCCAGCCGCGGGTGCGCCGGCAGGACCCGCACGGTGTAGCCGAACGGCCCGGTGCGGCTGAGCTCCAGCGAGCCCTCGTAGCGGGTGCGGCCGTCCAGGTCGGGACCGCCGACGGGCTTGAGGGCGAGCGCCGCGGCGTCCGAGATGCCGTCGGTCTCGTCCACCCGGCCGGCGACCACCTGCACCTCGACGTCGCCCGGCTCCAGCGACCCGAGCGCGACCTGCACCCGCAGCGCCAGCGAGCTGCCCAGCTCCTGCGCCTCGGCCGGGCAGTCCGCCTCGACGTGCTCGACCCGCACGCCCGGCCAGCCGTCCCGGACCCGGCCCTTCCACTCGGCCAGCTCCCGGGCGCCCGCGTGTCCGCCGACCGCCAGCTCACGCTGGGCCAGCGCCGCCGGGGCGTACAGCCGTTCGACGTACTCGCGGACCATCCGCCCGGCCAGCACCTTGGGCCCGAGGGTGACCAGGGTGTGCCGGACCATGGCGATCCAGCGGTGCGGCAGCCCGTCGTTGCCCCGGTCGTAGAACCGGCCGGCCACCTGCTCCTCGATCAGGTCGTACAGCGCGGCGGCCTCGATGTCGTCCCGCCGCTCGGCCTCGCTGCTCTCCGGGTCGAGCACCCCGGCGCCCTCGTCGGCGGTGGGGATCGCCCAGCCGTTCTGGCCGTCGTACCACTCGTCCCACCAGCCGTCCAGGACGGACAGGTTGAGGCAGCCGTTGAGCGCGGCCTTCATCCCGGAGGTGCCGCAGGCCTCCAGCGGGCGCAGCGGGTTGTTCAGCCAGACGTCGCAGCCCGGGTAGAGGTGCCGGGCCATCGCCATGTCGTAGTCCGGCAGGAAGACGATCCGGTGGCGCACCGTCGGGTCGTCGGCGAAGGCGACCATCCGCTGGATCAGCCGCTTGCCGCCGTCGTCGGCCGGGTGGGCCTTGCCGGCGACCACGATCTGCACCGGCCGGGTGGGGTGCAGCAGCAGGGCGCGCAGCCGGTCCGGGTCGCGCAGCATCAGGGTGAGCCGCTTGTACGAGGGCACCCGGCGGGCGAAGCCGATGGTGAGCACGTCGGGGTCGAGCACCGAGGAGACCCAGCCGAGCTCGGCCTCGCCGGCCCCGCGCTGGCGCCAGGAGGCGCGCAGCCGACGGCGGGCCTCGTCCACCAGCTGGGCGCGCAGGCTGCGGCGCAGGTCCCAGATCTCGGTGTTGCCGATCCGCTCCAGTCCGGTCCAGCGCTTGGTCTCGCCGGTGGTCATCGCCTCCTCGGCGCGCTCGGCGCCGAGCTCGGCGGCGCCCAGGCGCACCACGGCCGGGTCGATCCAGGTGGCGGCGTGCACCCCGTTGGTGACCGAGGTGATCGGCACCTCGGCGGGATCGAAGCCCGGCCACAGGCCGTTGAACATCGACCGGCTGACCTCGCCGTGCAGGGTGGAGACCCCGTTGGCTCGCTGGGCCAGCCGCAGGCCCATGGCGGCCATGTTGAAGAGCTTCGGGTCCCCGTCGGGCCAGGTCTCGGCGCCGAGCGCGAGCACCGACTCGACCGGGACGCCGGGGAGCGCCGCGTCGCCGCCGAAGTGGCGGGCGACCAGGTCCCGGTCGAAGCGGTCGATGCCGGCCGGGACGGGGGTGTGGGTGGTGAACAGGGTGCCGGCCCGGACGGACTCCAGGGCGGCGGCGAAGTCCAGCCCGGCGGTGCGGTCGGCGACCAGTTCGCGGATCCGCTCGACCCCGAGGAAGCCGGCGTGGCCCTCGTTGGTGTGGAAGACCTCGGGGGCGGGGTGCCCGGTGAGCCGGCCGTAGGCGCGCACGGCCCGGACGCCGCCGATGCCGAGCAGCATCTCCTGGAGCAGCCGGTGCTCGCTGCCACCGCCGTAGAGCCGGTCGGTGACGTCCCGCTCGGCGGGCGAGTTGGCCTCGATGTCGGAGTCCAGCAGCAGCAGCGGGACCCGGCCGACCTGGGCCCGCCAGATGTGCGCGGCCAGGGTGCGGCCGCCGGGCAGGGCGAGGTCGACCCGGCTCGGGGTGCCGTCGGCCTCCCGGAGCAGGCTGACGGCCAGCTCGTCCGGGTCCAGCAGGGGGTAGCGCTCCTGCTGCCAGCCGTCCCGGTCGAGGGACTGCCGGAAGTAGCCGTGCCGGTAGAACAGCCCCACGCCGATGATCGGGACGCCGAGGTCGCTGGCGGCCTTGAGGTGGTCGCCGGCCAGGATGCCCAGGCCGCCGGAGTACTGGGGCAGCGCGGCGGCGATGCCGTACTCGGGCGAGAAGTAGGCGACCGCGGCGGGCGGCGGGGTGGTGCCGTCCTCCTGCCGGGCCTGGTACCAGCGCGGGCCGGTGAGGTACTCACGCAGGTCGTCGGCGAGGTCGCCGAGTCTGCGCAGGAACCGCCGGTCGGCGGCGAGCGCGGCGAGCCGGGCGGCCGGGACCTCCCCGAGCAGCCGCACCGGGTCCTCGCCGGTCGCGGCCCAGACCTCCGGGTCCACGGACCGGAAGAGGTCCCTGGTCTCGGGGTGCCAGGACCAGCGCAGGTTGAGGGCCAGCTCGTGCAACGGCTGGAGTTGTTCGGGCAGGACGGTGCGGACGGTGAATCTGCGGATTGCCTTCACAGCCGTGAAGCGTAGCCGCGACGCTCGGCCTGACAGTGGGTCAAGCGGGCTATTGGGCATCCGTTCGGCCTATTGATGAGATCGCATTCGGCGCACTGGTCTGCACGGGGGGCGCGCGAGGCGCACATTTCCGGGCACCGCGCTACCAATGCGTGAACGCTGTGGAACAGGTCGATTTCCGGTGGCTCATCCACTCCGGACAAAGCCCGAAACTACTGTCGTACCGCTGCAAAAACCTTGTCGCCGGTGCGAGGATGACCGAAGGTCGTTGCTGTCGCGGGGACCACGACGGCGGGTGGCGTCCCCCGTGGAACAGCACGTCCGAATCCTTTTCGCGTTGATCGTTCCCCTTCTTCCTTAGCCCGTTCGGCGCTCACCCCGGACCGGCGCGTGTCCTCGCGCCCGGTCGGCTCGTTCACGGGTCGACCGGGCCGCCCAGGGGCGCGCCCCCGGAGGCGTGCGCCGGGACGCGCACGGGTTCCGGGGCGTCCCGCCGCCGGTTCGCCGGACGCCGGGCAGGTTGCCGGGGACAACGACGCGGGCAGGCTCCGGTCGCACGTCCACCCCACCCAGCAGTCCTCCCGGTACTCCCCTGGCCCGACCCCCCGGCCCGCGGGAGCTGCCGCTGATCTCGGGCAGGAGTTTGGCATGCACGGCGACACGCGGGACCAGTCCACACCGGTGGCCGACACCGTCGACGCAGCGGTCGCGGAATCCGCCGGACGGATGGATTCTGACACTCGAACAGACCCGGCGATGCCGTCGCCCCGGGTCTCCGGAGCGGTCCGTACCGAATCCTCCGCAGCACGACCCCCCGCAGCACAGCCCTCCGCGGCGGCCCCACAACCCGGGGCCGAGGAGGGCCCGGCGGCGGCACCGCGCAAGCGCACCACCACGCGCCGCAGCACCGCCACCGCGAAGGCCGGCACCGGGGCCACCCCCGCGGACCCCGCAGGGGCCGCCGCGAAGAAGCCCGCCCGCAAGGCCCCCGCCCGCGGGAGCGCCGCCAAGACCGCCACCAAGCCCTCCGCCCGCAAGACGACAGAGAGCGACACCGTGATCGGCCGCATCCCCGTCCTGGACGTCAGCCCCCAGATCGACGCCGGCCGCCGCCCGGCCAAGGCCGTCGTCGGCGAGACCTTCCCGGTCACCGCCACGGTCTTCCGCGAGGGCCACGACGCCGTCAACGCCAACGTGGTGCTGCGTGACCCGCGCGGCCGCAGCGGCCCGTGGACCCCGATGCGCGAGCTCGCCGAGGGCACCGACCGCTGGGGCGCGCACATCACCCCGACCGCGCCCGGCCGCTGGTCGTACCTGGTGGAGGCGTGGAGCGACCCGATCGCCACCTGGCGGAAGACCGCCGCGGTGAAGCTGCCGGCCGGGATCGACACCGCGCTGGTCCTGGAGGAGGGCGCCCGGCTGCTGGAGCAGGCCGCCGCCGGAGTGCCGAAGAAGGACGGCCGGGCGCACGTGCTGGCCGCCGCCGACGCGCTGCGCGACCCGGGGTTGCCGCCGCTGTCCCGGCTGGCCGCCGCGCTCGCCCCCGAGGTGCTGGAGCTGCTGGCCCGCCACCCGCTGCGCGAACTGCTCAGCGCCTCCCGCCCGCTGCCGCTGCAGGTGGACCGCGAGCGTGCGCTGTTCGGGTCCTGGTACGAGTTCTTCCCCCGTTCGGAGGGGGCGGTGGTGGACCCGAACGGGGTCGAGCCGCCGCGTTCCGGCACCCTGCGCACCGCCGCCGAACGGCTGCCGGCCGTCGCCGCGATGGACTTCGACGTGGTCTACCTGCCGCCCGTGCACCCGATCGGACGAGCCTTCCGCAAGGGACCGGACAACACCCTGACGGCCGGTCCGCACGACGTCGGCTCGCCCTGGGCGATCGGCTCCCCCGAGGGCGGCCACGACGCGGTCCACCCGGACCTCGGCACCATCGAGGACTTCGACCACTTCGTCGCCGAGGCCGAGGCGCTGCACCTGGAGGTGGCGCTGGACTTCGCCCTCCAGTGCTCCCCGGACCACCCGTGGGTGAACAAGCACCCGGAATGGTTCAGCCACCGCGCCGACGGCACCATCGCGTACGCCGAGAACCCGCCGAAGAAGTACCAGGACATCTATCCGATCAACTTCGACCAGGACATGGACGGAATCGTCAAGGAAACCGTCCGAACCCTGCGGTTCTGGATGTCCCACGGGGTGCGGATCTTCCGGGTCGACAATCCCCACACCAAGCCCGTGGTGTTCTGGGAGAAGGTGCTCGGCGACATCGCCCGGACCGACCCCGATGTGGTGTTCCTGGCGGAGGCCTTCACCCGCCCGGCGATGATGCACACCCTCGCGAAGATCGGCTTCCACCAGTCGTACACGTACTTCACCTGGCGCACCACCAAGAACGAACTCACCGAGTACCTCACCGAACTCACCGGCGACGCCGCCGCCTACATGCGGCCCAACTTCTTCGCCAACACCCCGGACATCCTGCACGCCTTCCTCCAGCACGGCGGCCGCGCCGCCTTCGCGATCCGCGCCGTGCTCGCCGCCACCCTCTCCCCCAGCTACGGCGTCTACGCCGGCTACGAGCTGTTCGAGAACGAGCCCGCCCACCCGGGCTCCGAGGAGTACCTGCACTCGGAGAAGTACGAGCTGCGCCCGCGCGACTGGAACCGCACCGACACCCTCGCCCCGCTGCTCACCGTGCTGAACCGGCTGCGCCGTCGCCACCCCGCCCTGCGGCAGCTGCGCGACCTGCGCTTCCACCCCACCGACAACGACCAGGTGCTCGCCTACTCCAAGACCGCGACCACCCCCGAGGGCCTGACCGACCACGTGATCACGGTGGTCAACCTGGACCCGCACCACGTCCAGGAGGCCACCGTCACTCTCGACGGCGACGGCCCGTACGCGGTGCACGACGAGCTCACCGGCGCCGCCTACACCTGGGGCCGGCACAACTACGTCCGGCTCGATCCCTCAGCCGAGCCGGCTCACCTCCTCACGGTTCGGAGGAACCCAGCGTGACAGTGAACGAGCCCGTCCCCGACACCTTCCCGGAGACCTCGAAGAAGCACCTGGACCCGGAGTGGTTCAAACGGGCGGTCTTCTACGAGGTGCTGGTGCGGTCCTTCCAGGACAGCAACGGCGACGGGGTCGGGGACCTCAAGGGGCTCACGGCCAAGCTCGACTACCTGCAGTGGCTCGGGGTCGACTGCCTCTGGCTCCCGCCGTTCTTCGCCTCGCCGCTGCGCGACGGCGGGTACGACGTGGCCGACTACAAGTCGGTGCTGCCGGAGTTCGGCGACCTCGCCGACTTCATGGAGTTCACGGACGCCGCCCACGCCCGCGGCATGCGCGTGATCATCGACTTCGTCATGAACCACACCAGCGACCAGCACCCGTGGTTCCAGGCCTCCCGCTCCGACCCGGACGGGCCCTACGGCGACTTCTACATGTGGGCCGACGACGACAAGCAGTACCCGGACGCCCGGATCATCTTCGTCGACACCGAGACCTCCAACTGGACCTACGACCCGGTCCGCAAGCAGTACTACTGGCACCGCTTCTTCTCGCACCAGCCGGACCTCAACTACGACAACCCCCGGGTCCAGGACGAGATGATCGCCGGGCTGCGGTTCTGGCTCGACCTCGGCATCGACGGCTTCCGGCTGGACGCGGTGCCCTACCTGTTCGCCCGCGAGGGCACCAACTGCGAGAACCTGCCGGAGACCCACGAGTTCCTCCGGCGGGTCCGCAAGGAGATCGACGCCGACTACCCCGACACCGTGCTGCTCGCCGAGGCCAACCAGTGGCCGGAGGACGTGGTCGACTACTTCGGGGACTTCACGGCCGGCGGCGACGAGTGCCACATGGCGTTCCACTTCCCGGTGATGCCGCGGATCTTCATGGCCGTGCGCCGGGAGTCCCGGTACCCGGTGTCGGAGATCCTGGCCAAGACCCCGGCGATCCCGGGCGGCTGCCAGTGGGGCATCTTCCTGCGCAACCACGACGAGCTGACCCTGGAGATGGTCACCGACGAGGAGCGCGACTACATGTACGCGGAGTACGCCAAGGACCCCCGGATGCGCGCCAACGTGGGCATCCGCCGCCGGCTCGCCCCGCTGCTGGAGAACGACCGCAACCAGATCGAGCTGTTCACCGCCCTGCTGCTCTCCCTGCCCGGCTCGCCGGTGCTCTACTACGGGGACGAGATCGGCATGGGCGACAACATCTGGCTGGGCGACCGGGACGGCGTGCGCACGCCGATGCAGTGGACCCCGGACCGCAACGCGGGTTTCTCCTCCGCCGACCCGGGCAGGCTCAGTCTGCCGCCCATCATGGACCCGGTGTACGGCTACCAGGTGACCAACGTCGAAGCGCAGCAGAGCAGTTCGAGTTCACTGCTGCACTGGACGCGTCGCATGATCGAGATCCGCAAGCTCAACCCGGCGTTCGGCCTGGGCACCTACACCGAACTGCCGTCCAGCAACCCCGCCGTGCTGGCCTTCGTGCGCGAGTACGAGGGGGACCTGGTCATGTGCGTGAACAACTTCTCGCGGTTCGCGCAGCCGACCGAGCTGGACCTGCGGCAGTACGGCGGGCGGTACCCGGTCGAGCTGATCGGCGGGGTGCGCTTCCCGTCGATCGGCGAGTGGCCCTACCTGCTCACGCTGGCCGGACACGGCTTCTACTGGTTCCAGCTCCGGCAGCCACCGCGGCTGAGCGGGACCAGGCGGTCGAAGTAACGATCCGCCGCGCCTGCCACCCGCGGCCCGCACCGCACCACCAGACCCTCCGGGGGCGCGAGTTGACCCCCGCGCCCCCCGGAGTTCTCTGCACCACCGCGTACGGAGAACAGCCCAACGGCCACCCACACGAAGGCGTGACACCCGAGCCGTGCTCGCGTGCCGCGACCGCCGCGCCGCCGAAATCCGGAAGACTGACGGACCCCGGCCACGACCCGTCGGGCAGTCCGCGTGCTTCCGGGGAAAGGGAGTCATGTCCGAAACCTCCCGTTCTCAAGCCCATGTGCAGCACGACGCCCCGGCCGGCTCCGCCGCGCACCCGGGCGCGCGGGGCGCCGGGGCCCGGAGAACCGCCCCGGGGGTCAGTGAGCTCGTCCACGCGGCCCTGCCGCTGATCGCCGAATGGCTCCCCACCCAGCGCTGGTACGCCGGGAAGGGCCGACCGATCACCGGACTCGTCCCGGTGGTCGGCACCCCGCTGCAGGTCGGCGACCCCGCCCTGCTGCACCTGCTGCTGCGGGTCGAACACGCCACCACGGCCGGCGCCCCGCACGGCGACACCTACCAACTGCTGCTCGGCATCCGCTCCCAGGGCCCCGCGGACATCGAACCCGGCGCCGTGCTCGGCCGGCTCAACCAGGGCCCGTACGACGGAGCCGCCCTCTACGACGCGGTGCACGACCCCGAACTCACCGGACGACTGCTGGAACACCTCGCCACCGGCGACCGGTTCGGCTCGCTCTCCTTCCGCCGCACCCCCGGCTCCGGGCTGCCCGCCAACCTCCCCGGCCGCGCCTCCACCGCCGAACAGTCCAACAGCTCGGTCATCTACGGCACCTCGTACATCCTCAAGCTGTTCCGGCGCATCCACCCCGGCACCAACCCGGACCTGGAACTCTCGCTCGCCCTCTCCCGGGCCGGCTCCACCCGCATCCCCCGGGTCGCCGCCTGGTTCGAGAGCCGACTGGAACGCGCCGAACCCGCCACCCTCGGACTGCTCCAGCGCTACCTGCCGGACGCCGAGGACGGCTGGGAACTCGCCCTCGACCAGGTCGGCCGGCTCAAGGGCGACCGCTCCCCCGGCAACTTCGCCATCGAGGCGCACCGGCTCGGCCGCGCCACCGCCGAGGTGCACCGGGTGCTCGCCCGCTCCATGCCGGTCGCCCGGCTCGACCGCACCCAGACCGGCCGCCTCGCCACCGCGATGGCCGACCGGCTGGACAGCGCGGTCGCCGCCGTCCCCGGACTGCTGCGCTTCCGGGCCGCCCTGCGCACCGCCTTCCAGCAGCTCGCCGACGCCCACCCGGACGGCCTGCCGGTCCAGCGCATCCACGGCGACCTCCACCTCGGCCAGGCCATGCGCACCCCGCACGGCTGGGTACTGCTGGACTTCGAGGGCGAACCCGCCAAATCCGTCAGCGAGCGCCGCGAGCCCCAGCCCGCCCTGCGCGACATCGCCGCGATGCTGCGCTCCTTCGACTACGCGGCCGCCCACCTGCTGGCCGGCGGCCCGGTCGACCCGGAACTGGCCCACCTCGCCGCCGCCTGGGCCCAGCGCAACCGCACCGCCTTCTGCGCCGGCTACACCGCCGGCGGCGGGGCCGACCCGGCGGCCTCGCCGGAACTGATGCGGGCGCTGGAGATCGACAAGGCGGTCTACGAGGTGGTGTACGAGGCCCGGCACCGGCCCAGCTGGCTGCCGATCCCGCTGGCCGCGATCAACCGGCTCGCCCTGTCCGTCTGATCGCCCCCGTCCGCCGATCGCGCCCCCGTTGACCGCCCATCCCCGCCGCAGGAGGACCACGCCGTGACGTCGCTCGACCCGACCGGCCGCCCCACCCGCCCCGTCCCGGCCACCTTCCTGGCCGGGGCCCCCGAACGGGGCGAGCCCCGGGCGGCCGACGAACCCCGGGCGGCCGACGAGCCCGCCCCCCCGGTGGACACCCCGCTCGGGGCGCTGCGCCTGCCCGAGGCGCCGCTGCCGCCGGCCGAGGTCGACCGGCTGGTCGGCGGACAGCACCACGACCCGCACGCCCTGCTCGGCGCGCACCCGGTGCACGGCGGGACGGCGATCCGGGTGCTGCGCCCGTTCGCCGAGCGGGTGGTGGTGGAGACCGACCAGGGACCGGCCGAACTCACCCACCAGCAGGGCGGGTTGTTCACCGGCCTGCTGGCCGGCGGCGAAGTCCCCGACTACACCCTGCTGGTGTCCTACCCCGACGGCGAACCACTGCGCCAGCACGACGGCTACCGCGTCCCGCCCACCCTCGGCGAACTCGACCTGCACCTGATCTCCGAGGGCCGGCACGAGCAGCTCTGGCAGGCGCTCGGCTCGCACGTGCGCACCGTCGACGGCATCCCCGGCACCGCCTTCGCGGTCTGGGCGCCGAACGCCGTCGGGGTCCGGCTGATCGGCGGGTTCAACCACTGGAACGGCACCGGCCACCCGATGCGCTCGCTCGGCTCCTCCGGCATCTGGGAACTGTTCGTCCCCGGCCTCGCCGAGGGCGCCACCTACAAGTACGAGATCCACACCCGGCAGGGCTGGGTGCTCGACAAGGCCGACCCGCTGGCCCGGGCCGCCCAGTGCCCGCCCGGCACCGCCTCCGTGGTCACCTCCTCCGCGTACCGCTGGCAGGACGACGAGTGGATGGCCCGCCGGGCCCGCACCGCCCACCACCGGGCACCCATGTCGGTGTACGAGCTGCACCTGGCCTCCTGGCGGCCCGAACTCACCACCTACCGCGCCATCGCCGAGGAACTCCCCGGCTACCTCAAGGAGTTGAACTTCACCCACGTGGAGTTCATGCCGGTGATGGAGCACCCCTTCGGCGGCTCCTGGGGGTACCAGGTCTCCGGCTACTACGCCCCCACCGCCCGGCTCGGCGGCCCCGACGACTTCCGGCACCTGGTGGACACCCTGCACCGGCACGGCATCGGCGTGATCGTCGACTGGGTGCCCGCGCACTTCCCCAAGGACGACTTCGCCCTCGCCCGCTTCGACGGCGAACCGCTGTACGAGCCCGCCGACCCGCTGCGCGCCGAACACCCCGACTGGGGGACGCTGGAGTTCGACTACGGCCGCACCGAGGTGCGCAACTTCCTGGTCGCCAACGCCGTCTACTGGTGCGAGGAGTTCCACATCGACGGCCTGCGGGTGGACGCCGTCGCCTCGATGCTCTACCTCGACTACTCCCGCGAGGGCGGCGCCTGGACCCCCAACCAGTACGGCGGCCGGGAGAACCTGGACGCGGCCTCCTTCCTCCAGGAGATGAACGCCACCGTCTACCGGCGCTGCCCCGGCGTGATCACCATCGCCGAGGAGTCCACCGCCTGGGACGGCGTCACCCGCCCCACCGACACCGGCGGCCTCGGCTTCGGGCTGAAGTGGAACATGGGCTGGATGCACGACTCGCTGGTCTACATGTCCAAGGAGCCGGTGCACCGCAAGTACCACCACAACGAGATCACCTTCTCGATGGTGTACGCCTACTCCGAGAACTACATCCTGCCGATCTCGCACGACGAGGTCGTCCACGGCAAGCAGGCCCTGGTCTCCAAGATGCCCGGCGACTGGTGGCAGCAGCGCGCCGACCACCGCGCCTACCTGGGCTTCATGTGGTCCCACCCCGGCAAGCAACTGCTCTTCATGGGGCAGGAGTTCGCCCAGGGCGCGGAGTGGGACCACGAGCAGGGCCCGCAGTGGTGGGTGCTCGACGAGCAGTGGCCGGCCCACCGGGACCACCTCGGCGTGCGCCGCCTGGTCCGCGACCTCAACCGGGTCTACCGCGACACCCCGGCCCTCTGGGAGCTCGACACCACCCCGGACGGCTTCCGCTGGCTCGACGGCGGCGCCGCCGAGGACAACCTGCTCTCCTACCTCCGGTACGCGGCCGACGGCACCCCGCTGGTCGCCGTCTGCAACTTCTCCCCCGTCGTCCGGCACGGCCACCGGGTCGGCCTGCCCGCCCTGGACGGCCGCGAACAGCTCTGGGAGGAGCTGCTCAACACCGACGCCGAGACCTACGGCGGCAGCGGCGTCGGCAACTCCCGCCCGATCAAGGCCGACCCGGTCGAGTGGAACGGCCAACCCCGCTCCGCCGAACTCGTCCTCCCCCCGCTCGCCACCCTCTGGCTCCGCCCGGCCTGAGCCCGTAGGCTCCCCGCCCAGGACTGATCGTCGGCGGGCGGGGGGCTTGCTCATGCTGTGGTTCCTGGGACTGCTCTACCTGGGGCTGCCAGTGGTCTGCTGGGCCGTCCTGGTCCGCACCCGGGTGATCGGGGTGACCGTCCTCGTCGTCCTGGCCGGCCTCGCCTTCGCCCTGTTCGGCCTGGAACGGGAGTGGTACTTCACCCGCGCCACCGCCGAACTGGAGATCGGCTACCCGCTCGTCACCGGCCTGGTGCTGCTGGCGGGCGGGCTGGCCGAACAGCGGCTGCGCGGCCCCCGGCCGGCGAAGGAGACCGACCACCGGCTCGGCGGCTCGATCGCCGCCGTCACCGCCCACGTGCTGGCCGGCATCGTCCTCGCGGTCGGCTACCGGCTGCTGTCCTACGACGCCTTCCTCCCCAGCGCCGCCGAGGTCCCGCCACCCCCCGGCCTCACCGTCACCCACGTCGACCCGGGCTACTGCGGCTCCAACTTCTGCTCCCGCACCCTGGCCTTCGGCAGCACCGCCGGCCTGCCCCCCGCCGAGATCGAGGCCCGCCTCCGCGCCACCCTCACCGCCGACGGCTGGACCCCGGGCCCCAACGGCTCCCTGGTCCACCCGCACGGCTGGCTGCTCGACGACCGCCTGTCACAGGCCTACGTCACCGGCGCCACGGTCGAACTCTCCGGCTCGGAGTCCGTCAACGCCGCCCGCTGACGCCCGACGTGCCCGCCCGGTGCGGATGCATCGAGGCAACCGTCGACCACAGGCCCTTGGTCCCTTGCCTCTCCGCCCGCCCTCTGCTCGCGGACAGGCGTTCGCAGTGCGAAGGTATGGTCGATATGACCAGCTTCCGAGGCGACGGGACGGAGACATCCGCGTGGCGCGCAGCGTGTACGTGACCGGGATCGACCGGGGGGACGGCCGGCAGGCGGTCGAACTCGGGGTCATGGAACTGCTCACCCGCCAGGTGGACCGGGTCGGGGTGTTCCGCCCGCTGGTGCACGCCGCCGCGCCCGGCGAGCCCGGGACGGACCACATGGTCGAGCTGCTGCGCGGGCGGTACCGGATCGACCTGCCGAGTGCGGAGCTGTACGGGCTCACCTATGACGAGGCCGCCGCGCTGCAGGCCGCGCAGGGGCAGGACGAGCTGGTCTCCGCCCTCGTCGACCGGTTCCGCGCGGTGGAGCGGCGCTGCCAGGCGGTGCTGGTGCTGGGCACCGACTTCGCCGACACCAACATCCCGGACGAGCTGGCCTTCAACGCCCGGCTGGCCAACGAGTTCGGCGCCGCCGTGCTGCCGGTGGTCGGCGGACAGGGCAAGGAGGCGGAGGCGGTGATCGCCGAGGTGCGCAACGCCCACCGGGCGTACACCGACCTCGGCTGCGAGACCCTGGCGATGATCGCCAACCGGACCGCCCCCGGCGCCAAGCAGCGGATCCAGCGCACCCTCACCGAGAAGCTGCCGATCCCCGCCTACGTCATCCCGGAGGAGCCGGCCCTGGCCGCGCCGACCGTCGCCCAGCTGGTGGAGGCGACCGGCGCCGAGGTGCTGCTCGGCGACGCGGCCGGCCTGGCCCGGGACGTGCGCGGCTTCGTCTTCGGCGGCGCCATGCTGCCGACCTTCCTGGACGCGCTGACCGACGGCGCCCTGGTGGTCACCCCCGGGGACCGCGCCGACCTGGTGATCGGCTCGCTGGCCGCGCACGCGGCCGGCGCCCCGCCGATCGCCGGCGTGCTGCTGACCCTGGGCCAGCACCCCGGCCCGAACGTGCTGGCGCTGGCCGCCCGGCTCGCCCCCGGCACCCCGGTCGCGGTCGTCCCGGAGGGCAGCTGGCCCACCGCCGCCACCCTGACCCATCTGGAGGGCAAGCTCGGCTCGGCCAGCCCCCGGAAGGCCGAGATCGCCCTCGGCCTGTTCGAACTGCACGTGGACACCGCCGAGTTGACCAACCGGATCGAGGTCGGCCGGTCCGAGCGGGTGACCCCGATGATGTTCGAGCACGAGCTGCTGGAGCGGGCCCGGGCCGGCCGCCGGCACGTGGTGCTGCCGGAGGGCACCGAGGAGCGGGTGCTGCGCGCGGCCGAGATCCTGCTGCGCCGCAACATCTGCGACCTCACCCTGCTCGGCGACGTGGACGAGGTCCGCCGCAAGGCCGCGGGCCTGGGCATCGTGCTCCCGCAGGACGACCGGGGCGCCGACCGCGCCCAGGTCCGGGTCGTCGACCCGACCACCAGCCCGCTGCGCCGCCAGTTCGCCGAGCTGTACGCCCGGCTGCGCGCCCACAAGGGGATGACCGTCGAGCTGGCCCTGGACGTGGTCACCGACGTCTCCTACTTCGGCACCCTGATGGTCCAGGAGGGCATCGCCGACGGCATGGTCTCCGGCGCGGTGCACTCCACCGCGGCGACCATCCGCCCCGCCTTCGAGGTGATCAAGACCTCCCCGGGCGCGTCCATCGTGTCCAGCGTCTTCTTCATGTGCCTGGCCGACAAGGTGCTGGTGTACGGCGACTGCGCGGTCAACCCGGACCCGGACGCCCAGCAGCTGGCCGACATCGCGATCCAGTCCGCCGCCACCGCCGCCCAGTTCGGGGTGGAGCCGCGGGTCGCGATGCTCTCCTACTCGACCGGCACCTCCGGCTCGGGCGCGGACGTCGACAAGGTCCGCAAGGCGACCGAGCTGGTCCGCGCACTGCGCCCGGACATCCTGGTGGAGGGCCCGATCCAGTACGACGCGGCGGTGGACGCGAACGTCGCGGCGACCAAGCTGCCGGGCTCGGCGGTGGCCGGCCGGGCGACCGTGCTGATCTTCCCGGACCTCAACACCGGCAACAACACCTACAAGGCCGTCCAGCGCTCGGCCGGCGCGGTCGCGGTCGGGCCGGTGCTGCAGGGGCTGCGCAAGCCCGTCAACGACCTCTCGCGCGGCGCGCTGGTGCAGGACATCGTCAACACGGTGGCGATCACCGCCATCCAGTCCCAGGACGACAAGGAGCCGCAGGCATGACCGGAGGAACGCGCGTCCTCGTCCTCAACGCCGGCTCCTCGTCGGTGAAGTACCAGCTGATCGACATGCTGGACGGCGCCCGGCTGGCCTCCGGGCTGGTCGAGCGGATCGGCGAGACCGGCGGCCGGCTGGTGCACACCCCGCGCACCGGGGACGGGCGCGAGCTGCGGCAGCCCTTCCCGGACCACTCGGCCGCGCTGAAGGCCGTCGCCGAGGAGCTGTCCGCCGACGGCATCGGGCTGGACTCGCCCGAGCTGGCCGCGATCGGCCACCGGGTGGTGCACGGCGGCAAGCGGTTCACCGAGCCGACCGTGATCACCGACGAGGTGCTCACGGAGATCCGTCGGCTGATCCCGGTCGCACCGCTGCACAACCCGGCGAACATCACCGGCATCGAGGTGGCCCGCGCGCTGCGGCCCGACCTGCCGCAGGTGGCCGTGTTCGACACCGCCTTCCACGCCTCGATGCCCGAGTACTCGGCCCGGTACGCGATCGACAAGGCCGTCGCGGACGAGCACCGGGTGCGCCGCTACGGCTTCCACGGCACCTCGCACCAGTACGTCTCGCGCGCCACCGCCCGGCTGCTCGGCAAGGACCCGGCCGAGGTCAACGTGATCGTGCTGCACCTGGGCAACGGCGCCTCCGCCTCGGCGGTCAGCGGCGGCCACTGCCTGGACACCTCGATGGGCCTCACCCCGCTGGAGGGCCTGGTGATGGGCACCCGATCGGGTGACATCGACGCGGGCGTGGTGTTCCACCTGCACCGGGTCGGCGGGCTGTCCGTGGACGAGATCGACGACCTGCTCAACCGTCGCAGCGGCCTGCGCGGGCTGTGCGGCGAGAACGACATGCGCGAGATCATGCGTCGTGCCGACGCGGGGGACGCGGACGCGAAGCTCGCCTTCGACGCCTACGTCCACCGGCTGCGCAAGTACATCGGCGGCTACTACGCGGTGCTCGGCCGGGTGGACGCGATCGCGTTCACCGCGGGCGTCGGGGAGAACGCCGCGCCGGTGCGTGCGGCGGCCACCGCCGGGCTGGAGGAGCTGGGCATCGCCGTGGACCCGGAGCTGAACTCGGTCCGCTCCGGCGAGGCCCGGATCATCTCGCCGGAGTTCTCCCGGGTGGCGGTCGCGGTGGTGCCCACCGACGAGGAGCTGGAGATCGCCCGTCAGGCCTTCGCCCTGGTGCACCGCGAAGGTGAACAGTCCGAGGACTGACACGGAATTGTCTCGCCCCTCGGGACACTTCGTCGGCGATTCCCCCCGGTTCGCGCCGAATGCGCGTATAAGACGAACGGATAGACTGACCGATATGCGCCGAGCGAAAATTGTCTGCACCCTGGGTCCGGCGACGGACTCCTACGAACAGCTGAAGGCCATCGTCGAGGCGGGCATGAACGTCGCCCGACTGAACATGAGCCACGGCAACCACGCGGACCACGAGGAGCGGTACCGCAAGGTCCGCCAGGTCTCGGAGGACACCGGCAAGGCCATCGGCGTCCTGGCCGACCTCCAGGGTCCCAAGATCCGTCTGGCGACCTTCGCCAACGGCCCGGTGACCGTCGACAATGGCGACGAGTTCACCATCACCACCGAGGACGTCCCCGGTGACCAGCACATCTGCGGCACCACCTACAAGGGCCTGCCCGGCGACGTGAAGCCCGGCGACCCGATCCTGATCAACGACGGCGTCATCGCCCTGGAGGTCGTCAGCGTCGACGGCCCGCGGGTGAAGACCGTGGTGGTCGAGGGCGGCGTGCTCTCGAACAACAAGGGCATCAACCTGCCCGGCGCGGCCGTGAACGTGCCCGCCCTGTCCGAGAAGGACAAGGACGACCTGCGCTTCTCGCTGCGCCTGGGCGTCGACATGGTCGCCCTGTCCTTCGTCCGCAACGCGGACGACATCAAGGACGTCCACGAGGTCATGGACGAGGTCGGCATCCGGGTGCCGGTCATCGCCAAGATCGAGAAGCCGCAGGCCGTCGAGGCCATGGAGGAGATCGTCCTCGCCTTCGACGCCATCATGGTCGCCCGCGGCGACCTGGCCGTCGAGTACCCGCTGGAGCGGGTGCCGCTGGTCCAGAAGCAGCTGATCACCCTGGCCCGCCGCAACGCCAAGCCGGTCATCGTCGCCACCCAGATGATGGAGTCGATGATCCACGCCTCGCGGCCGACCCGCGCCGAGGTCTCCGACGTCGCCAACGCCATCCTGGACGGCACCGACGCGGTGATGCTCTCCGCCGAGTCCAGCGTCGGCAAGTACCCGGTCGAGACCGTCCGCACCATGAGCCGGATCTGCGAGAAGGCCGAGGAGGAGCTGGTCTCCCAGGGCCTCCAGCCGCTCAACCCGGGCCGCAAGCCGCGCACCCAGGGCGGCTCGGTCGCCCGCGCCGCGTGCGAGCTGGGCGACTTCCTGAACGGCAAGGCACTGGTCGCGTTCACCAAGTCCGGTGACACCGCGCGCCGGCTGTCCCGCTACCGCTCGCCGATCCCGGTGGTCGCGTTCACCCCGGACGCGGCCACCCGCAACCAGCTCACGCTGAGCTGGGGCGTCGAGTCGTACGTCACCGAGCAGGTGGCCACCACCGACGCGATGGTCGCGCAGGTCGACCGCGAGCTGCTGAAGATGGGCCAGCTGACCGAGGGCGACACCGTGATCGTCACCGCCGGCGTCCCGGTCGGCATCCCCGGCACCACCAACATGGTGCAGGTGCACCGCCTGGGCTCGCACGGCGAGTGACGCCCCGGTAGGACCGTACGAACGCTGGTGGGCCGGCCCTCCCCTGACGGGAGGGCCGGCCCACCAGCGTTGCGGCGTCCGCTGCTCGGCGGCTTCGCTACTTGCCGCTGTAGGGCGCGTCGTCGTTGAACAGGTGCATCCCCGGGATGTGCAGGGTGCCGCCGAACTGGCCGGCCTGGATGGCGGTGACCCCGGTCAGCTCCAGGTCCAGCGGGATCGGGATGGCGCCGATCAGGTCGTACAGCCAGCGCGGCAGGGTGTCCGGGGTGAGGGTGATCTCGCCCAGGTCGATCGGGATCGGCAGGCCCAGCAGCTTGGACAGGTGGCCGGACAGCCGCTCCACGTACATGGTGACCGGGCCGTTGCGCATGGTCGAGGTCGAGCCGGGGGCGCCCTGGACGTGGAAGGTGACGCCGTTGCCCTCCAGGGTCGACATGTCGAGGTTCTCGATGTCCACGCTGTCGACCACGAACTTCAGCACCCGCTTGGTGCCGGTCGGGGTCTTCACGTCGTAGACCCCGTGGAAGACCGCGCCGTGCAGGCCGAGCCGGCTGGTCTTCAGCGTCCAGTTCTGCTCCGGGACGACCTGGTCGGTGGCGGCCCGGCCGGCCGTCAGGTTGCGGGCGTCCACGTCGCAGTTGGGGTTAGCGGTGGGCGAGGCGGAGGGCGTCGGGGTGGCCGCCGGGGTCGCCGGGGCGTCCGCCGACGGGGTCCCGGACGGCATCGCCGACGGGGCCGACCGGGTGGCGGACTTCCCGCCGGGGGCGGTGGCGGTCGGCGAGGGCTGCCCGGCCGTGGGCTCGGCGGCGGACGGGGCGGCCTGCTCCGTGGCGGCCGACGGGGCCTGCGACTGGGGCTGGGGCTGCGCCGGGGTGCCGACCCGCGGGGCCGGGGCGGCCGGCGGCTTCGGGGTGGCACTGGGTGTCGCGCTCGGCGACGGACTGGGCGAACTCCCCGGGCTCAGCAGGTGGTTGATGCCGCCGACGAGGTCGTCGATCAGCCCGGCCGGCCGCGCGGCGGCCGTCCCGCCGGCGTCGCCCCGGTAGACCGCGCTCACCGCACCCGCGCCGCCGGTGGCGTCGGAGCCGAGGGCGGACCGGGTGGCCGTGGTGGTGCCCGGCTTCACCGGCGTGGTGGCCGGCGCCCCCGTGGGCGTCCCGGTCGGAGACTGGCTCGGGGCCGTCGTCGGTGCCTGGGTCGGCGCGGTGGTCGGCACCGCGCTCGGGTCGGTCGAGGGCGTGCCGGGTGCGGGTGGCGGCTCGGGCAGCTCGCTCTTGGGGACGGGCGTCTCGATCGGTGTCACGTCCGGCACCGCCACCGGCGCGTTGCCGCACGGCTTGCCCGCCGCCGACTCGGCGACCGCCGGGTTGGGCGTGTAGGCCGCCGCCATCAGCAGCGCGGTCGGCACCGCGGCCATCGCCAGTGCCCGGCCTCTCAGCCGCACCCGTACGGGCGTGCGCGGCGCCGCGTGCCGACCGGAGCGCCGCTCGGGGGCGGCTGTGCCCTCCGGTTGTTCGGCCGACCCGCTCACTTCGCCTCCTCCTGCTCCCCGGCGGTGCCCTGCCGGGGGACGGACGCCTCGGCGGCCGACTGCTCGGACCCGGCCTGGGCCGGCGACTCCTGGGGCGCGGCCTGGACGGGCAGCTCGGCGGTGGCCGCCTCGGCGGCCTCGGAGACCGCCGGAGCCTCCGGCTCGGTCTCGGCAGCGGCGGCCGGCTCGGTGGCGACGCTCTCGGCCACGGCGGTACCCGCCGGCTTGCCCCGGCGCGCGGCCCGGTGCCCCTTGGCCGGGGCGGTGGCCGGCTCCGGCATCGGAGCCCAGGAGACCATCAGCCCGCCGCCGATCAGACCGGGCAGCAGGGCCAGGCCGAAGCCCCCGAGGTTGGAGACCGGGATCGAGACCAGCGTCAGCAGGATGGTCGCGATGCCCGCGAAGACGCGTACGGCGGGCTGGAACCAGCCTGTCAGCCCGAGGATGATCATCAGCACCCCGATGATCAGCGACCCGGCGCCCGCGGTGGTGGACATCGCGATGGTCAGCCCGCCGAACGTCAGGTGCGCGTACGGGAAGTAGAGGATCGGGACGCCGGCGATCATGGCCAGCAGGCCGCCCCAGAAGGGCCTGGTGCGGCGGAATTCACGGAAGTGCCGCCAGAGCCAACCGATGGGGTTCTGCTGGCGGGGCCGCGTCTCGACCGTTGCGCTGGACATGGTGCAACTCCTCGACGTCGCTACGAGGTTGGAACGAAAAAAGGGGGGTGGCCGAGGAGCGGCGGTGGTCCGCCGCCCCCCGGCCCCAGGTGGCCCGTCATCCGGGCACGCCGCCAGGCGCGCCGTCAGCCAGGGCTCAGAAGCACTCGTTGCCCGGGCCGTCGCCGCTCTTCAGCGCGAGGTTCAGGCCGTTCAGCTTGAAGGTGCCGGCCGAGGTGGCCCGCGCGGTCTGCTGGACGGCGCTCAGGTCGGCGACCTTGGCGGACTGGGCGAAGCCGGTCGGCCCGCTCGGCAGGCCGGCGCCGCCGCCCGCCTTGGTGACCCCCGCGTGCGGGGCCCAGCCCTGGGTGGCCGAACCCGAGAGGGTGGAGGCGTCCTGGCCGATGTTCATCTGCTGGAAGGTCGCGTCCGCCTTCAGCTGCTCCAGGTCGATCAGCAGGTTGTCGGCCTGAACCGGCTTGCCCGCCTCGGTGCCCGCGTGCAGCTGGAGGGTGATCTTGCCCAGCCCGAAGGCGGACAGGTCGGTCACCACCGACTGGCACAGGTTGGTGATGTCGGCGTGGTCGAAGGCCGAGACCGCGACCGGGTGCGGCTTGCCGTTCGCCTCGATGTCGACCGAGCCGAACTGGGCGAAGTTGGTGCCGTGCAGCTGGTCGGTGCTGACCTTGAACTGCTGGCCGGAAATGCTGAACGAGGCGGCGAGCGCGCTGTTGGCGATCGAGACGCCGACCATCGCGGTGGCCGCGACGCTGGGCACCATCACCAGGGCGAAGCGCTTCCAGCGGGTCTTGCCATAGGTCTTGGACATGCGAGTCCTCCTTCTAGGACGTACATCTCCGGCTCCCCGGCGGCGCGTCCCGCGCCGGTGGGGGCCTGGGATGGGAGAGAGCTACGTCCTCGGTAGCGGAGAGCGCCTTGGGCGTCGTCGGACACGGGAGCCGCCTGCGTACCGCGGCACTCCCGTCCCGGAACCGGCCGTCCTTGCGGGACGACGGGTCGGACCGACGACATCGGCGATCACCCCCGAGCGACAACCTGCGACCGCGCGGGACCGCGCGGCCGGTCGAGGACAGGAACCGCCGTGGGACCGCGGATACCCCCCTGCCCTCCCTACCGCCGACCGGAGCCGGCGGATCACCCGGTGGGGATCCCGCGCTCCGCGTGGCCGACCGGCTGTCGGAGGGTGTGGAGTCTGGGACCGGGCGTGGCCGATCGTGCTTGAATCCCGGGCGAAGCACAAGAGGTGCCTTACTGACGGGTAATGCAACAGCAGGTGGCATTGATCATGGAGTTGACCCGAGTTGCACCGTGCGTGACGTGTTGAAGGAATCGTGACGACGAAATTCGCCGGAAACACCAATGAAACACCCGTGGGTGGTCACTGAACGTGACCACCCACGGGTGAAATCAAGATTTGGTAAACCTCTGTCCGGTTGACCCGATTGTCGCCAAATCACCAGGCGACACCGCAGGTCATCCGACGTGCCAGGCACTCGGTGCCAGGTCCGGGCCCGGACCGCCGCGACCGGGGCGCGGAACCCCGCCCCGACCGGGCCTCAGAACAGCACGCGGGCCAGCGCCGCACGGGCCGTGACGACCCGCGGGTCCTCCGGTCCGATCACCTCGAACAGCTCCAGCAGGCGCAGCCGGGCGGTGTCCCGGTCCTCGCCGAAGGTCCGGCCGACGGTGCTCACCAGGCGCCCGAAGGCGTCCTCGACGTGACCGCCCACCAGGTCCAGGTCGGCCGCCCGCAGCTGGGCCTCGACGTCCTTCGGGTCGGCGGCGGCCGCCGACCGGACCGCCTGGAGGTCCAACCCCTCGACCCGCTGGAGCAGTTCGGCCTGGGCCAGGCCCAACTTGGCCTCGGTGTTGCCCGGCTGGTCGACCAGCACGTCCTGGTACGCCCGGATGGCACCGGCCAGGTCACCGGCGTCCAGCGCGTCGTGCGCGGCGGACAGTGCCGGGTCCTCCGGGCGCTGGGCGGCGACGGCCTCGCCCGGCTCGCCGGGGGCGGCCACGGCGGCGCCGGTGCCGGAGATGCCGAAGCGCTGCTCGGCGACCAGGATCAGCTGGTCCAGCACCTTGCGGACGTTGGCGGCGCTCTCCGCACCCTGGAACAGCGGCACCAGCTGGCCGGCCACCACGGCCATCACGGCCGGGATGCCCTGGATGCCGAACTGCTGGGCGATCAGCTGGTTGGCGTCCACGTCGATCTTGGCGAGCACGAAGGCGCCGGCGTACTCCTCGGCCAGGCCCTCCAGGATCGGGCTGAGCTGCTTGCAGGGCCCGCACCACTCGGCCCAGAAGTCGATGACGACCGGCACCTCGGTGGAGCGCTGGACGACCTCGGTCTCGAAGGTGTCCTCGGTGACGTCGATGACGAGCTGGAGGGCGGGCTGGGGGGCGACTCCGTCCGCTTCGGCGGCGGCCGCCTGGCGGGCCCGCTCGGCCCGGGCCTGCTCGGCCTTCTGGGCGGCCTCACCGGCCGCCTTCACTGCGGCGAGGTCGACCGCACCGCGCAGGGCGGAGCTGTTGAGACGCGAATTCCGTGGCTGCATGGCACCATCCTCCCCCGTCGGCGCTGCTCGCGGACACCAACCTCCGGAAAGTCGCTCCGCGCGGGCTGCGCGATGCGGGTTCCCGGGCGGTGCACCCCTCCCCCGGTAGCCTGAACCGTTCGGCGCGGATCCCCACCCGCACCCGCGCCGCCCCGTCCCACGGGTGCGGCGCCTGGTTGTCACTGCTTTCGCTACAGGTCGTAGCGTAACTGGAGCCGGTGCCCCGGCCGCAAGCCCCACCGACGGTTCGGGGACGTGACCTGCCCCACTTTCCCGACCCGCCCGACTGCCCGAATCCGCGAACAGTCGCTACCGTTACCAGCCCCACCCAGGTTACTTACCAGTACATCGCAAGGAGACCCGGTGCCGGCCGCCCAGCCCTCCGCCAGCCCGGACGACACGGTCCGCCGCAGCACACCCCCGGACAGCACGGGTGGTGCAAGCGGTCCAGGCGGCGCGGGCGCGGCCCGGGCCAAGGGCCGCCCGCGCAGCGCCGCCGCCGACCTCGCGATCCTCGACGCCACCCGCGAGGCCCTCGCCGAACTCGGCTGGGGCGGACTGACCATGGGCCACGTCGCCAGCCGGGCCGGGGTCGCCAAGACCACGCTCTACCGCCGCTGGCCCTCCAAGAACGAACTGGTGGTCGACGCCGTCGCCAGCCTCTTCGACGAACTCGTGATGCCCGACCTCGGCAGCCTGCGGGCCGACATCGAGGCCGTGGTGGGCCAGTTCGCCGCCCTGCTGGCCCGCCCGGAGACCCAGGCCGCGCTGCTCGCCCTGTTCGCCGAGGGCACCCGCGACCGGCAGCTGCGCCGCCGGATCCGGGAGGCGATCGTGGACCCGCAGAAGCGGCTGGTCCGACAGGGGCGGGCGGCCGCCCAGGCGCGCGGCGAGCTGGAGGCGGACGCCTGCGCCGCGACGGCCCGCGAGGAGGTCGACATCATCTTCGACACCATCGCCGGGACGGTCGAGCACCGGGTGCTGGTCAGCGGCGAGCCGATCACCCCCGAGTGGACCCGCCGCTTCACCGACCTGCTGCTCGGCCCGCTCACCACCACCGGCTGAGCCGGGGCACGGCGAGGCCGCCGTACGGAGCGTTCCGTACGACGGCCCACGCACTCGGGCGAGGAAGGCTCAGAACGTCGCGTTCTCCCGGTACGTCCCCCACTCCTGCCGCAGCGCGTTGCAGATCTCGCCCAGCGTGGCCTCGGCCCGCACCGCGTCCAGCATCGGCGGGATCATCGACTCGCCCGAGCGGGCCGCCGCCAGCATCGCGTCCAGCCCGGCCCGCACCGCCGCGTCGTCCCGGGCCGCCTTGCGCTCGCCCAGCACCCGCACCTGCTCGCGCTCGACCTCGTGGCTGACCCGCAGGATCTCCAGCTCGGGGGTGACACTGCGCGGGTGGCAGTTGACGCCGACCACGCGCTTGTCGCCCTTCTCCACCGACTGCTGGTACTGGAAGGCCGCCTCGGCGATCTCGCCGGTGAACCAGCCGTCCTCGATCCCGCGCAGGATGCCGGCGGTGATCGGGCCGATCGCGTGGTCCTCCCGGCCCTTGTCCTGGCCGCCCTTGTCCAGGATGCGTTGGAAGATCGCCTCGGCCTGCTGCTCGATCCGGTCGGTCAGCGCCTCGACGTACCAGGAACCGCCCAGCGGGTCGGCCACGTTGGTGACGCCGGTCTCCTCCATCAGCACCTGCTGGGTGCGCAGGGCGATCTCGGCGGCCTGCTCGGAGGGCAGCGCCAGGGTCTCGTCCAGCGCGTTGGTGTGCAGCGAGTTGGTGCCGCCGAGCACCGCGGAGAGCGCCTCGACCGCGGTGCGGACCACGTTGTTGTACGGCTGCTGGGCGGTGAGCGAGACGCCTGCGGTCTGGGTGTGGAAGCGCAGCCACTGCGCCTTGTCGGTCTTGGCGCCGAAGCGGTCGCGCATCCAGCGGGCCCAGATCCGGCGCGCGGCGCGGAACTTGGCGATCTCCTCGAAGAAGTCCAGGTGGGCGTCGAAGAAGAAGGACAGGCCGGGCGCGAAGACGTCCACGTCCAGGCCGCGGGACAGGCCCAGCTCGACGTAGGCGAAGCCGTCCGCGAGGGTGTACGCCAGTTCCTGCGCGGCCGTCGCCCCGGCCTCCCGGATGTGGTAGCCGGAGACGGACAGCGGCTTGTACGCCGGGATGCCCCGGGCGCAGTGCTCCATCAGGTCGCCGATCAGGCGCAGGTGCGGCTCGGGGGCGAAGAGCCACTCCTTCTGGGCGATGTACTCCTTGAAGATGTCCGTCTGCAGGGTGCCGTTGAGCACCGCCGGGTCCACGCCCTGGCGCTCGGCGGCGACCAGGTACATGCAGAAGATCGGGACGGCCGGGCCGCTGATCGTCATCGAGGTGGTGACCTCGCCGAGCGGGATGCCGGCGAACAGCACCTCCATGTCGGCGGCCGAGTCGATGGCGACGCCGCAGTGGCCGACCTCGCCGAGCGACTTGGGGTCGTCGGAGTCGTAGCCCATCAGGGTCGGCATGTCGAAGGCGACCGAGAGGCCGCCGCCGCCCGCGTCAAGGATCATCCGGTAGCGCTCGTTGGTCTGCCGGGCGTTGCCGAAGCCCGCGAACTGGCGGATGGTCCAGGTGCGGCCGCGGTAGCCGGTGGCGTGCAGGCCGCGGGTGAACGGGTACTCGCCCGGCCAGCCGATCCGCTCGAAGCCCTCGACCGGCTGCCCGGGGGCCGGGCCGTAGACCGGCTCGACGCCGTCGCCGGAGAGGGTGGTGAAGTCCGCGTCGCGCTTGCGGGCCTTGTCGTACCGCTGCTGCCAGCGCTGCCGTCCGCGCTCGATGTCCTCGGCGTCCATGGGCCGAACTCCGCTCCGTACGGCCGCCACGGCACCGGGCGGCACAGCTATTAGGACGTCCTACTAATTTACTCGGACGTCCTAGTAGTTGTCGACGGAGACCCGCCCCGAAGAACCACGGCGCTGGGCCCCGGAAACGCCGAGGGCGCCCCTCCCCCGGTCGGGGAGGGGCGCCCTCGCGGGGCCGGTGCGGCTCGGCTCAGACGCCGGCCGGCTGGCGGGCGTCGCCTGCCGGGAGCCGCTCGGCGGCCTCGCGGGCCACCTTGCGCTCGAAGACGAAGGAGAGGAACGGGATGCAGCCCGCCGCCAGGGTCAGCACCAGCCGGCCGAGCGGCCACTTCAGCTTCTGCCCGAGCAGGAAGGTCACCACGAAGTACCCGATGTACAGGTAGCCGTGCAGCATCGCGACGTAGGTGGTCAGGTCCTCGGCGGTGCTGAAGCCGTACTTGGCGACCATGAAGCCGCAGAACACCAGCAGGGCCGTACCGGTCGCAATGGCCAGGCCGCGGTACCAGCCCAGCAGGGGGGTCGCCTTCATGATCTTCCTCGCCTCGCTCGGCATTCTCGGCCGGTACGCCCGGATCCGCGCACCGCTCCCACGAGGGTAGCCGCCCTCACGGCCGCTCCCGAGCAGCCCCCTCACCCGGATCGGTGAAGTCGCCCGCCGCCACCCGCAGCGGCTTGAGCAGGTCGAACACCTGGCGGCACTGGTCGGGGCCGTACTCCTCCAGCCCGAACTCCATCGCCATCAGCTCCCGGGTGGCCTCCTCGACCACCTCGCGGCCGCGCCCGGTGATCGCGGCGAGCACCCCGCGGCCGTCCAGCGGGTTGGGGCGGCGGGCGACCAGCCCGGCCCGCTCCAGCCGGTCGACGGTGTTGGTGACGCTGGTCGGGTGGACCATCAGGCGCTCGCCGACCTTGGAGAGCGAGAGCTCGCCGGTCCGGCTGAAGGTGAGCAGCACCAGCGCCTCGTACCGGGCGAAGGTCAGACCGTACGGCTTGAGCACCGCGTCGACCCGGGAGAGCAGGATCTGGTGGGCGCGCATGATCGAGGTGATCGCCGCCATCGAGGGCACGGTGCCCCAACGGCGGGCCCACAGTTCGTCGGCGCGGGCGATCGGGTCGAAGTCGAGTGCGAGGGGCTTGGCCACCTCCTTACCGTACCGGCGGACGGGACGTGTGCTACCAGCCGTCCTGATGGTGGACAAGCGCGACGCGTGGCGGGATCCCGCCAATCGGACGGCCAGGTCCATACCTGGACATTGCGTCGGTGTGAACGCACGACAACGGCCGCCCGGCGCACCGGGGTTGACGGTCGAACGGGCGAACGCCGCAGTAACAGGCCCCGGTTCGGACCGGAACCCGCTGAAAGTCCGGGCAAAAGACCCGCTTTGTCCTTCCGTTCACAATCCCCGTCCTTGGCGGGACTTGGCCAATTCATGAAGAAGACCTGTCATTTGATTTGCTCGATTGTCATGCTTTCCGCCAACCCCGTTCGACCGCCACCACCCCCACCCAACCGGTGGCGGCCGCCCGAACACCCGGGGTTCCCGCACGTCAGCGCCCGTCCCGCCCCGAAGGTGCCGATCCCGGCCCCCGGGACGCGGCGCGACCGCGCCCACACGCGGTTTCCCGGAAGGACTCGTCCGTGAAGCGAAAGCTCGCCGCAGTCGCCGTACTCTCCGCCACCGCGCTCCTCACCGGTGTCGTCCAGGCCGGTGCCGCGCAAGCCGGTGCCGCCCCGCAGCCCCGCAGCGGCGCCCAGCAGCACGCCGACCTGCTCGCCCAGGCGAACGGCCGGGCCGGCCAGGTCGCCCACGCCCTGTCCCTCGGCGGCCAGGAGCAACTGGTCGCCAAGGACGTCGTGGTGGACACCGACGGCACCCGTCACCTCCGCTACGAGCGCACCCTCGCCGGGCTCCCCGTCCTCGGCGGCGACCTGGTCGTGCACCAGAAGGCGGACGGCACCACCACCGCCGTCGACAAGGCGATCGGCGCGCAGCTCGCCCTGCCGAGCCTCACCCCGCAGATCCCCGCGGACAAGGCCGCCGCCCAGGCCACCGGCGCCGTGCAGTCCACCGTCGGCATCACCGTCGACGAGGACGAGGCGCCGCTGACCGAGGTGCACCAGGCGGGCAAGGCCGAGCTGGTCGTCTGGGCCGCCGACGGCAGCCCGCGGCTGGCCTACCGCACCACCGTCGAGGGCCTGCGCGCCGACGGCACCCCGAGCAGCCAGCTGCTGGTCACCGACGCGGCCACCGGCCAGGTGCTCTCCACCCACGAGCAGGTGCAGACCGCCTCCGGCAGCGGCAAGGGCGTCTTCGTCGGCACCGTCCCGCTGACCACCACCCAGAGCGGCAGCTCGTACCAGCTCAAGGACGCCGGCCGCGGCGGCCAGGCGACCTTCACCCTGAAGAACAAGACCTCCGGCAGCGGCACCCTGGTCGCCAACACCACCAACAGCTTCGGCAACGGCCTGGTCTCCAACCAGGAGTCCGCCGCCGTGGACGCCCAGTACGGCGCCGCCGCCACCTGGGACTTCTACAAGAACACCTTCGGCCGCAACGGCATCCGCAACGACGGCGTCGGCGCGGTCAGCCGGGTCCACTACGGCACCAACTACGTCAACGCGTTCTGGAGCGACACCTGCTTCTGCATGACGTACGGCGACGGCGCGAGCAACACCCACCCGCTCACCGCGCTGGACGTGGCCGGCCACGAGATGACCCACGGCGTCACCTCCGCCACCGCGGGCCTCAACTACTCCGGTGAGTCCGGCGGCCTCAACGAGGCCACCTCGGACATCTTCGGCACCATGGTCGAGTGGTACGCCAACCTGGCCGCCGACAAGCCGGACTACCTGATCGGCGAGCAGATCAACATCAACGGCGACGGCAAGCCGCTGCGCTACATGGACCAGCCCTCCAAGGACGGCCGCTCGGCCGACTACTGGTCCTCCTCGGTCGGCGGCCTGGACGTCCACTACTCGTCCGGCGTGGCCAACCACTTCTTCTACCTGCTCGCCGAGGGCAGCGGCGCCAAGACGATCAACGGCGTCAGCTACAACAGCCCGACGTACAACGGCTCCAGCCTCGCCGGCATCGGCCGGGACAAGGCCGCGGCGATCTGGTACCGCGCGCTGACCACCTACTTCACCTCCACCACCAACTACGCGGCGGCCCGCACCGGCAGCCTGAAGGCCGCGGCGGACCTGTACGGCGCGAGCAGCGCCGAGTACAACGCCGTCGCCGCGACCTGGACCGCCGTCAACGTCAAGTGACGTACGGCGGTAGGTGAGCTGGACGCCCGGGGCCTCGTTGGAGGGCAGGCCCCGGGCGTCCGTCCATGCCCGCCGTGACGTCGCTCGACCCGACCAGGCCGCCCCCGCCGTCCGTCCGCCCCCGCCGGCCGTCCACGCCCGTCGGCAGCGACTCCCGGCCATTCACCGCGGCCGCACTGTCCTTTCCCGGCCCGGATTGTCATGCTTATGACGAGGCCTTGCCGGTCGCCCCGGACCATCCCCGGTAAGAAACGGCGACAGGCTGCCGCGGCCCTTTGGGAGAGGAGGCCGTGGCAGCCTGTCGACCGCCCGTACGGGCGGGGTCGAGCCGGCGGGACGGGATCAGGCGGTGGCGGGCTGCAGCTCCCCGCGCTCCTCGCGCCCGAGCATCCGCTCCGCGACGAAGCCGCCGAACGGCAGCACCGAGAGCACGAACAGCAGGACGCCGCGCTTGGCGTCCCACTTCTGCGCCTGCCAGGCCTGGATCCAGAAGACCACGTAGAGGATGAACAGGATCCCGTGGACCATGCCCATCACCGGCACCGCGTCGAAGGAGGTGGTCCGCTTCAGCACCGAGCAGATCAGCAGCAGGATGAAGGAGATCCCCTCGGGGGCCGAGATCAGGCGCAGGCGGTGGACGGCGCTGCTGTTCACGTCGATTACCTCAATACGGGGGTCGGAGGCGCGGGCACGCTTGTGAAGCGACTCACAAGCCTTCCGGCCATTATCACCGAGCACATCTCCGGATCATCGGCCGGGGGTGGCCACCGTGCCGGATGTCACAGCCCCGCGCCAGAAGGCGGCCGGACGGGGCGGCGCGTCGCCCGCACCCCCTATCCTGCTGCCCGCGCGCCCTGCGAACCGGGCGTCGTCGGCATCGCACACGGGGGGTAGCCACCACATGTTCAAGCGCGACTGGGACCGCAGGACCTGCGCCAAGCGCGGCCACGTCACCTACCGGCCGACCGAGCCCGAACTGGCCGGTCGGCTGCACGCCGCCACCGCCGTCGGCGACGCCTGGCGCTGCCTGCGCTGCGGCGACTTCGCGCTCGGCGCCCCGCACGGCTCCGGCCCGGCGGCGGACGCCCCGCTGGTGCCGCGCGGCAAGGCGCTGCGGGACCTCTTCATCCTGCGCTTCCTGGCCGTCGAGCGGGTGCTGCGCGGAGTGATCATCATCCTGATGGCCTGGGGCGTCTGGAAGTTCTCCAACAGCCAGGAAGCCGTCCAGCGGATCTTCGAGCAGGACCTCACGATCTTCAAGCCGGTCACCGACCACTTCCACTGGGACCTCGACCACGCGCCGGTCGTCGAGACCATCCGCAAGACCTTCGGCTACCAGAAGAAGACCCTGCTGATCGTCGCCGGCGCGATGATCGCCTACGCGCTGATCGAGATCGTCGAGGCGGTCGGTCTCTGGCTGGGCAAGCGCTGGGCCGAGTACCTGACCGTGGTCGCCACCGCCGCCTTCCTCCCGCTGGAGGGCTACGAACTGCACGAGCACGTCAGCGCGGTGAAGATCTGCACGCTGGCCCTGAACATCGCCGCGGTGCTCTGGATCATGCTCTCCAAGCGGCTGTTCGGCCTGCGCGGCGGCGCGGCCGCCTTCGAGGCGGAGCGCCACTCGGCCTCGCTGCTGGAGGTCGAGGAGGCGGCCGGCACCGTCCCCCACCCCGACCGGACCCACGGGGCGCACGCACGCTCCTGACCCGAACCATTGTCCCGGGCCCGTCACGGTTCGTCCCCGCCCTCTCGCCCGGCCGCCCCCGCGGCGGCTAGATTGCGGCCGTGGCACAGTTCAGACTCCAGGGATCGCGGGTGCTCGCCGTCGAGTTGGGCGGGGACGCCGTCAAGGCCCGGCACGGCTCGATGGTCGCCTACACCGGCCAGATGACCTTCAAGAAGCTGACCGGCGGCGGGGACGGACTGCGGGGCATGGTCGCCCGCAGACTGACCGGCGAGCGGATGACCGTCATGGAGGTGAAGGGGCAGGGCACCTGCTACTTCGCCGACAAGGCCACCGAGATCAACCTGGTCCGCCTCGACGGGGAGACCCTCTACGTCGAGGCGGACAACCTGCTGTGCACCGAGGCCGGACTGCACACCGGCACCAGCTTCACCGGGCTGAACGGCGTCTCCTCGGGCAACGGCTTCTTCACCACCAAGGTGGAGGGCCACGGCTGGGCCGCCGTGACCTCCCACGGCCCCGCCGTGATCCTGCGGGTCGGCAAGGACATGCCGCTGCGGGTCGACCCGGGCGCGTACATCGCGCACACCGGCGATCTGCACCGCAGCGTCCGGTCGGGCGCGGGCTGGACCACGGTGATCGGCGAGGGCGGCGGCGAGGCCGTCCAGGTCGAGTTCACCGGCGAGGGTCTGGTGTACGTCCAGCCCTCCGAGAAGAGCACCGTCGGGGGCGACGTCTGATGGCCTTCACCCGGATCAACGGAAAGCTGGTCGAGGCCCGGGTGGAGCCCGGGCAGCGGCTGTTCAGCCAGCGCGGGGCGATGATCGGGTACACCGGCGAGGTCCGGTTCACCCCGAGCATCACCGGCGGGCAGGGCGGGGTGATGTCGATGATCGGCCGACGGGTCGCGAACGAGGACACCCCGCTGATGACCGTCGAGGGCCAGGGCCGGGTGATGTTCGGCCACGGCGGCCACCACGTCCACGTGATCGACCTGACCGGCGACACCCTGTTCGTCGAGGCGGACCGGCTGCTCGCCTTCGAGGGCACGCTGCGGCAGTCCGCCGTGTTCCTCGGCTCGCAGGGCGGGGTGATGGGCATGGTCCGCGGCCAGGTCAGCGGGCAGGGCCTGTTCACCACCCGGCTGGAGGGGCACGGCTCGGTCGGGGTGCTGGCCCACGGCGGCGTCTTCGAGCTGCCGATCGTCCCCGGACAGCCGGTGCACGTCGACCCGCAGGCGTACGTGGCGCACCGCGGCGAGGTGCGCAACAAGCTGTCCACCGCGATCGGTTGGCGCGAGATGATCGGCCGCGGCTCGGGCGAGGCGTTCCAGCTGGAGCTGTCCGGCCAGGGCACGGCGTACGTCCAGGCGAGCGAGGAGAAGCTCTGATGTCCCACCCGCCGCAGCCGCCGTACGGGGGGCACTCGCCGCACGACCAGCCGACCCAGCCGGGCTTCACGGTGCCGCCGGTGCCGCCGCACCGCGGCCGCTCCTCGGACTACCCGCCGCCCCCTCCCCCGCCGCCGCCCGGGTACGCCCCGCAGTCCGGGTACGCCCCGCAGTCCGAGTACCCCCAGCCGCCTCAACAGCCGTACGCCCAGGAGCAGTTCGGCGGCACCCAGGCCCCGCTGCCGACGGCCCACGGCAGCGTCGGCCCGGTGGTGCACGACGCGTACACCCTGCCGGCCGGCGACAACGTCAACCCGTACGCCTTCTCTGTCGAGCTGAACGGCTCCTACTTCCTGCAGAAGGGCAAGATGGTCGCCTACTACGGCGACATCACCTTCCGCGGCGTCGGCGCGGGCATGGTCGACCGGGTGCTCGGCCAGCACTTCAACTCGCCGCTGCACGCGGCGGACTGGGTGGTCGCCCAGGGCCGCGGCAAGCTGCTGCTGGCCGACCGCGCCTTCGACCTCAACTCCTACGACCTGGACGACGGCAACCTGACCGTCCGCTCCGGCAACCTGCTCGCCTTCGACCCGACGCTGCGGCTCAAGCAGTCGATCATCCCGGGCTTCCTGACCCTGATCGGCACCGGCCGCTTCGTCGCCGCCTCGAACGGGCCGGTGCACTTCGTGGAGCCGCCGGTCCGGGTGGACCCGCAGGCGCTGGTCGGCTGGGCGGACTGCCCGGCGCCGTGCCACCACTACGACCACGACTACCTGCACGGGGTGGTCGGCGGCCTGCGGCGGCTGACCGGCATCGGCGGGGCGTCCGGCGAGGAGCACCAGTTCGAGTTCATCGGCGCCGGGCAGGTGCTGGTGCAGTCCAGCGAGCTGCTGATGGCCGAGCGCTCGGTCGGCCGGGTGGACGCCGAGGCGGGCGTGCCGGCCGGCGGGGTGCCGTCCCAGTCCGACCACGACCCGGGCCGGCCCGGCGTCGGTAACCTGGGCGAAATCGGTCGGCGTTTCGGCCTGTAAACTTGTACAAGATTGAACTAAATCGGCTATGCTGGGCGCCATGGATACGCACACGATCGACGCGGCGGACACCCCTGACCCGCAGCCCGAGGGGGACACCCCCTGGCTGACCGCCAGGGAGCAGCGGATGTGGCGCGCCCATCTGGAGGTCGCCAAGCTGCTGGAGTACCAGCTCAGCCGTGAACTCCAGCCGCACAACCTGGCGATCAACGACTACGAGATCCTGGTCGTGCTCTCCGAGGCCCCGGACCACCGGATGCGGATGACCGACCTCGCGACGGCCACCCTGCAGTCGAAGAGCCGGCTCTCCCACCAGATCACCCGGATGGAGAACGCCGGCCTGGTGCTCCGCCAGGAGTGCCCCAACGACCGCCGCGGCCTCTACGCCCACCTCACCGAGCAGGGCTGGGAGACCATGCAGCGGGTCGCCCCCGACCACGTGCGCAGCGTCCGGGCCCACTTCATCGACCGGTTCACCCCGGAGCAGCTCGACGCCATCTACGAGGCCCTCGCCCCGGTCGCCGACCACCTCCGCGGCCTCCGCGGCCGCTCCTAGACACTGCGCGGGCCGCCCGTTCCGCGGAACGGGCGGCAGGTCGGCTCAGTCCGCGGTCGGATCGGCTCAGCCCGTGGTCAGACCGGCCACCAGCTGGTCGGCCGCCCCGTACGGGTCCAGTTCGCCGGAGACGACCCGCTCGGCGAGGCCGGCCAGGTGGCGGTCCCCGGAGAGGTCGCCGATCCGGGCGCGCAGTTCGGCCAGGGCGATCGCCTCGATCTCCTGGGCGGCCCGGCGGCGGCGGCGCGCCACCAGCTCGCCGTGCTCCTCCAGCCAGGCGCGGTGCTTCTCCAGCGCCTCGACCACCTCGTCCACGCCCTCGCCGCGCGCCGCGACGGTCTTGACGATCGGCGGGCGCCAGTCCCCCGCCCCGCGGGCCTCGCCGAGGCCGAGCATGTGGTTGAGCTCCCGGGCGGTGGCGTCGGCGCCGTCCCGGTCGGCCTTGTTGACCACGAAGACGTCGCCGATCTCCAGGATGCCCGCCTTGGCGGCCTGGATGCCGTCGCCCATCCCGGGGGCCAGCAGCACCACCGCGGTGTCGGCCTGGGCGGCGACCTCGACCTCGGACTGCCCCACCCCGACCGTCTCGACCAGGATGACCTCGCAGCCGGCCGCGTCCAGCACCCGCAGCGCCTGCGGGGCCGCCCAGGACAGTCCGCCCAGGTGTCCGCGGGTGGCCATCGAGCGGATGAACACCTCGGGGTCGGTCGCGTGGTCCTGCATCCGGACCCGGTCGCCGAGCAGCGCCCCGCCGGAGAACGGCGAGGAGGGGTCGACGGCGAGCACCCCGACCCGCTTGCCGAGCCGCCGGTAGGCCGAGACCAGCGCCGAGGTGGAGGTCGACTTGCCGACCCCGGGCGAGCCGGTCAGGCCCACCGTGTACGCCTGGCCGGTGTACGGCGCGAGCGCGGCCATCGCCTCCCGGAGCTGCGGGGCGGCGTTCTCGACCAGCGTGATCAGCCGGGCGACCGCCCGCGGCCGGCCCTCCCGGGCCTGCTCGACCAACGCGGCGACATCGATCATCGGGATCTCCTTGCACGGATGTCGGCGGACGGCGGATGCCGAAGGGGCTGCGGACCACTGGTGGCGGTCCGCAGCCCCGAGGGGTTCAGAGAGCAGATCAGGCCTTCGGCACGCGGACAATCAGCGCGTCGCCCTGGCCACCGCCGCCGCACAGCGCGGCCGCGCCGACGCCGCCGCCGCGGCGCTGCAGCTCCAGCGCCAGGGTCAGCACCACGCGGGCGCCGGACATCCCGATCGGGTGGCCGAGCGCGATCGCGCCACCGTTGACGTTGACGATGTCGGAGGAGACGCCGAGGTCCTTCATCGACTGGTACGCGACGGCCGCGAAGGCCTCGTTGATCTCGATCAGGTCGAGGTCGGAGACCTCCAGGCCCTCCTTGCCCAGCGCGTGCTTGATCGCGTTGGACGGCTGCGACTGCAGCGAGTTGTCCGGGCCGGCCACGTTGCCGTGGGCGCCGATCTCGGCGATCCAGGTCAGGCCCAGCTCCTCGGCCTTGGCCTTGCTCATCACGACCACCGCGGCGGCGCCGTCGGAGATCTGCGAGGAGGTGCCGGCCGTGATGGTGCCGTCCTTGGTGAAGGCCGGGCGCAGCCGGCCCAGGCCCTCGACGGTGGTGTCGGCGCGGATGCCCTCGTCCTGGCCGAAGAGGACCGGCTCGCCCTTGCGCTGCGGGATGGCCACCGGGACGATCTCGGCCTCGAAGACACCGTCGGCCTGCGCCTTGGCGGCCCGCTGGTGGGAGGCGGCGGCGATCTCGTCCTGCACCTCGCGCGGGATGCCCAGCCGGGTGTTGTGCTTCTCGGTGGACTCGCCCATCGGGATGTTCTCGTAGGCGTCGGTCAGGCCGTCGTACGCCATCGCGTCCAGCACCTCGACCGCGCCGTACTTGTAGCCCTCGCGGGACTTCGGCAGCAGGTGCGGGGCGTTGGTCATCGACTCCTGGCCGCCGGCCACCACGATGTCGAACTCGCCGGCCCGGATCAGCTGGTCGGCGAGCGCGATGGCGTCCAGGCCGGAGAGGCAGACCTTGTTGATGGTCAGCGCCGGGACGTTCATCGGGATGCCGGCCTTGACGGCCGCCTGGCGGGCCGGGATCTGGCCGGCGCCGGCCTGCAGCACCTGGCCCATGATCACGTACTGGACCTGCTCACCCGTGATCCCGGCCCGCTCCAGCGCGCCCTTGATCGCGAAGCCGCCGAGGTCGGCACCGGAGAAACCCTTGAGCGAGCCGAGCAGGCGACCCATCGGGGTCCGCGCACCGGCAACGATCACAGAGGTGGTGTTGGTCATGGGACGGGCCCCTTCGCACGTCGTGGCCAGGTGAGGTTGCGCTCAGGGTACTGACCCGTTTTCCGCCCGTCACCGGAGCGACGGTGTGATCGAGCGCACTGGCACCGTCCAGTCAACACCGTGTCAACGCGGTCCGGGTGAACGTCCGGGTGAAAGCTGGTGTGTGAGCAGGCTCGCACGTCCGGCACTGGCGCCGGCTCCGAGCGATGCGCTGCACTGGGTGCCACTTTCCGTCCACCGCCCTGGAGGCCGCCGTGCTGACCCGCATCGACCACATCGGCATCGCCTGCCGAGACCTCGACAAGACGGTCGAGTTCTACCGCGCCACCTACGGCTTCGAGGTGTTCCACAGCGAGGTCAACGAGGAGCAGGGCGTCCGCGAGGCCATGCTCCGGATCAACGGGACGGACGACGGCGGCGCCTCGTACCTCCAGCTGCTGGAGCCCACCCGGCCGGACTCCACCGTCGCCAAGTGGCTGGAGAAGAACGGCGAGGGCGTGCACCACATCGCCTTCGGCACCGCCGACGTGGACGGCGACTCCGAGGCCATCCGCGACAAGGGCGTCCGGGTCCTGTACGACCAGCCGCGGATCGGCTCGATGGGCTCGCGGATCACCTTCCTGCACCCCAAGGACTGCGGCGGCGTGCTGACCGAGCTGGTCACCTCCGCGCTGCCGGGCGGCCACGAGGAGCACTGAAACCGCCCCCGGTTGCGCCCGTCCCCGGGCGGCACACCGCGATCCGGCCCTAGCGACCCGTCAGTAACGTGGTCCGGCAGCCGGAAAACCACCACGCGGCCATTCCCCCGCGGTGCGCTCCCACTACAATGCCCAGGTGCGCGAAGACTCCGGGGGACGGAGGCGACGGGCACGGCCGATGACTGGCCTGTCCGCCCTCCGGTGGTCGGCCCGTCGCAGGGGAGTCCAGTACGCGGGCACGGCTGAACAGTCGCAAGACGGATCTGTCACCATTCTCCACAGGCAAGAGTTCGCCCAGGAGTCCACCCGGACGGGGGAACGCGGCACCGCCGCGCTCCCGCGGCCAGGACTCCGACGACCGCGGCGGACGCCCCCGGCTTTGGCAGGGGTCGTCCGGTGGCCGCGGATGCAAGGACCAGTCGGACCGGTGCCCCGGACACGGGAGCCCGGGACAGGCCGGGTCGAAGACGCGACCAGGAGATGGATGGGACCGCGGAGTGCGGGGCAACGACCGCTACGAGGTTGACGATCACCTCTCCCAGTTCGAGGCCGAGATGGGTCGGACTCGGAAGGAGCGGGACAAGGCAGTCGAGCATGCCGAGGACCTCGCCTACCAGGTGGAGGTGCTCCGGGCCAAGCTGCACGAGTCCCGGCGCATGCTCGCCCAGCCGCGCGCCTTCGACGCCGTCTCCGGCCAGGCCGAGCAGATGCTCCGCACCGCGGAGATGCAGGCCCAGCAGATGCGCGCCGACGCCGAGCGCCAGCTGCGCGACTCCCAGGCCGCGACCCAGCGGATCATGGCCGAGGCCGCCGAGCGCACCGCCCGGCTGGAGGCCGAGCTCGCCGCCCGCCGCCGCCAGCTGGAGGACGAGCTCACCGAGCTGCGCCGCTCCGCCGAGCAGCACGTCAACGGCTGGGCCGAGCAGACCCGCAGCGGCTCCGAGCAGGAGGCCCAGCGCCTCCTCCAGGACGCCCGCGCCGAGTCCGAGCGGATGGTCGCCGCGGCCCGCGCCGAGGCCACCGCCCTGGCCGACCAGGCCCGCGCCCAGACCGCCGCCGACGTGGACGCCGCCCGCGGCGAGGCCCACGCCGCCGCCGAGGCCGCCCTGCAGAAGGCCCAGAACGACGCCGAGCGCCTGCTGCGCGCCGCCTCCGAGCACGCCCAGCAGGCCGGTGCCCAGGCCGCCGCCGACGTGGACGCCGCCCGCGGCCAGGCCCAGCAGGAGCTGGCCGCCGCCCACGCCGCCGCCGAACAGCAGCTGGCCGCCGCGCAGGCCGAGATCGGCCGGCTCACGGAGCAGGCCGCCGCCGAGCAGGCCCGCGCCGAGCAGCAGCTCGGCGCCGCGAAGGCCGAGATAGAGCGGCTGCGCGACGCGGCGATCGCCGAGGCCGAGCGCACCCGCCAGGAGGCCACCGAGCTGCGGGTCCAGGCCGAGCAGGCCGCCGAGCGGCTCCAGGCCGACGCCGAGGCCGCCGCCGAGCGCCGGGTCGCCGACGGCGACGCCGCCACCGAGCAGCGCTCGCAGACCGCCCGGGCCGAGATCGCCCGACTGGTCGCCAACGCCACCAAGGAGTCCGAGGCCATCCGCGCGGAGGCCGAGGCGATCCGGACCGAGGCCGCCACCCGGCAGGCCGAGGCGGACGCCGCCAAGGCCGCCGCCGCCGAGGAGAGCGAGCGGCTGCGGGCCACCGCCGAGTCGGTCGCCGCCCAGCTGAAGGCCGAGGCCGAGGCCGCGATCGCCGACCTGCGCGCCCAGGCCGACCGGGACGTCGCCGAGCTGCGCGCCCAGGCCGAGGCCGACGCCCAGCGGCTGCGCGGCGAGGCCGAGGAGGAGGGCCGGGCGGCCGGCGCCAAGGACGCCACCGTCCACCTCGCCAAGGCCGCCAAGACCGCCGAGGAGGTGCTCGGCCGGGCCAACCAGGACGCCGAGGCCGCCCGCGGCGAGGCCTCCGCCGAGGCCGAGCGGATCCGCACCGAGGCGCACGCCGAGGCCCAGCGGCTGCGCGAGCAGGCCCAGGCCGCCGTCGAGCAGGCCCAGAACGCCGCGCTGGACGACGCCGCCGCGATCCGCGAGCGGATCGAGCAGATGCAGGACGAGGCGGCCCGGCTGCGCGCCGAGGCCGAGGAGCTGCGCGCCCAGGCCGCCGCCGAGGCCGACCGGGCCCGCAGCGAGGCCCGCCGCCAGGCCGTGCTGCAGATCGAGGAGTCGGCGAAGAACGCCGAGGAGCTGCTGACCAGGGCCAAGGCCGACGCGGACGACCTGCGCGCGGGTGCCGCCGAGGAGATCGAGCGGCTGCGCGAGCAGGCCCAGGAACAGGCCGCCGAGACCCAGGGCCGGGCCGAGCAGACCCTGGCCCGGGCCCGCGCCGAGGCCGGGAAGATCACCGCCACCGCCGAGCAGCAGGGCCAGGACGCGCTGGCCGCCGCCAAGGCCGCGGCCGCCGAGAACCGCACCGCGGCCGAGCGCGAGACCGCCGAACTCCGGCGCGACGCAACCGAGTTCGACCAGCGGGTGCGCGCCGAGGCGAGCACCGCCGCGGAGGCCCTGACCGCCGACGCCCAGGCCGGGGCGAAGGCCGTCCGGGACGCCGCGGTCGGCGACGCCGAGCGGGTGCGCGCCGAGGCCGACGCCGAGGCCGCCCGGACCAGGGGCGAGGCCGAGGCCGCCGCCGAGGCGCTGCGCGAGGAGAGCCGGCGCGAACGCGAGGAGGCCGCCAACGGGCTGCTGCGCGAGCGCGAGGAGACCGCCGAGCAGCTGGCCGCCGCCCGGACCGCCCGTGAGCAGGCCGAACTGGCCGCCGCCGAGCTGACCGAGCGCACCGACGCCGAGACCACCGCGCTGCGCACCGACGCCGAGGCCTACGCCGAGCGCGTCCGCACCGAGGCCGAGCAGGCCGCCGTCGCCCTCACCGAGCGCACCGACGCCGAGACGGCCGCCCTGCGCACCGACGCCGAGCAGGCCGCGGACGAGCTGACCCGGCGCACCGCCGCCGAGACGGCCGCCGTCCGCGAGGCCGCCGAGGCCTACGCCGACCGGGTCCGCACCGAGGCCGAGCAGACCGCGGTGGACCTCGCCGAGCGCACCGCCGCCGAGACCACCGAGCTGCGCGACAGCACCGACCGGTACGCCGCCGAACTGCGCGAGCTCGCCGAGCGCGAGACGGGCGAGCTGCGCGCCGGGGCCGAGCAGGACGCCGCCGAGCTGCGCGCCGAGACGGAGCAGTACGCCGTCGACCTGCGCGCCGAGACCGAGCAGGCCACCGCCGAGCTGCGCGCCGAGACCGAGCAGTACGCCGTCGAGCGCCGGGCCGAGGCCGACGAGCTGCTGGAGCAGGCCACCGAGGCCGCCGGCCAGCGCCGGGCCGAGGCCGCCCAGGACGCCAAGGCCACCCGGGAGAAGGCCGCCGCCGAACTGGCGCTGGCCAACGAGCAGGCCGAGACCGTCCGGGCCGAGGCCGGCCGGGAGCTGTCCGAGGCCCGCGCCACCGCCGACGGGATCCGCGCCGAGGCCGCCGCCGAGCTGGAGCAGGCGCGCGCCGACGGCGAGGATGCGGTCGCCGCCGCCCGGGCCGAGGGCGCCGAGCTGGTCGCCGCCGCCGAGGAGGAGGCCGCCGAGGTCCGCCAGTCGGTGGCCGGCCTGCACGAGGCCGCCGCCGAGCAGATCGCCGCACTGCGGGCCACCGCCGAGCAGGAGGCCGCGGACACCCGCGACCTGGCCGAGCGGGACGCCGCCGAGACCCGTGCCCTCGCCGACCGGGAGACCGCCGAGCAGCGCGAGCTGGCCGAGCGGGAGACCACCGAGCAGCGCGAGTCCGCCGACCGGTACGCCGCCGAGGTGCACGAGCTGGCCGACCGGGAGACCGCCGAGCAGCGCGCCCGGGTCGACGCCGAGACCACGGCCCTGCGCGAGCGGACCGAGCTGGAGCTCACCGCCGAGCGCGAGGCCGCCGAGGCCGAGCTCGGCCGGCAGCGCGCCGAGGCCCAGGCCTACGACGAGCACCTGCGCGCCGAGGCCGAGGCCGAGCTGCGCGCCGCCCAGGGGGCCGCCGAGCAGCTGCGCGCCGACACCGAGGCGCACGCCGCCCGTACGGTCGCCGACGCCGAGGCCCAGGGCCTGCGCACCATCGCGGACGCCGAGGAGCTGGCCGCCGGGCTGCGCGCCGAGGCCGAGGAGTACGCGCTCGCCACCCGCACCCTGGCCGACGACTACGACAGCGCCAGCCGCTCCCGCGCGGACGCCTACGACGCCGAGACCCGGGAGGCCGCCGAGCAGTTCGACAAGGCCACCCGGGACCAGGCCAAGTCCGTCCTGGAGAAGGCCTTCGCGGACGCCGAGTCGCTCGGCGAGGACGCCCAGACCACCGCGCTGGCCACCACCGCCGCCGCCGAGGAGCAGGCGGACGCGATGGTCGCGGCCGCCCGCAAGGAGGCCGACCGACTGGTCGCGGCGGGCGAGGCGGCCGGTCAGGCCGAGGTCGAGAAGGGCCGCTCCGACGCCGACGCGCTGCTCGCCGAGGCCCGCCGGGACGCCACCGCGATCCGCGAGCGGGCCGAGGAGCTGCGCGAGCGCACCGACGCCGAGGTGGAGGCGCTGCACGAGCGGGCCCGCAAGGAGAACGCGGCGGCCATGAAGTCGGCCGGCGAGCGGGTGGACGCGCTGGTGACGGCCGCCCAGGAGCAGCTGACCGAGGCCGAGGAGCAGGCGGTGGCCGCCGTCGCCGAGGCCGAGGACCGCGCCGCGGCGCTGGTCGCGGCGGCCGAGGAGCGGGCCGGCGAGCTCACCTCGGAGGCCTCCGCGGAGGCCAGCAAGGTCCGGCTGTCGGCCGTCCGCAAGGCCGAGGGCCTGCTCAAGGAGGCGGAGACCAAGCTCGCCAACTCCACCGAGCGGGCCGAGGCGCTGATCGAGAAGTCCGAGGCCAAGCTGCGGTCGGCCGAGGCGGAGGCCGAGGAGCGGCTCGACGGCGCGGCGGCCGAGGCGGAGAAGCGGCTGCGCGACGCCGACCGCACCGCGGACGAGCAGATCGAACTGGCGAAGGCGGAGGCCGAGCGGCTGATCGCCGAGGCGAAGGCGGAGGCCGAGCGGGTCACCGGCGAGGGCCGGCGGGAGCTGGACGAGCTGGTGCGCCGCCGCAAGGACATCAACACCGAGATCTCCAGGGTCCAGGACGTGCTCTCGGCGCTGGAGGCGTTCGAGGCACCGTCACCGGTCGCCCAGGCCAACGGGGGAAGCAGCACGAAGAAGGACGGGGGTGCCAAGGCCGGTGCCGGAGTTGGCTCCCCCCGGTCGGGTGGCAATCGTTCCAAGAACGCACCACCCGATTGAGCGGACATTGACGGTCATTGTCCGTGAGAGAACGGCATTTCGCCGTCGACACTCCGGTACCGTGTCAGGATTCCCTCAACCACCTCAGCGGTTTGACGACAGGAAGCCCAGAGTCCCATGAGCGACAGTCACTCCCCTCACGGCTTCGACCTGGTGCGCCGTGGGTACGAGCGCGCCCAGGTCGACGAGCGGATCACCAAGCTGGTGGCCGACCGTGACAGTGCATTGACCCGGATCAGTGCGCTGGAGAAGCGCATCGAGGAGCTCCACCTGGAGACCCAGACCGCCCAGGCGGCGGTCGCCGAGCAGGAGCCCTCCTACGCCGGTCTCGGCGCCCGGGTCGAGAAGATCCTGCGGCTCGCCGAGGAGGAGGCGAAGGACCTGCGCGACGAGGCGCACCGCGCCTCCGAGCAGCACCGCGAGCTGGCCGAGGCCGCCGCCCAGCAGGTCCGCACCGAGGCCGAGAACTACGCCAAGGACCGCAAGGCCAAGGCGGAGGACGAGGGTCTGCGGATCGTCGACAAGGCGAAGAGCGACTCCGCCCAGCTGCGCGCCGAGGCCAACAAGGACGCCCAGAACAAGCGCGAGGAGGCGGACGCCCTCTTCGAGGAGACCCGCACCAAGGCCGCCCAGGCCGCGCTGGAGTTCGAGACCAACCTGGCCAAGCGCCGCGAGCAGTCCGAGCGCGACCTGGCCGCCCGCCAGGCCAAGGCCGAGAAGCGCCTCGCCGAGATCGAGCACCGGGCCGAGCAGCTGCGCCTGGAGGCCGAGAAGCTGCGCACCGACGCCGAGCGCCGGGCCCGCCAGACCGTCGAGACGGCCCAGCGCCAGTCCGAGGACATCGTGGCGGACGCCAACGCCAAGGCGGACCGCATCCGCAGCGAGTCCGAGCGCGAGCTGGCGGCGCTGACCAACCGTCGCGACAGCATCAACGCCCAGCTGACCAACGTCCGCGAGATGCTGGCGACGCTGACCGGCGCGGCCGTGGCCGCCGCCTCGCTGCCGACCGACGACACCATGGGCGTGCCCGCCCAGCAGTCGCGCTGACCCGGCCGTCCGGCCCGGCACCGAGCAGGTCCTCACCCTTCGGGGTGAGGACCTGCCGCGTTTGCGGGTGTCACTACCTCGGGTACGCCCCGTCGGGCCGTTGGTGCCCGCTGCTGAGCTGGTTGCCCTCGTCGTCGGAGACGGTGCCGAACCAGGAGGTGCACCAGACCGAGACCGAGTCCGGCCAGTACTGCACCTCGAAGGGGTGTCCGGACCCGTAGTCGCCGTACGAGGTGACGATGAAGGTCTCCCCCGGGCGCATCCAGTAGTCCTCGCCGAGCGGTTCCAGGGTCAGCTCCACCAGCCCCTCGCCGCGATTGGTCACCGGCATCCGGCCGGTGACCTCCAGGGCGGAGTAGTCCCAGCCCGCCGCGTCCGGGCTCATCCGGCGGCCACCCGGGCGAGCAGCCGGCGGACGGCGGTGTCGAACGCCCCCGGGGACTCCAGGGCGCTCAGGTGGCCCACTCCGGGGACGACGGTCAGTTCGGCGTCCGGGTGGGCCGCCAGCATCCGTTCGGCCTCCTCCGGCGGCACCAGGGCGTCCTGGGCGCCCGCGAGGAGCGCGACCGGCACCCGGATCCCGGCCAGCACCTCCAGGGAGTCCGGACGGGCCGCCATGGCCCGCTGGGTCCAGGCGACGGCGGCCGGCGGCGCGGCGGCGACCATCGTCTGCACCCGGTCCACCAGGTGCTGCGAGTCGGGCCCGAGCTGCTTGGCCGCCACCCGCTCGTCCAGCAGCAGCCCGACACCGTCCCGGGCGGTGACGGCGGCGGCGATCCGCTCCCGGTCGGCCCGGACGGCGTCGGTGTCGGCGGTGGCGCGGGTGTTGGCCAGCAGCAGACCGGCCAGCCGGTCCGGGTGGCGGCGGGCGAAGGCGAGCGCGACGTAGCCGCCCATGGAGAGCCCGCCGAGCACCGCCCGGTCGATCCCGGCCGCGTCCAGCAGCAGCGCCAGGTCGTCGGCGACCAGGTCCAGCGAGGGCTCGTCGTGGCCCAGCTCGGTGCCGCCGAACCCCCGCTGGTCGGGGGCGAGCACCCGGACCTCGTCCCCGGTGAGTCCGGGCAGCGCGTCCAGCTGGGCGGACCACATCGAGGAGTTCAGGGGGAAGGCGTGCAGCAGCACGAGGGGTGTTCCGGTGCCGCTCTCGCGGACGGAAACCGCAGAAGGGAGCTCGCTCATGCGCCCACCGTATTCCGGTGGGACCGATGGGCCCACTCACCGGACCCACTCGACGGGCCACGACATCCGCTTTGTCCTAGCCTGACAGAGAGTAAGGGAGCGCGAATGATCGAGTTGCACGACCTGACGAAACGTTACGGCAAGACGCTCGCGGTGGACCGGCTCAGCTTCTCGGTCCCCCAGGGGGTGGTCACCGGCTTCCTCGGCCCCAACGGCGCGGGCAAGTCCACCACCATGCGCATGATCCTCGACCTGGACCGCCCGACCAGCGGCCGGGTCACCATCGACGGCAGGCGCTACGGGCAGCTCAGCGAGCCGCTCAAGTACATCGGCGCCCTGCTGGAGGCCAAGGCCGTCCACCCCGGCCGCACCGCCCGCGACCACCTGCTCTGGCTCGCCCAGAGCAACCGGATCCCGGTCAGACGGGTGGACGAGGTGCTCGCCCTGGTCGGCCTCACCCCGGTCGCCCGCAAGCGGGCCCGCGGCTTCTCGCTCGGCATGGGCCAGCGCCTGGGCATCGCCTCCGCGCTGCTCGGCGACCCGGAGATCGTCATGTTCGACGAACCGGTCAACGGCCTGGACCCGGAGGGCATCCTCTGGATCCGCAACCTGATGAAGCGGCTGGCCGGCGAGGGCCGGACGGTCTTCGTCTCCTCCCACCTGATGAGCGAGATGGCCGTCACCGCCGACCACCTGGTGGTCATCGGCCGCGGCCGGCTGCTCGCCGACCTGCCGATGCCGGAGTTCATCCGGCGCAACTCCCGCTCCGCCGTACGGCTGCGCACCCCGCAGCCCGAGCGCCTGCTCGACGTCCTGGCCGGCGCCGGGCTGCGGCACGAGCCGGGCCCGGACGGCTCCTACGAGGTGGTCGACGGCGACATCGCCCGGCTCGGCGAACTGATCGCCTCGCACGGCGTGGTGCTGCACGAGCTCAGCCCGCAGCAGGCCTCGCTGGAGGAGGCGTTCATGCAGATGACCGCGGACTCGGTGGAGTACCACGCGGGCGACGGCCCGGGCCGGGACGCGGCCGGCGCGCCCGGCGAGTGGGGCGCGGGCTGGAAGGCGGACGGCACCCGGCCGGCCGCGGCGGTGCGGCAGGAGGAGAACTGAGATGGCGTCCTTCCCGGCGGTCCTGCGCTCCGAGTGGACGAAGATCCGCAGCGTCCGCTCCACCCTCTGGACGCTCGCGCTGGCCTTCGTGGTCACGGTGGGGATCGGCGCGCTGCTGTCCCTGCTCACCAACAACAACTTCACCGAGTTCCGGCGGCACGACCAGAGCCCGTTCGACGCCACCGGCACGGCCTTCTCCGGCATCATGCTCGGCGAGCTGGCGATCATCGTCTTCGGCGTGCTGGCGATCGGCAACGAGTACAGCAGCGGGATGATCCGGGTCACCCTGGCCGCCGTCCCCCAGCGCGGCACCCTGCTGGCCGGGAAGGCGCTGGTGCTCGGCGTGCTGGCGCTCGCGGTCGCACTGGTGACCGCCTTCGCGACCTTCTTCACCGGCCAGGCGCTGCTCGGCTCGCACTCCACCACGCTGAGCGAGCCGCACGTGCTGCGGGCGGTGCTCGGCGCCGCGCTGTACCTGACGATGCTCTGCCTGTTCTCGGCCGGCGTCACCGCCATGCTGCACAACCAGACGCTCGCGCTCGGCGTGCTGGTGCCGTTCTTCTTCCTGCTCTCGCCGATCCTCTCGGCGGTGCCGAAGGTCAAGACCCTGGCCCACTACTTCCCCGACTACGCGGGCTCGCGGATGCTGCTGGTGTACGAGCAGAACGGCCAGCCGTACGGGCCGTGGACGGGCTTCGCGATCTGCCTGGCCTGGACCCTGGCGGCCCTGATCGGCGGCGCGCTGGTGCTCAAGAACCGCGACGCGTGAGGGAGTCGAGGACTCAGTAGCGCGGAGCGCCGCGGCCTCGCAGCACATTGGAGGCCCGGCGCTCGCGCGCTCCCCAGCACGCGCGGTGCCAGTGCCGCCGGTCGTCCACCCCGGCGCCGTGCTGCGGCCAGGCCACCACGTGGCCCACCCCGGGCGGGATCTCCTGGTCGCAGCCCGGGCAGCGGTAGGACCGCCCCGAGGTGCCGGCGACCGTCTGGACCACCCAGTCGTCGCCCTGGTAGTTCTCGGTGCGGCGCAGCGATCCGCCGAGCGGGGCGGCGGTCGGCTCGCCGCGCTCGCTCGGTTCGGCGCTCTTGATCCGGTTTCGGCGGGGCACGGCGGGCTGCCTCTCTTCCGGGGGGCTCGAAGTCGTCGTTCCAGCCTAGAGCCTGTCCCCCGGCGGAGGGCGGGTCCCCGGCCCTCCGGAGGCCTCTATCACGGCCCCGGACCACTGTCCGGCGTTTTTGCCGAGATCCACCCGATCATCGGGGAAATTCGGGGTTCGGCGTGCCATTGGCACATGACATCGGATACCCACGAGGGGACAGGCGGGGCCCGCAGACCCTGCGTGCACCCGAGGAGGCCCCCAGGATGACCAAGACCAGCCCCCGCGCCGAGACCCGCCGGCCCGTCGGCGTACGGCCGCCCGCGCCCGGCCCGGCGCTGACCGCCGCACCGCCGCTGACCGCGGTCGCGGGCGAACCGCTGACCGCCGTGCAGCGCTCCGGCGCACTGCCGCCGGACACCGCACCGGTACGGGTCGGCGCGTTCCTGTTGTCCGCCCAGTTCCCCGGGCAGAGCCACGGCGAGGCGCTGGAGCGCACCGTCCGGACCGCCGTCGAGGCCGAACGCGCGGGCCTGGACAGCGTCTGGCTGGCCGAGCACCACTTCGTCCCGTACGGGGTCTGCCCCGACGCCGCGACCCTCGCCGCGCTGCTGCTCGGCCGCACCCGGCGGATCGGCATCGGCACCGCGGTCAGCGTGCTCTCCAACCGCCACCCGGTGGCGCTGGGCGAACAGGCCGCACTGCTGCACCTCACCTCCGGCGGGCGCTTCACGCTCGGGGTGGGCCGCGGCGGGCCGTGGATCGACCTGGAGGTGTTCGGCAGCGGCGTGGACGCCTTCGAGACCGGCTTCCCGGAGCGGCTGGACCTGCTGCTGCGCTGGCTGCGCGGCTCCCGGGTCGGCGCGGACGGGCCGCAGTTCGCCTTCCCCGAAGTGACGGTGGTGCCGCAGGCCACCGAGCCGCTGCGCCGCCCGGGCCTGGGCAGTTGGCTCGGCCTGGGCGAGCCGACCGGCCCGGTCCGCTTCCCGCGCCAGCGGCAGGACACCGACGCCCTCGGCGAGGAACTCACCACCGCCGGACGGCCGGTGGCCGGCCCGCCGGTGGTGGTCGCCTGCACCTCCCCGGGCGGGGTGAAGCTGGCCGCCGAACGCGGCCTGCCGATGCTGCTCGGCATGCACTCCGGCGACGACGACAAGCTGCGGATGCTGGAGCTCTACCGGACCGCCTGGCTGGCCGCCAGGCGCAGCGAGGAGCAGCTGCGGCGGGTGACCCGCCAGCACGTCGCGGCCGGGGTGGCCCAGGTCGACGACCGCACCTCCACCGCCCGGGCCACCCTGCTGAGCGCGATGCCCGGCTGGTTCGAGTACGGGCTCGGCGCCCACCGCACCGTGGACGGCCGCGAGCGCAAGATGCGCGACCCGCACCAGTACACCGAACTCCTCTGCGACCTGCACCCGGTGGGCACCCCGAGGCAGTGCGCCGACCGACTGCTGGCCACCGCCGAGCGCACCGGCATCCGGCGGTTCGCCCTGCTCGCGGAGGGCAGCGGCGATCGCGAGGCGACCCTGCACAACATCGCCCGGCTCGGCTCCGAGGTACTGCCGCAACTGAGTTGAGCCACCGGGCCGGGCCCCGGGCCGCCGCTCCTCCCCCCGCACCGGGGGACGGCGGCGGCCGGTCGGGGCCGGGTCAGCAGTCCCGCAGTTCCTCGGACTGGTTGAGCAGCTGCTCCCGGACGGAGGTGAAGCGGTCGTACCGCGCCTCGTTGGCGTCCGACGGCAGGAACACCGCCACCCGGTGACAGTTCTGGAACGCCAGCCGGACCCCGAAGTGCCGCTGCAGGGCGCCCCGGATGGCATCGCTGGCCAGGGCGCGCAGCAGCTGGCCGCGGGCCTGCTCGCTGGGCGGCGGCACGTGGTTGTCGGCGAAGTCGGTACCGTCGACCTTGGCCTGGGCGACCAGCGAGCTGATCAGGTCCCAGGCGTAGGGCAGCGAGACGCGGACGCAGTCGACGAATTCCCGCTCGTCGACCTCGCCCCGCTCGGCCTTCTCCAGCAGGGCCGGTGAGACGTCGAGCGACATGGATTCTCCTCTCGCGGTCCACCCGCGCAGCGCCCGGGTGGTCATGCGTAGTCCAAGCTCACAGTGAGGGTGCGCGAAAAATCGCAGGTGACGTCCGGAACACCGTGGGACGGGGTTTCCGGCGTCGAATGCGCGGGCGGCGACGCCACGGGACGTGACGTCCTGAACACCGACCGCGTCAGAACAGCGTGGCAGTCAGCGGCGGGGCAGGCCGGTCGTTCCTACGGATTGCTCCGGAAATACGCCGTGGTGCACCAGATTGGCCTGATCCCGTCGGATCGTTCATCTGAAGTCTCCATCCCCGTTGACAGCGACCCTGCATCCGTGCCGTCACACACCGTAGCGACCCGAGGGGGCGTACGCCAGAGCGCGACGGGCGGAACCCGGATCGCCGAACCTCCATGTTCGCGGGGTTCGCGTCTTCTTCACCCGGTCGTCGCGGAATCGCATCAACTGGCCCCGGTGGGCTAGCGTGGTCGACCGTGCGTCTCGTAATTGCCCGCTGCTCAGTCGACTATGCCGGTCGGCTCTCCGCCCATCTGCCCTCCGCCACCAGGTTGATCCTGGTCAAGGCCGACGGCAGCGTCAGCATCCACGCCGACGACCGCGCCTACAAGCCGCTCAACTGGATGTCCCCGCCGTGCAACCTCAAGGAAGCCGACGGGGTCTGGACGGTGGAGAACAAGGCCGGCGAGAAGCTCATCATCACGCTGGAGGAGGTGCTGCACGACTCCTCCCACGAACTCGGGGTGGACCCCGGCCTGATCAAGGACGGCGTCGAGGCGCACCTCCAGGAGCTGCTCGCGGACCGGATGGAGGTGCTCGGTGCCGGCTGGTCGCTGATCCGCCGTGAGTACATGACCGCGATCGGCCCGGTCGACATCCTCTGCCGCGACGCCGACGGCGCCACCGTCGCCGTGGAGATCAAGCGCCGCGGCGAGATCGACGGCGTCGAGCAGCTCACCCGCTACCTCGAACTCCTCAACCGGGACCCGCTGCTGGCCCCGGTCAAGGGCGTCTTCGCCGCACAGGAGATCAAGCCCCAGGCCCGCGTGCTGGCCACCGACCGGGGCATCGGCTGCGTGGTGCTGGACTACGACGAGCTGCGCGGCATCGACGACGACAAGCTCAAGCTGTTCTGACCGGTCAGGACTTCGCCGGGGTCGTCGCGGTGGACGACCCGGACGGACTGGACGGCGGCGTGGACGGAGCGGTCGGCGACGCGCTCGGGCTGGTCGGGCTCGCCGACGGCGAGGCCCCGCCGCCCGGCTGAGTCCCGCCCCCGCCGGTGCCGCCCCCGCCCGACCCGCCGGGCTTCGGCCCCGACGGCTGGCTCGGCGGCTGCGACTGGCCCGGCTCGGGCTGCTGCGGCTGCGGCTCCTGCGGGGCGCCCGTCCCGGTGGCCCCCGGTGAGGCGCTCGACCGCCGGGACGGCGAGGTGCTGGGCGAGTGCGACGCGCTGCCGCTCGCCGAGGGCTCCGGGCTGCCGCTCGTCCCGGTGGGCGCGCTCGGCGCGGCGCCGGCCGTCGCCTCCGTCCCGGCCGTCCCCGGCGAGCCGTCCGCGGAGGGCAGCGGCAGCGGCGCGTTCCCGGTGTCGCCGACCTCGTCCAGCCGCCCGTGCGGGTCGTTGCCCTTGTGCTCGTCCGGCCCGGCCATGGTCATCGCCACCGCCGTGCCGAGCACCCCGAAGGTGAGCAGGGCCGCGGAGGCCACCACCACCCGGCGCCGCCGCCCGTTGCGGGCCTTCAGCCCGGCCGGCACCCGGGCCGCGATCTTGCGGATCACCGGCCCGCGGCCGGGCGCCGCGGCGGCGGGCGCGGCGGGCGGCAGCTGTCGGCCGTCGGCGCGCAGCAGGTCGATCATCCGGCGCGCGGCGGCGACCCCGCGCTGCTCCCCGGCGGTGGCCCGCAGGGTGAGCGCGCTCTCCAGTTCGGCGATCGCCCGGGACGGCTGCCGCAGGCAGATCGCGTGCACGCCCGCCTCGTGGTGGAACCAGGCCTGGTCGACCGCCGAGCCCGTCCGCCGGGCCGCCTCCAGGCCGAGCTGCAGCGCCCGCTCCCAGGCTCCCCAGCGCAGGGCCAGCGCCAGCGCGGGCGCCGCCGCCCGGGCCAGCCGGACCACCGCCTCGTGCCGACCGGCGGTCCGGTCCGCGAGCAGCACGCCGATCAGCACCTCGGCCTCGGCGGCGACCTGCGTCAGCGACACCGAGCTGTGCCCGACCCACCAGGCGAAGTGCTGGGCGGCGCCGTCGACGCAGCCGCGGGCCGGCCAGTGCGGGGCGAGCAGTTCCAACGCCCCGGCGGTGAGCCGGTGGTGCCCGCCGACGGACACCGCGAGTCCGGCGTCGGCGAGTTCGGCCAGCGCGCTCTCGCCCTGGCCGACGTCGATCAGCGCGGGCAGGTGCGGCGCGGTGGGGCACTCGCCGCCGAGCGCGACGGCCAGGCGCAGCACGGCCTGGGCGGACTCGCCGAGCCCCTCGGCCAGCCGGACGGCGGGCGAGGCGGTCTCGGCCACCGAGGGCAGCGGTACGGTGCGCCGCAGCGCGTTCTCCCGGATCGCCGGGTCGGGGTCGTGGACGGGCTCCTCGACGGCCCCGAAGACGTCCAGCCGGTCCTCCTCGGCGGCGACCAGCGCGTCCACCGAGACGTCCCGCTGGCGCAGCAGCGCGGCGGCCTGGACGAAGCGCAGCGGCAGACCCTCGGACTCGAACCAGAGGTCGACCGCCCAGGCCTTCTCCGCGACGTCCAGCGGCCGGCCGGCCAGCCGGCCGGTGAGGGCCAGGCAGGCGGCCCGGGAGAGCCCGGGGACGAGGTGGTCCCGCAGCCGGGAGCCCGCGGGCAGCTGCGGGGCGGCGGGGGCGACCGAGATCAGGAAGGCGCAGCCGGGGGCGGTGGCGAGCAGTTCCTCCAGCTCGGGGCCGACCGGCTCGGCCCCGTCGATCACGACGACCGCGCGGACGTCGGCGAGGTGGGCGGTCAGCTGGCCGGGGTCGGGCCGGTAGCCGGGGGCGTGGTGGGTGGCGGCGAAGAGGTCCTGGAGCAGGTCCGCGGCGGTGCGGCGGTGTCCGCAGAGCTGGACGACACCACCGGGGGTGAGGTCGGCGGCGGCCTCGGCGACGGCCGACAGCAGGGTGCTGCGGCCCGAGCCGGCCTGGCCGACCAGGCGTATCGAGCGGCCCTCGGCGAGCAGGCCGAGCAGTTCGGCGATGTCGGCCTCGCGGTCGAGCAGCGGCAGGTCGGTGGGACCGGCGCCGAGGGCCAGCGGGCCGACCGCCCGGCCGACGCCGCCGACCGGGCCGCGGGCGGGCTCGCTGCGTTCGATCCGGCGCGGGCGGGGCCGCCACTCCTCGGGACACGGTCGGGCCTCGGAGCCGTCCGGGGCGCCGACGCCGACCAGCAGGGCGCCGGAGACCAGTTCGCCGCCACGGGTACGGACGGCCTCCTGCCGGAACTCCCCGGATGGCTGTGCCACGTTCTGCTCCGCATCGTGTTCGGCCGCCGGCGTCCTACGCCGGCCGGCACACGTCTCGGTCGCGGCCACGGGCGGGCTGGGGGCAGCCGGCCCCGGGCGGCCGTCATCTGACGGGCAGACTCTTGCACATCCGGGCCCGGCCGTGCAGTGCGGTACGGGTGCGGGGAGGGTGAAGGCACGCCGGGCGTGCGGCGCCGGACCCGCGCCGGTCCGTGCGCCGTCTCCGGGCGCGCGCGCCCTCCGGGCACGCCCCCGAGGATGCGTCAGACGGCGGGCACCTCGGCGATCCCGCCGTCGACGGCGAGGATCCGGTGCAGCTTGGTGGCCACCAGCAGCCGCTGGAGCTGCGCGGGAACGGAGCGCAGCACGAGCCGGCGGCCGATCCGGCCAGCCCGCCGGTGGGTGCCCATGATCACTCCGAGACCGGTGGCGTCCCAGAACTCCAGCCGGCCGAGGTCCAGCACGAGGTCACCGAGGCCGCCGTCCACGGCCTGGTGCAGCAGGGCCCGCGCATCGGCGGCGGTGCGCACGTCGAGGCGGCCTTCGATGGCCAGCGCCCTGTGGTCGCCGGTGATGCGCATGCTCTCCTCCTTCGCCTGGCTGTCCTGCGCTGTCCTGGCTGGTCCGGTTCTGTCCGGGGGTGGGTCCGGCCCGGACCGTGCCGGGAACGGGGGAAGGGATGCCGTCCGGGCGGGCCTGAGCCCCTCGCCTCGGAATGCCGGGTTCCCTCATCTGACGGTGGAGCAGCTCCGCAGGTTGCTGTTTTCCGACCTCTTCTGAAGCAACTTCACTCGTCCGAGGGAATATACGCAGGTCCGCTCCACACCTACGCTCGATTACCGCCCAAATCACCCGTCTGCGGCACCCGGCGTGAGGAAACTCACCCACCCCGGCACGGTGGGCCGTACGACGCTCTGGTCGCACGGCCCACCAGGTCGTTCAGCCCCGCGGACTCACTTGCCCTCGTACGGGTAGAAGCCGCGACCGCTCTTGCGGCCGAGGTCGCCGGCGGTGACCATCCGGGCCATGATCTCCGGGGCGGCGAACTTCTCGTCCTGGGTCTCGGTGTAGATGTTGCGGGCGGCGTGCAGCAGGATGTCCACGCCGGTCAGGTCGGCGGTCTGCAGCGGGCCCATCGCGTGGCCGAAGCCGAGGCGGCAGGCGGTGTCGATGTCCTCGGCGGTGGCCACGCCCGACTCGTACAGCTTGGCGGCCTCGACGACCAGCGCGGTGATCAGGCGGGTGGTGATGAAGCCGGCCACGTCGCGGTTGACCACCACGACCTCCTTGCCGACGCCCTCGGCGTAGGCCCGGGCGGCCGCCATCGTCTCGTCGCCGGTCTTGTAGCCGCGGACCAGCTCGACCAGCTTCATCATCGGGACCGGCGAGAAGAAGTGGACGCCGACCACCGACTCGGGCCGCCGGGTGACGGCGGCGATCCGGGTGATCGGGATGGCGGAGGTGTTGGAGGCCAGCACGGCACCGTCCTTGGCGAGCTTGTCCAGCTCGCGGAAGACGCCCTCCTTGACCTCCAGGTTCTCGAACACCGCCTCGACCACGATGTCGGCCTCGGCGACGGCGCCCAGGTCGGTGGTGGTGGTGATCCGGCCCAGCGCGGCCTCGGCGTCCTCGGCGCTCAGCCGGCCCTTGGAGACGAACTTGTCGTACGAGGCGCGGATGCCCGCGAGGCCGCGCTGCAGCGCCTCCTCGGTCACGTCCCGCAGCACCACCGGGTGGCCGGCCTGGGCCGACACCTGGGCGATGCCGGCGCCCATCAGGCCGGCCCCGATCACGGCGATCTGCTTGCTGGACGCATTGGTCATGCTGGGTCTCCCGATGCCGTCGCCGCCCCGCGGGCGGGCCCTGAAGGCGGCTCAGGGCAGGGATCACCGCCGAAGAGCCGCATTGCTCTGCGGCGGACTCTAGTGCCCGAATCCGCTGCGCAATAGCAATCGGAAGTGTGATCTGCAACCGACCTGGTCAAGTGACCAGGATGCTGGTCAGACGGTCAGACCGAGGTCCTGGGCCAGGATCGCCGCCTGCACCCGGTTGCGCAGCCGCAGCTTGGCCAGGATCCGGCTGACGTGGGTCTTCGTGGTCGCCTCCGCCATCTCCAGCCGGGCCGCGATCTCCCCGTTGGACATCCCGGCCCCGATGCAGGCCAGCACCTCCCGCTCGCGCCCGGTCAACTCCGCGACCGCGGCCCGGGCCTCCGGTCCGACCGGCCGGCCGGGGCGGGCGAAGGTCCCGATCAGCCGTCGGGTCACCGAGGGCGCCAGCATGCCGTCCCCGCGCGCCACCGTGCGGATGCCCTCGACCAGGGTGTCCGCCTCCAGGTCCTTGAGCAGGAACCCGGCCGCGCCGGCCCGCAGCGCCCCGTAGACGTACTCGTCCAGGTCGAAGGTGGTCAGCACCAGCACCTGGGCGGCCCCGGCGTCGACCACCTGCCGGGTCGCCGAGACGCCGTCCAGCCGGGGCATCTGCACGTCCATCAGCACCACGTCCGGCCGCAGCTCCAGCGCCAGCCGGACCGCCTCCTCCCCGTCCGCGGCCTGCCCGACCACCTCGAACCCGGGCTCGGCCCGCAGGATCATCACCAGTGCCGCCCGTACCGCCGCCTGGTCCTCTGCCACCAGCACCCGGATCGTCATTCCCGTCCCTCGCTCTCCCGGCCACGCGGCAGCACCGCGCGCACGCTCCAGTACCCGTCCCTCGGCCCGGCCTCGAAACTGCCGCCGAGCAGCCCGGCCCGCTCCGCCATCCCGACCAGCCCGGCCCGGGCGCCGGGCAGTCCCCGGCCCGGCTCGCCGCGGTACGGGCTGTCGACGGCGATCCGCAGCTCCTCGGCGCCGAACTCCAGCCGCAGCGCGACCAGTCCGGGCCCGGCGTGCTTGAGCGCGTTGGTCAGCGACTCCTGCACGATCCGGTACGCGGCCAGCCCGACCGGCACCGGGACGGCGCCGCGTTCGCCGTGCTCGGTCAGCTCGAAGTCCAGCCCGACGTCCTGACCGGCCGCCCGGGCCTTGGCCAGCAGCGCGTCCACCGCGGCCAGGTCGGGCGCCGCGTAGGACTCGTCGGCCTCACCCCCGCCGCTGTCCCGAAGCAGTCCGATCATGCGACGCATTTCGGCCAATCCCTGGACGCTGTTCTCCCGGATCACCGCCAGCACCTCGACCAGCGGATCGTCCGCCGGCAACTCCCGCCGCCGGGCCACCGATTGGGCACCGGTCGCGTGGATCGCGATCGCCGACAGGTGGTTGGCCACCACGTCGTGCAACTCCCGCGCCATCCGGGCCCGTTCGGCGCCGACCGCCTCGCGCCGGTCCATCTCCGAGAGCAGCGCGGTCTGTTCGGCCCGCAGTCGCTCGGTCTCCGCCTCCTGCCGGTGCTTGCGCATCACGTCCCCGGTCCACACCGGCGCCAGGAACAGCAGCGAGCTGATCACCACGATCAGCAGCCCGGCCGGGGTGCCGCCGTAGTACAGCGCGAAGCCGGAGAGCACCAGCACGGTCGCGCCGTTGGTGAAGTGCAGCACCTTCGACATCCGCGGGGTGCCGTAGATCACCGCCGCGTACAGCAGGTCGGTGTACATGATCAGCGTCGCCAGCAGGCTCCCGCTGACCAGGCACAGCGCGCAGGTCAGCCCGCCCACCGTCACCGTGAGCACCGGCCGGGTGCGCCGGAGCAGCTCCAGCCCGGCCATCACCACCAGGGTCAGCAGCACCAGCCAGAGCGGATTGTGCTCGGGCCGGTCGTACACCTTGAAGACGATCAGCACCGCGCCGCCGAGCAGCCCGCTCAGGGCGATCAGCCGGTCCAGCCGGTGCGGGGGGAGGGACGGGAGGGGCACACCCCCATCTCACCATCCCGCGCGCACCGCCCGGCTCGGGTCCACGGAGGACCCCGCTACATCGAAAGGTGCAGGCCGGGACGGCACCCCGCGACGACGACACCGGCGCGCCCGCGGACGAGGCTGGACACCGTGATCGTCTCCCTCATCGCCGCGGCCGAGGTCTCCTGGTGGATCGTGCTCGGCCTCGCCCTCTGCGCCCGCTACCTGCTGCGGTGGCGCCGGACCAGCACCGTGCTGCTGCTCGGCCTGCCGGTGGTGGACCTCGTCCTGTACGCACTCACCGTCGTCAACCTGCGCGGCGGCGCCGAGGCGGGCTGGATGCACGCGCTGGCCGCGAGCTACGCCGGCTTCTCGGTCGGCTACGGCCCCTCGCTGGTGGCCTGGGCCGACCGGCACTTCCAGCACCGCTTCGCCGGCGGTCCCAAGCCGCCGCCCTCCCCCAAGTACGGCCCGGAGCGGACCGCCTACGAGTGGCAGATCGCCAAGCGGACGGTCGTCTCGGCCGTGATCACCCTGGGGCTGATCAGCCTGCTCGTCCCGCTCTCCGCGGGCTCCGCCCACTTCGGCACCTTCGCCCAGTGGTACTGGAAGCTGGGCCTCGCCGCCGTGGTCAACGTGATCGTGGCCGGCTGCTACTCGATCTGGCCCAAGCAGCCGCCGGCCACCGACCGGCCGTAGGACCGACAGCTGCTAGCGGTTCTCCCCCGGCACCCAGAGCACGTCACCGCGCTCCTTGTTGGCCACCCGGGCCAGGATGAACAGCAGGTCGGACAGCCGGTTGAGGTACTTCGCGGTCAGCGGGTTGACGGTGTCCCCGTGCTCGGCGATCGCCGCCCAGGTCGAACGCTCGGCCCGCCGCACCACCGTGCAGGCCAGGTGCAGGTGGGCCGCGCCGGGGGTGCCGCCGGGCAGGATGAAGCTGCGCAGCTTCTCCACCTGCTCCAGGTAGTGGTCGCAGTCCCCCTCCAGCCGGTCGATGTAGGACTGCAGCACCCGCAGCGGCGGGTACTTCGGGTCCTCGACCACGGGCGTGGACAGGTCGGCGCCGACGTCGAACAGGTCGTTCTGGACCCGGACCAGCACCGCCGCCACGTCCTCGGCCAGCCCGCCGACCGCGAGCGCGACCCCGATCGCGGCGTTCGCCTCGTTGGCGTCGGCGTACGCCATCAGCCGGGGGTCGGTCTTGGTGGTCCGGCTCATGTCGCCGAGCGCGGTGGTGCCGTCGTCACCGGTGCGGGTGTAGATGCGCGTCAGATTGACCATGCCGCCACCCTAGCCGCCGACGTTAGGCGACGTTGACCCTCTGCCCGGGCGGGGCCGCCTCCAGCCAGGCCAGGAAGCCGGTGAGCGCGTCCTCGCTCATCGCCAGCTCCAGCGGTGCCCCGTTGTGCAGGCAGCGCAGCACCACCGAGCCGGAGAGCAGCGCCAGCTCCTCCTGGCCCTCCGGGTAGCGCCGGCCGAGCACCTCGATCTCCCGACGCGGCAGCACCCGGCGCGGGCGGGGGGCGTACGAGAAGACCCGGAACCACTCGATCGAGTCACCGCTGTACCTGCCGATACCGAAAACCCACCCCTTGCCGTCGGTCGGTGGGACCGGGGCGGAGGTGGGTTTGCCGTTCTCGTCGAGGTCGGGCTGCGTCGAGGCGTCCGCGGGCATTTTGAGCCGGTAACTGCAGTCGAACGTGCCGCCGACCCGCTGGATCAGGCGGCGGCGTACGGCGAAGGCCATCAGGCCGATCACTCCCAGCGCCACGACCGCCGCACACACCACAAGCGCGAGGACCATGCTCACCTACCTCCTCGCTACCCGCGTTCCCCGTTTACGGTCGTACCGGACGACCGCGCTGACCTACCAACTACGACGACAGTCCCGGGGTCACGCTCGCGCGTCCCCGGGACCGTCGGTCGACCCCGCCAAGGGGGTCAGGCACACTCAGGCGTGGACCTTGAGGCCGCGCGCCGCGAACAGCCGCACCTCGGCGCGCCGCTCGGCGTGCTCGTCCAGGTCCGACTTGGCCTTCTCCAGTGCGCGCTCGGCACGCGCGACGTCGATCTCGTCCGCCAGCTCGGCGATCTCCGCGAGCAGAGACAGCTTGTTGTCGGCGAAGGAGATGAAGCCGCCGTGCACCGCGGCGATCACGGTGCCGCCGTCCACCGTGCGGATGGTGACCGGACCGGTCTCCAGCACGCTCAGCACCGGGGTGTGGCCCGGCATGATGCCGGTGTCACCGGAGGCCGTACGGGCGACGACGATGGTGGCCGCACCGGACCACACCTTGCGGTCGGCTGCGACCAGCTCGACGTGCAGCTCAGCCAACGTGGGCTCCTAGGCTCATGCAACCCCCGATTACTCGGGAGTTTCGGTAAGAATAACGGCCCCGCGCCCCCGGCATGAAACCGGCGGCACGGATTTGACCGGAATCACAGCCGATGTGCCGTGAGGGGTGGACCCCAGGCTCGGGGGCCACCCCTCACGGTCACTCAGCTGCTACCGGCCGCGATTACTTCTTGGCCAGCTCGGCGGCGTTCTTCTCCAGGTCCTCGATGCCACCGCACATGAAGAAGGCCTGCTCCGGAACGGAGTCGTACTTCCCGTCGGCGATCGCGTTGAAGGCCTCGATGGTCTCCGACAGCGGCACGGTCGAACCCTCGATGCCGGTGAACTGCTTCGCCACGTAGGTGTTCTGCGAGAGGAAGCGCTCGATGCGGCGGGCACGGTGCACCGTGATCTTGTCCTCTTCGGACAGCTCGTCGATACCGAGGATCGCGATGATGTCCTGGAGGTCCTTGTACTTCTGCAGGATCCCCTTGATGCGGATCGCGCAGCTGTAGTGGTCGGCCGCAATGTACCGCGGGTCGAGGATGCGGGACGTGGAGTCCAGCGGGTCGACGGCCGGGTAGATGCCCTTCTCCGAGATCGGACGCGACAGAACGGTGGTCGCGTCCAGGTGGGCGAAGGTGGTGGCCGGGGCCGGGTCGGTCAGGTCGTCCGCGGGGACGTAGATCGCCTGCATCGAGGTGATCGAGTGACCGCGGGTCGAGGTGATGCGCTCCTGGAGGAGGCCCATCTCGTCGGCCAGGTTCGGCTGGTAGCCCACCGCGGAGGGCATGCGGCCGAGCAGGGTCGACACCTCGGAACCGGCCTGGGTGAACCGGAAGATGTTGTCGATGAAGAGCAGCACGTCCTGCTTCTGCACATCGCGGAAGTACTCCGCCATGGTCAGGGCGGACAGCGCCACGCGCAGACGGGTGCCCGGCGGCTCGTCCATCTGGCCGAAGACCAGCGCGGTCTTGTCCAGAACGTCGGAGTCGATCATCTCCTGGATGAGGTCGTTGCCCTCACGGGTGCGCTCGCCGACGCCGGCGAACACGGAGACGCCACCGAAGTTACGGGCGACGCGGTAGATCATCTCCTGGATCAGAACGGTCTTGCCGACACCGGCACCACCGAACAGACCGATCTTGCCACCGCGGACGTACGGGGTCATCAGGTCGATGACCTTGATGCCCGTCTCGAACATCTCGGTCTTGGACTCGAGGTCCGCGAAGTTCGGGGCCTTGCGGTGGATCGGCCACCGGACCTCGCACTGGGCCTCGAACTCCGCCGGGTCCACGTTCAGGACGTCGCCCAGAGCGTTGAAGACCTTGCCCTTGGTGATGTCGCCGACCGGGACGGAGATCGCCGCGCCGGTGTCGGTGACCTGCGAACCGCGGACCAGGCCGTCGGTCGGCTGCATCGAGATGCCGCGGATCAGGCCGTCGCCGAGGTGCTGGGCGACCTCCAGGGTCAGGGTCTTGCGGCCGGTGCCGTCGGGGCTGTCCACCTCGACGTGCAGGGCGTTGTACATGTCCGGAATCGCGTCGACGGGGAACTCCACGTCGACGACCGGGCCGATGACCCGCGCGACGCGGCCCGTCGCCGTGGTCGGCTCAACAGTGGTGGTCATTCTCATTCGCTCCCGCGGCTCGCGTCAGCGAGCGCGTTGGCGCCACCGACGATCTCGCTGATTTCCTGGGTGATCTCGGCCTGACGGGCCGAGTTGGCAAGCCGCGTGAGCGACTTGATGAGCTCGCCGGCATTGTCCGTCGCGCTCTTCATCGCGCGGCGGCGGGCGGCGTGCTCGGAAGCGGCCGACTGCAGCAGCGCGTTGTAGATCCGGCTCTCGACGTACCGCGGCAGCAGCGCGTCGAGGACGCCCTCCGCCGACGGCTCGAAGTCGTACAGCGGGAAGATCTCGCCCTTGGCCTTCGACTCCGCCTCGGCCTGGACCTCGTCCAGCTTCAGCGGCAGCAGCCGGGCCTCGACCGCGTTCTGCGTCAGCATGGACACGAACTGGGTCGAGATCAGGTGGAGCTCGTCCACGCCGCCGGTCTCGGCCGTGAAGGCCTCGATCAGCTCGACGGCCACCGTCTTCGCGTCGCCGTAGGTCGGCTTGTCCGAGAAGCCCGTCCACGCGTTGGCCACATCGAGGTTGCGGAAGGTGTAGTACGAGACACCCTTCCGGCCGACGATGTAGGTCACCACTTCCTTGCCCTCGGCCCGCAGGCGCGCGGAGAGCGCCAGCGAGGCCTTGATGGCGTTGGTCGAGTAACCGCCGGCCAGACCGCGGTCCGCCGTCACCAGCAGGATCGCGGCGCGGGTGGCGCTCGGGTTCTCGGTGGTGAGCGGGTGCTTGGCGTTGGACCGGGTGGCCACCGCCGTCACCGCCCGGGTGAGCTCATCGGCGTACGGAGTGGAGGCCGCCACCGCGCGCTGCGCCTTCACGATGCGCGCCGCGGAGATCATCTCCATCGCCTTGGTGATCTTCTTCGTCGCGGTGACAGAGCGGATCCGGCGCTTGTAGACCCGAAGCTGTGCTCCCATGGGTCGTTACGTCCTTTCCCTCGCTACCGGACTCAGGCCTGCTCGGAGAGCAGCTTGCCGTCAGCGGTCTGGTAACCCTGCTTGAAGGCGTCGATCGCGCTGGCCAGCGCGTCGACGGTGCCCTCCTCCAGCAGACCGGTCTCGACGATGCCGGCCAGCAGGTCCTTGTGCTGCAGGCGCAGGTGGTCGAGGAACTCGCGCTCGAAGCGGCGGACCTCGGCGACCGGGACGTCGTCCAGACGGCCGGTGGTGCCGGCCCAGATGGAGACGACCTGCTCCTCGACCGGGTACGGCTGGTACTGGCCCTGCTTCAGCAGCTCGACCATGCGGGCACCGCGGTCCAGCTGGGCCTTGGAGGCGGCGTCCAGGTCGGAACCGAAGGCGGCGAAGGCCTCCAGCTCACGGTACTGGGCCAGGTCCAGGCGCAGACGGCCGGCGACCGAGCGCATGGCCTTGATCTGGGCGGAGCCACCGACGCGGGAGACCGAGATGCCGACGTTCACGGCCGGGCGGATGCCGGCGTTGAACAGGTCGGACTCCAGGAAGCACTGGCCGTCGGTGATGGAGATGACGTTGGTCGGGATGTACGCCGAGACGTCGTTGGCCTTGGTCTCGATGATCGGCAGACCGGTCATCGAGCCGCCGCCCAGGGCGTCGGACAGCTTGGCGCAACGCTCCAGCAGGCGCGAGTGCAGGTAGAAGACGTCGCCCGGGTAGGCCTCGCGCCCCGGCGGGCGGCGCAGCAGCAGGGAGACGGAGCGGTAGGCCTCGGCCTGCTTCGACAGGTCGTCGAAGATGATCAGGACGTGCTTGCCGGCGTACATCCAGTGCTGGCCGATGGCCGAACCGGTGTACGGGGCGAGGTACTTGAAGCCGGCCGGGTCGGAAGCCGGAGCCGCCACGATGGTGGTGTACTCCAGCGCGCCGGCCTCCTCCAGGGCGCCGCGGACGGACGCGATGGTGGAGCCCTTCTGGCCGACGGCGACGTAGATGCAGCGGACCTGCTTCTCCGGGTCGCCCGAGCGCCAGTTGTCACGCTGGTTGATGATCGTGTCGACGGCCACCGCGGTCTTGCCGGTCTGGCGGTCACCGATGATCAGCTGACGCTGACCGCGACCGATCGGGGTCATCGCGTCGATGGCCTTGATACCGGTCTGCAGCGGCTGCTTGACCTCCTTGCGGGCCATGACGCCGGGGGCCTGCAGCTCCAGAGCGCGGCGGGCCTCGCCGACGATCTCGCCCAGACCGTCGATCGGGTTGCCCAGCGGGTCGACGACACGGCCCATGAAGCCGTCGCCGACCGGGACCGAGAGGACCTCGCCCGTGCGGCGCACGGTCTGGCCCTCCTCGATACCGCCGAACTCACCGAGGACGACGACACCGATCTCGCGGGTGTCGAGGTTCAGCGCGAGGCCGAGCGTGCCGTCCTCGAACTTCAGCAGCTCGTTCGCCATGACCGAGGGCAGACCCTCGACATGCGCGATGCCGTCCGCCGCGTCAGTGACCGTGCCGACCTCTTCCACAGAGGCGGCGTCCGGCTGGTACGACTGGACAAAGTCGGCCAGCGCGTCCCGGATCTCCTCCGGACGGATCGTAAGCTCCGCCATCAGGCTTCCCTGCTCTCCTAGTTTGCGATCCTCGGCCCGCCATTGAGGGCCGCAAGTACTCGACTCTCGGCCGGGTCGTATGAACCGGCCGTACGTTTTGCCGACTCCTTGGGGAGCCGGTTCCCCGACCGAGGGTCGGATGTGCTGCTTGGGTTGCTCAGCCTTCGAGCGACTGGCGAGCGCCTTCGAGGCGGCTCGACACGGTGCCGTCGATGATCTCGTCGCCGATCTGCACCCGGACACCGCCGACGACCTCGGGGTCGATGTCGATGTTCAGGTGGACCTGGCGGCCGTACATCCGCCCCAGAGCGCCGGACAGGCGCTCCTTCTGGGCGTCCGACAGCGGAACCGCGCTGGTGACCAGGGCCACCACGCGCCCGCGGCGCGCGGCGGCGAGCTTCGAGTAGGACTCCAGGCCCTGCTCCAGGCTACGACCACGCGGCACGTTGACGAGGGTGGTGACCAGCCGGACGGTGCCGGCGTTGGCGCGACCGCCGAGCAGCTTGTTGATCAGCTCGGCCTTCGCGGCGGCACCGGCCTTCGGCTCGGTCAGCGCGGCGCGCAGCTCGTGCGAGCCGCTCACCACCCGGCCGAAGCGGAACAGCTCGTCCTCGACGTCGTCCAGGACACCGGCCTTGTCGGCGGCGATGACCTCGGCGTACGCGGCGAGCTGCTCGGTCGCGTCCACCAGGTCGCGCCCACCGGACCAGCGGGAGCGGACCAGGCCGGCGACCAGGTCGACGGCCGCGCCGGAGACCTGACCGGTCAGCAGCTGGGTGACCAGCTGGGCCTTGTCCTGGCCCGACCGGGACGGGTCGGTCAGGACGCGGCGCAGCGACACCTCACGGTCCAGAACGGCCGTGACCGCGGTGAGCTCCTCGGCGAGCTTGGCCGCGTCCACCGAGGTGGAGTCGGTCAGGCTCTCCAGGTTCTGCCGACCGGCGGCAAGGGCCTCACGGCTGGCGCCGATCACTTGGCCGCACCCTGAGCAACGGTGGCCTTGGCCTCCAGCTCGGTCAGGAAGCGGTCGATCACGCCGCTCTGCCGGGCGTTGTCCTCCAGGGACTCGCCCACGATGCGGGACGCCAGCTGGGTGGCCAGCGAGCCCACGTCCTGACGCAGGGCGGCAGTGGCCTGCTTCTTGTCGGCCTCGATCTGCGCGTGGCCGGCGGCGACGATGGCCTCGCGCTGACGCTGGCCCTCCTCGCGCATCTCGGCGAGCTGGGCGGCACCCTGCTCGCGAGCCTGCTCGACGATGCGGGCAGCCTCGTGACGCGCCTCGGCGAGCTCGGCGCGGTACTGCTCAAGCAGGGCCTGGGCCTCGACCTGAGCGGCCTCGGCGCGCTCCATGCCGCCCTCGATGGCGTCCCGACGCTCCGACAGCACCTTCTCGATGCTGGGGAGGAGCTTCTTGCCGAGCAGACCGAAGACGATGAAGAAGCAGAGCAGGCCGATGATGATCTCGGGCCACGCGGGCAGCAGGGGGTTCATCTTCTCCCCCTCCTCCGCGAGGTTAGCCGCGAAATTCATATCTGGACCTTCCTCGAAAGGGTCTAGCGGCGGGGGAATTACTTGCCGGCGCCGAAGACGAACGGCATGACGATGCCGATGAGGGCGAGCGCCTCGGTCAGCGCGAAGCCGATGAACATGTTGGAACGGATCAGACCGGCAGCCTCGGGCTGACGGGCCATGGCCTGGACACCGTTACCGAAGATGAGACCAACACCGATGCCGGGGCCGATCGCGGCGAGGCCGTAACCGATCGAGGCGACGGAACCGTAGACCTCAGCGAGCTGCTGCATTTCAGCTTGTCCTTTGCGGGGTGGTGGACCGGTGGTGGTTGGCCACCGGGCGTTCGGGAGGGGTGGCAGCCGGGGCTGCGAGGCTCAGTGCGCTTCTTCCAGGGCACCGGCGATGTAGCTGCTGGCCAGCATCACGAAGATGTAGGCCTGCAGGAACTGGACCAGCAGCTCGAAGGCGGTCAGGCCCACGGCGACCACGAAGGAGGCCGAGCCGTACAGCGCGCCCAGGGTCGGGCTGAGCAGGTACCAGGAGGCGATGGAGAACATCACGATCAGCAGGTGGCCGGCGAACATGTTCGCGAAGGCTCGGACCGCGAGCGTGAAGGGGCGCACGAAGATGTTGGAGAAGAACTCGATCGGCACCAGGATGAACATGACCCAGCCGGGGATGCCCGACGGCCAGCAGAGGTTCTTCAGACCGCCGACGAAGCCGTGCTTCTTGAAGGTCAGCGTCATGTAGGTGATCCACACGACCGCGGCCAGGCCCGCGGGGAAGGCGATCGACGCCGTCACCGGGAACTGCGCGAACGGGATGATCGACATGATGTTCATCAACCAGACGAAGAAGAACATCGAGACCAGCATCGGGACGTACTTCTCGCCCTTCTTGCCGATCGTCTCCATCACGATGGAGCGCTTGACGAAGTCGTAGCCGATCTCGCCGACCAGCTGCAGCTTGCCGGGGACCAGGCGCGGCTTGGCGAAGGCGGCCCAGAAGAACACGACGACCAGCAGCGCGACGATGATCGACAGCAGCATCGGCTTGTTGAAGTCGATGCCGCCGACCGAGAAGATCGGCTTGAACTGGAACTCGTTCAGACCCGGGGCCGGGAAGCCGCAGCCAGCGTCCCCGAAGTGGCAACTGCCTGAGGCGAGGGACGTGAGTTCAGCACTCACCACGGACTCCTTCGTCGTGACGCATGGTTACGGCAACCTCGGTGTGTCGGCGTGGCCTGCGACCACGGAGCGGCACTGGAACTTGATGGATTTCTCGCCGACCCCGCGCGACGGCGCTCTGCGCGACTGCGGGATCATCGAAGACTGCGCGGGTCCGGGGGGCGATCCGTCCACTCTCAGGACAGACCTGGCCGCTTCCCGTACTCCGTTGTTGCGACGGACGATAGCAGCCCGTCAGTGCGACATAAACACCGCCCCCCTCGTTGGGGGGACAGCCAGGCCTCGTCACTGTTGACGACCCTTGTCGGAGGGCTTGTCACCCTTGCTTTCCGAGGCGTCGGGGTCGACGTAGAAGGTCTTGGCCTTGAGCGCACCGCGCACCTGGAAGCCGGTGAAGACCAGCACGCAGCCGATCAGGGTGAAGGCGAAGGCCTGCCGGTGGAACAGCTCGGTGTTCTTGAACACCGCCAGCACCACGCCGACCAGCAGGATCTGAGTGGTGTACACCAGCAGCGCCGCGGCCATCATGATCTGCGGGTTCGACCTGGTCAGCCGGTCGAGCGCGAGATGGCCGAAGCTGAAGAAGGCCACCACGAGCAGCGCGCCGAAGAAGGCGCCGAGCAGGCCCTTCCCACCGGCGACGGCGAAGGAGATCGCCATGGCGATGATCCCGGCGACCGCAGTGGGAATCGCGGCGCCTCGGAGGACCCGGGCGTCGGTGGACGGCATGTCGGCAGCTCCGGCGGCATGTCGATGTGGCGGGGGACGGGCACTGATGGTGGCGGGGTGACACCGGACCGAGTGGCCGCCGCCGGGCCGCTCGCGAGCGAGTCGGGCCCGTCGAAGGAGACCGACCAGGGACGGAAGTCCTCCACCTGTCAGGTCTTTCGGCGTGTTCTCGGTACTCGTGAACGGTATCACAAACTATTTGATGAGAGCTTTACCATGAATGTGTGGCTCCTGTCACACCGACGGCGCAACGGTTCCGCCGTACGGGTGAGCCCATTTGACGGATCGTCAACTCCGCTGTCAACGGCGACCGGTGGCCTTGTCGTGACCGGAGGCCGCCGAGGACCCCCGGCTGGCTTCACCCAGAAGTTGCTTGTCCTTCGCCGACAGTTCGGCCATCGGGGCCGCGACGGACCGCCGCCGGTACCGCGGCGGGACGAAGGACTGCACCGCCCGGGGGGCGCGCGGCCGGAACCGCGGGGTGAGCAGCACCACCAGGCCGACCAGGCAGAGCCCGGCGAGGGTCAGCACCACCGCGCGGCCGGTGTTGGTCACCGAGAAGGCGACCGTCCCGAAGGCGATCAGCGCGGCCCAGAAGTACATGATCAGTACGGCCCGGCTGTGCGAGTGCCCGACCTGGAGCAGCCGGTGGTGCAGGTGGCGCTTGTCGGCGGCGAACGGGGACTGGCCGGCCCAGGTGCGGCGCACCACGGCGAGCAGCAGGTCCGCCAGCGGCAGCGCGATGACCGTCAGCGGCAGCAGCAGCGGGATGTAGATCGGCACCAGGGTGTGCACGGTGGCGGTCTGCGAACCGGTCTCACTGTTGATCAGGTCGGGGTCGACCCGGCCGGTGATCGAGATCGCGGCGACGGCCAGCATCAGGCCCAGCATCATCGAGCCGGAGTCGCCCATGAAGATCCGGGCGGGGTGCATGTTGTGCGCCAGGAAGCCCATGCACATGCCGATCAGCAGCACGCTGAACAGCACCGCGGGGGCCGCGTCGGTGATCGCGTAGCCGTACCAGAGCCGGTAGCTGTACAGGAAGAACGCCATCGCGGCGATGCAGACCATGCCGCCCGCCAGACCGTCCAGGCCGTCGATGAAGTTCACCGCGTTGACCATGACGACGACCAGGGTGACCGAGATGACCATGCCCTGGGTCGGGCTCACCGCGACCGGTCCGACGCCGGGCACCGGGAGGGTGATCACCGTGACGCCCTGCCAGACCATCACACCGGCGGCGATCATCTGGCCGCCGAGCTTCACCAGGGCGTCCACGCCCCACTTGTCGTCCAACACCCCGAGCAGGAACATGATCCCGGCGCCGGACAGCAGCGCGCGGATGTCACTGCCGCCGTTGAACACCTTGCTCAGGTTGTCCAGCTGCGAGGCGACCAGGATGCCCGCGCACAGTCCGCCGAACATCGCGATGCCGCCGAGCCGCGGAGTGGGCTCGCGGTGCACGTCACGGGCGCGGACCGGGGGCATCGCGCCGGCCGCGATGGCGAACTTCCGCACCGGGCCGGTCAGCAGATAGGTGACGGCGGCGGTGCAGAACAGCACCAGCAGATACTCACGCACCACCGGCCTCCTGCATCACTGTCGAACGGGGAGGTACCGAAGGTACTCCCCTGCCTTCCCGGGGTTCGAGGTGCGTCGCCACGGCACACACCTTATTGAGTCGGACGCCCGGGACGTGCATCGCGGTTCGCCCTCCCGGGTAGGAGATCCCGATGCCCGTGGACGGAGCGGGTCGACGGACCCGCGCACGGCCCCCGCTCAGGCCCGTTCCGGGAAGGCCGCCGCCAGCTCCCGGACCCGCTCCCCGACCGACCCGGGCGCCTCCCCGGCGAGCAGCCGGGCGATCAGTGCGGCGATCCCGGTCAGCTCCGCCTCGCCCATCCCCTGGCTGGTCACGGTACCCGTGCCCAGTCGGATGCCGGAGGCCTCGGCGGCCGGCGCCGGGTCAAACGGCAGCGCGCACTTGCCCAGCAGCAACCCGGCCGCCGCGCAGCGCCGTTCGGCCTCCGCGCCGGTCACCCCGAGCGGACGGACGTCGGCGGTCACCAGGTGGGTGTCGGTACCGCCCGTCAGAGGGCGCACACCGGCCTCTGCGAGCCCCCTGGCGAGCGCCTGCGCCCCGGACACCGTCCGTTGCGCGTACGCCCGGTAGGCGGGCGTCCGGGCCTCCGCCAGCGCCACCGCCTTGCCGGCCACCTCGTTCATCGCCGCACCGCCCTGGCTGAACGGGAACACCGCCCGGTCGATCCGCTCGGCCAGCTCCGCGGTGGACAGCAGCAGGCCCCCGCGCGGGCCGCGCAGCAGCTTGTGGGTGGCCGCGACCGTGACGTCCGCGTACGGCACCGGGGAGGGTGCCACCCCGGCCGCGACCAGGCCGGCGGTCTGCGCGACCGAGGCGATCAGATAGGCGTCCACCTCGTCCGCGATCTCCCGGAAGGCCGCCCAGTCCGGGTGCCGGGGGTGCGAGATCGAACCCGCCACGATCGCCTTGGGGCGGTGCAGCCGGGCCAGGTCGCGCACCTGGTCGAGGTCGATCAGGCCGTCCGCCTCGCGCACGCCGTAACCGGTGAAGTCGAACCAGCGGCCGGAGAAGTTGGCCCGCGAGCCGCAGCTGAGGTGGCCGCCGTGCTCCAGCGACATCGCCAGCACCCCGTCACCGGGCCGCAACAGCGCCGCGTACGCCGCGAGCATCGCCGAAGTCGCCGATCGGGGCTGGACGTTGGCGTGCGGGGCGGCGAACAGCTCGCGGGCCCGGTCGATCGCCAGCAGCTCCGCGGCGTCCGCCAGCGCGCAGCCGGTGTGGTGCCGACGCCCCGGGTAGCCCTCGGCGTACTTGTCGATCAGCGGGCCGGTCAGCGCCGCCAGGACGGCCGGGGTGGTCAGGTTCTCCCCCGCCAGCAGCTGGATCGTCTCGGCCCGCCGCTCGGCCTCGGCGGCCAGCAGGTCGGCGATCTGTGGATCCGCCCGGTGCAGCGCCTCGGACGCCCACGGGCGTCCCCTCGTCGCGGTCGAGCCGGCGGCGGCATCGGTGACGGTCATGGCAGGGCTCCCGGCGCTGCGGTGGGGCACCCCCGTCCGACGGCTGGGGGGTGTTCACCCAGCGTAGGACCGTCCCGGCCACCCGGCCCGTCGGAACGGGGCCGTTCGGCCCTCGGTCAGCGCGGCGCCGGGACGCCGGTGAGCGCGGTGACCACCGGGTCGACCGCGTGGAATATCTCCTCGCCGCAGTTGCGGAACATGCCGATCGGCGCCCCGTACGGGTCGTTCACCTCGTCGGACTCCGGGGTCGCGGCCAGCAACCAGCCCCGCAGCGCGGCGGCGGCCCGCACCAGCGCGCGGGCCCGCTCGGTGACGTCCGAGCCGCGGCGCGGGTCCGGCAGGGTGCCCGGATCGATCGTCCGCACCAGCCGGGTGAACTCCTTGATCGTGAAGGTGCGCAGGCCCGCCTCGTGGCCCATCGAGATCACCTGGGCGCGGTGGTCCAGGGTCGCCGTGAGCACCAGGTCGGCCTCGACCACGTGCTCGTCCAGCAGCTCCCGGCCGGTGAAGCCGCCGCTGTCCGCGCCGTACTCGTCCAGCACGGTCGCGGCGTGGTCCTCCATCGGCGCGCCCACGTGGCCCCAGGTGCCGGCACTCTCGACCAGGATCCGCCCGGCCACCCGGGGGCTGAGCCGGGTGTCCAGCTCACGCCGGGTGAGCCGCTCGGCGATCGGCGATCGGCAGATGTTCCCGGTGCAGACGAACAGGATCCGGAAGTGGTCCAGCGGCCTGGGACCCACGGCCAGGTACGGCGCTATGCCGGGCCCGTCATGGAGCGAGGCGATGGGTGTCAACTTCCGGCCTCCAGGTCGGGGACGACCTCCCTCAGCTGCTCGATGCTGATCGCGCCGGCCCGCAGCAGGACCGGCACCTTGCCGGTGACGTCGACGATCGACGAGGCGGTGGCGTGGTCGGCGTTGCCGCCGTCCAGGTAGACCGAGATGGCGTCGCCCAGCTGGGCCTGCGCCTCGTCGCAGGTCGCCGGGGACGGACCGCCGGTCTTGTTGGCGCTGGAGACGGCGAGCGGGCCGGTGGCGTTCAGCAGCTCGATGGCGACCGGGTGCAGCGGCATCCGGACGGCGACGGTGCCGCGGGTCTCGCCGAGGTCCCAGCGCAGCGAGGGCTGGTGCTTGGCGACCAGGGTGAGCCCGCCGGGCCAGAACGCGTCGACCAGCTCCCAGGCCTGCTCGGAGAAGTCGGTGACCAGGCCGTGCAGGGTGGTCGGCGAGCCGACCAGGACCGGCGAGGGCATGTTGCGGCCCCGGCCCTTGGCCGCCAGCAGCTCGGCGACGGCCTCCGGGGAGAAGGCGTCCGCGCCGACCCCGTAGAGGGTGTCGGTGGGCAGCACGACGAGTTCGCCGCGGCGGATGGCCGAGGCGGCCTCGCGCAGACCCGTGGCGCGGTCCCCGGCGTCGGCACAGTCGTAGCGGCGGCTCATCGGTACGGTCCCCTTCCGGAAAGGATCATGACGTTCGCGGCGGACTTCACAGCGCGGCTTCGCACGCCGTCGTGAAGTGTTCGATGTTCACGACCCGACCCTCCGGGCGGTCGTGCTGCGTCCGAATCCTCACGACCCGACCCTCCGGGCGGTCGTGAAGCGCGGCCGGTTGTTCAGGTCGCGGTGGTCGGCGGTGTCCGTCCAGCCGCGTTCCTCGTTGAAGATCCACGGCACCTGGCCGCCCTGCTGGTCGGCGTGCTCGATCACCACCGCGCCCCCCGGGCGCAGCAGCCGGGCGGCCACCCGCTCGATGCCGCGGATGGTGTCCAGGCCGTCCTCGCCGGAGAACAGGGACATCTGCGGGTCGTGGTCGCGGGCCTCCGGCGCGACATACTCCCACTCGGTGAGCGGGATGTACGGCGGGTTGGAGATCACCAGGTCGAAGCGGCCGTCCCAGGAGCGGTCGTCCTCGAAGGCCTTGGTGGCGTCCCCGGCGTGCAGGGTGACCCTGGCGCGGTCCGGGCTGGCCTCGATGTTGCGCCGGGTGTACTCCAGCGCCCCTTCGTCGAGCTCGAAGGCGTGCACGGTGGAGCGCGGCAGCTCCTGGGCCAGGGCGAGCGCGATGGCGCCGGAGCCGGAGCACAGGTCGACCACCAGCGGCTCGGCGACGTCCATGTCGCGCACCGCGTCTATCGCCCACTCGACGACCGTCTCGGTCTCCGGCCGGGGCACGAACACCCCGGGGCCGACCTCCAGTTCGAGGTAGCGGAAGAACGCGCGCCCGGTGATGTGCTGCAGCGGCTCGCGCGCCTCGCGGCGGGAGACCGCCTCCCAGTAGCGGGCGTCGAAGTCGGCGTCCTTCACCGTGTGCAGCTGGCTGCGCTTGACGTTGTGGACGTAGGCGGCGAGTTCCTCCGCGTCGAAGCGCGGCGACGGCACGCCGGCCGCGGCCAACCGCTGGGTGGCCTGGGCCACCTCGGCGAGCAGCAGGTTCATCCGTACGACCTCATGTTTCTGCGCTCCGGCTTCGGGCTTGCGTCGGGCTGGGGCGCGCCGGTCTCAGTTCTCTTGGGCCGCGGCGAGCTTGGCCGCCGCGTCCTTGTCGACGCAGGACTGGATCACCGCGTTCAGGTCGCCGTCCAGGACCTGGTCCAGGTTGTACGACTTGAATCCCGTGCGGTGGTCCGAGATGCGGTTCTCGGGGTAGTTGTACGTCCGGATCCGCTCGGAACGGTCCACCGTGCGGACCTGGCTGCGACGCGCGTCCGAGGCCTCCCGCTCGGCCTCCTCCTGCGCGGCGGCCAGCAGCCGCGAACGCAGGATGCGCATCGCCTGCTCCTTGTTCTGCAGCTGGCTCTTCTCGTTCTGGCAGGACGCCACGATACCGGTCGGCAGGTGGGTGATCCGGACCGCCGAGTCGGTGGTGTTGACCGACTGGCCGCCGGGGCCGGAGGAGCGGTAGACGTCGATCCGCAGGTCGTTGGCGAGGATCTCGACCTCGACCTCCTCCGCCTCGGGGGTGACCAGCACGCCCGCCGCGGAGGTGTGGATGCGGCCCTGCGACTCGGTGGCGGGGACGCGCTGCACGCGGTGCACGCCGCCCTCGTACTTCAGCCGGGCCCAGACGCCCTGGCCGGGCTCGGCGTTGCCCTTGGTCTTCACGGCCACCGAGACGTCCTTGTAGCCGCCGAGGTCGGACTCGTTGGAGTCGATGAGCTCGGTCTTCCAGCCGACCCGCTCGGCGTAGCGCAGGTACATCCGGAGCAGGTCGCCGGCGAACAGCGCGGACTCCTCGCCGCCCTCGCCCGCCTTGATCTCCAGGATGACGTCCTTGTCGTCACTCGGGTCGCGCGGGACGAGCAGCAGCCGCAGTTCCTCGGTCAGTTCGTCGCGGCGCGCCTCGGAGTCCTTCACCTCGGAGAGGAACTCCGGGTCCTCGGCGGCGAGTTCGCGCGCGGCCTCGATGTCCTCGCCGGCCTGCCGCCACTGCCGGTAGACCCGGGTGATCGGGGTCAGCTCGGCGTAGCGCTTGGCCAGCTTGCGGGCGTTGTTCTGGTCCGCGTGGACGGACGGGTCGGCCAGCCTCGTTTCGAGGTCGGCGTGCTCGACGAGGAGCTCTTCGACTGCCTCGAACATGGGGTGGCCTTCTTCCCGGGGGCTCAGAACGTGCAGGGGGGGTTCGGAACGGGCTGGAACTGCGGAACGCGCGCTGGGACGCGAACGGCGCCGGTCCCCGGCGCCCCCGACAACGAGTACGGGGGCACCGGGAGCCGGCGCCGAGGGAGCGCTAGGCCTTCGCGCTGTGCTGCTTGCCGAAGCGCTTCTCGAAGCGGGCAACGCGGCCACCCGTGTCGAGGATCTTCTGCTTGCCCGTGTAGAACGGGTGGCACTGCGAGCAGACCTCGGCGCGGATCTCGCCACTGGTCTCGGTCGAGCGGGTGGTGAACTCGGCGCCGCAGGTGCAGGTCACCTTCGTGACCACGTACTCCGGGTGAACGTTGGGCTTCAAGGGGTTCTCCTAGTTTTCGGGAGGGCACCGGGTCGGCGACTGGGAATGCCGCACGTGAACCGGGACCGACGGACCAGTCTGCCAGGACCGGCCGCATCTTCCCAAACCGGGGCCCGTCACGGCTTATTCCGGGGGCCGTCCCGGGCGGTCCCCGGGGCCGGTGACGGGCGCCGTCAGCGCTGCCCGGCGGCCGTCCCGGCGGGCTTCGGGGCGGCCGTCCTGGGAACGGCCTTGGGCACGGCCGTCGGGGAGGCCGTGGGGGTCGCCTGGGCGGGGTTCTCCGGCTGGGCCGAGACGATCGCCTGCGGGACCGCCTGGTCGGCCCTGAGCGCCGCCCAGACGTTCCCGGCCTGCGGCTGCTGCTCGACCACCCGGTTGGGGTCGCTGGGGGCGGCCACCACCGGCAGGGTGACCATGGTCAGCTGGTCCGGCCCGATCCCCTTGAGCTCCTGCACCAGCCCCACCAGGGAGTTCACCGAGCCGAGCGCGGAGTCGGTGGTGACGCTCTTGGTCATGGTGTCGCCGATCGACCACAGCTTGACCGGGTTGGAGAACAGTCCCATCCCGCCGGCCTGCTGGAGCAGCGACTTGACCATCTGCTTCTGCAGCTCGATCCGGCCGAGGTCGCTGCCGTCGCCGACGCCGTGCCGGGTGCGGACGAAGGCCAGCGCCTGCTGCCCGTCTAGGTGGTGCTGGCCGGCCGGGAGGTCGAGCCCGCTGTCCTTGTCGTGGATGGCCACCGTGGTGGTCACGGTGGCCCCGCCTATCGCGTCCACGACCCGGGCGAAGCCGGCGAAGTCGACCTGGAGGTAGTGGTCCATCCGCAGCCCGGTGAGCTGCTCGGTGGTCTTGACCGCGCAGGCGGCGCCGCCGGTCTCGAAGGCGCTGTTGTACATCGCCCGCTTGACCGCCGGGGCGACCTTGCCGCTGTTGTCGGTGCACTGCGGCCGGTCGACCAGGGTGTCGCGCGGGATCGAGACGATGGTGGCCCGCGAGTGGTCCTGGCTGATGTGCACCACCATCGCGGTGTCGGAGCGGGCGGTGTCGCCGGTGTCCCCGCCGGCCAGGTCGCCGTTCTCGCCGACCCGCGAGTCGGAGCCCAGTACCAGGATGTTGAAGGAGCCGTCGGTGGCGGCCGGGGGCCGGGCATCGCCGAGGCGGGAGTCGATGTCGACGCTCTTGATGTTGCCGTTGAGCTTCAGGTACGCGTAGGCGCCCGCACCGCCGCCGACGACGACGAGCGCGGCGACCGCGCAGGCGGACCACCGCAGGACCTTGCGGCGGCGACTCGGGACCCTCTTGTGCTCGGCCATACGTACCAGCGTAAAACGGACAAGAAGATCGAATGATCCCAAGCTGTCCCAACTCTGGAACAAAGCGGCCCCGGACACGGCGAACCCCGGACCGCTCGCGCGATCCGGGGTTCGGTGCCTCGGTGCCGTCCGGCTACCGTCAGTCGCCGGAACCGGGGGTGGTCTTGGCGATCTGCATCAGGAACTCGGCGTTGCTCTTGGTCTGCTTCATCTTGTCCAGCAGCAGCTCGATCGCCTGCTGCGAGTCGAGCGCGTGCAGCACCCGGCGCAGCTTCCAGACGATCGCCAGCTCCTCGCTGCCGAGCAGGATCTCCTCCTTGCGGGTGCTGGAGGCGTCCACGTCGACGGCCGGGAAGATGCGCTTGTCCGAGAGCTTCCGGTCGAGCTTGAGCTCCATGTTGCCGGTGCCCTTGAACTCCTCGAAGATCACCTCGTCCATCCGCGAGCCGGTCTCGACCAGCGCGGTGGCCAGGATGGTCAGCGAGCCGCCGTTCTCGATGTTGCGCGCGGCACCGAAGAACTTCTTCGGCGGGTAGAGCGCGGTCGAGTCGACACCACCGGACAGGATGCGGCCGGAGGCCGGCGCCGCCAGGTTGTAGGCGCGGCCCAGGCGGGTGATCGAGTCCAGCAGGATGACCACGTCGTGGCCCAGCTCGACCAGGCGCTTGGCGCGCTCGATGGCCAGCTCGGCGACGGTGGTGTGGTCCTCGGCCGGGCGGTCGAAGGTCGAGGAGATGACCTCGCCCTTCACCGACCGCTGCATGTCGGTGACCTCTTCCGGACGCTCGTCGACCAGGACGACCATCAGGTGGCACTCGGGGTTGTTGTGGGTGATCGCGTTGGCGACCGCCTGCAGGACCATGGTCTTACCGGTCTTCGGCGGGGCCACGATCAGACCGCGCTGGCCCTTGCCGATCGGCGACACCAGGTCGATGATCCGGGTGGTCAGCACGCCCGGGTCGGTCTCCAGGCGGAGCCGCTCCTGCGGGTACAGCGGGGTGAGCTTGTTGAACTCGGGGCGGCCGCGGCCGGTCTCCGGGTCCATGCCGTTGACGGAGTCCAGCCGCACCATGGCGTTGAACTTCTCGCGGCGCTCGCCCTCGCGCGGCTGGCGCACCGCACCGGTGATGGCGTCACCCTTGCGCAGGCCGTTCTTGCGGACCTGGGCGAGCGAGACGTAGACGTCGTTCTGGCCCGGCAGGTAGCCGGAGGTCCGGACGAACGCGTAGTTGTCGAGGATGTCGAGGATGCCCGCGACCGGGATCAGGACGTCGTCCTCGCCGACCTGCGGCTCGACCACGCCGGCCTCGAAGCCGTCGCGGCCACGACGGCCCCGACGGTCCCGGTAGCGGCCGCGACGACCCCGACGGCCGTCGCCGAACTCGTCGTCGTCGTAGCCGCCCTGCTGGACCTGGGGCTGCTGGGCCTGCTGGCCCTGGCCGCCCTGGCCGCCCTCGCGGCGCTGCTGGCCCTGGCCCTCGCCCTGCTGCTGGCCCTGCTGACCGCCCTGGCGGTCGGTGCGCTCGCGGCGGTTGCGGCGGTCACGACGGGACTCACGGCCGTCGCCGTCCTGGCCGGCCTGGGCCTCGGCGCCGTCCTGACGCTCGGTGCGCTCGCCGCCCTCGCGGCGGTCACGGCGCTCGCGACGGTCGCGACGGGTCTCGCGACCCTCCTCGCGACCCTCGAAGCCGCGGGTCTCGGCCGGGCGGTCGGCCTGCTTGGGCTCGGCCACCGTGACGGTGGCGGCCTCGGCGGCCGCCTCGGCGGCGGCCGGGGCCGTGGGGGCGCCGGCGGCCGAAGTGGCCCGGCGACGGGTGCGCTCGGTGCGGGCGGGCGCGGCGGCGGTCTCGGCCGCGGCCTGCACCGGGATCTCGATCTGGGCCTGCGGCTCGGCGGCCGGGGCCGCGGCGGCGGCGGCGGCCTTGGTGCGGCGGGCCGGCTTCTCGGCCGGGGCCTCGGCGTCCGCCTTGGCGGCGGTGCGCTTGGCGGCCGGGGCGCCACCGGCGGCGAGCAGCGGGTCCCCGCCGCTCTTCTCCTTGATGGTCTCGATCAGCTGGCTCTTGCGCATGCGTCCGGTACCGGTGATGCCCAGGTCACCGGCGAGCTTCTGGAGCTCGGCCAGGACCATTCCGTCCAGGCCCGCGGCGGCACTGCGGCGGCGGCGGGCCGGAGCGGCGGGGGCGGCGGCTGCGTCCGACGCCTCGGCGTCCGGGCGCGCGCCCATCAGATCGGTGGAGTCGCTCACTAAGGGTCCTTCCCTGGAGCGGACGTCGGCCTGTCTGGCTCGGCGACCGGTTGTGCTGTCCTGACCAACGCTCGACTGCGTCGGTCCGAGGCGGTGATCCCTCGAATGGCGGGAGCCCGTCGAGGGAGAGCTGCGAGGTGCGGTGCTTGACGCACGGTGGTGCTGAGGTGGCGCGTGGGCCGGTCGTGTGTCGACCTCCCCAGAGGGCGTTGCGCCCCCACGCTGCCTGCGAATCCCGGGCCCCCGTCGCGTGACGGTGGCCCGCGCTCCGCCCGTCCTGTGCCTCTAGGTGGGAGGCCGCGGGTGGGAGTCAGGTGCCGTCACGGCTTCGGGATGCGGCCGCATGTCGCGCAGGCAGGCTGCGTACGCGCTGCGGTGGGCTCCCGGAGAATCGTCGCCCCGGACATCGCGGCGGTTCCACGGCAGTGGAACGCTGGGATCGGGACGCGGCGCACCGAGCCCCGGAGGGCACATGGTGCAGCAATGAGATTAACACTACCGACCCCCTCAGACATTCCCCGACCTCGGGTTTGCCAATCGTGTCCGGACGGCCCGGCTCGCGCCGGGCCCGAACGGGCAGCTCAGACGTCCAGCGGGAGCACGGTGGCCCCGGTCCGGTCGACGCCGAGCCGGTGCGCGGCGAACGCCGGGTCGCCGCCGTGGCCGTGGTACCCGGCGAAGGAGAGCACCTTGTCGACGCCCGCCTCGTCGGTGAGCGCCAGCACGGTCGGGCCGGCCCCGGAGATGACCGCCGGGACGCCCTCCGCGCGCAGCGCGCCGACCAGCGCGGCGCTGTCCGGCATGGCGGTGGCGCGGTAGTCCTGGTGCAGTCGGTCCTCGGTGGCGGCGAGGAGCAGTTCGGGACGCCGGGTCAACGCCTCGACCAGCAGCGCGGAACGGCCCGCGTTGACGGCGGCGTCGGCCAGCGGGACGGTCTTCGGCAGCAGGCCGCGGGCGGTCTCGGTGAGCACCTCGCCGGCCGGGACGAACACCACCGGGACGACCTGCTCGGAGGGCTCCAGGGCGACCGCCTTGGCCGACTCCTCGTCGGTCCAGGCGATGGTGAAGTTGCCGCGCAGGCAGGCCGCGACGTTGTCCGGGTGGCCCTCCAGCTCGGAGGCGAGGGCCAGCAGCGCGTCGTCGTCCAGCGCGGACGGACCGCCGATGGTGACCGCGCGGGCGGCCACGATGCCGGCGCAGATGGCGGCCGAGGAGGAACCCAGGCCCCGGCCGTGCGGTATCCGGTTGGCGCAGACCACTTCGAGGCCGCGCGGCTGGCCGCCGAGCCGGTCGAAGGCGGCCCGCATCGAGCGGACCAGCAGGTGGCGCTCGTCCCGGGGCAGCGTCTCGGCGCCCTCGCCGGCGATGTCGACCGCGAGGCCGGAGTCGGCGACCCGGACGACCACGTCGTCGTACAGACCCAGCGCGAGCCCGAAGGCGTCGAAGCCGGGGCCGAGGTTGGCGCTGGTCGCGGGAACCCTGACCCGGACGGCGGCGGCACGGAACGCAGGACCGGCCATGCGGTGGACTCTCCTGGGGAAATCGGGCGGCGCGGTGCGCGTCGTCGGTACGAGGGTGGGGGAAGGACCGCGGACCCCTCGGGCCTGGCGGTCACTGTCGTCGGCGCGGCCCGTACCAGGACGGGCCCGGGGCATGTGCCACACGGCCGAACCCAGAGTATCGAAGAGAGGTTCCCCAGTGGTACACCCCGTGGGCCTTCGATCTGGTGTGTTGCCGGTTCTGGCCGGAATGCGCACCCCGCTCCGTCAGGAAGCGGGGTGGAATCGCATCGGAATGCGAAGCGGAATTGACACAAAAGTGTCACCGGAGAACTCCGACGGGCCGACCCTCGAAAGGGTCGGCCCGTCGACGCGTCAGGCCCCTTGCCCGGCCGGGCGGTCCGATCGCCCGGCCAGGCGGGCCGATCGCTCGGTCGAGTCGCTCAGTCGAGCAGCCCGAGCCGAAGGGCCGCCGCCTCCGGGTCGATCGGGACGACCTGCGGCTGCGGCGCGCCGGCCACCGCCCAGTCCGGGTCCTTGAGGCCGTTGCCGGTCACCGTGCAGACGATCCGCTGGCCCGGGTCGACCAGGCCGGCCTCCGCCTTGGCCAGCAGGCCGGCCACCGAGGCGGCCGAGGCGGGCTCCACGAAGACGCCCTCCTGCGCGGCCAACAGCCGGTAGGCGGACAGGATCTGACGGTCCGTCACCTTGTCGATGAGGCCGCCGGACTCGTCCCGCGCGGCGAGCGCGAAGTCCCAGGAGGCCGGGTTGCCGATCCGGATCGCGGTGGCGATGGTCTGCGGCTTGAGGACGGGCGCGCCGTCCACGATCGGGGCCGAACCGGATGCCTGGAAGCCCCACATCCGCGGGGTGCGCGAGGACATCCCGTCGGTGGCGTACTCCCGGTAGCCCTTCCAGTAGGCGGTGATGTTGCCCGCGTTGCCGACCGGCAGGACGTGGATGTCCGGGGCGTCGCCGAGCATGTCGACGATCTCGAAGGCCGCCGTCTTCTGGCCCTCGATCCGCACCGGGTTCACCGAGTTGACCAGCGCCACCGGGTACTTCTCGGAGAGCTCGCGGGCCAGCGTCAGGCAGTCGTCGAAGTTCCCGTCCACCTGGAGGATCTTGGCGCCGTGCACCAGCGCCTGGCCCATCTTGCCCAGGGCGATCTTGCCCTGCGGGACGAGCACCGCGGAGACCATCCCGGCCCGCACGGCGTACGCGGCGGCCGAGGCCGAGGTGTTGCCGGTGGACGCGCAGATGACGGCCTGGGCGCCCTCCTCCTTGGCCTTGGAGATGGCCATCGTCATCCCGCGGTCCTTGAAGGAACCGGTCGGGTTGGCGCCCTCGACCTTGAGGTAGACCTCGCAGCCCGTGCGCTCGGACAGCACCTGGGCGGGCACCAGCGGCGTGCCGCCCTCCAACAGGGTGACCACCGGGGTGGCCGCGGTGACCGGCAGGCGGTCCCGGTACTCCTCGATCAGGCCGCGCCACTGGTGGGTGTGCGCGCCTCGGACGACGTTCTCGGCAACGGCGTTCATGGCTGGTTCCCTATTCCCCTTCGACCCGCATGATGCTGGCCACGTCCCGCACGCTGTCCAGCGCGCGGAGCTTGTCGACCGTCGCCGACAGCGCGGCGTCGGTGGCACGGTGGGTGACCACGACGAGCGAGGCGTCGCCGTCGCGGCCCTGCTGGCGCACGGTGTCGATGGAGACGCCGTGCTCGGCGAAGACGGACGCGACCTGGGCGAGCACACCCGCCCGGTCGTCCACGTCCAGGCTGACGTGGTAGCGGGTGACCACCTGGTCCATCGGCTTGGCCGGCAGCTGCGTGTACACGGAGTCACCGGGGCCGGTGGCGCCGGCGAGCTTGTTGCGGCAGACCGCGACCAGGTCGCCGAGCACCGCGGAGGCGGTCGGCGAGCCGCCCGCGCCCGGGCCGTAGAACATCAGCCGGCCGGCCGCCTCGGCCTCGACGAACACCGCGTTGTACGCCTCGCGGACGGAGGCCAGCGGGTGCGAGAGCGGGATCATCGCCGGGTGCACCCGGGCGGTGACGGACCCGCCGTCGGCGGCGCGCTCGCAGATCGCGAGCAGCTTGACCACGGCGCCCATCTCCTTCGCCGAGGCGATGTCGGCGGCGGTCACCTCGGTGATGCCCTCGCGGTAGACGTCGGCCGCGGTGACCTTGGTGTGGAAGGCGATGCCGGCCAGGATCGCGGCCTTGGCGGCGGCGTCGAAGCCCTCCACGTCGGCCGTCGGGTCGGCCTCGGCGTAGCCGAGCGCGGTGGCCTCCTCCAGCGCCTCCGAGTAGCCGGCGCCGGTGGTGTCCATCTTGTCGAGGATGAAGTTGGTGGTGCCGTTGACGATGCCCAGCACCCGGTTGACCTTGTCCCCCGCGAGGGACTCGCGCAGCGGGCGCAGCAGCGGGATCGCGCCCGCCACCGCGGCCTCGTAGTACAGGTCGACGCCGGCCGCGGCGGCCGCCGCGTGCAGCTCGGTGCCGTCCTGGGCGAGCAGCGCCTTGTTGGCGCTGACCACCGAGGCACCCTGCTTGAAGGCCGACAGGATCAGCGATTTGGAGGGCTCGATCCCGCCCACCACCTCGACCACCACGTCGATGTCGCCCCGGCCCACCAGGGCCTCGGCGTCGGTGGTGACCAGGTGCTCGGGCACCCCCGGGCGCACCCGGCCGGCCCGGCGGACCGCGATCCCGGCGAGCTCGACCGGGGCACCGATGCGAGCGGCGAGGTCGTCGGCCGTCGTCGTCATGATGCGCGCCACCTCGGAGCCCACCACACCACAACCCAGCAACGCCACCTTCAGCGGGCGCGTACGCATCATCCGACTCCGCTCTGCATTCTTCGTGCTTCGGTATTTCCGGCGGATTTTCGGGGGCCGCCGGATACTTCGGTCCGTACCAGTCTCGGGGACTTTCCGCACGGATCTACGGTCGTTCCATGATCTGAGACGAGGATTTCGTCATCCGATATCCAGGCGCAGGAGATCCTCCTCCGTCTCGCGCCGGACGATCACCCGGGCCGCGCCGTCCTTGACGGCGAGCACGGGGGGCTTGAGGGCGTGGTTGTAGTTGCTCGCCATCGAGCGGCAGTACGCGCCGGTGGCGGGCACCGCGATCAAGTCGCCCGCGGCCAGGTCGGCCGGCAGGAAGGCGTCCCGGACCACGATGTCGCCGGACTCGCAGTGCTTGCCGACCACCCGCACCAGCATCGGCTCCGCGTCGCTGGTGCGCGACACCAGGGCCACCGAGTACTCGGCGTCGTACAGCGCGGTGCGGATGTTGTCGGACATCCCGCCGTCCACGCTGACGTAGGTGCGCAGGCCCTCCAGCGGCTTCACCGTGCCGACCTCGTACAGCGTGAACGCGGTCGGACCGACGATCGCCCGGCCCGGCTCCACGCTCAGCCGGGGGGCGTTCAGCCGCGCGGCGGCGCACTCGCGGCGCACGATGTCGGCCAGCGCGGCGGCGATCTCGGCCGGCTCGCGCGGGTCGTCCTCGCTGGTGTACGCGATGCCCAGGCCGCCGCCGAGGTCGATCTCGGGCAGCTCGACGCCGTGCTCGTCGCGGATCTCCGCCAGCAGGCCGACCACCCGGCGGGCGGCGACCTCGAAGCCCGCCATGTCGAAGATCTGCGAGCCGATGTGCGAGTGGATGCCGCGCAGCTCCAGGGCGGCGTGGCCGAGCACCCGGCGCACCGCCTCGGCGGCCGAGCCGCCGTTGAGGGAGAGCCCGAACTTCTGGTCCTCGTGTGCCGTGGCGATGAACTCGTGGGTGTGCGCCTCGACGCCGACGGTGATCCGGATCAGCACCTGCTGGCGCACGCCCTGCCGGGCGGCGATCGCGGCCAGGCGCTCGATCTCCTCGTAGGAGTCGACCACGATGCGCCCGACGCCGGACTTCACCGCGTGTTCGAGTTCGTCCACCGACTTGTTGTTGCCGTGCAGCGCGATCCGCGCCGGCGGCATCCCGGCGGCCAGCGCCACCGCCAGCTCGCCGACGCTGCACACGTCGAGGTTGAGGTCCTCCTCGTGCAGCCAGCGCACGATCGCCTTGGAGAGGAAGGCCTTTCCGGCGTAGTAGACGTCCGCCTCGGTGCCGAAGGCGTCCCGCCAGGCGCGGGCCCGGCTGCGGAAGTCCTCCTCGTCCAACACGTAGGCCGGGGTGCCGAACTCGGCCGCCAGCCGCTTGACGTCGATCCCGCCGACGGTGGCCACGCCCTCGGCGTTGCGGGAGACGGTGCGCGACCAGACCTTGGGGTCGAGCGCGTTCAGGTCGGCCGGCGGGGCCTGGTAGTGGCCCTCGGGCAGGACGTCGCCGTGGCGGGGGCCTGCGGGGTGTGCGGAACGACTCATGGTCCTGGGTTCCTTCGAGACCTATGGCGAGGGGCGGCGACGGTCTCCGTTGACCGTCAGCCGCCCCCGCTGTGCGCTTGGGGGTGGTGCTTACATCCGCTCGGGCGCCGTCACGCCCAGGAGCGTGAGGCCGTTGGCGAGCACGGTGCGCGTCGCCTCGACCAGCCAGAGGCGGGCCCGGTGGGTGTCCGTGAGCTCCTCGTCGCCCTTGGGCAGGAACATGCAGTTCTCGTACAGGCGGTGGTACTTGCCCGCGAGCTTCTCCAGGTAGACGGCGACCCGGTGCGGCTCGCGCAGCTCGCCGGCCGCGGCCAGCACGCGCGGGAACTCGCCGAGGTGGCCGAGCAGGTCGGACTCCCACTCGGTGGAGAGCAGCTCGGGTTTGAACTGCTCGACCGTGCCCTTGTCCACGCCCAGCTCGGCGGCCTTGCGGGCGACGCCGCACATCCGGGTGTGGGCGTACTGGACGTAGAAGACCGGGTTCTCGTTGGTCTGGCTGGTCAGGACGTTGATGTCCAGCGTGATCGTCGAGTCCGTGGAGGAGCGCGCCAGGGTGTAGCGGGCGGCGTCGACGCCGATCCACTCGACCACGTCGTCGATCGTGATGATGTTGCCGGCCCGCTTGGACATGCGGACCTCTTCGCCGTCGCGAAGCATCTTCACGAACTGGCCGATCTTCACCTCGATGTTGCGGTTCATGTCGTCGCCCGCGCAGGCCGCGATGGCCTTGAGACGGTTGACGTAGCCGTGGTGGTCGGCGCCCAGCATGTAGAGCGCGACCTCGGCGCCGCGGTCCCGCTTGGACAGGTAGTACGCGGCGTCGGCGGCGAAGTAGGTCTTGTCGCCGTCGGCCTTGATCAGGACGCGGTCCTTGTCGTCGCCGAAGTCGGTGGTGCGCAGGAAGACCGCGCCGTCCTTGTCGAAGACGTGGCCCTGCTCGCGCAGCCGCTCGATGGCCTTCTCGACGGCGCCGGAGTCGTGCAGCGTCTTCTCCGAGAACCACACGTCGAAGTGGGTGCCGAACTCGTCCATCGAGCGCTTGATCTCGGCCACCATGAGCTTGAGGCCCTCGGTGCGGAAGACCTCCAGCTGCTCGGCCTCGGGCAGGTCGAGCACGCCGGGGACGGCGTCGGTGAGCGCCTTGGCGATGTCGACGATGTACTCGCCGACGTACCCGCCCTCGGGCACCTCGCGACCGTTCGCGGCGGCCTGCAGGGAGGCGGCGAACTTGCTGATCTGCACGCCGGCGTCGTTGAGGTAGTACTCGGTGGTGACATCGGCGCCGGAGGCCCGCAGCACGCGCGCCAGCGAGTCGCCGACGGCCGCCCAGCGGACGCCGCCGATGTGGATCGGGCCGGTCGGGTTGGCGGAGACGAACTCCAGGTTGATCTTCAGGCCCTTGAGGGCCTCGTTGCGGCCGTAGGCCTCGCCCGCCTCGACGACGGTGCGGGCGAGCGCACCGGCGGTGGCGGTGTCCAGGGTGATGTTCAGGAAGCCCGGACCGGCGATGTCGACCTTGGCGACGCCGGTGATCCCTCGCAGGCGCTCGGCCAGGACCTCGGCAATGGCTCGCGGCGGCTTGCCGGCCGCCTTGGCGAGCTGGAGGGCCACGTTCGTCGCGTAGTCGCCGTGGTCCCGGTTCTTGGGCCGCTCGACCGTCACGTGCTCGGGCACGGCGACGGCCAGCTCGCCCGCCTCGACGGCGGAGCTCACTGCGGCCTGGATTGCCTGGGAAAGGTCTGCGGGGGTCACGACGCCAAGCGTAGGCGAGACGGGGTGCCCGCCCGCCACCCGGTTTGCCGGTTGAGACGCCCCGGCACGGCGCTGCCGGGGGTGTCAGCCGCGATCCGTGCGCTCTGTTCGCTCAGAGCGGAACCCGTCGGGCGGTCCCCCGCCGCGCATCAGCCGTCGGACCAGGGCCACCAGGTCGGCCGGATCGAAGGGCTTGCCGAGGTAGCCGTCCACCCCGACCGCCTCCCCCAGATCGAGGTCCGCCGGCGTGCAGGCGCTCACGATCGCGATCGGCAGCCCGCTGGTGTCCGGGGTCGCGCGCAGCCGGGCCGCCGTCCGCAGACCGTCCAGTCGCGGCATCATCACGTCCAGCGTCACCACGTCCGGCTTCACCCGGCGGATGATCTCCAGGCACTCGGCGCCGTCGGCGGCGGTCACCACCTCGAAGCCTTCGAGCTCCAGGTTGACCCTGATCAGCTGGCGGATCACCTCGCTGTCGTCCACCACGAGGACCCGCCCGGACACTCCCGACACCTCACCGAGGGTATCGGCGGCCCCGCCGCCCCGTCCGGCCTTTGGGCACTTCCGCCCACCGGGCGGCCCGGGACGGCCCCGACGATCTTTCCGGAAACCCGTGCACGGGCCACGCTCGAAGCCTGGTAGTGTTCATCCCGTCGGAACGCGCAAGTGACCGACAGGCCAATCGGCCCCCGTAGCTCAGGGGATAGAGCACCGCCCTCCGGAGGCGGGTGCGTAGGTTCGAATCCTACCGGGGGCACTTCGCAGGAAGTGCGACTGAGGCCCAGATCAGTGGAGTTGATCCACGGATCTGGGCCTTCGTCATGTCCGGGCGCGGGTCGGCCCCGGACGTTCCGGCGGGCCCCGGCCCCGTGGGGGCGAGGCCGGGACCCGCCGGGTCAGGGGGCGCTGCCCTCGACCTGGGTGTACAGGGTGGCGATGGTGTGGTCGAAGTAGGCGCTGTACGAGGTGTCGTCGCTGTCGCCGCCCTGCTGGTAGCCGCCGATGGCGCCGACCACGTCACCGGTGGCGGTGTTGATCCACGGGCCGCCGCTGGTGCCGGACGGGTAGGACGGGCACTGGATGACGCGCTGGTAGGAGCTCTGCTGCCCGGTCGAGTTGGTGCAGAGGATGGGCTCCTCGGAGGCCGCCGGGTAGCCGTAGAGGCGGACGGTGGCGCCGAACGGCTCGTCGGTGCCCAGCTTGTTGCCGCCGACCACGTCCTCGACGTTGCGGCCGTTGTTGGGGGCGGTCTCCAGGATCGCGAAGTCCTCGTCCACGTCGCCGTTCTGGGTCCAGCCGGAGGCGGTGTGCACCGCGGTCACCTGCCAGGTGCCGTACGGGGCGGAGCCGTCCCGGTAGCCGGGGGCGAAGGTGACGCCGTTCGCGCTGCTGAGGCAGTGCGCGGCGGTCAGCAGCAGATTGCCGGTGGCGCTGTGCAGCACGCTGGCCGTGCAGAAGTGGTTGCCCGCTCCGACCGGACCGCTGAACAGGGCGCCGACGGTGGAGGTCTCCCGGTTGTCGGCGGGGGCGGGGGCGGTCGTCCCGAGCACGACGTCGCGCACGGCGGGGGCTGCGGGGGCGGCGGCCGTCGTCGTCGGGGTGTCGGTGGGGGTCGGCGCGGCGGTCGGGGTCTGGGTCGGGGTCGGGGTCGGACTGCCGCTCGGGGTGGTGTCCGCGACCGGGGCGGGCTCCGCCGTACCGGCGGGCGCGGAGGGCGACGGGGCGGTGGCGACGGTCCGGGTGGAGCGGGCGACCTTCCCGGCGGCGGTGGCGTCGGCCAGGCTGAACCCGTGCGTCCCGGCCACCACCCCGGCCACCACGACCGCGGACAGCGCGGTGAACAACGAGGGGGCCAGCAGACGGTGACGGCGTGACCTCGCGCGGCGGTGCTCGCCCATTCCTGACTCCCCTGCCTGGTCGGTGGCGCCTCGTACGGCCATGACTATGACGCGTCAGCCTGGAAGGCTCGTTACCGCAGGCTTGGAGCACGATGAGAATCCCTCACCGGTTCAGGAGCGTATCCAAAACGGCGGCCCCGACGAAGCCGGTGTGCGTCCCGGCGGTCGTGCAGGCGAAGGCGCCCGCCGCCGACCCGGCCCGGGCGCAGTCCAGCGGCGGGTGGCCGCGGAACCAGGCGTACAGGAAGCCGGCCACGAAGGCGTCCCCGGCACCGTTGCTGTCCACCACCGGACGGCCCGGGTCGACGGCGGGCAGGTGGTGCAGCCGGCCGTCCGCGCGGGTGAGCAGGTGGCAGCCCTCGGCGCCAGAGGTGGCGACCACCGCGGTGGCCCGGCCCTCGGCGAGGATCCCGCGCATCACCCGCTCGTAGCGGTCGCGGCAGCCGGCCGTGGAGAGGAAGACCAGGTCGGAGCCGAGCGCGTAGTCGCGGTGGTGCGGGTCCTCGCCGTCCCAGTCGTGCAGGTCGGTGGAGGTGCCGCGGCCCAGCCGGTGGAGGTCGGGGTAGAGGTCCCGGTTGACGCCGGTGATCGACAGGTGGACGTGCCGGCTGCGCTCCACGTACGGGAGTTGGAAGGCGCGCGGCAGCCGCAGGTCGGCGGGGTGGCGGCCGTCGAAGAAGGAGAACCGACGGCCGGTCCGGTCCACCAGGTTGACCCCGCGCGGGGTGCCGTACGGGCTGACCAGGTGCGCGAAGTGCAGGCCGGACCGGTCCAGGGCGGCGCGGGCCAGGTCGCCCTGCGGATCGTCGCCGAGGAAGTCCAGCAGGGCGGTGCGCAGCCCGAGGTGGTGGGCGCCGAGGGCGACGCCGCTGCCGGTGTGGCCGAGGTGGTCGCGCACCGGCTCGACGTACGTCGAGTCACCGGGCGGCAGTTCCAGCCGGTCGACCCGGACGACGGTGTCGACGCCGACCCCGCCGACCACCAGCAGGTCGAACTCGGGTGCGTCGGGCGCACCGGGTGACGCGGTTGCGGGCAGCACGGCGGCGCCTCCTCGCTCCTGGACGGTGGCCAGGAGTCAAGCAGGCGCCGGAGGTTGACTGCAAGACCTTGCTGAAAGCTTTCAGTCGGTTGGCGGCCGCTCCGCCCCCGTCTCCGCCCTCGCCTCGGCGGCCGGTCGCACATCGGCCCGCACGTCGGCGACGGCCGCGGCCCGCGGGCTCGGCCGCCCGTCCACGGCGGCCGGTGCGGCCGGTGCGGACTCCGGCCCGACCGGGACGGCGGTCGCCCGGACCGGCGCCGGACGGTGGTCGATCACCAGGAAGGCCACCAGCGCGGCCGCCAGCAGCACGCCCACCGCGACCCAGGTCGCGGACACGTAACCGTGCACGGCGCCCTGGGCCCGTACCAGCGGATCGCCCGCGGCCCGGGTGGCCAGCCAGCTCGCGGTGGCGCTCGCGGCGATCGTGTTCAGCAGCGCCGTACCGAGCGAACCACCCACCTGCTGAGCCGAGTTGATGGTGGCCGAGGCCGCGCCCGCCTCGTTCGGGGCGACCCCGAGGGTGGCCAGGCTCATGGCCGGCATGAACACCAGGCCCATGCCGAAGCCGATCAGCAGCAGCGAGGGCAGCACCGTGGCGGCCCACGGGCTGTCCACCGTCATCCGGGTCAGCCAGGCCATCCCGCCCGCGGCCAGCAGCAGCCCGGGGGTGATCAGGTTCCGGGACGGCACCCTGGTCATCAGCCGGGCCGCGACGCCGGTCGAACTCAGCACGATGGCGGCCGTCATGGGCAGGAAGGAGATGCCGGAGACCACCGGCGAGAAGTGCTTGACGGCCTGGAGGTAGAAGGTCAGGAACAGGAACAGGCCGAACATGCCGATCATCGCCAGGCCCACCGAGAGCGCGCCGCCGCCACGGTTGCGGTCGGCCACGATGTGGATCGGCAGCAGCGGGTGCGCGGTGCGCTTCTCGACCAGGACGAACACCGCGATCAGGGCCACGCCCAGCAGCAGCGAGCCGATCACCAGGCCGTCGCTCCAGCCCCGGGTGACGGCCTCGGAGGTGCCGAAGACGATCGCCAGCAGACCGCCGCAGCCGAGCAGCGCCCCGGGCAGGTCGAGCTTGATCCGGCGCCCCTTGGCGATGTGGTCGCGGTCCAGCACCCGGAACGCGGCGAAGGCGGTGGCCGCGGCGATCGGGGTGTTCACGAACAGGCACCAGCGCCAGTCCAGGTACTCGGTCAGCAGACCGCCGGCGATGAAGCCGATCGCGGCGCCGCCACCGGCGATCGCGCCGAAGATGCCGAAGGCCGTACTGCGTTCCTTCGGGTCGGAGAAGGTGGTGGAGAGCAGCCCCAGCGCGGAAGGGGCGAGCAGGGCGCCGAACGCGCCCTGGAGGGCGCGGGCGCCGAAGAGCATGGCCGGACCGGCCGCCGCACCGCCGAGGGCGGAGGCGAGGGCGAAGCCCAGCAGGCCGACGGTGAAGACGCGCTTGCGGCCGAAGAGGTCGCCCAGCCGGCCGCCGAGCAGCAGCAGCCCGCCGAAGGCGAGGGTGTAGGCGGTGATCACCCACTGCCGGTCGGCGTCGGAGATACCCAGGTCCCGCTGGGCGGACGGCAGGGCGATGTTCACGATGGTGATGTCGAGGACGATCATCAGCTGGGCGACGGCGATGACCGCCAATGCCCACCAGCGGCGCCGGTCCGCGCCCTGGTGACCGATGACGGTTGCGGTGTGCGGAGACACTGGTCGAGCCTTCCGGAGCGGGTGCGGAGAAGGTCACGCAGTCGCCTACCAGCCAAACGCCGGGGTGGACGAAAGGCAAGGAAAAACCTTGCCAAATCGCCCCATATTGGACAAAAGGACCAGGCCCAGGGACTCGCGGCGGAGGTCCCGGGGCCCGGTCCGTCGGGGGCCGATGGGGGCCGGTCCGTCAAGGCCCGGTCCGTCGGGGCTCAGAGCGCGGACAGCTCCGCGACCAGGTCGTCCAGGCCGAGCGAGCCCTGCGAGAGCGCCGCCATGTGCCAGGCCTTGAGGTCGAACTCCTCGCCGCGCGCCTCGTGCGCCGCCCGGGCCGCCGCCCGGCCGCGCAGCCAGGCCCGCTCGCCCAGCTTGTAGCCGATCGCCTGGCCGGGCATGCCCAGGTAGCGGACCAGCTCGCTGTCCAGGAAGTCGGTGGACAGCCCGCAGTAGCGCCCGAAGAAGTCCCGGGCGTGCTCCGGGCTCACCGGCTCGCCCGGCCGGTACGGGGAGTCCGCCGGGAAGTCCAGGCCGGCGTGCATGCCGATGTCCACGATGACCCGCAGCGCCCGCATCATCTGGGCGTTGAGGAAGCCCAGCCGGTGGCCCGGGTCGGTGAGGTAGCCGAGCTCGTCCATCAGGCGCTCGGCGTACAGCGCCCAGCCCTCCAGGTTGGCGCTCACCCCGCCGAGGCTCACCTGGTAGGTGGAGAGCCGGTCGGCCACGTAGTTCCACTGCGCGAGCTGCAGGTGGTGGCCGGGGACGCCCTCGTGGTACCAGGTCGAGACCAGGTCCCAGACCGGGAAGCGGTCCCGGCCCAGCAGCGGCAGCCAGGTCCGGCCCGGGCGGCTGAAGTCCAGCGAGGGCGCGGTGTAGTACGGCGCGGCGGCACTGCCGGCCGGGGCGATCCGCGACTCGACCCGGGTGATCGGCTCGGCCAGGTCGAAGTGGGTGCCCTGGAGGTCCCGGACCGCCTGGTCCATCAGGCCCTGGAGGAACTCCCGGGCCGGCTCGGCGCCCTCGATCGCCGGGCCGTCCTCCTCCAGCCACTTCATCGCGTCCATCGGGTCGGAGCCCGGACGGACCTTCCCGGCCTCGGCGGTCATCTGCGCGTACAGGTCGTGGAACTCGCTCCAGGCCCAGGCGTAGGCCTCGTCCAGGTCCAGCTCGGAGCCGGTCCAGTAACGCACCCAGCGGCCGTAGCGCTCCCGGCCGACCTGGTCCGGGGTGCCGGCGGCGGCCGGGCCGTACACGTCGCGCAGCCAGTCGCGCAGGGCGGCCAGCGCCTCCGCGGCGGCCACCGCGTGCCCGGACAGCTCGGCCCGCACGCCCTCCGGCGCGCCCTGGACGAACTCGCCGAACCAGCCGCCGGGGGTCTCCCCCGCCAGCCACTCGCCGTACTGGCCGAGCACCGTCTCCACCTGGCGCGGGCCGGACAGCAGACCGCGCTCGATGCCGGCGGCCAGCGTCCGCCGGTACTGCTCCAGCGCCAGCGGGATGCGGGCCAGCCGGCGGCCGATCCGCCGCCAGTCGTCCTCGGTGTCGTTGGGCAGCAGGGTGAAGGCCTCCCGCACGTTGTGCACCGGGGAACCCAGGTTGCGCACCGCGCGGTAGTTCTCCCCCGCGTCGTGGACGGCGAGTTCGGCGGTCAGCCGCTCGCGCAGCAGCCGGGCGCAGCGGCGCTCGGCCTCCTCCTCGGCGAGGCCGGCCCGCTCGGCCTCGTCCAGCCGGGCCAGGGTGCGCCGGGCGAGGTCGGCGAGCGCCTCGTCGCCTTCGGGGGAGAGGTCGGGCAGCCGGTCGTCCTCGGGGTTGATGCCGAGGTAGATCGCGGTCAGCGGGTCGAGGTCGGCCAAGGACCGGACATAACCGTCGGCGATGCGGCGGGGAGTGTGGTCGCCGCCGGAATTGATCAGTTCTTCAACCATTCGGACATCATCGCGTTGCCCGGGCCGATTGCAAGCCCCGTCACCGCCCGGTTGACCTGCCGTGGGCCGGGATCCGACGCACGTTGACGCACGGCGGGCGGGGCAAACACCCGTTCGGGGAGATCCGGCGCGCGACAGGTCCCGATCGGCCCGACGCCCATTACGCTGACCGCCATGGAAGCCCGCCCCACCACGGCGACCGACCCGGCCCCCACGCCGGCCGTCCCCGCACCACGACCGCGCCGCGCCGGCTACCGGCGGCTGCCGGTCGAACAGCGGCGCGAGCAGCTGATCGCGGTCGCCCTGGAACTGTTCGCCGCCCGGCCGCCCGAGGAGGTCAGCCTCGACGACGTCGCCGAGGCCGCCGGCGCCTCCCGGCCACTGGTCTACCGCTACTTCGCGGGCGGCAAGCAGCAGTTGTACGAGGCCGCGCTGCGCACCGCGGCGGACGAGCTGACCGGCCGGTTCGCCGTCCCGCCGAGCGGGACGCCGTCCGAGCAGCTGGCGGCCGCGCTGGACGGCTACTTCGCCTTCGTGGCCGAGCACGACGCGGGCTACTCGGCGCTGCTGCGCGGCGGTTCGGTGGTGGAGACGGCCCGCACCTCGGCGATCGTGGACGACGTCCGGCGGGCGGCGCTGCGGCGGACCCTGCGGCACCTGGGCGTGCGGGAGGCCGGACCGCGGCTGACCCTGCTGGTGCGCTCGTGGATCGCGGTGGTCGAGGGGGCGTCGCTGAGCTGGCTGGACGAGGGACGCGTGCTGCCGGTGGCCGGGCTGCGGGACTGGCTGGTGGACCAGTTCACGGCGATGGCGGCGGCGACGGCGCTGCACGATCCGCAGACGGCGGAGGTGCTGGCGGGGCTGCTCGCGCTGGAGGGGCCGCGGGCGGAGCGGGCCGAGCGGCTGCGGGCGGTGCTGGGCGGCGGTTCGTAACGCCTGCCGGTGCGGCGGCGGTTCGCCGCGCGGGGCCTCCCGACCCCCGTGCCAAGGGTCGGTCGGCGACGGCCGTCAGGCCTTGCCGAGCACCTGGCGCTGCCGACCCAGACCGTCGATCTCGATCTCGACCACGTCGCCCGGGGCGAGGAACGGCGTGCCCGGACGGCCCAGGGTGACCCCGGCCGGGGTGCCGGTGATGATCACGTCACCGGGCTCCAGCACCATGAACCGGCTTGCGTAGCGGACCAGTTCGAGCACCGGGAAGATCATCTCCGCGGTGTCGCCGTGCTGCCGCTGCTCGCCGTTGACCCACAGCCGCAGCGCCAGCGCCTGCGGGTCGGCCACCTCGTCGGCGGTGACCAGCCAGGGCCCGAGCGGGGTGAAGGTCTCCGCCGACTTGCCCTTGTCCCACTGGCCGCCGCGCTCGAACTGGAAGGCCCGCTCGGTGACGTCGTTGGCGATCGTGTACCCGGCGATCACCCCGGCGGCCTCGGCGTGCGAGTCCAGGTAGCGGGCGGTGCGACCGATCACGACGGCCAGTTCGGCCTCGTAGTCGGTCTTCTCGCCGTCGCGCGGCACCAGCACCTCGTCATACGGGCCGACCACGGTGGAACTCGGCTTGAGGAAGATCACCGGCTCGGCCGGGATCGCGGCCCCGGCCTCGGCCGCGTGGTCGCGGTAGTTGAGCCCGATGCCGACCACCTTGCCCGGCCGGGCCACCGGCGCACCCACCCGCAGGCCGGCCAGGTCGACCACCGGCAGGACGCCGGCGGCCACCTCCCGGGCCAGCGCGGCGGTGTCCAGCCCGGCGAGGAAGGCCCCGTCGAGGTCACGGGCCCGCCCGGAGAGGTCGTACGCGGTGCCGTCCTCGCCCAGCACGACCGGGCGTTCGGCCCCCGGGGGTCCGACACGGAGGAGCTTCATCGATCCGTCACCAGCCTTTCGTCGCAGCTCACCGGGGCGGCACGGACACCGCTCCCGAGTCTGGCAACGAGGTATATCAACGGCCCGGGCCACTCGACCAGACCGTCCCGATGGGCGGATTCCCATCAAATCGCACCAGGGCGCGGGGGCCGGAATCGGCGGCCCGTACGGTTGACACCCGGGCGCCGTCGCCGGGGACCGCCGCGCGACGTCCGGGATCCGCCCGCAGCGAATCCGGCCACGCCCAGGGCGAACGTCCGCGTGCCGCGCGGCCGCGGGGCGCAGGATCCGAGGCATGGAGATCACCCGCGTACGCGACGAACTGCACATGATCACCCTGGAGTTCGGCACCGCCTACCTCTGGCGGGACGACCACGGACTGACCCTGGTCGACACCGGCATCGCCGGGTCGGCGGACGGGATCGAGCAGGGCATCCGCAGCATCGGGCTGGAGCCGACGGCCGTCCGCCGGATCGTGCTCACCCACCACCACGAGGACCACACCGGCTCGGCCGCCGAACTGGCCCGCCGCTGGAGCGCGGAGGTGGTGGCGCACCGGCTGGAGGCACCGGTCGTCCGGCGCGAGCAGCCAGCCGAGCCGCCCGTGCTCAGCCCCTTCGAGCAGCAGCTGTGGGACGGCCTGCCGCCGCTCCCGCCCGCCGAGCCCTGCCCGGTGCACCGCGAGGTCGAGGACGGGGACGTACTGGACATCGGCGGCGGCGCGGTGGTCGTGCACGTGCCCGGGCACACCGACGGCAGCATCGCGCTGCACCTGCCCGGGCCGGGGGTGCTGTTCACCGGGGACATCGCCGCCAACGTCCAGGGGCAGACCCGGCCCGGGGTGTTCCACACCGACCCGGCGCGGGCCCTCGCCTCCTTCCACCGGCTGGCCGCGCTGCCGGTGGAGACGGCGGTCTTCGGACACGGCGACCCGATCGCCACCGGCGCCTCAGCCGCGCTGCGCGCCGCCTCGGCCGCCGCCCCCGGTTCCGCCGCCGGTTCCGCCCCCGGTGGCGAGCAGCGCGGGCAGGCTTAGCGGCCGCGCCCGGCCCGGGCCGAGCCGGGTGGCCTCGCCCTGCCAGTGGGCGAGGTCGCGCCGCAGGTCGGCCCGGGCCTCCGGGCCGGTGCCGGGCTCCGCCGTGAGCGCCTCCAGCAGGTCGGCGGCGGCGCCCGGGCTGCCGTCCCGGGCCAGCCAGAGGGCCAGGTCGTGGCAGGTGCGCAGGGTGCGCGGGTCGGCCGGACCGCAGATCCGGGCGAACTCGGGGACGAGCTGCACCAGCATGTCCACCGCGTCCCCGGCCCGGCCCTCGACGCCGTGCTGCCAGGCCTGGTCGGCCCGGCGGCGCAGCTGGTCCGGGCTGGCCCCGGGCGGCCGCATCCCGGGCCGGATCCCGCGCAGCCGCTCCAGCACCTCGCCGGCGGCGGCGGGCCGGTCCGCGGGCTGCTTGGCGAGCAGTCGGGCGATCAGGTCGGCCAGCGCCGGGTCCTCGCTGCGCACCCGGGGCGGGGTCTCGTCCATGTGCTTGCGCAGGTACTCGTACGGCGAGTCGGCGCGGAACGGCCGCCGGCCGGTGCTGACCTCGTACAGCATCACGCCGAAGGCGTAGAGGTCGGCCCGGCCGTCCACGCTGCCGCCGGACCAGCACTCGGGCGCCAGGTACGGGACGGTGCCGACCACGCTGCCGGTGGAAGTGAGCCCGGTGGACTGGGCCATCATCCGGGCGATGCCGAAGTCCAGCACCTTGGCGCGGTCGCCGCTGTCCGCGATCATCACGTTCTCCGGCTTGATGTCCCGGTGGATCACCCCGTCGCGGTGCGCGACGTCGAGCGCCTCGCAGATCTGGGCCATCCAGGTCAGCGCCCGGCCGTGGTCCGGCAGGCCGTCCTTGAGGACCGCGGAGAGCGGGCGGCCGCGGACCAGCTCCATCACCAGGTAGCGGATCTCCCCCTCCTCGTCGGTGACCCGGCCGTAGTCGTGCACCGTGACGATGTACGGGTTGGAGAGCTTGCTGGCCAGCTGGGCCTCACTGACGAACCGGCCCACCGCCTCCCGGTCCTCGGCGTGCTCCGCCAGCAGCAGCTTGACCGCGACCGAGCGGCCCAGCACCAGGTCGGTCGCCCGCCAGACCACGCCGAAGCCACCCCGGCCCAGGAACTCGTCCAGCCGGTAGCGACCGCCGAGCACCTTCCCCTTGTGCATGCGCTCCCCCAACATGCCCGTGCCCGAACGGCGTTCGCCGTCGGCGGGGCCACCATAGCGGCGGGCGGGGACGAACGGGTGAACGACGGGACGCGTCCTGTCACGGCTCGGTCCCGGGCCGGCTCACGGCTCGGTCCCCGGCCGGCTCACGGCTTGGGCTTGGGCAGCCCCACCGGGTTGATCTCGGAGTTCCGCACCGCCTCGTTCTCCAGGCCCCAACGCTTGAGCACCTGCCCGTACGTGCCGTTGCGGATCACCTCGTCGAGCGCGCCGTTGAGCGCCTTGACCAGGCCGTTGTCCTTGCGGGTGGTCGCCGCGATCTTGCCCAGGACGTCCGCGCCGCCGCCGGAGTAGGTGCCGACCACCTCGGTCTGGCCGGTCTGCACGGCGTGGAAGGCCAGGCTGGGGTTGGGGCCGGTGTAGACGTCGATCCGGCCGGAGGAGAGCGCCAGGTAGTACTCGGTGCCGGAGAAGTACTTGATGTCGATCGGCTTGAGGCCGTTGCGGACGTTCTCCTCGCTCCAGGAGGTCAGCAGCTTCTCCTGGTTGGTGCCGGTGGCGACGCCGACGGAGCGGCCGGCCAGGTCCTTGGCGCCGGTGACCTTGATCCCGCTGCCCTTCTTGGTCTCGAAGCCGAGGACGTCCAGCCGGTAGGTGGCGAAGTCGTACTTCTCCTTGCGCTCCTCGGTGACGGTGATGTTGGACAGGCCCGCGTCGTACTTGCCGCTGTCCAGGCCGACGAAGATGTTCTCCCAGGAGACCGGGTTGAACTCGACCTTGAGGCCGAGCACGTCGCCGATCAGCGAGGCGATGTCCGGCTCGACGCCGATGATGGTCCTGTCGTCGTCGGCGTAGAAGTCCAGCGGCGGGGTGGTGCCGATCGAGTCGACGACCTTCAGGGTGCCCCGCTTCCTGATCTCCTCCGGCACCAGCGCCGCGATCGCGTCGACCTTGGCGGTGCTCACCCGGTTCTGCTGCGGCGACAGGTTCACCACCGTGCCGTTCGGCGCGGTGCTGCCCCGGGCCCCGGCGAGGTCCGCCGAGGCGCCGGTGGCGCCGCTGCCGCAGCCGGCCAGGACGAGGACGGCGGCGAGCGGTCCGGCGGCCAGCAGGGCGCGACGGGGTAGGGACATGGTGGAACTCCTGCTCGGTGGAGGGGACGGGGTGGTTCAGAGGACCTTGGCCAGGAAGGCCCGGGTGCGCTCGTGCCGCGGGCGGTCCAGGACCTCGGCGGGCGGGCCCTGCTCGACCACCGCGCCGCCGTCCATGAAGACCACGGTGTCGGCGACCTCGCGGGCGAAGCCGATCTCGTGGGTGACCACGATCATCGTGGTGCCGCTGCCGGCGAGGTCCTTGATGACGTCCAGCACCTCGCCGACCAGCTCGGGGTCGAGCGCCGAGGTGGGCTCGTCGAACAGCAGCACCTTGGGCTCCAGGGCCAACGCCCGGGCGATCGCGACCCGTTGCTGCTGGCCGCCGGACAGCTGCCGGGGGTAGGCGGTGGCCTTGTCGGCCAGCCCGACCCGCTCCAGCAGGGCCTCGGCCGCCGCCCTCGCCGCCGCCCGGGGGCGGCCCAGCGCGGCGATCGGCGCCTCGACCAGGTTCTCCAGCACGGTGAGGTGCGGGAACAGGTTGAAGTTCTGGAACACGAAGCCGATGCCGGTGCGCTGGCGCAGCACCTCGCGCTCCTTGAGCTCGTACAGCCGGTCGCCGGAGCGCCGGTAGCCGATCAGCTCGCCGTCGATCGCGACGTAGCCGCGGTCGAGCTTCTCCAGGTGGTTGATCGCCCGCAGCAGGGTGGACTTGCCGGAGCCGGACGGGCCGAGCACCACGGTGACCGAGCCGGCCGGGACGTCCAGGTCGACTCCGCGCAGCACCTCCAGCCGGCCGAAGCTCTTGTGCAGGCCGCGGACCTGCACCATCGGGGCGGCCTCGGTCAGGGTGGTCACGGGGTTCCTCCGGAGGTGCTGGTGCGGGTCCGCGCGAACGCCCGCAGGCGCTGCAGCGGGGTGGGCGGCGGGGTGCGCCGGGCGCCGCGGGCGAAGTAGCGCTCGACGTAGTACTGGCCGATCGACAGCACCGTGGTCAGCACCACGTACCAGACCGTGGCGACCATCAGCAGCGGTACCACCCGGCCGGTCCGGCCGTAGATCACCTGGGCCTGGTAGAACAGCTCGCCGATGGCCATCACATAGACCACCGAGGTGCCCTTGAGCAGCGAGATCACCTCGTTGGCGGCGGCCGGCAGGATGCCCCGCATGGCCTGCGGCAGCACGATCCGCCAGGCCTGCCGCCAGCGCGGGATGCCGAGCGCGGCGGCGGCCTCGCGCTGGCCGGCCTCCACCGAGACGACGCCGCCGCGGATGATCTCGGCGGCGAACGCGGCCTGGTGCAGCCCGAGTCCGAGCACGGCGGCGCCGAGCGCGCCCAGCACGCCGACCGTCTCGAACTCGCCGAAGGTCGGGCCGAACGGGATGCCGAAGCCGAACCGCTTGTAGAGGTAGGAGAGGTTGAACCAGAAGACCAGTTGGACGATCAGCGGGATCGAGCGGAACACCCAGACGTACGCCCAGGCGAGGGTCTGCAGGATCGCGCTGCGGGACAGCCGCATCGCGGCCACCACGGCGCCCAGCGCGAAGCCCAGCACCGTTCCGTAGCCGGTGAGTTCGAGGGTGCGGCCGATCGCCTGGAGGATGGTGTCGGCGGTGAAGTAGAGCCGGAAGGTGGCCCAGTCCCAGCCGGGGTTGGTGGCCAGGCCGTGCAGGAACTGGACCAGCAGGACGAGGGCCGCGAGCCCGGCCGCCCAGCGCCACGGGTGGCGGGCGGGGACGGTCCGCAGACCGTCCAGCTCGGCGGCGTCGAGGCGGGCGTCGAGGCCGACGCCAAGGCCGGCGCCGGGGCCGGCGCCCGGGCCGGACGCGGGGGCGGATCTCGACGGCGCCCGGGTGGTGACAGTCATCGGGGGACTCCTTCGACGGGCTCTGCGGTCAGGGGTGTTCGGGCGGGCTGATCTGCGATTCCTTGATCGCCGAGTCGGTGAGCCCCCACTTCCGGAGGATCCGCTGGTACGTCCCGTCCTTGATCAGCTGGTTGACCGCCGCCTGGAAGGCCGGGGTGAGCGGGGAGCCCTTCTTGAAGGCGAAGCCGACGTCCAGCCGGTGGAACTCGTTGAGGAAGCGCACCCCGGCGGCCTCCTGCGAGGCCTGGTGGCGCAGGCCGTTGATGGTGGACATCTCCACGTCCACCCGGCCCTGCTGGAGGCCGGTCAGCAGCGCCCCGCCCTCGCTGAACGCCTTGACCTCGTACGGTTTCCGGCCGGCGTCCGCGCAGACGCCCTTCTTCGCGTTGAGCGTGGTCTCGAAGGTGGTGCCGGCGCCGGTGCCGATGGTCAGCCCGCAGAGCTGGACCAGGTCGGTGACCGGTTGGACGGTGGTGTTGTCCTTCTTCACCGCGAAGCCCTGGCCGTCGTCGATGTAGGTGACGAAGTCGATGGTCTTCAGCCGGGCCGCGGTGACCCCGAAGTTGCCGGTGCCGACGTCGAACTTGCCGCTGTCCAGGGCGGGCAGGATGGTCTCGAAGGCGGCCTCCTGGCGCCGGACGGTCAGGCCGAGCACCTTGGCGACCGCGTCGGAGAAGTCCACGTCGACCCCGACCTGCTTCCGGCTCGCCTGGTCGGCGTAGAAGGCGGCGGGCGGGGCACCGAAGGACGAGCCGAAGGTCAGCACCCCGGACGCCCGCACCTCCGCGGGCAGCAGGACGGCGGCGGTGTCCGACCTGGCCAGGCCGGAGACGACGTCCTCGGTGGCGGTGGCGGCCGGTCCGCCCGCCGCCGGCCCCGCGATCTTCGGGTCCGAGCCGCACCCGGCCAGTGCCAGGACCGGCAGCAGGGCGGTGGCCGCGAGCAGCCGGCGGCGGGCGGTGGTGGTTCTCACGGGGTGCCTTTCAGTGGGTCGGGAGCAGGGCCGGCAGCGGCTTCTCGAACCGGAGCGGGCCGATGGTCAGCGGGTCGGCGGTGACGTCGAACAGCGGGGTGTAGCCGGCCGCCAGGTAGAGGCCCCTGGCCTCGGGCTGACGCGGACCGGTGGAGAGGAAGATCCGGCGGTAGCCGACGGCCGCGGCGGTCCGCTCCAGCTCGGCCAGCACCCGGCGGGCCAGGCCCCGGCGGCGGTGTGCGGAGTGGGTCCACATCCGCTTCACCTCGGCGGTCCGGTCGTCGTACCGCTTGTACGCGCCGCCGGCCACCGGCTCGCCGTCCTCCAGCAGGAGCAGCAGCACGCCGTGCGGCTCGGCGAAGGCGTCGACCGGGTAGCGGGTCATCTCCTGGTGGGCCTCGGGGCCGTAGCGGGTGACGTACTCGTGGGTGAGCTCGCGCAGCAGCGGCTCGACCAGCGGGTCCGCCAGGGTGACCTTCCGGAACTCCTGGTCGCGGCCGTCCCGGGACACCTGGTGGCGCCCGTCGCTCACGCCTGCACCGCGATCAGCTGGTGCCGGTCCCGCTCGGCGGCCTCGGCGGCCCCGGCCTTGGCGGCGTCCCGCTTGGCGACCTCCTCGCGGACGATCGGGATGACGTACCGGCCGAAGTCGATCGCGTCGTCCAGCAGGTGGTAGCCGCGCGCGGAGAGGATGTCCACGCCGAGGTCGTAGTAGTCCAGCAGCGCCTGGGCGACCGTCTCCGGGGTGCCGACCAGCGCGTTGGAGTTGCCCGCCCCGCCGGTGGCCGCGGCGGTCGGGGTCCACAGCGCCCGGTCGTAGCGCTCGCCCGCCTCGGCGATCTCGATCAGCCGCTGGGAACCGACGTTTTCAGGTGTCGCAGCCTCGGGCTGGGTGGCCACCGGGCGGCGGCGGGGCGCGAGTTCGCCGCTCTCCCGGCGGGCCCGGATGGCGGCCACCGTGCGGTGCGCCTTCTCCCAGGCCAGCTCCTCGGTGGGCGCGATGATCGGCCGGAACGCCACCTGGATCCTCGGCACGTCGCTCCGCCCGGCGGCCCGGGCCGCCTCCTTCACCCGCTCGATCTGCTCGGCGGTGCGGGCCAGCGGCTCGCCCCACAGGCAGTAGATGTCGGCCTCGGCGCCGCCGGCCGCGTAGGCCGCGTCCGAGGAACCGCCGAAGGAGACCGCCGGGCGCGGCTGCTGGACGGGGAAGACGTCGGAGACGAAGTCGTTGAAGCGGTAGTGCGGGCCCTCGTGGTCGAAGGGCTCCCGGCTGGTCCACGCCTTCTTCACGATGCCGATGTACTCGCGGGTGCGCTCGTAGCGCTGGTCCTTGGTGAGGAAGTCGCCCTCGCGCTGCTGCTCGTGGTCGGTGCCGCCGGTGATGAAGTGGACGGTCAGCCGGCCGTCGCTGATCCGGTCCAGGGTGGCGAAGGTCTTGGCGGCGAAGGTCGGGTAGGAGACGTTCGGCCGGTGGGCCAGCAGGATCTGCAGCCGGTCGAGGTGCGAGGCGAGGAAGGCCGCCGCGGCCGCGGGCTCCGGGGAGCCGGAACCGTACGCGAAGAGCACCCGGTCCCAGCCGTGCTCCTCGTGCGCCCGGGCCAACCGCAGGGTGTAGTCGCGGTCGAAGGAGGCGGTGGTGCGCGGGCTGGTCTCCGAACCGTCGCCGGTGGCGGCGATGCCGAGGAATTCGACGGGCATGACGGAACCTTTCGGGGTGGGCTGGGCCGGACCGCGGGTGGGCAGCCCGGCGGCGGCCGCGGCGGAGCGGCCGTCGAGCACGGAGCGAAGGCGAGGGGAACTGCCGGAGTGCAGCGCTGGGTCGGCTGAGGGCCGGGTGATGTCGCTGTTCTGACGATGCGTCAGTCCACGCGGTGGAGGTCGACTCCCGGCCCGTGACGGGGCACACCGAGGGAGGGCGCCCCGAGGCGACCGGGGCCGGGGAGGATCAGGCCGGACGAGCGGCCCGCTGCCGGGTCAGCCGCGACACGCCGCGGACCACACCCGACCGAAGTCGATGTGGTCGCGGGTGACCAGGGGCTGCTCGGCGTACATGGCCTCAAGTTGAGCAGTCGGCCGACTGGTCCGTCAACCATCCATCATTGCCGCACTGTTGCGATCTCCTGTCGCATGTCCGACGTGTTGCGCGCGGGCGTCGAACGGCCCCGCCCGCCCGCCGGCCACCCTTGACAGCCGTCGATCGCGCATGCGTACGATCGCAGCGGAGTGCAGTGCCGTGCGCCGGCCGCGTTGAGGGACGCGGGCCGGCGTCCGAGGGTCCCGCGTACGTGATCACGCCCGTACCTCTCCCCGCCCGCACTCCGCCCAGGAGCCGCCGCCATGGCCACCCCGCAGGACCTCCTGCCCGCCCCCGCCCGCACCGACGGCCCACCTCCGCCACCGGCCGCCGAGGCCCGGATCGTCGCCCGCCGCAAGCCCGGACAGTGGATCGCCGCGGCCGTCGCCCTGCTGCTGGCCGCGATGGCGGTCGGCTCGGTGATCCGCAACCCGGCCTTCCAGTGGGACGTGGTCGCCGAGTGGTTCACCGCCCGCTCGGTCCTCGACGGCCTGGGCCTGACGCTGTGGCTGACCGGCGTCACCCTCGCCCTCGGCTTCGTGTTCGGCACCCTCCTCGCCACCATGCGGATGTCCACCAACCCGGTGCTGCGCACGCTCGCCTGGGGCTACATCTGGATCTTCCGGGCCACCCCGCCGCTGGTCCAGCTGCTGTTCTTCTTCAACATCGGCGCGCTCTACCCGACCCTCGGCCTGGGCATCCCCTTCGGCCCCGAGTTCATCACCGTGAAGACCGTCAACCTGATCGGCCCCACCTTGACCGCCGTCATCGGGCTCACCCTGCTGGAGACCGCGTACGCCGCCGAGGTGATCCGCGGCGGCATCCTCTCCGTCGACCGCGGCCAGCTGGAGGCGGCCGCCGCGCTCGGGCTCGGCCGGTGGCGGGTGCTGCGCCGGATCGTGGTGCCGCAGGCGATGCGCGCGATCGTGCCGACCGCCGGGAACATGCTGATCGGCGCGCTCAAGGGCACCAGCATCGTCAGCGTGCTGGCCGTCTCCGACCTGCTCTACTCGGTGCAGCTGGTCTACCTGCAGTCCTACCGGGTGATCCCGATGCTGATGGTCGCCACCCTCTGGTACCTGGTGGTCACCACCGTGCTGTCCGTCGGCCAGTACTACGTCGAGCGGCACTTCGCCAAGGGCGCCAGCCGGGACGGCCGGCCGGCCACCCCGCTGCAACGCGCCCGCGCCGCGTTCGGGCGGGTGGTCCGGGCATGACGTCCCTGGTCATCGTCGGCGCCGGGCCGCGCGCCACCGGGCTGCTGGAGCGGATCGCCGCCAACGCCGCCGAACTCCTGCCCGCCGACCGGCCGTTGGAGATCCACCTGGTCGACCCGTACCCGCCCGGCGCCGGCCGGATCTGGCGCCACGAGCAGTCCCCGCTGCTGCGGATGAACTCGATGGCCGAGGACGTCACCATGTTCACCGACGAGCGCGCCACCATCGAGGGCCCGGTCCGCCCCGGCCCCTCACTGGCCGAATGGGCCCTGCGGCAGCACGAGTTCGCGCCCCACCGGGAGGTCGACGACCCGGCCGTACGGGCCGAGCTGCGCGACCTGGCGCCCACCGACTTCCCCACCCGGCGCGCCCAGAGCGCCTACCTGGACTGGGTGTTCCGCCGCGCCGTCGCCGACCTGCCGCCGCACATCACGGTCACCCTGCACCGGGACACCGTACGGCGGATCGACGGCCCGGCCGACGGACCGCAGACCGTGCACCTGGACGGCGGCACGCTCACCGCCGACCACGTCACCCTCACCCTCGGCCACCTCGACTCCGCCCCGCACCCCCGGTACGCCGCCGACGCCGACTTCGCCGCCCGGCACCACCGCTTCCACCTCCCGCCCGCCTACTCCGCCGACATCGAGGCCCGGCTGGACCGGATCGCCCCCGGCGAGCAGGTGGTGCTGCGCGGCCTCGGCCTGGCCTCGGTCGACCTGGTCGCGATGCTCACCGAGGGCCGCGGCGGCCGCTTCGAACCCACCGGCGACGGACCCGCCCTGCGCTACCTGCCGTCCGGCCGCGAGCCGGTGCTGCACCTCGGCTCCCGGCGCGGCGTCCCGTACCACTCCAAGACCGGCTACCGGCTCCAGGGGCCGCCCGCCCCGCTCCCCCGGTACTTCGACGCCGCCGCCGTGGACGCCCTGCTCGCCACCGGCCGGACCCTCGAACTGCGGCGCGACGCCTGGCCGTTGATGGCCAAGGAGATCGGCTTCGGGCACTACCACGAGCTGTTCCACGCCCACCCGGACCGCACCGCGCTGCCCTGGCCGGAGTTCCTGGCGCGGTACGACCGGCACGACTGGTACTCCCCCGAACTCGCCGCCCTGGTCGCCGAGGCCGTCCCCGACCCGGCCGACCGGGTCGACTTCGAGCGGCTCGACCACCCACTGGCCGGCCTGGAACTCGGCTCCACCGAGGAGCTCCAGGCCCACCTGCGCGGATACGTCACCGCCGACGTCGACCGCCGCGCCGACCCGGCCCACAGCGCCGACCTGGGCGCCTTCCTCGCCCTGCTCTCGCTGTTCGGCCAGCTGCCCCGACTGCTGGCCGGCGGCCGGCTCACCGCCCGCTCGGTCGCCGAGGAGGTGGACGGCTGGTTCTTCGGCTACTTCAGCTTCCTGGCCTCCGGCCCGCCCGGCTTCCGGCTGCGCCAACTGCTCGCCCTCTCCGAGGCCGGGGTGGTCCGCTTCCTCGGCGCGGGTGTACGGGTCGAACGGGACGAGCCCACCGGCACCTGGCGGGCCTCCGGCGCCACCGTGCCCGGCCACACCGTCACCGCCACCGCGCTGGTCGAGGCCTACCTGCCCCGGCACGCGCTGGCCCGCACCCTCGACCCGGTGCTGGGCGAACTGCACCGCGCCGGGCGGGTGGTGGAGGAGGTGCTGAGCGACCGGGAGCACACCCACCGCTCCGGCCTGGTCACCATCGACCCGGCCGACAGCCGACTGCTCGACCCCGCCCTGGGCGGCGCCCCGCACCCGCGCCGCACCGCGCTCGGCCCGCACACCAACCTGCGCGCGGCCGCCGCCTTCGCCCGGCCGCGCACCAACTCACCGGGGTTCCGGCAGAACGACGCCGCCGCCCGGGCGCTGCTGCGGGCCCTGGCGACGCTCCCGGCGGGGGCGCTGGTGGGGTGAGCCGCGCCCGGACCGGCCGGGGCGGTCAGGACCCGAAGATCTCCACCACCAGGTCCTCGTCCGTGACGAAGTCCGGCGCGGCGGCCACCCGTTCCCCGGCGCCCCGGACGCCCGTCCCGCGCTCCAGCTCGCGGACCAGCTCCGGGACGGGCTCCCCGCCGGCCTTCCGGATCCACCCGACCAGCCGCAGCACCTGGTCACGGTCGATCCGCACCCGCCAGGCCCGGGCGATCCGGCCCGGCGCGCGGAGGACCCCGGCCCGCTTCCGGTACTCCGCCAGGTCGGCCCGGGCCCGCATGCAGCGCCGGTCGGTCGAGCCGAAGGCCGTGACCAGCTGGGGCAACAGCTCCTCCAGCCGGGCCGCCGCACCCGGGTAGTCGCCCCGCCGGGCCTCGCAGGCCGCGAGGTCGGTCCCGGCCCGGAGGACGAGCGGGCCGCGCGGCCCCCGGACCGACCTCAGCGCCGGCAGCAACGCGGTCAGCAGGCGGATCGCGGTGACCGGCTGGCCGCTCTCCCGGACCAGTACGGTCAGCTCGTACCGCACCTCCAGGACGAGCGGATCGAGCGGCCCGAGCGCCGAGGTCAGGTCCTCGATCAGGCCGTCCAGCTGCCGGAAGCCCTCGACCGGTCGGCCGGACCTCCCGAGGTACCCGGCGAAGTCCCGCCGGGCGGCGACCACCTCCGGATCGGTTCCGCCGAGCGACCGCACGGCGGCTTCCAGCACCGGCCGCAACCGGTGCGCGGCCGGTGCGGGCCGCTCGTCCCGCGCCGCCCGTACGGTCTGCGCCAGCCGGGTCCGGGTGGCCGCCGCGTCCTCGACCGGCACCGGCGGCTGGACGGGCCGCCCGGCCCCGGCGGCCCGTGGCACCGGTTGGGGGTACAGCAGCGCGGGTCGGCCCACCGGGCGCAGCTTCGGCTCCCGGGGCTCCCGGGCCTGGGCGCGCCGCCGGACCGGCTGGACGGGCGGCGCCGGCGGCACCCGGTCCTTCACGGTCCGGACCGCGGGGGACGCCACGGGGAGCTCCGCCGGAGGCAGTTCCCGACCGTCCGCCAGGTCGGCGAGCCGCTGGGCGACCGTCCGGGCGTCGGCCGGCCGGTCGGCCGGATCCTTGGCCAGCAACTGGGCGAGCAGGGACGGCAGTTGGCGGGGAAGCCGGTACTTCTCCGGATCCACCTCCGGGGGTGGCGCGTCGAGGTGCTGGTACATCAGCACGGGCGTCGAGTCCCCGTTGAACGGCCGCTTGCCGGTGAAGAGTTCGACCAGCACGCAGCCCAGCGCGTACAGGTCGGCCCGCCCGTCCACCCGGCCGCCGGTCCAGCGCTCCGGCGCCATGTACGGCGGGCTGCCGATCACCGTCCCGGTGGTGGTCAACCCGCTGGCGCCGACGTCCAGTTGGGCGATACCGAAGTCCAGCACCTTGGCCAGGCCGTCCTCGCCGATCATCACGTTGTCGGGCTTGATGTCCCGGTGCACCATGCCCGCGTCGTGCGCCGCCGACAGCGCCTCGCAGATCTGCCGCGCCCAGCGCAGGCCCTGCTGCGGCTCCGGGCGGCCGTCCCGGATCACCTGGGTCAGGGTGGGGCCGGTGAGCAGCTCCATCACCAGGTAGGTGAGTTGCTCACCGTCCGCCTCGGCGTGCCCGAGGTCGTGCACGGTGACGATGTGCGGGTGCGACAGGTTGCCCGCCGCCGACGCCTCCCGGGCGAACCGCAGCGCGGCCTTCGCCCGGTCGCCGTCGTCGTGCCGGATGACCTTGACCGCCACCGGCCGCCGCACCCGGGTGTCCTGGGCCCGCCACACCACCCCGAACCCGCCCTGACCGAGCTTCTCCCGGAGCTCGTACCGGTCGTCGAGGACGTCACCGACGCGCACGTACCCCTCCCCCTGATCGGCTGCGTACGGATCGACTCTACCGACGGCCCTCCCCCGCCACCGGCCCAGGTGGAAGGATGGACGGGGAGCCCCGCGACGGTGCGGCGGCCCGCCAGCAGCAGAGCCCGAGGAGCGCAGTCATGGCCAAGCAGGCCCCGCAGAGCGACCCGGTGCAGGACGCCCCCGAGGTGTCCGCGCCCCAGCACGCGGCCGCCGGCCTGCCCGCCGTCGGCCACAGCCTGCGGATGGCGGCCGAGCAGATGGGCGCCCGCCGCACCCTCGCCACCCTGCTCAAGGTCAACCAGCCGAACGGCTTCGACTGCCCCGGCTGCGCCTGGCCGGAGCCGGACAAGACCCACACCGCCGAGTTCTGCGAGAACGGTGCCAAGGCCGTCGCCGAGGAGGCCACCGAGCGCCGGATCCGGGCCGAGTTCTTCGCCGCCCACCCGGTCGCCGACCTGGCCGAGCGCTCCGGCTACTGGCTGGGCCAGCAGGGCCGGCTCACCCAGCCGATGCTGCTCGACGAGGGTGCCACCCACTACCGGCCGGTCTCCTGGGACGACGCCTTCGCGCTGATCGCCGAGGAGCTGCGGGCCCTGGACACCCCGGACGGCGCCGCCTTCTACACCTCCGGCCGCACCAGCAACGAGGCCGCCTTCGCGTACCAGCTGTTCGCCCGCCGGCTCGGCACCAACAACCTGCCGGACTGCTCCAACATGTGCCACGAGTCGTCCGGTTCGGCGCTCGGCGAGACGCTCGGCGTCGGCAAGGGCAGCGTCGGCCTCAAGGACCTCTACCAGGCCGACCTGATCATCGTGGCCGGCCAGAACCCGGGCACCAACCACCCCCGGATGCTCTCCGCGCTGGAGCGCGCCAAGCGGGCCGGGGCGACGATCGTCAGCGTCAACCCGCTGCCGGAGGCGGGCCTGGAGCGGTTCAAGAACCCCCAGCACGCCCGCGGCCTGGTCGGCCACGGCACCAAGCTGACCGACCTCTTCCTGCAGATCCGGCTCGGCGGGGACCTCGCGCTGTTCCGCGCGCTCAACCGGATGATCGTGGAGCAGGACGGCGTCGACCGCGACTTCGTCGCCGAACACTGCCACGGCTACGAGGAGTTCGAGGCGCAGGTGCTGCAGACCGAGCGCGCCGAGGTGCTCGCGGCGACCGGTCTGCCCTGGGAGCAGATCGAGGAGCTCGGCCGGCGGGTGCTGGCCTCGAAGAAGATCATCGTCTGCTGGGCGATGGGCCTCACCCAGCACAAGCACGCGGTGCCGACCATCCGCGAGGTGGTCAACTTCCTGCTGCTGCGCGGCAACGTCGGCCGCACCGGCGCCGGGGTCTGCCCGGTCCGCGGGCACAGCAACGTCCAGGGCGACCGGACGATGGGGATCTTCGAGCGCCCCGCCAAGGCCTTCCTCGACGCGCTGGAGAACGAGTTCGGCTTCGAGCCGCCGCGCGAGCACGGCCTCGACTCGGTGGACACCATCCGCGCGATGCGCGACGGCAGGGTCCGGGTCTTCTTCGCGATGGGCGGCAACTTCGTCGCGGCCACCCCGGACACCGAGGTCACCGAGGCCGCGATGCGGCGCTGCCGGCTGACCGTCCACGTCTCCACCAAGCTCAACCGCTCGCACGTGGTCACCGGTGCCCGCGCCCTGATCCTGCCCACCCTCGGCCGCACCGACCGGGACGTCACCGGCGCCGGCGCCCAGTTCGTCAGCGTCGAGGACTCGATGGGGCAGGTGCACTCCTCCCGCGGCGGACTGCGCCCGCCCGCCCCCGGCCTGCTCTCCGAGACCGCGATCGTCTGCCGGCTCGCCCGCGCCGTCCTCGGCCCGCGGGACACCGTGCCGTGGGAGGACTTCGCGACCGACTACGACACCCTGCGCGACCGGATCGCCCGGGTGGTGCCGGGCTTCGAGGACTTCAACGAGAAGGTCCGCCGCCCCGGCGGCTTCACCCTCCCGCACGGTCCGCGCGACACCCGCACCTTCCCCACCGCCACCGGCCGGGCCAACTTCACGGTCAACCCGCTGACCGCCCCCGAGGTCCCGCCGGGCCGGCTGCTGCTGCAGACCCTGCGCTCGCACGACCAGTACAACACCACGATCTACGGCCTCGACGACCGCTACCGCGGCATCAAGGGCGGCCGCCGGGTGGTGCTGGTGAACCCCGCCGACGCCGCCGACCTCGACCTCGCCGAGGGCCGCTACGTCGACCTGGTCAGCGAGTGGACGGACGGCAGCGAACGCCGCGCCCCGCACTTCCGGGTCGTCCACTACCCGGTCGCCCGCGGCGGCGCGGCGGCGTACTACCCGGAGACCAACGTCCTGGTCCCGCTCGACTCCACGGCGGACATCAGCAACACGCCCACCTCCAAGGCCGTCGTCATCCGCTTCGAACCCGACAGCGCGCCGACCGCCTGACCCCGCCCGGACAGCCGGGAGGCCGCCCCACGTCACCGGACGTCGGGCGGCCTCCTCGGGTCGGCTCAGTGCAGCAGGCCGCCCAGCGGCAGCGTCGCGGTGGGGCTGCCCGGCGCGGAGGCACCGGAGGAGCCGGTGGCACCCGGGGTGCCGGTACCGGTGCCGGTCGGCGTGCCGGTGCCGGTCGGGGTCTGCGTCGGCGTCTGGGTGGGCGTACCGGTCGGAGTCCCGGTGGGAGTCCCGGTCGGGGTGCCCGTCGGCGTCTGGGTCGGCGTACCGGTGGACGGCGTGGTCGGCTCGGTCGGCGTGCCCGGGTCGGTCGGGGTGGGCGTGCCGGTGGACGGCGTCCCGCCCGGGGCGGGCGTCGCCGGGGTGCCGCCGGGCGCCGGGGTCGACGGCGCGGGGTTGGACGGCGCCGGGCTGGGCGCGATCGGGGTGACGGAGTCCCAGCCCTTCGGCAGGTCCGGCACCTTCCAGGCGCCGCCGGCGTCGTCCGCCGTGCCGTCCGGGTCGGGCCGGACGGCCCCGAGGATCGGCATCGAGCCGATCGGCGACACCTTGATGAAGGCGCCCGGCCGCGGCGCCTGGACGACCAGTCCGCCGCCGATGTACATCGCGATGTGCGAGGCGTCCTGGAAGTAGACGACGAGGTCGCCGGGCCGCAGCTGGTTCAGCGGCACGTGCTGGAGCTGCGCCCACTGCTCCTGGCTGGTGCGCGGGATCGGCTTGCCGGCGTGCAGCCAGGCCTGCGAGGTGAGGCCGGAGCAGTCGTAGGAGTCCGGCCCGGTGCCGCCCCACAGGTACGGCTTGCCGAGCTGGGCCAGGGCGAAGGCGACGGCGCCGCGACCGGCCAGCGAGGGGGTGCGCTCGCCCTTGCCGAGGGCTCCGGAGGCGAGGAAGGCGAGCTGGGCCTCGTCGGCCTTGGCCTTCTCCAGCTGCTCCAGCTCGGTGCGCTGCGCGCCGGTGAGCGAGGAGACCAGCTGCTCGACGCCGGCGAGGTCGGCCGTGACCTTGGCCTTGGCGGCGTCCTGCTGGGCGACCAGCGCCTGCGAGGCCTTGAGGGCGTCCTCGGTCTGCTTCTTCAGTCCGTCGAGGGCTTCCCGGTCGGCCTTGAGCTTGTCCAGGAACTCGGACTGCGAGCGGCTGGCCGTGGCCAGCAGTTCGGCGATGGTGACCGCCTCGTACGGGTCCTTGGAGAGCAGCAGTTCGGCGTAGGCGGAGGCGGCGCCGTTGCGGTACTGGGCGGCGGCGAGCTGGGAGGCGATATCCGTCCCGGCGTCGACCTGCTTCTGCTGGTGGTCGAGCTTGCCCTGGAGGTCGGTGAGCGCGGTCTGCTGCTCGTTGACCTTGGCGACCGAGCCGTTGTACTGCTCGGTCGCGAGCTCGGCGCTCTGGTAGAGCCCGTGCAGCTGGTCGAGCAGCGGCCCGAGGGTGGCCTTGGCCTCGGCGAGCGGGTCGCCCCCGGGGGAGACGGCCACGCCGGTGCCCGGGTCGGGTGCGGCGTAGGCGGCCTGGGTGGCCAGCGGCAGGGCGAGCGCGGCCGCCGCGAGGACGGCTCCGCACCGCAGGGCCGCCCGCACCCAGGGGCGTACGCCCGACGTTTCCGTGCGCTGTGCAGCCCCGCCCATGGATTGGTCCTCCCCGCCTTGCCCTGCCCCGGTGACGCCGACCGGGGCTCCCCCCGGACGATCCCGCAGATCCTCCCACGGGTTACTCGGCGGAAACAGAGCGCACGCGGACCGAGAGGTTAATTCTCGATTGATCTGTAGATGATCCGTTGATCTCTGGGCGACCTGTGAGACAGCTCTCAGCAAACGGGGGCGAACCGGGGCGTTCTCCGCTAATGTCCAGCTCAACGCGGCCCATGTCACCCCTCCGAAAGCTTCCAGCCATCGCCGGGCCACCATCGGAACCACGATTCCCGGCTCAGTTCACCTTCCGTTCACCAGACAGACCTACGGTCGCGACGTCAGCAACTGTCAGTGCGACAACTACGACGATTGTTTGGGTATGGAACACATCTCGTTCCTGGTGGCCGTTGTGATCATCACGGCGCTCGCCTTCGACTTCACCAACGGCTTCCACGACACCGCGAACGCGTCCGCCACCGCGATCGCGACCGGAGCCCTTCGTCCGAAGGTCGCGGTCACCATCGCGGCCCTGCTGAACTTCGCGGGCGCGTTCCTGTCCGTGAAGGTCGCCACCACCATCTCGGGCGGCATCGTCAACGAGAAGGCCGGCATCCACCCCGAGGTGATCTTCGCCGCCCTGGCCGGCGCGATCCTCTGGAACCTGCTGACCTGGCTGCGCGGCCTGCCGTCCAGCTCCTCGCACGCCCTGTACGGCGGCCTGATCGGCGCCACGATCGTCGGCGTCGGCATGAACGGCGTCAACTTCGACACCGTGATCTCCAAGATCATCATCCCGGCGGTCGCCTCCCCGATCGTCGCCGGCCTCGCCTCCTGGGGCGCCACCAAGCTGGCCTACGCGATCACCCGCAAGGGCAACTCCGCGGCCACCGACAAGGGCTTCAAGACCGGCCAGATCTTCTCCTCCTCGCTGATCTCGCTCGCCCACGGCACCAACGACGCCCAGAAGACGATGGGCATCATCACCCTGACCCTGGTCTCGGTCGGTGCCCTGCCGCACGGCGCGCTGCCCCCCACCTGGGTGATCGTCTCGGCCGGCGGCGCGATCGCGCTCGGCACCTACATGGGCGGCTGGCGGATCATCCGCTCGATGGGCAAGGGCCTGGCGGACATCAAGCCGCTGCAGGGCTTCGCCTCCGAGTCGGCCGTCTCCACCGTCATCCTGACCTCCTCGCACATGGGCTTCGGCCTCTCCACCACCCAGGTCTGCACCGGCGGCATCATGGGCGCCGGCCTCGGCGGCCCGAAGCCGGAGCTGCGCTGGAGCCTGGTCCGCCGCATGGTCTACACCTGGGGCCTGACCCTGCCGGCCGCCGGCCTGGTCTCCGGCGGCGCCGCCGTCCTGGCCCGCCAGGGCACCTGGGGCGTCGTCCTGGTCGGCGCCGTGCTGGTGGCCGGTTCGGCCGCGATGTGGATGATCTCCCGCCGTCAGCCGGTGGGCGCGGACAACGTCAACGACGTCCCCGAGGTCACCCCGGTCGAGGTCACCCCGACCACCCCGGCCAACGCCTCCCCCACTCCCGCCTCGACCACCGTCGCGGCCTGACCGCCGCCGCAGACCGAGGAGCACTCCCCATGTCCCTGCACATCAAGTGGAACGCGCTGGCCCAGACCGCCGGCATCAGCTTCGGCGTCACCGTCGCCGTGGTCGCCGTCTTCGCCCTCGGCATCCTGGCGCTGTCCCGCCGCGAGGCCGCGGCGGGCACCGGCGAGGCCGGCACCGGTACGGCCGGCGGCGGCAAGCCGGCCCTGCTGGTCGGCGCCTACGCCTGCTTCGCGGTCTGCGCGGCCGCCGTGGTCTACGGCCTGGTGCTGATCGCCGCGCCGTAGCCGTGATCCTTCCGGCGGTCCTCGCCCGGGCCAGGGCCCAGGGACCGCCGGAAACGCCGAACGGGCCGGGGAGTGCTTCCGCACTCCCCGGCCCGTCGCGCGTGTCCCCGACGCCCGGTCAGCCCTCCTGGGTGGTCCGCAGCGCGGTCTCCCGGATGAACAGCACGGTGACGAACGCCAGCGCGGCGAACGGCGCGGCCCACAGGAAGACGGTGCCCACGCCGTGGCCGAAGGCGTCGGTCACCAGCGGCAGGATCGGGGCGGGCAGCTTCGACAGGTCCGGGATGCCGCCGCCGGAGGCCGCCGCCCCGGCCGGGATGTGCGCCGCGGCGAGGTTCTCGGCCAGGTAGTGGCCGACCTTGTTGGACATCAGCGCGCCCAGCGCGGAGACGCCCATCGCGCCGCCCATGGTGCGGAAGAAGGTGACCACCGAGCTGGCCGCGCCGAGCTCGTTGCGGGGCACCGTGTTCTGCACCGCGAGCACCAGGTTCTGGCTGGTCAGGCCGAGGCCGACGCCGGTGATCGCCATGTAGAGGGAGAGCAGCCCGTAGCTGGTGTCGACCCGGGCGGTGCCGAGCAGCGCGAAGCCGATCGCGAGCAGCGCGGTACCGGTGACCAGGTAGGCCTTCCACTTGCCGTACTTGGTGATCAGCCGGCCGGCCACCGCGGAGGAGACCGCCAGGCCGAGGATCATCGGCAGGGTCATCAGACCGGCCGTCGTCGGGGACTTGTCCTTGGCCAGCTGGAAGTACTGGCTGAGGAAGGTGGTCGCGCCGTACATCCCGACGCCGACCAGCACGCTGGCGATCGCGGCCAGGGTGACGGTGCGGTACCTGAACAGGTCCGGCGGGATGATCGGCTCGGCGGCGCGGCGCTCGACCACGACGGCCAGCGCGCCGAGCAGCAGGCCGCCGCCGACCATCACCGCGGTCTGCCAGCCCAGCCACGGGTAGTTGGTGCCGGCCAGCGTGATCCAGATCATCAGCAGGCTGACCGCACCGGTGATGACCACCGCACCCAGGTAGTCGATCTTCACCTTGCGCTTGACCACCGGCAGCTTGAGGGTGCGCTGCACCACCACGATCGCGAGCAGCGCGAACGGGATGCCGACGTAGAAGCACCAGCGCCAGCCGAGCCAGGAGGTGTCCACGATGACGCCGCCGATCAGCGGGCCGCCGATGGTGGCGAGCGCGAAGACCGCGCCGAAGTAGCCGCTGTACCGGCCGCGCTCGCGCGGCGGGACCATCGCGGCCAGGCAGATCTGGCCGAGCGCGACCACACCGCCGGCCGCGATGCCCTGGAGGGCGCGGCAGGCGATCAGCTCACCGGTGTTCTGCGAGAGTCCGGCCAGCGCGGAGGTCCCGACGTAGATCAGCAGGGCTATCTGCAGCAGCAGCTTCTTGCTGACCAGGTCGGAGAGCTTGCCCCAGATCGGGGTGGCCGCGGTCATGGTGAGCAGGGCCGCGGTGATCACCCAGGTGTAGGCGGACTGGCCGCCGTGCAGGTCGGTGAGGATGTGCGGCAGGGCGTTGGAGACGATGGTCGAGGAGAGCACGGCCACGAACAGGCCGAGCAGCAGACCCGACAGGGCCTCCATCACCTGCCGGTGGGTCATCGGTCGGTCGTCGACGGCGGCTGCGGCGCCGGTCGAGGCCTGGGTGGTCGCGGTCATCTGGGTCCTTCGGCGAGGCGGGCGGAGTACGGGGCAGGGGATGCGCACACATGAAAATTCGTTGCCTTAAGCAACCATAGACCTGGATGGTTGACTTAGGCAACTTTCTTCAAGTTCCAGTAAAGCCCGCGGGCCCGACCTGCGACTCACTCCTCCGACGGTTCCCCCATCACCTCGTTGAACCGGTGCAGCAGCTCGGCGAAGCGGTCCACGTCCTCGCGCGACCACCCGCCCATCACCTCGCGCACCCGCCGCATCCGGACATCCCGGGCGGCCTCGTAGCGCCGTCGCCCGTCCTCGGTGAGCGAGACCAGCGCCGCCCGGCGGTCCAGCGGATCCGCCTCCCGGGCGACCAGCCCGAGCTCCTCCAGCGCCCGGATCTGCCGGCTCACGGTGGCCTTGCCGACCGCGAAGTGCACCCCGACGTCCGTCACCCGCACCCGCCCGGCCTGCTCGATGTAGCCGAGCATGCTGTACGCCGTGCCCTCCAACTCGGGGTGCACCCGGCGTGAGAGTTCCGCCACTCTCGCGCGCCCCCGCCGGAACATCAGTCCGACCTCGCGCTCCACCGCCACCAGGGCTTCCTCGTCCGTCACCGCGTCAGTATCGCCCAGTGGCAGTGGCCGAGAAGCGGCGCGGGAGATGGGACAACCCAACTAGTTCATGGTATTAAGTATCCGATTTCCGCCGATACGCAAGGAGATGTGGATGGCCGCCCCGGGGCAGGGTTTCGTCGCTGAACTGAAGGGCGCGGTCACGCCGCGTGCGGCACTGCTCGTGCTCGGCGTGCTGCTGCTGCAGCTCGGCTTCATCACTTCGTACGTCGGGGCGCTGCACCACCCGGCGCCGCACAAGCTGTCGATCGCGGTGGTCGCCCCGCCGCAGGTCACGCCCAAGCTGGTCGGGGCGCTGGAGCAGGTCCCGAACGAGGCGGTCAAGCCCGTCACCGCGCCGGACGCCGAGACCGCGACCCAGCAGATCAAGGATCAGAAGATCTACGCCGCGCTGGTGGTGAACCCCACCGGCACCGAGGACACCCTGCTGGTCGGCGGCGCCCGCGGCACCTCCGCCGCCAAGGCCGCCGAGACCATCACCACCGCGCTGGACAAGGCCCAGGGCCGCACCGTCACGGTCCAGGACGTCGTGCCGCTGGCCAAGGGCGACACCAACGGCCTCTCCGCCTTCTACCTGGTCATCGGCTGGTGCGTCGGCGGCTACCTGGTCGCCTCGATCCTCGGCATCAGCGCCGGCTCCAAGCCGGCCAACGCCCACCGCCTGCTGATCCGCCTCGGCGCCCTGGCGCTGTACTCGGTGGTGGCCGGCCTCGGCGGCACGATCATCGCCGGACCGGTGCTGGACGCGCTGCCCGGCTCGGTGGCGGCCCTGACCGGCATCGGTGCCCTGGTGGTGTTCACGGTCGGCGCCTTCACGATGGCGCTGCAGTGCCTGTTCGACATCATCGGCATCGGTGTCGCGGTGCTGATCTTCGTGGTGCTCGGCAACCCGAGCGCCGGCGGCGTCTACCCGGCACCGATGATGCCGCCGTTCTGGCGGGCGATCGGCTCGCTGATCCCGAACGGCGCCGGCACCAGTGCCACCAAGTCGATCGCCTACTTCGACTCCACCAACCTGGGCATGCCGATCCTGGTCCTGGTGGTCTGGGCGCTGATCGGCATCGGCATCGCCTACCTGGCCGTGCTGCGCGGCCCGCGCTCCGGCGGCCGCGAGATCGTCGCCGAGGCCCCGGCCGAGGCCTGATCCACCGCGCACCCGTCGCGGGAGCCCCCGGCCGCACCGGCCGGGGGCTCCCGCGCGTTCCGGGCCTCGGGTTTCAGGGCGTGAGCGAGCCCGGATCGGCGACGATGGCCCGCACCACACCCACCGCCGCGCCCAGCAGCGGCCCGCGCCGCCCCAGCCGGGAGACCGTCAGCCGGTCCTCCGCCCACGGCCGCACCGTCACCCGGGCGGCCAGCTCCCGCCGCATGGCCGGCAGCAGCCAGGGCGCCAGCCGCGCGTAGCCGCCGCCCAGCACCACCTCGGCCGGGTCCAGCAGGTTGACCGCCCCGGCGGCGGCGATGCCGAGCGCCCCGCCGGCCCCGGCCAGTGCCGCCCGGGCCGGCTCGTCCCCGGCACCGGCGCGATCGGCGAGCAGCGTCACCCAGTCGCCGCGCACCCCCGCCAGCCCGGCCGCCCGCAGCACCGCCGTCTCGCCCGCGTACTGCTCCAGGCAGCCGTGCGCCCCGCAGGCGCAGCGCGGCCCCTCCGGATGGACCGGGACGTGGCCGAGCTCGCCCGCGTAGCCGCGCGCACCGCGCAGCAGGCGGCCGCCGACCACCACGGCCGCGCCGACCCCGGCCTCGGCGGAGACGTACAGGAAGTCCTCCGGGCCCTCGCCCAGCCAGCGTTCGGCGAGTCCGCCGAGGTTGGCCTCGTTGTCCACCTCGACCGGCAGCTCGGCCAGGCCGTCCCCGACCGGGCCCTCCCCCGCCGGACCGTCCCCGAGCAGGCGCAGCGCGGGGCGCAGTTCGGCGGTCAGCGGCACGCCCTGCCAGCCGAGGTTGGCGGCCCGCTGGAGCAGTCCGCCGGCGCCGACCAGCCCGGGCACCGCGAGGGTCAGCCCGGCCGGGCGCAGGCCCGACTCGGCGACGGCCGCGCGCACCAGCCGGGCGAGGTCGGCCATCACCGCGGCGGGTTCCCGGCCGCGGTTGGCGCTCTCCTGGCGCCGCCAGGCGCGCACCTCCCCGCGCAGGTCGACCACGCAGACGCCGAGGTGCCGGACGCCGATCTCGGCACCGAGCCCGCCCGGCCCGAGCGGGTTGAGCCCGAGCGCGGTGCCCGGGCGGCCGACCTTCCCGCTGGGCGCGGCCGGGCCCTCCTCGACGACCAGGCCGGCCGAGATCAGCTGCTCGGCGAGCGAGGAGACCGCGGCCCGGGTGAGCCCGGTCGCGGCGGCCACGTCGGCGCGCGAGCGGGGGCCGCGCGCGATCACCCCGAGCACCAGGGCCAGGTTGGCCCGGCGCATCCCCTGCTGGCTGGCGGGCCCGGTCCGGACGCCGTCCGGCTCCCCGCGCATAACTCTCACCTCACGGTCTCGGAGCGGCTCACGGGTCCGGTGCACCTCACGGACTCACGGCACATCCCGTGGCATCTCGGGTGCAGCGTAACCGGGTTCCGGGTCGGGGGCCCGCCCCTGGTGCGTCCGGGCCGCGGCGCTGGTGAAGACCCAGCGCTGCATCGCCCAGAAGCGGAACAGCATGGCGACGAAGGTGCCGACGACCATCCCGCTGAGGAAGTCCGCGACCTCCTGCTGGAACGGGGTGACGTAGGGCTCGCGCAGGTCGAGGAGGTACCGGGAGAGTGCCAGCGGGATCACGTTGACGCCGATCGCCACCGCGCTGACCAGGAAGAACAGCAGGGCCTCGGGCCGCCGCCCGTCCGTCCGGAAGGCCCAGCGGCGGTTGAGCACATAGGAGACGACGGTGGCGATCACCGTCGCCACCGTCAGGGCCGCCACCGGCTGGTGCGTCAGGACGGTGAACTTGAGCTCGAAGTCGAGCACCGTGGTGAGCGCGAAGCAGCCGCTGCCGACCAGCAGGTACTTCACCAGTCGGCGGTGCCGCAGCAGTGCCGGTCGCAGCCGCGCGGGCACCCGGGCCAGGGCGCGCTGCGTGGGGGACGGCATCTCCGCAGTCTGGCACGCGGAGCCGCCGTCGGCCCGTGGAGAGCGCCGGACCCGGAGGCCCGGCGCCCCGGGCGCGCTACGCGGCGGCGACCAGCACCCCGGCCGGCTCCAGGGCCAGCCGGAGCACCTCCCGCACGTCCGACACCGGGTGGACGGTGAGCCGCTCCAGCACCTCGGCCGGGACGTCGTCCAGGTCGGCCTCGTTGCGCTTGGGGATGATCACCGTGGTGACCCCGGCCCGGTCGGCGGCGAGCAGCTTCTGCTTCACCCCGCCGATCGGCAGCACCCGCCCGGTCAGCGAGACCTCGCCCGTCATCGCCAGGTCGGTGCGCACCTTGCGGCCGGAGAGCAGCGAGGCCAGTGCCGTGGTCATGGTGATGCCGGCGCTGGGCCCGTCCTTGGGGATGGCCCCGGCCGGGATGTGCAGGTGCACGCCGCGGTCGCGCAGCGAGGTGACCGGCAGCTCCAGCTCGGCGCCGCGCGAGCGCAGGTAGGAGAGCGCGATGTGCGCGGACTCCTTCATCACGTCGCCCAGCTGCCCGGTCAGGGTCAGCCCGGTGCCGCCGGTCTCGGCGTCGGCCAGCGAGGCCTCGATGTAGAGGACGTCGCCGCCGGCGCCGGTGACCGCGAGCCCGGTGGCCACGCCGGGGACGGCGGTGCGCCGCTCGGCGGGCTCCTGGGCGGACTCCGGCACGTGGTGCGGCCGGCCGATCAGGGCGCGCAGGTCCGCGGCGCCGACCGTGACGGGCAGTTCGCGCTCGCCGAGTTCGGCCTGGGCGGCGATCTTGCGCAGCACCCGGGCGATCGAGCGCTCCAGGGTGCGCACGCCCGCCTCCCGGGTGTACTCCCCGGCCAGCCTGCGCAGGGCCGCCTCGTCGACGCCGACCTGTCCGTCGCCCAGGCCGGCCCGCTCCAGCTGGCGCGGGAGGAGGTGGTCGCGGGCGATGACGACCTTCTCGTCCTCGGTGTAGCCGTCCAGGCGGACCAGCTCCATCCGGTCGAGCAGCGGCTCGGGGATGGCCTCCAGCACGTTGGCGGTGGCGAGGAAGACGACGTCGGAGAGGTCGAGCTCGACCTCCAGGTAGTGGTCCCGGAAAGTGTGGTTCTGGGCCGGGTCCAGCACCTCCAGCAGGGCGGCGGCCGGGTCGCCCCGGTAGTCGGAGCCGACCTTGTCGATCTCGTCGAGCAGGACGACCGGGTTCATCGAGCCGGCCTCCTTGATCGCCCTCACCAGCCGGCCGGGCAGCGCGCCGACGTAGGTGCGCCGGTGGCCGCGGATCTCCGCCTCGTCCCGGACGCCGCCGAGCGCGACCCGGACGAACTTGCGGCCCATGGCGCGGGCCACCGACTCGCCGAGCGAGGTCTTGCCGACCCCGGGCGGACCGACCAGGGCCAGCACCGCTCCTCCCCGTCGCCCGCCGATCAGGCCGAGCCCCTGGTCGGCGCGGCGCTTGCGGACGGCCAGGTACTCGACGATCCGGTCCTTGACGTCGCCGAGGCCGGCGTGGTCGGCGTCGAGCACGGCGCGGGCGCCGGCGATGTCGTACGCGTCCTCGGTGCGCTCGTTCCAGGGCAGCTCCAGGACGGTGTCCAGCCAGGTGCGGATCCAGGAGCCCTCGGGCGACTGGTCCGAGGACCGCTCCAGCTTGTCGACCTCCTTGAGCGCGGCCTCGCGGACCTGCTCCGGCAGGTCGGCGGCCTCGACCCGGGCGCGGTAGTCGCCCTCCTCGTCGGCCGGGTCGCCGTTCAGCTCGGCGAGCTCCTTGCGGACGGCCTCCAGCTGGCGGCGGAGCAGGAACTCCTTCTGCTGCTTGGCCACGCCCTCCTCGACGTCCTTGCGGATGGTGTCGTTGACCTCCTCCTCGGCGAGGTGGTCGCGCAGCAGGGTGAGCGCGTACTCCAGGCGGGCGACCTGGTCGGCCTCCAGCAGCACCTTGAGCTTCTGCTCGGCGGTGACGAAGGGGGCGTAGCCGATGTTGTCGGCGAGCTCGCCGACGCCCTCGATCTGGGCGACCCGGTCGACGATCTGCCAGGCGCCGCGCTTGCGCAGCCACTGGGTGGACAGCGCCTTGTACTCCCTGACCAGCTCGGCGGCCCGGCCGGCCACCGGGGTGCCGACCGAGGACTCCTCGAAGGGCGTGGTCTCCACCCAGAGGGCGGCGCCGGGGCCGGTGGTGCCGACCCCGATCCGGACCCGGCGCACGGCGCGCACCAGGGCCGCCGGGTCTCCGTCGGCCAGCCGGCCGACCTGCTCCACGGTGGCCAGCGTGCCGGCCGCCGCGTACGAGCCGTCCACCCGCGGGACCAGCAGGACCTGCGGCTTGCCGGAGCCGGTGGCCGCCGCGCGGGCGGCCTCGACCGCGGCCCGCACCTCGGTGTCCTTCAGGTCCAGCGGGACGACCATGCCCGGCAGAACGACCTCGTCGTCGAGCGGCAGCACGGGCAGGGTGAGCGGTGTGGACGTCGATGCCATGATCTCTCCCCGGTCAGTGAACTTGAGTCGACCTGACTAAGGCTTCACGAGCGTCGGATGTTCCCCGACCCGTGTTCGCTGCGAGCGAACACGCCGTCACCGGAACGGCCGGAGGGAAGCCCCGTCAAAAGAACAGGGAAAGAACGGCCCAAGAGACCCCGGGCGTCAGCGCACGGTGGACGGCCGGGTACCGGCCCGCACCACGGCGGGGGTCCGGACGGCGGCCCGGACGGGACCGGCGCCGACCAGCGGGAGCCGCGGCAGCCGGAGCCGCGGCCGGGACGGTCCCCGCTCGACCCACCGCACCCAGCGCCACAGCGCCACCCCGGTGAGCAGCGCGGCCGGATGCCCGATGGCCGTGACCAGGTCCTTCTGGGAGGCGATCTGCTGGGCGATCATCAGTGCGGCACCGGCCAGCGCCGGCACCCGCCAGCGCAGCGGGAGCGACGCGATCACCGCGCCCAGGCAGGCGAACACCCCGTAGCTGACCCCGATGTCCAGGCGGTCCATCGCCTCCGGCGCCATCCGCCCGAGCCGCACCGCGGCGATCACCACGCCCTGGGAGAGCAGGGTGGCCACCACGTGCCCGGCCGCGAAGACCGCGGCCGCCCGGGCGGAGCCGACCCGGCGCTCCAACGGCGCCAGGGTGACGGCGAACCCCCACAGGTAGGGCGTCCACGATCCCCCGGCCACCCAGAACCCGCTGAGCACCAGGACCCGCAGCGGGTGCAGCAGCAGGTTGTGGCCGTCCGAGCTGGAGGCCTCCTGGAGGTGCTGGACGAGTTCCGGGTCGGCGAGCCTGGCGAAGGTCGCGGTGATCCCGACCACGGCCAGATATCCGAGGGTGAAGGGAGTGCGCCGGGGCGTCGGAACGCGTTCCAGCAGCCATTCGACGACGCCGGTGCGCAACCCCCCGCGGAGCATTCCGTACGGCGACCCCACGGCCGCGCGCCGGTCGGTGTCCTGCCGCAGTCCCGCCATGCCGACCTCCGCTCCACCCCCGCAGCCACCAGTGCCGGAAGGTGCCCAACGTACCGACGCGAAGGCCGGTTTCCGCCCTGCGGGGCGCCGTCGCCGCCACGGTACGTCGAGGTTCTGAGAGGCACCTGAGAAAAGCCGGTGAAGACCGTCGACGCGGAGAACGGTCGGATTCCCGGCATTGGTCCAGACCTTCTGTCGATTAACGCCTCAGTAGGGCCTCTGACCGGCGACTTGGCGTCAACTGAACTGCATACGTACCGTTACGCAGAGAAAATTCGCCGGGTAAGGTATCGGCCCGTGCCCACTCGTGCGGTGGGCCCGAGGGCGGCCGGACAGCCGGCCCACGGGCCGGAAACGTCCGGTCCGCCTGCCGGGAGGCATCCGCTGTCCGTACGCTGCGGAGTGCGTGGGAGAAGTGGACGGAAGACCATCCGTGCCGCGGCTCCCGGGCGTACGAACGGGACGGCGGACCCGGCACAGTCCACGACGGAACAAGACTACGAGCGGAGCCCCGCCATCCCCACAGGTGGCCGGCCCGCAGCCCTGGGGGCGGTGGCGTGACCGTGACAGAAATTCAGCAGGACAACCCCAACACCGGTGGCACGGTGAGCAGCCAGCGCAGAGTGCTGGTGGTGGAGGACGAGCCCACGATCGCGGAGTCGATCGCGGCCCGACTGGGCGCCGAGGGGTTCAAGGTCGCCGTGGCCCACGACGGCCCCGGCGCGGTGGACGGCTTCCACACCTGGCAGCCGGACCTGGTGGTCCTGGACATCATGCTGCCCGGCTTCGACGGGTTGGAGGTGTGCCGCCGGATCCAGGCCCAACGCCCGGTGCCGGTACTGATGCTGACCGCCCGCGACGACGAGACGGACCTGCTGGTCGGCCTCGGCGTCGGTGCCGACGACTACATGACCAAGCCGTTCTCGATGCGCGAACTGGCCGCCCGGGTCAACGTGCTGCTGCGCCGGGTCGAGCGTGCCCAGCAGGCCGCCCGGACGCCCGCGCTCGGCAGCCTGCGCTTCGGCGAGCTGGAGATCGACCACGTGCAGCGCCGGGTCCGACTGGCCTCGGGCGACGTCCACCTGACGCCGACCGAGTTCGACCTGCTGGCCTGCCTGGCCGCCCAGCCGCGCGCGGTGCTCACCCGCGAGCAGCTGCTGGCCGAGGTCTGGGACTGGACCGACGCGTCCGGCACCCGGACCGTGGACAGCCACGTGAAGGCGCTGCGCCGCAAGATCGGCGCCAGCTGGATCCGCACCGTGCACGGCGTCGGATACGCGCTGGAGGCCCCGCTCTCCTGACGGGGGCTCCGGGCGACGGGCCACCGGGGGGCCCGTGTCCGGCACCGCCGTGCAGACCGCGCGGGGATCACAGGGACCAATGACCTTTCCACAGCAACGCAACGGGGACGCCGACGGCGCGCGCCCGCAGACACTGGCCGCCCGAGCGGCCAGCCGGGTCTGGGCCGACATCCGTCCGCTCGACCCGGTCCGCTCGATCAAGGGCAAGCTCGCCCTGTTGGTGATCGTCTCCGTGTTCCTGGCCACCGGGATGGTGGTCGTGGCGATCCGATCCGAGACCCAGATCCGGATCATCATGGTCTTCTCCATGATCGCCTCGCTGCTGTTCATGCAGTTCCTCGCGCACGGGCTGACCGCCCCGCTGCGCGAGATGACGGCCGCCGCCCGCGCGATGGCCTCCGGCGACTACAGCCGCCGGGTCGAGGTGAGTTCGCGCGACGAGATCGGCGAGCTGGCGGCCGCCTTCAACGCGATGGCCGCCGACCTCCAGGCCGCCGACCAGCACCGCCGTGAGCTGGTCGCCAACGTCTCGCACGAACTGCGCACGCCGATCGCCGCGCTGCGGGCCGTGCTGGAGAACGTGGTGGACGGCGTGGTGCAGCCCAATCCGGCGACGCTGGGGGCCGCACTGGAGCAGACCGAGCGGCTCGGCCGCCTGGTCACCCACCTGCTGGACCTCTCCAAGATCGACGACGGCGTGGTCGACCTGGACGCCAGACCCTTCGAGGTGCGGGAGTTCCTGGACGGCGTGCTGCGCGGGGTCACCGTGGACGGCGCGACGGCCGGCGGGGCCTTCTCCCGGCGCGGCGACGTCCGGCTGGCCCTGGAGGTCAGCCCGACCGGACTGACCGCCGTGGCGGACCCGGAACGCCTCCACCAGGTGGTCGCCAACCTGGTCGACAACGCCTGCAAGCACTCGCCGCCCGGCGGCACCGTGACGGTGCGCGCCCGGCCCGAGGGGGACGACGGCGGCCTGCTGCTGGAGGTCCAGGACGAGGGCCCGGGCATCCCGCTCGCGGACCGCGGCCGGGTCTTCGAGCGCTTCAGCCGCAGCGGCACCGCGACCGCCACCGGCCCCGGCGCGGACGGCGGCACCGGTCTGGGCCTGGCGATCGCCCGCTGGGCGGTGGACCTGCACGGCGGGCGGATCGCGGTGGCGGAGTCGCCGCGCGGCTGCCGGATCGAGGTCCGGCTGCCCGGGCACGCCTGAGCGGACGGTCCCGGGTGGGCTTGAGCGGGCTCCGGGCGGACCCGAGCGGACGGACCTGACTGGCGGTCCTGAGCGGACGGGACATTTGTCACAGATCCGACACAGCCGCACACGAAGATCGTCTGCGGATCCTTATCCCTGTTTGTCCGCTTTCGCCCCACTTTGGTGGGCGATCGGCCCCGGTCGCTTCCCCTCAGATACGGCTTTCTAACGCACTTTTTCAGCCAAATTGCAGGTCAGGACTGTGATCTGGGCGACGCCTGGGGCCCGGGGACTGCGCGATCACTGGTCAGGGGCGTAGCCTTAATCCCCGCTGTCCAAACATCCCAAAAGGAAGCGGAAGAGGGCGGTTGCCGCCGTGTCGCCACAACCTGAAACCCCCAGCTCGGCAAGCTCCACTGGCTTTGGTCCAAATGAGTGGCTCGTCGATGAGATCTACCAGCAGTACCTCCAGGACCCGAACTCGGTCGACCGAGCCTGGTGGGACTTTTTCGCCGACTACAAGCCCGGTACCGAGGTGACCCCAGTGACCCAGGCCGCGACCCAGGCCGGCCCCACGCCGACCCCTGCCGCTGCCCCCGCGCCCGCTGCTGCTGCGCCGGCCGCACCCGCCGCTCCGGCCCCGGCTGCTCCGGCCCCGGCCGCCGCCGCCCCGCTGGCCGCCGCGCCCGCCGCGCCGCCGGCCCCCAAGGCCGCCGCCCCGGTCGCGCCCGCCGCCACCGCCGCGGCCGGCCCCGAGCTGGTCCAGCTGCGCGGCCCGGCCAAGGCCGTCGCCACCAACATGGACGCCTCGCTGGAGGTGCCGACCGCGACCTCGGTCCGCGCCGTCCCGGCGAAGCTGTTGATCGACAACCGCATCGTCATCAACAACCACCTGCAGCGCGCCCGCGGTGGCAAGGTCTCCTTCACCCACCTGATCGGTTACGCCCTGGTCCAGGCCATCAAGGCCTCCCCGGGCATGAACCACAGCTACAAGGTGGAGGACGGCAAGGCCTTCCTGGTCAAGCCGGAGCACGTCAACCTCGGCCTGGCGATCGACCTGGTCAAGCCGAACGGCGACCGCCAGCTCGTCGTCGCGGCCATCAAGAAGGCCGAGACCCTCGACTTCTTCGGCTTCTGGCAGGCCTACGAGGACATCGTCCGCCGGGCCCGCGCCAACAAGCTGACCATGGACGACTTCACCGGCGTCACGGTCTCGCTGACCAACCCCGGCGGCATCGGCACCGTGCACTCCGTGCCGCGCCTGATGCAGAACCAGGGCACCATCGTCGGCGTCGGCGCCATGGAGTACCCGGCCGAGTTCCAGGGCTCCGCCCCGGAGACCCTGTCCCGGCTGGGCGTCTCCAAGATCATGACGCTGACCTCGACCTACGACCACCGCGTCATCCAGGGCGCGGCGTCCGGCGAGTTCCTGCGCGAGATCCACCGCCTGCTGCTCGGCGAGAACGGCTTCTACGACGAGATCTTCGAGTCGCTGCGGATCCCGTACGAGCCGGTCCGCTGGGCCACCGACGTCGCCACCACCCACGACGACGAGGTCAACAAGACCGCGCGCGTCATGGAGCTGATCCACTCCTACCGGGTCCGCGGCCACCTCATGGCCGACACCGACCCGCTGGAGTACAAGCAGCGCAAGCACCCCGACCTGGACGTCACCACCCACGGCCTCACCCTGTGGGACCTGGAGCGCGAGTTCGCGGTCGGCGGCTTCGGCGGCCAGAAGATGATGAAGCTCCGCGACATCCTCGGCCTGCTGCGCAACACGTACTGCCGCACCGTCGGCATCGAGTACATGCACATCCAGGACCCGAAGCAGCGCAAGTGGCTGCAGGAGCGCCTGGAGAAGCCGTACGCGAAGCCCGAGCGCGAGGAGCAGCTGCGGATCCTGCGCCGGCTGAACTCGGCCGAGGCCTTCGAGACCTTCCTGCAGACCAAGTACGTCGGCCAGAAGCGCTTCTCGCTGGAGGGCGGTGAGTCGCTGATCGCCCTGCTGGACGCGACCATCGACTCCGCCGCCGAGCAGCGCCTGGACGAGGCCGTCATCGGCATGGCCCACCGCGGCCGCCTGAACGTGCTGGCCAACATCGTCGGCAAGCCGTACGGCAAGATCTTCGGCGAGTTCGAGGGCAACCTCGACCCGAAGTCGATGCACGGCTCCGGCGACGTCAAGTACCACCTCGGCTCCGAGGGCACCTTCACCGGCCTGGACGGCGAGACCATCAAGGTCTCGCTCGCCGCGAACCCCTCCCACCTGGAGACGGTCGACCCGGTCGTCGAGGGCATCGCCCGCGCCAAGCAGGACATCCTGGACCAGGGCGGCACCACCTTCCCGGTGCTGCCGATCCAGATCCACGGCGACGCGGCCTTCGCCGGCCAGGGCGTCGTCGCGGAGACCCTGAACATGTCGCAGCTGCGCGGCTACCGCACCGGCGGCACCGTGCACATCGTGGTGAACAACCAGGTCGGCTTCACCGCCGCCCCGGCGTCCTCGCGCTCCTCGATGTACTGCACCGACGTGGCCCGGATGATCGAGGCCCCGATCTTCCACGTGAACGGCGACGACCCGGAGGCCGTGGTCCGCGTCGCGCGGCTCGCCTTCGAGTTCCGCCAGGCGTTCCACAAGGACGTCGTGATCGACCTCATCTGCTACCGCCGCCGCGGTCACAACGAGGCCGACAACCCGTCGTTCACCCAGCCGCTGATGTACGACCTGATCGACAAGAAGCGCTCGGTGCGCAAGCTGTACACCGAGGGCCTGATCGGTCGCGGCGACATCACCATGGAAGAGGCGGAGCAGGCGCTCCAGGACTTCCAGGGCCAGCTGGAGAAGGTCTTCGCCGAGGTCCGCGACGCGGCCCAGGCGCCGGCCGACGCCACCGCCGGCAAGCCGGTCGCCGACTTCCCGGTCTCCATCCAGACCGGCATCTCCCAGGAGATGGTCAAGCGGATCGCCGCCTCGCAGGTCAACCACCCGGACTGGCTGACCGTCCACCCGCGCCTGCTGCCGCAGCTGCAGCGCCGCGCCGCCTCGGTCGAGGACAACACCATCGACTGGGCGATGGGCGAGACCCTCGCCATCGGCTCGCTGCTCATGGAGGGCCACCCGGTCCGCCTGGCCGGCCAGGACAGCCGCCGCGGCACCTTCGGCCAGCGGCACGCCGTCCTGATCGACCGCAAGACCGGCGAGGACTACACCCCGCTGCAGTACCTCACCGAGGACCAGGCCCGCTACACCGTCTACGACAGCCTGCTGTCGGAGTACGCGGCCATGGGCTTCGAGTACGGCTACTCGCTGACCCGCCCGAACGCGCTGGTCATGTGGGAGGCGCAGTTCGGCGACTTCGTCAACGGCGCGCAGACCATGGTGGACGAGTACATCGCCTCCGCCGAGCAGAAGTGGGGCCAGCACTCCGGCGTCACCCTGCTGCTGCCGCACGGCTACGAGGGCCAGGGACCGGACCACTCGTCCGCCCGCCCGGAGCGCTTCCTCCAGCTGTGCGCGCAGAACAACATGACGGTCGCGGCGCCGACCCTGCCGTCGAACTACTTCCACCTGCTGCGCTGGCAGGCGCACAACCCGCACCACAAGCCGCTGGTCGTCTTCACCCCGAAGTCGATGCTGCGCCTGAAGGCCGCGGCGAGTGCGACCGAGGAGTTCCTGTCCGGCTCGTTCCGCCCGGTCATCGGCGACACCACCGTCGACCCGGCGCAGGTCCGCAAGGTGGTCATCACCTCCGGCAAGTTCTACTACGACGTGGCTGCGGCCCGCACCGAGCGCGGCGTCACCGACACCGCGATCGTCCGGGTCGAGCGGCTCTACCCGCTGCCGGTGGCCGAGCTCCAGGAGGAGCTGGCCCGCTACGGCGACAACGTCCAGTTCGTCTGGGCGCAGGAGGAGCCGGCCAACCAGGGTGCCTGGCCGTTCATCGCGATGAACCTGGTCGACCACCTGCAGGTCGTCATCGGCCGGACCGGCGGCGACGCCCGTCTGCGCCGGGTCGCCCGCACCGCGGCCTCGTCGCCGGCCGTCGGCTCGGCCAAGCGGCACGCCGCCGAGCAGCAGGCGCTGATCGAGGAGGTCTTCTCGCTCTGACGAGCCGAGGACCCGCAGCACCACTGACGCCCGCGGCCTCCGCCCCCTTCCGAGGGGACGGAGGCCGCGGGCGTTCCCGTCGCCCCCGTACCGCCCCCGTACCGCCCCCGTACCGCTCCGGCCGCCGACCGGCGCGGACTATCCTGACCAGGTCAATCCCCAGCGGACCGGAGCGAACCCGTGTACTTCACCGACCGAGGCATCGAGGAGCTGGCGAACCGGCGCGGCGAGGAGGAGGTCAGCTTCGAGTGGCTGGCCGAGCGCCTGCGCGAGTTCGTCGACCTCAACCCGGACTTCGAGATCCCGGTCGAGCGGCTGGCCACCTGGCTGGCCCGGCTCGACGACGAGGACGACGACGAGTGACGTCCTGATCTCGTGACCGCCGCAGGGCCCGGGAGGCGACCGCCTCCCGGGCCCTCGGCGTCCTCCCCGTAGGGGGAGACCTCCGGGTCGGGTCCGGGGCGGGCTCGGGGGTGGAACCGCTTGCTTTTCCCAGCACGCGATATATCGTCTTCTACAGAGAACGCGATACATCGCGATCCGCTACGGGAGGCGGCAGAGATGAGCCAGTGGACGATCGAGGGGCCCGGCAGGACCACCTTCGAGGACGAGGTCCGCGCGCTGCACGTGCGCGTCATCGACGGCACCGTGAACGTGGTCGCGGCCGAGGGCCCGGCCCGCCTGGAGGTCACCGACCTCAAGGGCGACCCGCTGCACGTGACGCTCGTGGACGGCGTCCTGACCGCCACCTACAAGGACATCAACAGCTGGGGCGAGTTCGGCGACTGGATCAAGTCCATCGGCTCGGTCCGCAGCTTCTTCGACTCCTTCAAGCGCAAGCGCTCCGTCGACCTCACCCTGACCGTGCCGGCCGGCACCGAGGTCAAGGTCGGCACCGTGTCCGCGCACTCCACGGTCAGCGGCATCGACGGCCACGTCTCGGTGCAGAGCGCCAGCGGCGGCACCACCCTGGCCGGGGTCACCGGCCGGATCGACGCCGGCACCGTCACCGGCGACGTGGAGGCCCAGGCGGTCGGCGGCCGGCTCAAGGTCAACACCGTCTCCGGGCAGCTCACCGTGATCGCCGGCACCGCCGACCGGATCCAGGCCAACACCGTCACCGGGGCCGTCACCCTGGACCTCGACGTGGCCGGCGAGACCGACATCAAGGTCAACACCGTCAGCGGCCCGGTCGTGGTCCGCATCCCCTCGCTGGCCGACGCCACCGTCGAGGCCGGCTCCACCAGCGGCGACGTCTCCAGCACCTTCGACGAGCTGACCATGAACAGCACCTGGGGCGCCAAGAAGATCTCCGGCCAGCTCGGCGACGGCCGCGGCAGCCTGCACGTCACCACCGTCTCCGGCGCGGTCACCGTGCTGCGCCGCCCCGAGCCGGAGGACGACACCCCGGCGGCGCCCAAGGAACTCCCGGCCGCGCCCGTCTCCGACGCGCCCACCGGCCCCGACCTCACCAAGGAGGCCTGAGATGACCCCCGTGTTCGGCCACGGCCGGCTCCGGCTCTACCTGCTGAAGCTCCTGGACGAGTCCCCGCGGCACGGCTACGAGGTGATCCGGCTGCTGGAGGAGCGCTTCCAGGGCCTCTACGCACCGTCCGCCGGCACGGTCTACCCGCGGCTGGCGAAGCTGGAGCAGGAGGGCCTGGTCAGCCACAGCACCGAGGGCGGCCGCAAGGTCTACCGGCTGACCGACGCCGGACGCGCCGAACTCGAAGCCCGCCAGGTCGAGTTGGACGAGCTGGAGGTGGAGATCCACGACTCGGTGGCCCAGCTCGCCGGGGCGATCCGGGAGGACGTCCGGGACAGCGCCAAGGACCTGCGCGAGGAGCTGTGGCAGGCCGCCAAGCAGGCCCCCCGGCCGGACGGCCCCAAGGCCTGGACCGGCACCGACCCGTGGGCCGGCCCCTGGGGCGACAACGAGTCCTGGCAGCGCGCCAAGGAGGAGTTCGCCGAGTTCAAACGGCAGGCGAAGGAGCAGGCCAAGCGCGCCCGGGAGCAGGAGCGGGCCGCCAAGGCCAAGGCGAAGGCCGCCGAGGAGGAGGCCCGCCGACTGCGCGAGCAGGCCAAGGCCTCCCGCACCGCCGCCCAGCAGGAGGCGCTGCGGATCAAGCGCCGGGTCGAGCAGCAGGTGCGCGAGCACGCCGCGAAGGGCGACTGGCCGACCGGGCTGGCCGAGGGCCTGTCCGAGCTGACCAAGGGCCTGGCCGGGCTGGCCGACGCGGCCCGCTGGGGCCACCCGACGGAGGGGTCCGCCGAGTCGTCCGAGCAGGTCACGGTGACCCGGATCGACCTGGACAAGGACGCCTCCGACCAGGCTGACCGGTCCGCCCCCGCCGACCTGCCGCCGTGGGCGCGCACCGACCCGGCCGGGGACCCGGCCCGCGAACTGGAGCGGCTGCTCGACCGCTTCCGCGACCAGGTCCGCGACGCGGCCCGGGACGGCGGGGTCGGTCCCGAGAAGCTGGCCGAGGCCCGCTCGGTGCTGGGCACGGCCGGCGAGCGGCTGAAGCGGCTGCTCGGCTGACACACCGACGCGTCGACACGTCGACGGACCGACGGCTCCGGCCCGGTGCCTCCTCCGCAGGGGACACCGGGCCGTCGCACGACGGGAGTTGAGCCCGGCGGGGGCTGAGCCCGGCGGGGGCTGAGCACGCGATGGGTCGAGCGCGCGAGGGGTCGAGCCCGTCAGGGGTTGAGCACGATCTTGCCGAAGACCTCGCCCCCGGCGAGCCGGGCGAAACCCTTCCGGGCCTCGGCCAGCGGCAGCACCGAGTCGATCACCGGACGGATCCCCGTGTTGGCGCACAGCGCCAGCAGCCCGGCCAGCTCCTCCTTGGTGCCCATGGTCGAGCCGACCACCTTGAGCTCCTGGAAGAAGATCCGGTTCAGCTCGGTGGCGCTCGGGTTGGGGCCGGAGGTGGCCCCGGAGATGACGACGGTGCCGCCCGGGCGCAGGGACTTCACCGAGTGCGACCAGGTCGCGGCGCCGACCGTCTCCATCACCGCGTCCACCCGGGCGGGCAGCCGGGCACCGCTCTCGAAGGCCGCGTCCGCACCGAGCTCGACCGCCCGGCGGCGCTTGGCCTCGTCCCGGCCGGTGACCCAGACCCGCAGGCCGGCCGCCTTGCCGAGGACGACCAGGGCGGTCGCCACCCCGCCGCCCGCCCCCTGCACCAGCACGGTGTCACCGGGCTTGACCCCGGCGTTGGTGAACAGCATCCGGTAGGCCGTCAGCCAGGCGGTGGGCAGGCAGGCGGCCTCCTCGAAGCTCAGCTCGGCCGGCTTCGGCAGCAGGTTCCAGGTGGGGACGGCCACCCGCTGGGCGAAGGTGCCCTGGTAGCGCTCGGTCAGGATGGACGGGCGCTCGGTCGGGCCCACCCCGTGCCCCGTCCCGCCGATCACCGAGTGGACCACCACCTCGTTGCCGTCCTCGTCGACGCCCGCGGCGTCGCACCCGAGGATCATCGGCAGCCGCTCGGCGGGCAGCCCGACCCCGCGCAGCGACCACAGGTCGTGGTGGTTGAGGCTGGCGGCCCGGACCGTGACCACGCTCCAGCCGGGACGGGCCTGCGGCTCGGGGAGTTCGCCCAACTCCAGCCCGCTCAGCGGGTCGTCGGCGTCGATACGGGCGGCATAGGCAGCAAACATGCCCCGGACACTAGCCGGGACGGCCAGGGCCGGGAACCACGCGTGAGTGTGACGCGTGTCCCGGCCCCCATTACTCCCCCGCTCGCCTCCGGGCGCTCGAACCCGCTGCCGACGGTCGTCGCTCCGGCGCTCGTGCCTCGCTTGTCGCTCCTCGCTTTCGGCAGCGGCGCGCCCTTCGGCTCGCGGGGGGGTGTCGAACGTCGGATCGTCAGATCCGGGCCACGCCCTCGGCCCGGGCGGCCTCGGCAACCGCCTTGGTGACCGCCGGGGCGACCCGCTCGTCGAACGGCGAGGGGATGACCTTCTGCGGGGTCAGCTCGTCGGCCACCACGCCGGCCAGCGCCTTGGCGGCAGCCAGCTTCATGCCCTCGGTGATCCGGGAGGCCCGCACCTGGAGGGCGCCCGCGAAGATGCCCGGGAAGGCCAGCACGTTGTTGATCTGGTTCGGGAAGTCGCTGCGCCCGGTGGCGACGACCGCCGCGTACTTGTGCGCCACCTCGGGGTGGATCTCCGGGTTGGGGTTGGCCATCGCGAAGATGAACGCGCCCTCCGCCATGGTCGCCACGACCTCTTCCGGCACGGTGCCGCCGGAGACGCCGATGAACACGTCGGCGCCGGCCAGCGCGTCGGCCAGGGTGCCCTTCAGGCCGGTGCGGTTGGTCAGTTCGGCGATCTCGGCCTTGACGTCCGTCAGGTCCTCGCGGCCCTGGTGGACCACGCCCTTGCGGTCGCACACGGCCACGTCGCCGATGCCCGCGGCCAGCAGCATCTTGGCGATCGCGATGCCGGCCGCGCCGGCGCCGGAGATGACGGCCCGCAGCGAGCCGATCTCCCGGCCGGTCACCTCGGCCGCGTTCCACAGGGCCGCGGTGGTGACGATCGCGGTGCCGTGCTGGTCGTCGTGGAAGACCGGGATGTCCAGGGCCTCCTGGAGCCGACGCTCGATCTCGAAACAGCGCGGGGCGGAGATGTCCTCCAGGTTGACGCCGCCGAAGGACGGGGCCAGCCGGACCACCGTCTCGACGATCTCGTCCACCTCGGTGCAGGCCAGCGCGATCGGCACCGCGTCCACGCCGCCGAACTGCTTGAACAGGATGGCCTTGCCCTCCATCACCGGGAGCGAGGCCTCCGGGCCGATGTCACCGAGGCCCAGCACCGCGGTGCCGTCGGTGACCACCGCGACGGTGTTGGACTTCCAGGTGTAGTCGTTGACCAGCTCCGGCTGCTCGGCGATGGCCGTGCACACCCGCGCCACACCGGGGGTGTAGGCGAGGGACAGGTCGTCCGCGTCCCGCACCGGCACGGTCGCCCGGATCTCCATCTTGCCGCCGCGGTGGAGCGCGAAAACGGCGTCGACGGGATCGACGGTGTCCTGGGTGCTGCTGATGATCTCCGCTGCCACGATGACCTCTTCGTCATTGATCTGGCGAGGTGCGCGGCCGACGGACGGGCGCCCCGGCCGGAAACCGGAAACCGGGTACGCCGAGGGCGGACCCGGGGTCGGGGCGGGGGCGCTACCGTCGGATGGCGCCCTCGGATGAGGGTTTTTATGGGGTCTGGTCTGTTGTCCGCGTTGTGCTACCGGGCCGAGCGTAGGTCGGACCAAGGCATCGCACCTATGCCTTTTCGTCCTCGTCACGCACCGTTCATCGCCGTGCTGTCGCGTCTGCTGGGGCCCGAGTGTCGGAAGCACCGGACTCCGGCGGCGGCAACGGCGTGGCGGCACGCTTACCCGCGGGGGTGAACGCAGGCCCGTAGGGGATTCGGCGCTCCGGATACGGAGCCACGTGATGACTTCCGTTCCCGAGCACCCCGAGCCTGTCGGGGCTCGTCGGCCTGGTTCGAGCATTCGGGGGTCACCCGGTACCGAATTCTGACACACCCGCCGCCGGGCCCGGCAGGGCGGGATGGCAGGATCGTCTGTCCGCCATTCCGCGTACACGCGTGCGACCACCGCCGTGACCGCGGTCCGCCCCCAGGAGCACCCTCATGCCTCACCTCCCCCCTGCCCGTCGCCCGGCCTTCGCCGCCGCCGCCCTGGCGGCGGCCGGAGCCCTGCTGCTCACCGGATGCGGCGGTGGCGGGCAGGCCGCCGCGAGCGACCCGGTCAAGGACGTCCGCGACAAGCTGCCGAAGGCCCAGCGCTCGGCCGGGGTGCTGCGGATCGGCATGGACGTGAACTACGCGCCGGTGGAGTTCCGCGGCCCGGACGGCAAGCCGACCGGCCTCGACCCGGACCTCGCCGCCGCCCTCGGGAAGATCCTCGACGTGCGGGTCGAGTTCGTGGACACCCCGTTCGACAAGCTGATACCGAACCTCCAGGGCAAGCAGTTCGACGTGGCGATGTCCGCGCTCAGCGACGTCCGCCAGCGCCGCGAGGGCCTGGACGAGAACGGCAAGCAGGTCAACCCGGGCGTCGACTTCGTCGACTACTTCATCGCCGGGACCTCGATCGTCGTCCCGAAGGGCAACCCCAAGGGGATCCGGACCCTGGACGACCTGTGCGGCCGGACGATCGCCTTCCAGCAGGGCACCACCCAGGACGACATCGCCACCCGGCAGGTGGCGGTCTGCGCCCGCACCGGCCGCCAGCTGACCGTGCACCGCCTCGACACCGACGCCAAGGCGCTGGCCGAGATCTCCGCCGGCACCGCGGCGGCCGGCCTGAACGACTTCCCGGTGGCCGCCTACGCGGCGAAGAACACCGACGGCGGCGCCCGCTTCGAGGTGACCGGCGCCCAGTCCACCTCCACCCCGTACGGGATCGCGGTGCGCAAGGAGGACACCGAGCTGCGCGACACCCTGTCCAAGGCGGTGGACCAGCTGATCCGCAGCGGCGAGTACGACAAGGTCCTCGCCAAGTGGAGCGTGAGCGCCGGCGCGGCGCAGAACGCGGTGGTCAACGGCGGCATCTGAGCCCGCCGGGGCCCTTCGGGGCTCCGCCGGGGGCCCCGCCCGTCCCGGCGGGGCTTCCGGCGGAGCACAAACAGATCTGCATACTTATACGCAGGGTGACAGGGGCACGCGATCCGTCCGAATAGCGGACAGCTTGAGCCCTCGTTATCCGATTTTGATCTGGATGAGGGCCATCTGACTGTCATCAGATGGCAGGATTCCCCCCATCTCGGATCGAGCCGGCCACCGGTCGAGGCGGTTCCAGGTCGACGTCCACCTCGGCGGAGGGTGGCGGAAGCAGTACCCGCACCACCCTGGGCAGCCCCCATCCGCCCAGGCAACTGCACCACCCGGCAACGCACGTACGACGACGTACAGCGACATACCCATCCGTACGGCTCCGTACGGCCAGCTGCCCCGGTGCGCCGCTCCCGCGGCGCCTCCGCCCGATTTCTCTCCCCAGGAGGAGATCCCCCTCATGAGCGTCCGTACCCAGCGCACCCGCCTCTTCGCGGCCGGCGTGGCTGCCGTCTCCGTCTCCCTCGTACTGACGGGTTGCGGCAGCAGCAAGTCCGGGTCCTCCAGCGGTGCCAACGCCAGTGTGTCCGTCCCCGCGGTGATCTCCGACGCGTCGCTCGCCGCCCTCGTCCCGGCCGACATCAAGTCCGCCGGCAAGCTCGTGGTCGCCACTGACGCCTCGTACGCCCCCAACGAGTTCAAGGACGACAAGGGCGCCATCGTCGGCATGGACGTGGACCTGGCCAACGCCATCGCCAAGAAGCTGGGCCTGACCGCCGATGTCCAGAACGCCACGTTCGACGCGATCATCCCGGGCATCACGGGCAACAAGTACGCGATGAGCATGAGCTCCTTCACCGACACGAAGGAGCGCGAGGCCTCGGTCGACATGGTCACCTACTTCAGCGCCGGTACCGGTATCGCGGTGAAGAAGGGCAACCCGGAGAAGATCGACCCCAACGACCTCTGCGGCAAGAAGGTCGCCGTCCAGACCGGCACCACCCAGGCCGCCGCGATCAAGGACACCATCAACGCCGCCTGCACCAAGGCCGGCAAGCCGACCATCCCCAACGACGGTGACAAGTTCGACCTGCAGACCGACGTCACCCAGGCGCTGGTCTCCGGCCGCGACCAGGTCATGCTGGCCGACTCCCCGGTCGTCGACTACGCGCTCAAGCAGACCAACGGGCAGCTGGAGAAGCTCGGCGCCGTGACCGACACCGCCCCGTACGGCGTCGTGCTGCAGAAGAACTCGCCGCTCACCAAGGCCGTCCAGGGCGCCGTCCAGTCCCTGATGGCGGACGGCACCTACAAGAGCATCCTGGAGAAGTGGGGCGTGCAGGCGGGCGCGATCGACAAGTCCGTCGTCAACGGCGCCACCAGCTGACCCCACCGCTCTGACCACACCCCCTGAGGCCACACAGTGAACTCTTCCGACCAGGGGCCGGTGCCCCCGGGACGGCCCGAAACCCTCAAGGCCGTCCCGGTCCGCCACCCCGGACGCTGGGTCGGGGCAGCAGTCGTCGCGCTCCTCGCGGCCATGCTGATCCACGCCCTCACCACGAATCCCCAGTTCCAGTGGGACGTCGTCGGCACGTACCTCTTCGACTCCTCGATCCTGCACGGCCTCGGCGTCACCCTCGAACTGACCTTCCTCTCCATGCTGATCGGCGTCTCGGGCGGCGTGATCCTCGCGATCATGCGCCTGTCGCCGAACCCGGTGCTCTCCAGCACCGCCTGGTTCTACATCTGGGTCTTCCGCGGCACCCCGGTCCTGGTCCAGCTGCTGTTCTGGAACTTCCTGGGCACCCTGTGGGCCAACATCTCGATCGGCATCCCGTTCGGCCCGGCCTTCTGGTCCAAGCCGACCAACGAGGCGATCCCGCTGTTCGTGGCCGCCCTGCTGGGCCTCGGCCTCAACGAGGCCGCCTATATGGCGGAGATCGTCCGCGGCGGCATCCAGTCCGTGCCGCTCGGCCAGACCGAGGCCGCCCACGCCCTGGGCATGAGCCAGTTCAACACCATGCGCCGGGTCATCCTGCCGCAGGCGATGCGCGTGATCATCCCGCCGACCGGCAACGAGACCATCTCGATGCTGAAGACCACCTCGCTGGTCTCGTCGATCGCCCTGGAGGAACTGCTCCGGGCCGGCCAGAACATCTACTCGCGCACGTTCCAGACCATCCCGCTGCTGATCGTCGTCAGCATCTGGTACCTGCTGATGACCTCGATCCTCACCGTGGTCCAGTACTACATCGAGCGCCACTACGCCCGCGGCGCCAACCGGGTGCTCCCGCCCACGCCGCTGCAGCGGCTGCGCCGCCTGTTCGCCGGCCGGCCCGTCCCGCCGACCAAGGACGACGTGGTGCCGGGCCTCGAAGGAGGTGGCCACGTATGACCGATCTGACGAAGCCGCAGGACCGCAAGGCCGTCGCCATGGTCGAAGCCCGGGGCGTGCGCAAGTCCTACGGCCTGGTGGAAGTGCTCAAGGGCATCGACCTGGAGGTCCGCAAGGGCGAGGTGTTCGTCCTGGTCGGCCCCTCCGGATCCGGCAAGTCGACCTTCCTGCGGTGCATCAACCACCTGGAGAAGATCAACGGCGGCCTGCTCTCGGTGGACGGCGAACTCGTCGGCTACCGGATGAAGGGCGACCGGCTGCACGAGCTGAAGGACCGCGAGGTCGCCCAGAAGCGCCGGGACATCGGCATGGTGTTCCAGCACTTCAACCTGTTCCCGCACATGACCGCCATAGAGAACATCATGGAGGCGCCGGTCCAGGTCAAGGGCGAGAGCAAGGCCGAGGCCCGGGAGCGCGGCATGGCCCTGCTGGAGCGGGTCGGCCTCACCGACAAGGCGAGGAACTACCCCTCCCAGCTCTCCGGCGGCCAGCAGCAGCGCGTCGCGATCGCCCGCGCGCTGGCCATGCAGCCCAAGCTGATGCTCTTCGACGAGCCCACCTCGGCGCTCGACCCGGAGCTGGTCGGCGACGTCCTGGACGTCATGCGCGGCCTGGCCGAGGACGGGATGACGATGATCGTCGTCACCCACGAGATGGGCTTCGCCCGCGAGGTCGGCGACGCGCTGGTGTTCATGGACGGCGGCGTGGTGGTCGAGTCCGGCAATCCCCGCGAGGTGCTCACCGACCCGCAGCACGAGCGCACCAGGGCCTTCCTCTCCAAGGTCCTCTGAGGCCCGCGGAGGACCTCCGCGCCCGTACGACCGGCGCCCGGCAGGCGGTTTCCTGCCGGGCGCCGCCGTTTTCCCCCGCCGGGTAATAGGCTGGAAGCAGTCAGCCCGTTACCGAAACCCCTGGAAGGACCGCCGTGGAGCTCGCCTCGTACGCCGACCTCGCCGTTCGGCTGGTGAACACCGAGGAACCCGAGCGCGGCACCGACACCCTGACCTCGGTGGACTCGGTGCGCGGCCTGTTCTCCGACTCCGCGCGGGCCGCCGCGCTCTCCGAGGAGTCCGACGTGCCCCGGCTGCGGGCGGTGCGGACCAGGCTGCGCGGGGTGTTCGAGGCCGCCGCCGAGGGGGACGAGATCCGGGCCGTCGACCTGCTGAACAGCCTGCTGATCGAGTACCCGGTCAGCCCGCTGGTCTCCGGGCACGACTACCTGGACGACGCCGGACGGCCGCGCTGGCACCTGCACCTGGCCGACAACTCCCCCACCGCGACCGCCCACTTCAGCGCCGTCGCCTGCATGGGACTGGCGGTCCACCTCACCGAACTGGGCGCCGACCGGCTCGGCATCTGCCAGGCCGCGCCCTGCCGCAACGCCTACCTGGACACCTCGACCAACCGCTCCCGCCGCTACTGCTCCGACCGCTGCGCGACCCGCGCCAACGTCGCCGCGTACCGGGCCCGCAAGCGGCAGGAGGCCGAGGCGGCGCTGCACGCGGGCGGCTAGGGCCCTAGACCTCCTCGACGAACACCCCGAGCCGGCGGGCCAGCCCCGGCACCCGGGCCAGCCGGGAGCCGAGCAGCAGCCGTTCCAGCCCGCGCCCCGGCGCCAGCCAGGCCGGGCTCGGGCGCAGCCGCAGCAGCACCCGGCCGAGCACCAGGTCGTCCGGGACCGGGCCGTAGCTGCGGCTGTCGCTGTCCACCGGCCGGTTGTCGGACAGCAGCCACCAGCCCTTCGGGCGGCGCTCGGCGGCCCGCTTCACCACCAGCAGGTCCTGCTGGAAGGGGTGCCGGAACAGCACCACCGCGCCGGGCCGGATCGGCGCGCCGTAGCGGACCAGCAGTTGGTCGCCCTCGCGCAGGGTCGGCACCATCGACGGGCCCGCCACGTCGACCAGCCCGAACGGCACCGGGCCGACCCGCGCACCGCCCTGCGGCTCCGTGCTCCGCGCGCTCCGCGCCACGACTCCTCCTCCGGGACCGGAACCGACCTGACCGGACCGACCGCCCCCAGTCTGCCGTACGGACCGTCATCCGTTCGATGCCCGGATTACCCCGGTTCCGGGTCCGTCTTTCGCCCTAGGCCCACCCTCCGACCGCGAAACCGCGAGGCCGGAAGGGTAGTCTCGGGCGCGGGAAGACGATCTAAGGAAGGACTCCCATGTTCTCTCGTCTGTTTGCACCTCGCGCCACCGCCCACGCCCACTGTGACCTGCCGTGCGGTGTCTACGACCCGGCGCAGGCCAAGCTTGAGGCCGAGTCGGTCAAGGCCACCCAGGAGAAGTACCAGGCCAACGAGGACCCGCACTTCCGCGCCCGCGCCATCATCATCAAGGAGCAGCGCGCCGAGGCCGTCAAGCACCACATCTCGGTGCTGTGGAGCGACTACTTCAAGGCCCCGCACTTCGAGAAGTACCCGCAGCTGCACCAGCTGATCAACGACACCCTGAAGGCCGCCTCGGCCGCCAAGGCGTCCACCGACCCGGCCACCGGCCAGGCCCTGCTGGACCTGATCGCCGAGGTCGACAAGATCTTCTGGGAGACCAAGCAGGCCTGAGCCTGACGCGTCGCCACCCGACCGCCCCCGTCCGCACCGTTCGGACGGGGGCGGTCGTGCGTCCACGTGCGACCCGCCCCCGGTAAGGGTTGCCTGCCCTGAGCGGCTGTTATGCTGCCAGGGCGTCCGAGGGGGAAGTCCGGTGCGAATCCGGCGCTGTCCCGCAACGGTGAGCGCGGTCCGACCGACCGCGCCAGCCCGATCGCCCTCGGCCGCTGACCTCCCGACAACTCGCCGTGGACTGCGAGGGGACGGCGCCCGGGCCCGCCCCCGACCGGCGCCCGCCCCGGCACACCCGCGGCCCGAGGCAAGGCGCGCCCCGCACGTGAGTGACCCCGTTCGCCGAATACCGACCGTCCCGCTCGCCGTCGGACTCGCCGCCGCCCTGCTGGTCTCGCTGGTCTGCGGGGTCGCCTTCGGCGCCTCCGGGATCGAACTCCCGCGCGTGCTGCGACTGTTGGGCGCCGGGCTGACCGGCGGCCGACTGGAAGCGAGCGACGCCGCGGCGTACGCGATCGTCTGGGAGCTCCGGCTGCCGCGCACCGTGCTGGCCGCCGTGGTCGGCGGCGGACTGGCCGCCACCGGGGTCGCCGTCCAGGCGCTGGTGCGCAACGCCCTCGCCGACCCCTTCGTGCTCGGCATCTCCTCCGGCGCCGCCGTCGGCGCCAACGCCGTCCTGCTGCTCGGCGCCTTCGCCTCGCTCGGGGTGTGGGCGGTCTCCGTCTCCGCGTTCGGCTCCGCGCTGCTCGCCATGGTGCTGGTCTACCTCGCCGCCCGCACCGCCTACGGGCTCACCCCGCTGCGGCTGGTGCTCACCGGCACCGCGCTCTCCTACGGCTTCTCCGCCCTGACCACCCTGATGGTGTTCTCCTCGGACAACGCCGAGGCCGCCCGGGACGCCATGATGTGGCTGCTCGGCAGCCTCGGCGGCGCCACCTGGGGCAAGGTGCCGATCGCCGCCTGCGCCGTGCTCGCCGGCATCGCGTACCTGGCCTGCGCCGCCGGGCGGTTGGACGCGCTGGCGATGGGCGACGAGACCTCCGCCTCGCTCGGCGTGGACCCGGAGCGGCTGCGCCGGGAGCTGTTCGTGGTGACCGCCGCCGTCACCGGCACCGTGGTCGCGGTCAGCGGGGCGATCGGCTTCGTCGGGCTGCTGATGCCGCACCTGGCCCGGATGCTGGTCGGCGCCGGGCACCGCCGGGTACTGGCCGTCGCACCGCTCGCCGGGGCGCTGCTGCTGGTCTGGGTGGACATCGCCTCGCGCACCCTGCTGGCGCCCGCCGAACTGCCGGTCGGGGTGTTCACCGCGGTGCTCGGGGTGCCCGCCTTCCTGCTGATGATGCGCCGCCGCGGCCAGGCCTTCGGGGGCGCCCGGTGACCGGGGTGACGCAGGCCCAGGAGCTGGCCGTCGACGGCGTCTCGGTGGAACTGGCCGGCACCCGGCTGGTGCACGAGGTGAGCCTGGCGGCCGCGGCCGGCCAGGTGGTCGGGCTGATCGGCCCGAACGGCAGCGGCAAGTCCACCCTGCTGCGCTGCGTCTACCGGGTGCTGCGACCGGCCGGCGGCGCGGTCCGGCTGGACGGCGACGACCTGCACGCGCTCACCGCCCGCGAGGCGGCCCGCCGGGTGGCCGCGCTGACCCAGGAGCACTCCGCCGAGTTCGACTTCACGGTGGCCGAGGTGGTCGCCATGGGCCGGCTGCCGCACCGGCGCGGCCTGGGCGGCCCGACCGGGGCGGACCGGGAGCGCTGCACGGCCGCGCTGCGCCGGGTCCGGGCCGAACACCTCGCCGAGCGCGGCTTCCTGAACCTCTCCGGGGGCGAGAAGCAGCGGGTGCTGATCGCCCGCGCGCTCGTCCAGGAGCCGCGCCTGCTGGTGCTGGACGAACCCACCAACCACCTGGACATCGCCCACCAGTTGGAGGTGCTGGCGATCGCCCGCGAGGCCGGGCCGACGGTGCTCACCGCGCTGCACGACCTCAACCTGGCCGCGGGCCACTGCGACCGGCTGTACGTGCTGGCGGCCGGGCGGATCGTCGCCTCCGGCACGCCCGCGGAGGTGCTGCGACCCGCCCTGCTGGCCGAGGTGTTCGGGGTCCGGGCCACTCCGGTCCGGCATCCGGAGACCGGCGCCGTCCAGCTGCTGTTCGACCGCCTGCCCTGAATCCCGTCCGCCCTCCCCTGAATCCCGTCCGTCCTCCCGAAGCCCCGCTCCGACCCGAAAGAAGTAGCGTGCGTACCAAGGCCGTTGCCACCGCCGCCCTGCTCGCCCTCGGCCTGACCGCCTGCGGTGCCGAGATCGCCCCGAGCCAGGCCGGCAGCACCTCCGCCCACTACCCGGTGACCGTGGAGAACTGCGGCGAGAAGCTCACCTTCGCGCAGAAGCCCGCCCGGGTGGTGACCAACGACGTCAACATCACCGAGCTGATGCTCTCCCTCGGCCTGGCCGACCGGATGGCCGGCTACGTGATGCCCGACGACAAGGGCCAGGTCGACAAGGTGGCCTGGAAGGACGGCTACCAGCAGACCAAGTGGCTCTCCAAGAAGGTGCTCACCAAGGAGATCGCCCTGGACGCCAAGGCCGACCTGGTGTTCGCCGGCTGGCACTACGGCTTCGACGAGGGCAGCGGGGTCACCCCGCAGGCGTTCAAGGCGCTCGGCGTCGACTCCTACGTGCTCAGCGAGTCCTGCCGCAGCGGCAAGGGCAGCGAGCGCGGGGTGATGGACCCGCTGGAGGCGCTCTACACCGACCTGGCCAACCTCGGCGAGATCTTCGACGTCAAGGACCGCGCCGACAAGCTGATCGCCGACTCCAAGGCGAGGATCGCCGCCGTCCCGGCCCCCGGGCACCGCCCGTCCGTCTTCCTGTACGACAGCGGGCAGGACAAGCCGTACACCGCCGGGAAGTTCGCCGCCGCCGACGAGATCATCGCCAAGGCGGGCGGCGACAACATCATGGGCGACCTCGCGGACACCTGGGTCACCGCCGGCTGGGAGAGCGTGGTGCAGCGCGACCCGGAGGTGATCGTGATCAACAACTACGCCACCCCGGGCGCCGAGGAGAAGCGGAAGTTCCTGCTGTCCTTCCCGCCGCTGGCGAACGTCTCCGCGGTGAAGAACGACCGGATCTTCGTGATGGACTACGTCGACCTGGTGGAGAGCCCGCGCAACCCGGCCGCGATCAGCGCGCTGGCCGACTACCTGCGCACCGTCCCGGCCCGCTGACCGCCCTCCTCCGGTCGGGCCGGGCCCGCACCCGCCGGGCGTACGCTCGAAGTGCGAGCCGACGGAACCCGACCGGAGGAGTGCCGCCATGACCGCAACCGCGGCCGCCGCCGCCTTCGACACCCGCGCGCTGCGCGAGGGCATCGAACGCTGCGAGGCCGAGACACTGCTGGCGCTGTACGCCGAGGACGCCGAACTGCGCGTGGTCGACCGCAGGACCCAGCCCAGCCACCCCCTGGTGATGCACGGGCGGGACGAGATCGGGGCCATGCTGGACGACGTCTACGGCCGCGAGATGACCCACAAGCTGGAGCAGGTGGTGGTCCAGGACGACCGGGTCGCCTTCCTGGAGTCCTGCCGCTACCCCGACGGCGTGCGGGTGCTCGCCGCCTCGGTGGCCGGCCTGCGGGACGGCCGGATCGTCGACCAGACCACGCTCCAGGCCTGGGACGAGGCGGGGCCCGAGCAGTAGGCTCGCGGCATGATCCGCACCGCCGTCGTCACCGACGTCCCCCTGGTCCTGGCCATGATCCGCGAACTGGCGGAGTACGAGAAGGCCCCGCAGGAGGCCGTGGCCACCGAGGAGCAGCTGCGCGAGGCGCTGTTCGGCGCCGAACCGGCGGTGTTCGGCCTGATCGCCGAGGACGACACCACCGGCGAGCCGGTCGGCTTCGCGCTCTGGTTCCGCAACTTCTCGACCTGGCGCGGGACCCACGGGATCTACCTGGAGGACCTGTACGTCCGCCCGGCGGCCCGCGGCGGCGGCCACGGCAAGGCCCTGCTGCTGGAGCTGGCCCGGATCGCCGTCGAGCGCGGCTACGCGCGGGTGGAGTGGTCGGTGCTCGACTGGAACCAGCCCTCGATCGACTTCTACAAGTCGCTCGGCGCGGTGCCGATGAACGGCTGGACGGTCTACCGTCTCACCGACGAGGCACTCGCGGCCGCCGGGAGCCGTTGAACGGACGCGGAACGGACGCACGGAGTAGGGGCAAAGCCCCTGCCACCCTGCGTCGCAATGCCTTACCATGAGTAACTCCCGCACCGGGTGCGGAAGGAAGCCCCCTCGGGGGTACCAAGCAAGCACAGCGCGTCACCCAGGAGGCAAGGGTGTCCCAGATCGACAGCGATCTCGGAGTTCAGGACTTCGTGGAGGTCCGGCTGCCCGCGGCGGGGGCCTACCTCTCCGTGCTGCGAACAGCGACGGCCGGGCTCGCCGCCCGGTTGGACTTCACCCTCGACGAGATCGAGGACCTGCGGATCGCGGTCGACGAGGCCTGCGCCATCCTGCTCCAGCAGGCGGTGCCCGGCTCCGTGTTGTCCTGCGAGTTCCGGCTGGTCGGCGACTCGTTGAAGGTCACCGTCGCCGCTCCGACCACGGACGGCAAGGCTCCCGAACGGGACACCTTCGCCTGGACGGTGCTCTCCGCACTGGCCGGTGAGGTGGACTCCTCGGTCGCCGAGGACAAGACCGTGTCGATCAGCCTGCACAAGAAGCGCGGCGGGTCCGCCGCCCACTGACCGGGCACCGAGCAGCACCCTGCAAGGGCCGTCCGCCGTCCCCCTCCCGGGGCCGACGGGCGGCTCCCGGTACCGCCCCCGGGGCGGTACGACCAACGAGACGATGCCGGGGCCTCGGCCCCGGTGCTCCCGGAACGGAACGGGGGAATGGCCGTGAGTGATCTGGACCGTACCGGCCTCGCGACGGCGGGACCTGCCGTACCGACCCAGGCGAGCGTTTCCGGCCTCGCCGCCAACGACGAAGCGCACCCGAAGGACGCCCACCGGATGAGCCACCCGACCGAGCCGACGTCCGAGCCGACGCCCGCTTCCCCTCCGCCGCAGGAGCCGGCGCAGGAGGCCGCGGAGCTGCACGGCGCCGTGCCCGCCCAGGTCTCGCACCGCACCGGCGCGCCCGACCGGGAGGCCGCCCGCGCGCTGTTCGTCCGGCTGTCCGTGCTGCCCGAGGGCTCCCCGGAGCGGGTCGAGCTGCGCAACCAGCTGGTGCGGATGCACATCCCGCTGGTCGAGCACCTGGCCCGGCGGTTCCGCAACCGCGGCGAGCCGCTGGACGACCTGACCCAGGTCGCCACCATCGGGCTGATCAAGTCGGTGGACCGCTTCGACCACGAGCGCGGGGTCGAGTTCTCCACCTACGCGACGCCGACCATCGTCGGTGAGATCAAGCGGCACTTCCGCGACAAGGGCTGGGCGGTGCGCGTCCCGCGCCGGCTGCAGGAGCTGCGGCTGTCGCTCACCACGGCCACCAGCGAGCTCTCCCAGCGGCACGGCCGCTCCCCCACGGTGCACGAGCTGGCCGAGCACCTGGGGATCTCCGAGGAGGACGTGCTGGAGGGCCTGGAGTCCGCCAACGCCTACTCCACGCTGTCCCTGGACGTCCCGGACAGCGACGACGAGTCGCCGGCCGTGGCGGACACCCTGGGCGCGACCGACGAGGCGCTGGAGGGCGTCGAGTACCGCGAGTCGCTCAAGCCGCTGCTGGCCCAACTGCCGCCCCGGGAGCAGAAGATCCTGGTGCTGCGGTTCTTCCGGAACATGACCCAGTCGCAGATCGCCGCCGAGGTGGGGATCTCCCAGATGCACGTCTCCCGGCTGCTCGCCCGGACGCTGGCCCAGCTGCGGGAGAAGCTCCTCGTGGAGGAGTAGGAACGCGGAAACGACCGGACGGCCGCCACAGCTCGTGCTGTGGCGGCCGTCCGGTCGTTCGGGGGTGCGCTCGGTCCTGCCGGTGCCCGGTCCTGCCGGTGCTCAGTCCTGCTGGTCGCTGTACAGCGCCGCCGTGCACTTCGGGTTCAGCAGCGCGCCGATGCCCACCAGGCCGAGCAGTCCGACCAGCGCGCCGACCGCGATCATCGCGCCGCCGCTCTCGATCATGTAGTAAGCGACCGGCAGGCAGATCGAGTTGGTCAGCACGGCGGGACTGCGGCCCCAGCGGCGCCCCTTGAGCAGCGCGCGGGCGGCCAGTATCGGCAGCACTCCGAGCAGCACGATCACCAGGCCGCCGAACTCGTTCAGGGCCAGCTGCTTGGCCTGCCCGGAGAGCGCGGACACCATGTCCGAGACTCCGACGACGGCCAGCGCGGCGCCCTCCAGCGCGGTGATGGCGGCGCCCAGGGTGAGCGGGACCGGACGGGCGGGTGCGGGGGCGGAGGTTTCTGCGGTCACTCCAGCAGGGTAGCCGCCGGTCGGCCCGTACGGCCCCGTAGGCTTTCCCCATGCGCGCTCTCCTGGTCGTGAACCACAAGGCCACCACCACCAGTGGCCGGACCAGGGACGTACTGATCCACGCGCTGCGCAGCGACCTCAAGCTGGAGGTCGCCGAGACCCAGTACCGGGGCCACGCACGCGATCTGGCCCGGGAGGCCGCGCAGGACGGCACGGTCGACCTGGTGGTGGCGCTGGGCGGGGACGGCACCGTCAACGAAGTGGTGAACGGGCTGCTGACGCACGGCCCGGGCGAGAAGGTCCCGCGACTGGCCGTGGTGCCGGGCGGTTCGACCAATGTGTTCGCCCGCGCGCTCGGCCTGCCCAACGACCCGGTGGAGGCCACCGGCGCCCTGCTGGACGCGCTGGAGCACGGGCACGAGCGGCCGATCGGGCTGGGCAAGGCGATGACCGAGGGACTGCCGGACCGCTGGTTCACCTTCACCGCCGGCCTCGGCTTCGACGCGGGGGTGGTCGGCCGGGTCGAGGAGCAGCGCCGGGCCGGGCGCAAGTCCACCCACGCGCTGTACGTGGGACAGGCGCTCCGGCACTACTTCACCCAGCGTGACCAGCGCCGCTCGGGCCCCGTGGCCCTGGAAATCCCGGGCCGCGAGACCGTTCCGGGCCTGGTGCTGGCCATAGTCAGCAACACCTCGCCGTGGACGTTCCTCGGCAACCGTCCGGTCTACCCCTCACCACTCGCCTCCTTCGACACCGATCTGGACGCCTTCGGCATCACCCGGATGACGGCGTTCGGTACTGCTCGAACGATCCGTCAGATCCTGCGGTCGTACGGGTCTTCGAGCGATGGCACCCCGCCGGCCGGCCCGTCCGGAAAGCACGTCGTCTCCTATCACGACGTCAGACACTTCACCTTGGTTTCCCAGGAACCCGTCCCGTTCCAGGTCGACGGGGACCATCTTGGAGACCGGAGTCGCGTCAGTTTCACAGGCGTACGGCGGGCACTGCGTGTGATTGTGTGACCGGAAGCGGGCTTCGCCCTTCTTCTCGAACGCACAAGCCCCCTTCACTCCATAGAAGTACTGGCTGTGAGCTAGGCGACACCGAAGAATCAAAAATTCCTCCCCGAAGGGGGTTGTATCCGAGCCCGAGGTTTGCGAACCTCTACATGGCGATCGGGACACATCGCAGCGACGGCAACTCCGGAACCACAGGAGCGCCGACCGCGGGGTGTCCCTCGAATCGCCGAATCCCCTCCCAGCACAGACCACCCGGGCCCGATGGGCCTTTGGTCTCTTTTGCTGTTGTGGGATTCGTGAAAGCGTTCACATTCACAAGCCATTCGATTATGCCGATCGGGCCACCCCCCGCGGCAGGAGGAGTTGGACGACCATGGACTGGCGCCACCGCGCTGTCTGCCGCGAAGAGGACCCGGAGCTGTTCTTCCCGATCGGGAACACCGGTCCTGCTCTGCTGCAGATCGAGGAAGCCAAGGCCGTGTGCCGCCGCTGTCCGGTGATGGAGCAGTGCCTCCAGTGGGCTCTCGAGACCGGCCAGGACGCCGGCGTCTGGGGCGGCATGAGCGAGGACGAGCGTCGCGCGATGAAGCGCCGTGCCGCCCGCAACCGCGCCCGCACCGCCTGATCAGCAGCATCCGGTCACACGCCGTAGTACCAGCAGTAACCGCAGTACCGATCAACACATGATCAAAGGCTTCCCTGCACCTCCTGGTGAAGCCTTCCGCACAAAGGGCCTTGCTGGTCGAGGCCCCGCGACACCGGACCGTCCAGCCACTTGATACTGTTCACTTAGAGCAATATTGTGGAGCTGAGGCGCTCACCGTGTGCAACGCACATGCGAGGTGCCGCACCACCCAGAGCCCCCGTTCCGGCCGACTCCCCCCGACGGCCGGAACGGGTTGAGAGGCCCTGTCGACCCACCCCCCCCGGTCGACAGGGCCTCGTTTCTGTTTCCGCGCCCGAACGGCGGCGACGCAACGGCAGCGCCGGGCGCGCGGAGTGCGCGCCCGGCGCTTGTGTCGAGTACGCGCCCCCACCGCGCGCCGAATGCACCGACTGCACCGCGCGCCTCGGTGCACCGCGCGCCTCAGCGGACCGGGATCTCCAGGATCACCTTGGTCCCGCCGTTCGGACCGGCCACCATGTCGAAGGTCCCGCCCAACTCACCGGTGGCCAGCGTCCGGACGATCTGCAGCCCGAGGTTGCCGGCCGTCTTCGGGTCGAAGCCCTCCGGCATGCCACGACCGTCGTCCTGCACGGTGATCAGCAGGTACTCCTCCGGCCGGGCGCCGCCGTTCCAGCTGTCCGACCAGCCCATGCCGGTCGCCGGGGCCCGGCCGCGCAGCGCGCTCACCTCCAGGTTCCCGGAGGCGGTCGGACCGAAGGCGTGTTCCAGCGCGTTCTGCAGCAGTTCGGTGAGCACCATCGACAGCGGGGTGGCCACCTCGGCGGAGAGGATGCCGAAGCTCCCGGTGCGACGGGTGGCCACCCGGCCGTCCTGGGACAGCTCCATCACCATCGCCAGCACCCGGTCCGCGATCTCGTCGAAGGCGACCTTCTCGTCCAGCGCCTGGGAGAGCGTCTCGTGCACGATCGCGATCGAGCCGACCCGGCGCACCGCCTCGTCCAGCGCGGCCCGGCCGGACTCGGAGTCCATCCGGCGGGACTGCAGCCGCAGCAGCGCGGCGACGGTCTGCAGGTTGTTCTTCACCCGGTGGTGGATCTCCCGGATGGTCGCGTCCTTGGTCATCAGCTCGCGGTCGCGGCGGCGCAGCTCGGTGACGTCCCGGCAGAGCACCAGGGAACCGGTCAGGATCCCCTTGGGCTTGAGCGGGATCGCCCGCAGGGTCACCACTCCCCCCTGGGCCTCCACCTCGGTCTGCCGGGGCGCCCAGCCGCTGGCCAGCTTCACCAGCGCCTCGTGGACGGCCGAGCGGGACGGCGGGGCGAGCTCGGCGGTGGCCCGGCCGAGGTGGCTGCCGACCAGGTCGGTGGTGAGGCCGAGCCGGTGGTAGGCGGAGAGGGCGTTGGGGCTGGCGTAGGTGACCACGCCGTCCGCGTCCAGCCGGATCAGGCCGTCGCCGACCCGGGGCGCGGCGTCCATGTCGGCCTGTTCGACGCCGGGGAACGGGAAGCTGCCGGCCGCGATCATCTGGGCCAGGTCGGAGGCGCTCTGCAGGTAGGTGAGCTCCAGCCGGCTGGGGGTGCGCACGGTCAGCAGGTTGGTGTTGCGGGCGATCACCCCGAGCACCTTGCCCTCGCGCCGGACCGGGATCGACTCGACCCGGACCGGGACCTCCTCGCGCCACTCCGGGTCGCCCTCGCGGACGATCCGCCCCTCGTCGAAGGCGGCGTCCAGCAGCGGGCGGCGACCGCGCGGGACGAGGTGGCCGACCATGTCGTCCTGGTAGGAGGTGGGCCCGGTGTTGGGCCGCATCTGCGCCACCGAGACGTAGCGGATGCCGTCCCAGGTGGGGATCCACAGCACCAGGTCGGCGAAGGAGAGGTCGGAGAGCAGCTGCCACTCCGAGACCAGGTGGTGGAGCCATTCCACGTCGGCCCCGGTCAGGGTGGTGTGGCGGCGGACGAGTTCGTTCAACGAGGGCACATGGCGAGGGTAGCGCCGCCGCCCGGCAGGGGGCTCGGCGGACTGTCCGCTGGCGGTGGATGACTGTCCGGAGTTGTTTAGACCAATGTGCCGAGCGGCCTGGACAACCCAGATTGGTCTAGTCCACAATGAAAGGGCACCAAGGAGAGGCCCACCGCGCAACTGCCCTGACCGCGCGCGGCTTCTCCTCGGTCGGACGCCGCCGAACGAGGACCCCGCACAGTTCTCGATCGACTCCGGCGCCCGACGACAGCTCCGGGCTGCGGTGCCGCATGGGTTGAGGGTCCCGTGTCGGCGCCGTGGCCCGTAGTGCTTTCCGGGGCCGTGACTCCCGCCGGCCCGCTCCCCCGCGACCATGTTCCGCCGCTCAACGGTCCGGCCCCCGTCCACAGCCTGTGGACGGGGGCCGGACCGCTCCACTCAGTGGGTCTCGGTGACCTTCGCCAGGGCGCGCGGGGCGTCCGGGTCCTGGCCGCGGGCGATGGTGACCTCGTAGGCCAGCTGCTGGAGCGGAAGGATCTCCAGGATCGGCTGGACCTCCTCCGGCACGCCGGGCGGCAGCGCGAAGCCCGCCGAGGCGGCGTCCACCTGGGCCTGCTGGCCGATCACCACGAGGTCCGCGCCGCGCCCGCGCAGCCGGTCCAGCACCGGCTGGAGGGCCTCGCCGCCCTTGCCGTCCGGGACGATCGCGATCACCGGCGAGACGTTGTCCACCATCGCCAGCGGGCCGTGCAGCAGGTCGGCGCCGGAGAACGGGCTGGCCGGGATGTAGGTGGTCTCCATCAGCTTGAGCGCCGCCTCGCGGGCGGTCGGGTAGCCGTAGCCGCGCGAGGTGATGACCAGCCGCTGGGCGAAGCGGTAGCGCTCGGCCAGCGCCCGCACCTCGGCCTGGCGGGCCAGCACCCCGGCGGCCAGGCCCGGCAGCTCCTTGGCGGCCGAACCGTCCCCGCCGCGCAGGCCCTCGACCAGCAGGTAGAGCGCCAGCAGCTCGGCGGTGTAGGTCTTGGTGGCCGGCAGCGCCTTCTCCGGCCCGGCCAGCACGTCGATGTGGAACTCGGAGACCTCGGCGAGCGGGGAGTCCGGGTTGTTGGTGACGGCGAGGGTGATCGCCCCGGCCTCGCGGGCGGCCTTGGTGGAGGCGACCAGGTCCGGCGAGCCGCCGGACTGGCTGACCGTGATCACCAGGACGTCGGTGAGGTCCGGCTTGGCCCCGTACGCGGTGGTGGTGGACATCGAGGTCAGCCCGGCCGGCTTGCCGAGCAGGATCTCGATCAGGTACTTGGCGTAGAGCGCCGCGTTGTCGGACGTGCCGCGCGCGGTCAGCAGGACGAAGCGCGGGTTGCGGGCGGCGATCCCGGCCGCGATCTCGCGGATCTTCGGCGCCCCCTCGTCGAGGATGCGCTGGAGGACGGCCGGCTGCTCGGCCATCTCCGCCGCCATGATCCGGCCGGGGACGGGAACGGTCTGCGGGTCGGACATCTGGATGCCTCCGATGAGATGGGTCGACCCCGCCCGGGCGGGATGCCCGACGGGGACCTCTACGGCGGCGAGTCCGCACACTCGCTGCGGTTCTTCCTGGGCATCCTACGAGCGCTCCCCCGGCGGGGCACCCCCGGACCGCCCCCTCCCGGCGGGCGGGAGGGCGCGGTCCGGGCCGTCCGGACCGAGCGATCGGGCGGTCCGGGCGTCAGGACGGGTTGTTGATCAGCTGGTCGATCGCGGCGTCGGCGTCCTTGGTGGCCTGGTCCACGGACTTGCCCTTGAGGATCGCGGTCAGCATGTCGGGGATGATCTTCTGCTTCTCCACCGCGCCCCAGCCGGGCGCGAGCGGGGTGAACCAGGCGTCCGGGACGGCGTTGGCCGCGGCGGCGGTGCTGGGCTTGTTCTTCAGCGGGTTCAGCTGGGTGAGGTTGTTCGGCAGGATGTCCTTGTCGGCCAACGCCTGTTCGGACTTGGTGCTGGTGAACATCCGGATCCAGTCACTGGCCAGCGCCACCTGCTGGGACTTGGCGGTGACGGCGAGGTCGGAGCCGCCGATGAAGGTGGGCAGCGGCTTGCCGTCCGGGCCGGGCATGGTGGCCACCTTGACGGCGTCCTTGAGGGTCGGGTCGCCGGTGACCGGCGCGATGACGCTGGCCGCCTCGAAGCCGTTGCCGTAGAAGGACGCGGCGTGCCCGCGCGCCATCGACTCGAACTGGTTCTGCTCGTTCTGCGTCAGGTCGCCCTTGTTGTACTTGCGGACGAGGTCGACGAAGTGGCCGATGCCTTGCTGGGACTTGGCGTCGTGCAGGGTGCCGTGCCAGTTGCCGGAGCTGTCGAACTTGGCGATGCTGCCGCCGTACGCGGCCACGTAGCTCATCGCGGCGTACCAGTACGGCCCGGGCAGGTAGAGCGGGGAGAAGGTCCTGTCGGACTTGTTCTTGTCGGCGATCCGGTCCAGCGCGGTCACCAGGTCGTTCTCGGTCTTGGGGAACTCCGCGCTGCCGGTGGCCTGTTGGAAGGTGGTGGAGTTGTAGACGGCGACCCGGGCGCCGGCGTAGTACGGCACGCACCACAGCTTGTCCTGGTACGTACAGGTGTTGGCGAGCGCCTTGATCCAGCTGTCGGAGTTGTCGAAGGTGGTGCGGTCCACCGGGGCCAGTGCGCCGGAGAGCACGTACTTCATCGTCTCGGTGTTGCCGAGCTCGACCACGTCGGGGGCGTTGCCGTCGGTGAGCGCCTTGTCGAGCTTGCCGACCTTGTCGGCCCAACCCTGGTAGACCAGCTTGAGGCTGACGCCCGGGTACTTGGCCGCGAACTCGTCGTTGACCCGCTGGACCAGGTCCGGCCAGTTCTTCTGGGCGTCGTCCATCAGCCAGACGGTGACGCTGCCGGTGGCGGCCTTCGAGGCGGCGGCGGCGCCCTTGCCGTCGCCTGAGGGCGATCCGGCCGAGGAACAGGCCGTCAGTCCGACCGCGAGGGCCATGATCCCGAGCGTCGACATGAGCTGACGCTTCTTCACGCCATCCTCCGAGGGTTGTCCAGGAGCGGTGGTGCCGGCCGACAGCGTGATTGGCGCGCCCGCGGCGGGAGTCCGGGAGGGGGCGGCGAAGAGCTTCGAGGAGGGCGCGATACCACATCCGGTGAGGTTCGATTTCGAACCGGATGCATGGACTCTGGCCTAGACCAAGGGTGGTGTCAACGGCCAACAGGCCCTGTGGCCAAGGCCGTTGCAGAGCCGTTGTACCGAGTGGCGATCAGTCGCCGGGCCGTCACCGTAGGTAGGACTTAAGGTGGATTTAAGGCCTGCTTGAGAGAACACGGTCATTCGGTGAGAGTCCGGGTCAACGCCCGGGAAACAGAACGGGCCCGTCATGCGACATGCGCATGACGGGCCCGTCGGCCGACGTCCCCGGACAGCGCCGGTGAAGTCCGCCCGGACTCAGCCGATCGCTCCCGGCTGCCCGGTGAGCACCTCCACGGCCGCCAGCCCGCAGACCCGGGCGGCGCCGTGGGTGGCGATGTACAGCGCGCCGACCGGCTCGGACTGGGGCAGCCCCATCTCCACCACGGCGGCGTCCGGCCGGGCCGCCACCAGGCGGCTCAGCGCGGCGGCCATCCAGGCGTGCCGGTGGGCGTCCCGGACCACCAGCACCAGCCGGCGGCCCTCGGCCCCGGCCACCAGCTCGGCGACCAGGGCGTCCAGCAGCTCCGGCGCGGCCTCGGCCGCCGACACCTCACGGGTGCGGGTGCCCGGGAAGCGGTCGGCCAGCATGCCGGCCACGCCCCACGGGGTCACGTCGCCGACCGCGATGTTCGGCTCGTCCGAGAACGAGGCCACGTACGGGCGCTCGCTCACCGGCAGCACCTCGCGGCCCGGCGCCCGGACCACCCGCAGCGCCCGGCGGGCGGCCCGCAGGCCCACCGCGAGGTCCGGCTCGGCCTGCTCGCCCTGGGCCGCGATCCGGCCCCAGCTGCCCAGCGCCCGGACCCGGTCCGCCGCGTCCGCCAGCCGCTCCTCGGTGAGCCGCCCGGAGCGCACGCCCGCCACGATGGCGTCGCGCAGCATCAGCACGGTCTCCTCGTCGGCCAGCCCGCCGCCGACGCAGATCGCGTCCGCGCCGGCCGCCAGCGCCAGCACGGTGCCCTCGCCCATCCCGAAGGTGTCGGCGATGGCGCCCATCTCGATCGCGTCGCTGACGATCAGGCCCTGGTAGCCCAGGCCGCCGTCGGCCGGGGCGGCGCGCAGCAGGTCGCGCAGCACGGTCGGGCTCAGGGTGGCCGGCAGCTTCGGGTCCAGCGCCGGGACCATGATGTGGGCGGTCATCACGGCCTTGGTGCCGGCCGCGATGGCGGCCTGGAACGGGATCAGGTCACGGGTGCGCAGCACGTCCAGGTCGACGTCGATCACCGGCAGGCCGTGGTGCGAGTCCACCGCGGTGTCGCCGTGGCCGGGGAAGTGCTTGGAGCAGGCGGCCACACCGGCCGACTGCAGGCCCTCCACCCAGGCGGCGGTGTGCCGGGCGCACAGCTCCGGGTCGGCGCCGAAGGAGCGGACGCCGATCACCGGGTTGCGCGGGTTGGAGTTGACGTCCGCGGTGGGCGCCCAGTTGTAGTTGACGCCGGCCGCGGCCAGCGCCCGGCCCAGCTCGCGGGCGACGTCCCGGGTCAGCGCCGGGTCGTCGATCGCGCCGAGGGCCAGGTTGCCCGGCCAGGAGGAGCCGGAGCCGGCCTCCAGCCGGGTGACGTCGCCGCTCTCCTCGTCGATCGCGATCAGCAGGTCGGGGTTCTCCGCGCGCAGCGAGCCGGTCAGCGCGGAGAGCTGGTCGAGGTCGACCACGTTGCGGTCGAACAGCGCGACCGAGCCGAGCCCGGCGGCCAGGTGGCGGCGCAGCCAGGCGGGCGGCTCGGTGCCGACGAAGCCGGGCTGCAGGACGGTCAGGGCGTCCCGGTGGAGCTGGTCGCTGTCCGGGGCGGTGGGAATCAGGATGCTCACGGTGACTCAGCCCTTCACGGCGCCGTCGGTCAGACCGCCGACCGCCTTGCGCTGGAGGAAGACGAACAGGATCAGCACCGGGACGGCGAACATCGTGGAGGCCGCCATGGTGGCGCCCCAGTCGTTGCCGAAGGCGGTCTTGAAGGAGGAGAGCCAGAGCGGGAGGGTCTTGCCCTGCTCCTTGTTGACGATCAGGACGAGCGGGAACTCGTTCCACGCCGTGATGAACCCGAACAGCGAGGTCGACATCAGCCCCGGGGCCAGCAGCGGGAAGATCACCTTCACGAAGGCCTGGGTGCGGGTGCAGCCGTCCACCATGGCCGACTCCTCCAGCTCCTTCGGCACCGCGGCGATGAAGCCGCGCAGCGTCCAGATGGTGAAGGGCAGGACCATCATCATGTAGAAGAACGTCAACGGCAGCAGGCTGTTCAGCATGTCGTTGTCGCGGGAGATCATGTAGACCGCGATGGTCATGACCTCCCAGGGCGCCATCTGGGCCAGCATGATGACCAGCACGAAGGCCTTGCGGCCGCGGAACCTCATCCGGGCGACGGCGAAGGCCGCCAGGGTCGCGATCACCAGGGAGATCAGCACCGCGCCGACGGTGACGGTGATGCTGTTGGTGACGTACGTCCAGAAGTTGGGCGCGTTCACCGCGGTGGTGAAGTGCTCGAACGTCGCGTCGAAGGGGATGAAGACCGGCGTCTTGCTGATGATGTCGTTGTTCTGTTTGAACGCGGTCGCGATCATCCAGTAGACGGGGAAGATGAAGAAGACGATGAGGACGACCGCGATCACGTTCGGCCAGGTACGTCCGAAGAGAGAGCGCCTCACAGCTCGTCCTCCTGCTTGATCATGATGCGGAAGTAGTAGGCCATCAGGACGCCCAGCATCAGGATGGTGAGCACCGCGATCGCGGCGCCGACGCCGTAGTGCTGGCTGCCCGAGCCCTCCAGGAAGGCGTGCACCGGCAGGGTCCGGGTGAGCTTCTCGGGGCCGCCGCCGTTGATCGCGTAGATCTGGGTGAAGGACTTGAACACCCAGATGACCTCAAGGAAGGTCGTGGCCAGGAAGAAGGGCTTCAGGTTCGGGAAGATCACCGAGCTGAAGATCTTCGAGGAGCCGGCGCCGTCCATCCGGGCGGCCTCGTAGAGCTCCTTGGGGATGGTGGTCAGACCGGCGTACATGTTGAACGCCACGAAGGGGATCGACATCCAGACGATCAGCAGGATGACGACGAAGAAGGTCGAGTACTCGTCGCTCATCCAGTTGTAGTTGGCCATCGAGTGCCAACCGAGCTTGTCCAGGAACCAGTTGACGACGCCCCAGTTCTCGTCGAACAGCCAGGTGTAGACCGTGGTCGCGGCGACCACCGGCATCGCCCAGGCCATCAGCAGCGCGATCGACAGCGCCAGCCGCATCTTCTTGCCGAGGTGGTTGAGCAGCAGGCCGACCAGGGTGCCGCCGACCATGATCAGCACCACGTTGACCAGGGTGAAGACGACGGTGCGCCCGGTGACCGACCAGAACTCCGGGTCGCTCAGCTGCTCCTTGTAGTTGTCGAAGCCGGTCCACTCGGTCAGGTGCATCACCAGCTGGCGCCGGTTGAGGTCCTGGAACGACAGCAGGAAGGTCTTCAGCAGCGGCCAGCCGAGCAGGACGATGGTCGCCACGGTGGCCGGCAGCAGCAGCAGGTACGGTGCGGAGCGGGCGCCGAGACCGGGGCCGCCCGCGGATCTGGTGCCCTTCGGCGCGGTGCCCTTGGCCCCGCCGCCGGCGGCACCGGTGTCGATCTCGGCCACAACAGCCCTCCCTGACTCCGGGGACTGCGTCTGCACCCGGTCCGAATGCACAGCCATCGTTCTCACTTCCTCACAACCCGGCCACGACGGACGGGCGCCGCCCACCGACCCCCCCGCCGGGGGCCGGTGAGCGACGCCGCGGGAGACTGTCCTCGAACTCCCGCCACGCAGGCGGGAGTTCGAAGACAGGCCCCTGATGCCTTAGTTCTTCTGGTTGAGCCGCTTGGCGATCTCGTCGTCGTACTTCTTCGCGGTGGACTGGTAGTCGGCGCCCTGGAGGACCGCGGTCAGGAAGTCCTTGATCGGGTTCGGCACGTTCTCGACGCTGGCCCAGTTCGGGGTGATCGGGGTGGTCCCGCCGACCGCGGTGGCCACCTGGGCGGCGGTCGCGAACTCACCGGTGATCTGGCTGTTCAGGGCCGGCTTGTTCGGGATGTCGCCGGCCGCGGCGACCAGGCCCTCGTTCTTGTCGTTGAGGGCGACCTTCAGGAAGTCCTTCGCCATGTCGGTGTTCTTGCTCTGCGAGGCGATCGCGAGGTTCGAGCCACCGATGAAGACGCCGGACGGCTTGTCGGCGGTCTTGCCCGGGATCGGGAAGAAGCCGATCTTGTCCTTGGCCATGGCCTTCTCGTCCGGGAGCTCCCAGCCGAGGGCGATCATGGTGCCGATGTCACCCTTGGCGAAGACGTCCTTCTGCTGCGGGGTGGCCTCGTCCTTGTCCTTCGGACCGGTGACCGAGTAGCTCTGCAGCTTCTTGTAGGTCTCGAAGGCGCGCTGCGCCTCGGGGGACTCCAGGCCGCCGACCCACTTGCCGCCCTCCTGCTTGGCGATCTTGCCGCCCTCGCCGACCAGGAAGCCGAAGTAGGTGTACCACTCCTGGCCCGGCAGGTAGATCGGGTCGGTGACGCCCTGGGTCTTCTTCAGGGTGTCCAGGTCGGCGTAGAACTCGTCCAGGGTCTTCGGGGCGGCGGTCAGCCCGGCCTTGGCCCACAGGTCCTTGTTGTAGGCGACCACGCGGTTGGAGACCCACCACGGGGCGGCGTACTGCTTGCCGTCCAGCATCGCGGCCTCGTTCTGGTTGGCGGCCCAAGCGTCGCCACCCAGCGCGGACTTGTCCTTCGTGATGTCCAGCAGACCGCCGGAGGCGGCGTAGCCGGAGGTCTGGGTGTTGCCCAGCTCCAGGACGTCGACCGAGCCCTCGGAGAGCGCGGCGGTGATCTTCGGGCCGATGTCGGTCCACTCCTGGGTCTGGAAGTCGACCTTCGAACCCGGGTAGGTGGTCTCGAACTCGGACTTGACCGAGTCGGTCCAGCCCTTGGGGGCCGAGCCGCTCATCGTCCACACCTTGAGCGTCTTGCCCTTGTACTTGTCGGCCGCGCTGGAGGACGACGAACCGCTGTCGTCCTTCTTGCCGTCCGAGCTACAAGCCGCGAGACCGACGACCATGGCCGCGACGCCGACCGCCGCGATGAGCTGACGCTTCACGCCATCCTCCTGAGGGATGCCTGGGTTACCCCCGTCGGGTGGCAGCGGCATACCCACGCAAAGCGGGAGAACAGGTGCCGCAGAGCCCTTCGAACGGGTGGGGGGATTCATCGTTACCGATCTAGTGGTGTAGACCAGCTGCCTGGAGCTTGGCCTAGACCAATGGGCCTGTCAACGGCTGTTCGACCGATCTCGACCACCCGTTATCAAGCCGACACCGCACATCGTTCATCGCGTGATGAGGTATTCGTTCCGTAGCCATACATGCAACGATGTGATCCGTTAACGATGTGGCGGGGCGGTAAAAGGCCCCGCGAGAAGCGGGAGAACAGGTCCGATGAGCAGCGACGGGGGAACCACCGCCCAGGCCGACGACCCCGAGGCGAAGAGCCTCGCGACACCGGCCGGCGCCGACCCGACCGCGCGCGTCCCCAAGTACTACGGCCTCAAGCGCCACCTCCTCCAGCTCACCGAGACCCAGCCCGCGGGCACCCCGGTCCCGCCCGAGCGCGCGCTCGCCGCCCAGTTCGACACCTCGCGCACCACCGTCCGCCAGGCCCTCCAGGAACTGGTCGTCGAGGGCCGGCTGGAGCGCATCCAGGGCAAGGGCACCTTCGTGGCCAAGCCGAAGGTCGCCCAGGCCCTGCAACTCACCTCCTACACCGAGGACATGCGCGCCCAGGGCCTGGAGCCCACCTCCCGGCTGATCGAGATCGGCTACATCACCGCCGACGACCGGCTCGCCCCGCTGCTGGACATCAAGCCCGGCGGCCGGGTGCTGCGGATCGAGCGGCTGCGGCTGGCCAACGGCGACCCGATGGCGATCGAGGTCGCCCACCTGTCGGCCAAGCGTTTCCCCGCCCTGCGGCGCAATCTCGCCAAGCACAACTCGCTGTACGCGGCGCTGCGCGAGGTCTACGGGGTCACCGTGGCCGAGGCCGAGGAGACCATCGAGACCACCCTCGCCAACCCGCGCGAGGCCGGCCTGCTCGGCTCCGACCTCGGGCTGCCGATGCTGCAGCTCTCCCGGCACTCCTTCGACGGGGACGGCGATCCGGTCGAGTGGGTCCGCTCGATCTACCGCGGCGACCGCTACAAGTTCATCACCCGGCTGAAGCGTCCCGAGTAGTCGGGCGCCCCTCGCCCACCACGGGCACCGGCGTGCGCGGTTCGCGCGCGCCGGTGCCCGTTCGCTTTTCCGCGCTTCCCCCTGCGCTCGCACGCGTCCGTGCGCGTCGGTGCGCGTCCGTGCGTGTCCGTGCGTGTCCGTGCGTGTCCGTGCGCATCGCTGTACGGGCGCCCGAGCACCCGTTCGTGTCCGGATGGCGGGAAGTTGCACCGTATCCGGTGACATGGATCACTCCATGCCCTAGATTGCGCAGCCGTACTGACTGCCGATCACCGATGGTGCTGCTCGGCGGGCTCGCGGGGCACGTGCGGTGTCCCGGGGCTGCGGCGCCGACGGGGAGAGCCCTCCGGAGCGGAGCCGAAGATGCCGTCTGAACAGTCCCCCGACAAAGCTGTCATGCCCGAGCCATCGGACAGATCCGTCCCGGCGGTGACGCCCGAGCGGGTGCTCGCCGGGCTGGCCCTGCTCGTGCCGATCGTCGCGATGCTCTGGGTCTCCTCCTACGACAAGACCGACCCGGCGGTGTCCGGGGTGCCCTTCTTCTACTGGTACCAACTGCTCTGGGTGCCGGTGTCGGCCGTCTTCACGGTCGCCGCCTACCTGTTGATCAACCGGGACGAGAAGGCCCGCAAGGCGGCCCGGGACGGCGGTGCGCGATGAAGGACGTCAACGTGCCGGCCCTGGTGGTCTTCGCGCTCTTCTTCCTGCTGGTCACCGTGATGGGCTTCCTCGCCTCGCGCTGGCGCCGCGCGGGCGACGCCGACCACCTGCACGAGTGGGGCCTGGGCGGGCGCAGCTTCGGGACCTGGGTGACCTGGTTCCTGCTCGGCGGCGACCTCTACACCGCGTACACCTTCGTGGCCGTCCCGGCGGCGGTGTACGCGACCGGCGCCGCCGGCTTCTTCGCGGTGCCGTACACGATCGTCGCCTACCCGCTGGTCTTCCTCTTCCTGCCCCGGCTCTGGTCGGTCTCCCGGGTGCACGGCTACGTGACCCCGGCGGACTTCGTCCGCGGCCGGTACGGCTCCCGGCCGCTGTCCCTGGTCGTCGCGCTGACCGGGATCCTGGCCACCATGCCGTACATCGCGCTGCAACTGGTCGGCATCCAGGCGGTGCTGGACGTGCTCGGCGTCGGCGGCGGGGAGAACGCCAACTGGTTCGTCAAGGACCTGCCGCTGTTCATCGCCTTCGGCGTGCTGGCCGCCTACACCTACTCCTCCGGCCTGCGCGCCCCGGCGCTGATCGCCTTCGTCAAGGACGCCCTGGTCTACATCGTGATCATCGTCGCGGTGATCTACATCCCGATCCGGCTCGGCGGCTACGGGCACATCTTCGACGCGGCCGCGGCCCACTTCAAGCAGACCAAGTCCGGCGGGCTGACCCTCCCGGACAACAAACAGTGGACGTACGCCACGCTGGGGCTGGGCTCGGCGATGGCGCTGTTCATGTACCCCCACTCGGTGACCGGCGTACTGGCCTCCAAGTCCCGCAACACCGTGCGCCGCAACATGGCGATCATGCCCGCCTACTCGCTGATGCTCGGCCTGCTGGCCCTGCTCGGCTTCATGGCGATCGCGGCCGGCGTCGGCAGCGGCGTCAAGGGCTACAACTCCCAGCTGTCGGTGCCGCAGCTGTTCGCGAGCATGTTCCCGGACTGGTTCACCGGCGTGGCCTTCGCCGCGATCGGGATCGGCGCGCTGGTGCCGGCCGCCATCATGTCCATCGCGGCGGCCAACCTGTTCACCCGCAACGTCTACAAGGAGTGGCTCAAGCCCGCCGCCACCCCGGCCGACGAGACCCGGATCGCCAAGCTGGTCTCGCTTCTGGTCAAGGTCGGCGCGCTGGTCTTCGTGCTCGGCATGGACAAGCAAGCCGCCATCAACCTCCAGCTGCTGGGCGGCCTGTGGATCCTGCAGACCTTCGTGGCGATCGTCGGCGGCCTGTTCACCCGCTGGTTCCACCACTGGGCGCTGTTCGCCGGCTGGGCGGCCGGCATGGTCTACGGCACCTGGACGGCGTACGGGCTGGCCAGCCCGGCCACCAAGCACTTCGGCGGCAACGCGGCCGAGATCCCCGGCATCGGCGAGATCGGCTACATCGGCCTGACCGCCTTCGCGCTCAACCTGATCGTCGCGGTGGTGCTCACCCTGGTGCTGCGGGCGGTCAAGGCGCCCCAGCTCCCGGACGAGACCAAGCCCTCCGACTACAGCGCCGAGGGCGGCGAGGACGAGCGGGACAACGCGCCGGAGCCCGTAGCGGCGCACTGATTGGCCCTGCGCGCGCCCTGTGATCGCGCCGCCTTCTCCGTGAACACTGGAGGAGGCGGCGCGATCATATGTATGAACAGGCGTGCACGCCGGGCACCACCAGACCGGACCGGCATCCGGCCGGAACCTGATCGACCCACGGGGAGCTCGCGGCCATGGCAGAACTCGGCACCACCCTCAACGGCCAGCACCAGTCCACCCAGAACCCGCACCCGTCCGTCCAGGGGACGCACCAGGCCGTCAACGGGACGCACCACCTCGGCTCCGGCCACCGCACCGCGGCCGGCCGGCTGCCGTCCGTGCTGATCGCCACCCGGCACGGCGAGTCCACCGCCAACGTCGAGTTCCAGCTGGCCGAGGCCGTCGGCGCGCTCAGCGTCCCGATCAGCTGCCGCGACGCCGACATCCCGCTCTCCCCGCACGGCCGGCAGCAGGCCCGGGAACTCGGCCGCTGGTGGGCTGCCCTGCCCGGCGCCGACCGGCCGCACAGCGTCTGGTGCTCGCCGTACGTGCGCACCGCCGAGACCGCCCGGATCGCGCTCGCCCAGGCCGCCGGACTCGGCGCGGTGCCCGTCACCCTCGCCGTCCGGTACGACGAACGGCTGCGGGACCGCGAGCTCGGCATCCTGGAGATGCTGCCCAAGGCCGCCATCGAGGCCAAGCACCCGGAGGAGGCCGCCCGGCGGCGCAAGATGGGCGAGCTGTACTACCGCCCGCCCGGCGGCGAGTCCTGGGCCGACGTCGCGCTGCGGGTGCGCAGCCTGCTGCGGGACGTCTGCGAGGAGGAGGCCGGACGGCCCGTCCTGCTGGTCGCCCACGACTGCACCGTGCTGATGCTGCGCTACGCGCTGGACCGGCTCACCGAACAGCAGTTGATCGACCTCGGGCCGGTGCACAACTGCTCCACCAGCCTGTGGCGGGCCCAGGACGGGCGGCTGCGGCCGGAGCACTGGAACGACCTGGGCCACCTGGACGGCGCGCCCGGGGCCGACTGAGCGACGGCCGGCCGGCCCGCCTCGGAGACGGCCCGGGTGGCGGCCCGGGTGGCGGCCCCGGGTGGCGGCGGGAACCCCCGGGTACGAACCGCCGAACGCCTCCGGCACACTGGCCGGATGGACTACCTCATCCGCCACGCCCTCCCCCAGGACCTCGAAGAAGCCGGCCGGATCACCGTCGACGCCTTCGTCGGCGACGGCTTCACCCAGCCCACGAGCGGCTACGTGGAGCTGCTCCGGGACGCCGAACGGCGCTCCCGCGAGGCCGAGCTCCTGGTCGCCGTCGACGCGGCCGACGAGCGCGTCCTCGGCTGCGTGACCTTCGCCGTCGGCGGCACCGAGTGGGCCGACATCGCCACCCCGCGGGAGGGCGAGATCCGGATGCTCGCCACCGCCGCCGTCTCCCGCGGCCGCGGCGTCGGCGAGGCCCTGGTGCGCGCCTCGGTCACCCGAACCCGCGAACTCGGCCTGGCCGGCATGGCCTTCTCCACCCGCCCCGAGATGACCACCGCCCACCGCGTCTACGAGCGGGTCGGCTTCCGACGCACCCCGGAACGCGACTGGGCGCCGTACCCGGGGATGAACCTGATGGTCTACACCATGGCGTTCTGAGCCCGGCGGACCGCCGCACGGTCCTCCCCCTCCCCGGCGACCGGCAGACGATCAACAGACGTCTTTTGATATAAACCACAGATCAAGACACGTCTTGACACGTCGTGACAGTCGATCGACCGGGGGGACGCAGCACATGGACGACGGGTCCGGCCTCGGCACGCCCGCGAGCGGGCCCACGCTCCAGGACATGCGCGAGGCCCGGGGCACCCTGGCCCCGACCGCCAGCCGCTACGCGATACCCGCACCCGTGCCCCGGCCACGCGGCCCGCTGCCGCCCTCCGTCCGCTTCAAGGCGGTCGACGGGCTGCGCGGCCTCGCCATCGCCTCGGTGCTGCTGTACCACACCGACTGGTTCCAGAACGGGCTGTTCGGCGTGGACGTCTTCTTCGTCCTCTCCGGCTTCCTCGTCAGCCTGGTGCTGATCCGCGAACTGGACCGCACCGACGGCATCCGGCTCGGCGTCTTCTACCGCCGCCGGGCGAAGCGGCTGCTCCCCGGACTGTTCACCACCATCATCCTGGTCGTCGGGTTGTCCGCCCTGGTCAGCCCGCTGCGGGACGTCAGGGACCTGCGCCCGCAGGCGCTCGCCGCGCTCGGCCAGGTCGCCAACTGGGCCCAACTGGCCCGCGGCGACGCCTACTGGCAGCACTTCGCCTCGATCGACCCGCTCGCGGCCATGTGGTCGCTCAGCATCACCGAGCAGTTCTACGCGGTCTGGCCGCTGCTGCTGCTCGTCCTGTTCGGCCTGTGCCGCCGCTCACTGCGCGCGACCGGCATCGCCACCGCGGTGCTGTTCGCGGTCTCCGCCGCGGTCGCCCCGCTGATGTGGAACGGCCACAACAGCGACCGGCTCTACCTCGGCACCGAGACCCGTGCGGTCGGCTTCGCGGCCGGCGCCACCGCCGCCTTCGGGGTCTACCTCTGGCTGCGCCGCAAGGCCCGCGCCACCGACGCCGCCCGCTCGCACCGGCTCGGGGGCACCGCTCTGCCCACGCTGGTCGGCACCGCGGCCCTCGGCGGCCTGGTCTGGGCCAGCCTCTCCGTCGGCAGCTACCACGACCCGCTGCTCTACCGGGGCGGGCTGGCCGTGGTGGCCGCGCTCGCCGCGGTCCTCACCGCCTCGCTCTGCCACGACCGCGGGCCGCTGGTGCGGTTGCTGTCGCTGCCCCCGCTGCGGCTCACCGGCACCATCTCGTACAGCCTCTACCTGCTCCACCTGCCGGTGTACTGGCTGCTCCAGCACTACGTCGACGACATCTCGCCGCAGCGGCTGCTGCTGATCGGCGCGCCGGTGTCGTGGGTGCTGGCCTGGCTGCTGCACACCGGTACGGAGAAGCTGCGGGTGCTGCGGTGGCGGGTCTTCCCGGCCGTCCCGCTGCTGGCCGTCGCGACCGCGGTGGCCACCGCAGGGGCCTGGTACCTGCCCGCCTGGGTCACCCACGACATGCGTTCCGGGCCGAGCGGCAAGCCGGTGGTCCTGGTGCTCGGCGACTCCTTCGCCCAGGACCTCGCCACCGGCCTGTACCGCCACGGCGACCGCTACCGGGTGGTCGACGGCGGCATCAGCGGCTGCGGCGTGTTCGACCCGGACAAGGTGCGCACCACCTCCCAGGAGGAGTTCGACACCGAGGCAGACTGCCGGGACCGGGCCGCCGAGTGGGACCGGCAGCTCACCTCCGCCGCGCCGCAGGCCGTCCTCGTCCACCTCGGCTGGGACGCCGCCGAGCAGTACCTGGACGGCACCTGGCTCAACCCCTGCGACGACGACTACCGCAACCGGTACCGCACCCAGCTCACCCAGGCCGTGGAGCAGGTCCACCGCCGGGCACCCGGCGCCCGGGTGCTGCTGATGAACGAGCGCGTCGAGAACGGCGCCATCAACAAGACCTGGGGCAACTGCTACGACCAGCAGGTCTCCGACTTCGTGAAGGCCTCCGGCGGCACCGTCCGACTGGTCGACCTGAACGCCTTCTACTGCCCGTACGACACCTGCGTGTGGAAGGACAAGGACGGCCACTGGGTCACCCCCGCCAACGACGGGGTGCACCTCACCCCGGCCGGCATGCGGTTCGTGACGCCGTGGCTGGAGCAGCAGATCGCGGACGGGCTGGCCGGGGCCCAGCCGGACCACCCGGCCGCCCCGGCGCCGACGGCGACCCCCACGCCCACGCCCACACCCACACCGACGGCCGGCGCCACACCGACCCCGACACCGACCACCGGCAAGCCCGCCACGCGACCGGGTTCCCCTCGTCCGGCCCACACCCCGACCGGCAGGGCGACCGCCGGTGAACCCCCGGCGCAGCAGTAACAGCCGCTACGCGGGCGGCACTTCGTAGGTCTGCGCGAAGCAGTCACGGATCGCCTTCTCGGACCCCGAGCGCCCCGCGTAGTCCATCCGCGGGGTGTCCGGGGTGGGCGGCAGGGTCGGGTCGATGCCGAAGTACAGCGACCAGAAGTACAACCCGCTCAGCTTGCGCTGCTCGGCCACCCGGCACACCGCGGTGAACCAGGTGGCCTGGACGGCCTCGTTCACCTCGGTCTTCTTGTAGTACTCACCGGGTGTCTTGTACGCGCCCTTCTGCGCCGGGATGCCCACCTCGGTGAGCTTGGTGGTCGGCTGGGCGCCCGTGCCGCGCTTGTCGAGCCATGCGTTCCAACTGGCCTCCAGGTCACCGATGGGGGCGTCGTCGTCGGAGTTCCTGGCCGGCGGGTAGGCATCCACGCCGGTCACGTCGGTCGGCACCGCGATCGGGGCCTTGGACCAGTTGTCGAAGTTCGCGTCGTACGCCACCTCGCCGTGGAAGGTCTTCCGCGCCTGGTCGATCAGCCCCGGCCAGTGCGGGTCGCCCTCCAGCGAGTTGAACTCCGTGCCGATGGTGAACTCGGCCGCGTCGTGCTCCTGGGAGACCTTCAGGTACGGCTCCAGAAAGGCGGCGTAGCTGGCGAACCAGGCGTCCCGGTCGGTCGGCGCGATGTTGCCACGCCACTTGAGGGTGTGGACGTAGTCGAACACGTCCTCGTCCATGATCGGACGCACGGTGGTGCGCAGGCCCGCCCGGTGGGCGGCGTCCAGCAACAGGGCGAGGCGCTCCGGGGTGGGCGAGGTCGGACGGGCGGCGACGGCGTTCGACTTGGTACCGGTGGTGTAGTACGGGAACGTCACCGACAGGGAGTTGGCGTTCAGCCCGACCACGTACTTGACGATGCGGTCGACCTTGCCCTGGACGAAGTTGTCCGGGTCCGCCGGGTCGTCCAGCCAGTACACCTGCACGCCCCACTCGGGGCTCCCCTTCGTCCACGGACGGGCCACCTTGGGGCCGGTGTCCTCGACCGGCGGCGCGTCCTTGCCGAAGCCCCAGACCCGGCCCTGCTCGGTGGGGGCGGCGAGGTGGACGGTGGTGGGGCTCTGGTGGTCGAACCGGATCGGGTGGTCCCCCCACACCACGGGGACCGCCACGGCGACGGCGACGACGACGGTCGGCAGGACGAAGATTGCAGCGCGCTTCACAGTCGTGCTTTCCGATCAGGCCGGCTTGGCGATGACGACGAACTTGTTCTCCTCGCCCTTGAGGAACTTGATCAGTCCCCGCAGGCCGCCCCAACCCTCCAGGAAGGAGAACACCGGGATGCAGGCCACCACGACGATCGGCTCCCACCACTTGCGCCGGTGGTTGGCCGAGGCGACCACGTTCAGCCGCAGCCCCTCCCAGTACGTCCAGATGACGTAGGCGAAGTTGATCGCCCAGAGCAGCACCACGGACTGGGTGACCGGCGAGGTGTTCCAGGTGCCGGTGAACCAGGCGACCAGCAGCACCAGGCCGACGTGCTGCAGCGGGCCGAGCACCCAGCTGACCATGCCCATCCCGATGAACAGCCGGTACCGCAGCGGGATCGTCTTGTTGAAGCAGAGCGCGACCAGACCCCAGGCCCAGCGCTCGCGCTGCTTGAGGAAGTCCTTGACCCCGGCGGGCGAGGCGCCGTAGCAACGCCCGTTGAACCAGTCGCTGCGACCCGGGTAGCGCTGGCAGAAGTTCAGCGCCATCTGGGCGTCCTCGACGATGGTCTTCGGCCCGAAGTCCCAGCCGATGGTGGCCTCCACCGAGGAGCGCACGATCAACAGCTCGCCGTGGACGCCGGCGATCGGGGTTCCGGTACCGGTCATCGCGCGGAAGCGGGCGATGTCGTCGGCCGGGCGGATCGCGTCGGCGAGCCAGGTGAAGGTCGAGACCGCGTTCTCGCGGGGGTACGTCAGGATGCCCTGCGCCATGTGCTTGGCCTCGTCGCCGGCCCGGCGCTGTCGGTTGACGAACTGGGCGACGGCCGCGGCGGTGTCCGGGCCGACTCCGGTGTCGTCGTCCATGTGCAGCACCCAGACGTCGTCCTCGGCCTCGCCCTCCTCGATCCGCAGCTCGTGCGAGTAGTGGTTGGCGCGGGCCTTGAACTTGGTGCCGTTGGGCGTCTCGTACGCCTTCGGCACCGTGACCACCCGGATCAGCGGGTGCCGGGCGGCCAGGTCGTCGATCTTCTCGGCGGCGGCGCAGCCCTCCTCGGTGAGGATGTCCACCCGTAGCCACGGGAAGTAGGGCGGCAGATGCTCGACGTACGAGAGCACCGAGCGCTCCAGCGCCGGGTAGGTGTCGTGCCGACCGATGGTCGGCACCAGCACGATCAGGAAGTCGTCCTCGACCGGCGCGGGCGGGGTCATCCGCCCCACCTGCCGCAGCCGGCGGCGGACCATCAGCACGCCCTGGAAACCGATCAGCACGCCGAACACCGGCATGCCCCACAGGATGGTGATCGCCCATCCCAGCGGGGTCGGGTTGGGCACGTACGCCCAGATCGAGAAGGCGAAGATGATCAGGAAGGCCACGTAGAACGGCAACACCCGGGGCTTCCACGACATCTGTCGCTCGGCGAGCCGGGCGGCCTCGCGCGAGGTGGTGAGCACCGTCCGCACGGGGGCTGTCGATGGCATGGCGAAAATCGTTCCTCGTCTGGTGTCGGTCCGGCCCCGGGCGGGGCCGGTCGTTCACGGGCGGTCAGGTCTGCGGCGGGCGGTCCGCCGACGGCCGGTCGGTGGGCGGCGGCGCGACCGGTCCGGGCGCCACCGGGCCCGGGGCGACGGGCGGGGCGGCGGGCCACTGCTGCGGGGCGTAGGTCGGCTGGTACGGGGCGGGCGGCTGGGCGTACGGGACCGGCGACGCGGGCTGGGGCTGGACCGGCTGCGGCTGAGCCGGCGGCCAGGCGACCGGCTGCGGCGGGACCTGCTGCTGCCACACCGGCTGGGCGGGCGGCTGCTGCGGCCACGCGGCCTGCGGCTGCGGCTGCGGCTGCGGGTACAGAACCGGATTCGGAGCGGACGGGACCGTCTGCAGGATCGACCAGTGCGGTTCCCCACCCGACTCCCCGGCCTCCCCGGCCCGCTCCCGCCACTTCGACCGGGCCAGCAGCACGATCAGAGTCGCGGTGACGACCACCCCGAGCCCGAAGGTGGCGAGCTTCAGCCAACCCTCGGTGGTGCCGGTGAACCACTCGCGCTGGGGTTTGTCGAGCAGCGCGCCGGTCAGGCTGCGCACCCGGTTGTAGCCCTCGACCAGCGCGACGCCCGCCGCCACCCCGAGCGCCCAGCCACGCCCGCGCAGCAGGAGGATGCCCGAAACCAGGTAGAGCAGGCCGTAGTTGAGGCTCCCGGTCTCGGCGTCCACCGACGACCCGCCGTAGTAGAAGATGCCCTTGAGGTAGGTGGCGAAGCCGACCTGACCGAAGCAGTTGTACGCCGCCCAGGCGAGCAGCACCACGCCCCAACCGACCGCCAGGGCACCGACCCCGCGCATCGGACGCGTCTGTGTCATCCCCTACCCCCGCCCCTCCGGGCCCTCTCCCGACCGTGTACCGAACAACCCCACGGTTTCGCCGCCACAGAATGCCACACACCGCAACGGGCCCGGAATCCAACCCGTTCAACGTGATGGTCACCGGTTCCCGGCGGAGGTGCGGACCCGACGGCTCAACGGACGTGAAGACCGCCCCAGTCGATGCCCGGGCCGAACGCGCCGGAGCCGCCCGTGAGCACCAGCGGGCTGTGGTAGGTGGCGTTGACGTCGGCCGCCGTGTTGCGCGGCTGGTCCGGGGTCAGGTTCTTCTCCGTGAGCGACTGCCCCCAGACCGTCCAGATCGTCCACGGCGTGCGCCGCAACGTGTCCGGCTGGCGGGAGTTGACCGGGACGGCGAAGGACTCGGCCAGCATCCGCGGCTTGTCGTAGGCGGCGAGCCCGTCGTAGTAGCGCTTGGTCCACACCTCGCCGGTGCCGATCGGGTGCGCCGGGCTGCCGCTGTAGTCGTCCACGCCGACCACGTCCACGTACTGGGCGCCCGGGTAGTAGTCCCACGGGTCGACGCCCGGGGCGCCGTCCCAGGACACCGGCGTCCAGACGAACAGCAGGTTGTGCAGCCCCCTGGTGTCCACCAGGTAGTGGTAGGTGATCCGCCACAGCGCCTGGTACTCGGCCGGCTTCTGGCCCGCCCACCAGAACCTGCTGGCACAGTCCTGCACGTTCATCTCGTGATACGGGCGCAGCAGCACCGGCACGTCGTGCGCCGCCAGGTACTCCAGGTGATCCGCCAGGTAGGAGAGGTCGGACACCAGCGCCCGGTACTCGGGGGTGTCGTGCTGGCTGTCCACGACCCGGCCGAACCAGCCGGGGTCCTTGGCCGCGGGGGAGTTCGAACAGAGCACCCGGTCGAAGGACTTGACGTCCGATCCGGGGTAGGGCTGGTGAAAGGACATCCCGACGATCCCGGCCGGGGCACCGCCGTTGTCCGGCAGTTCGGTGCTGCTGCCGTCGCAGTTGTGCTGGACGCCGGAGGTGCCGTAGGTGCCGTCGTCGGCGCGTGGGTGGCCGGACCAGACCGCGGCCAGCAGGTCGACGGCGTCGTCGGTGTACTGCCAGCCGGGTCGGCAGGTGGGCCAGCGGCCGGCCGAGTAGGAGCGCGGGTTGCCGACGCCCCAGGCGCTCTGGCCGTAGCCGGGGCCGAGGTCGGTCTCGACGAAGCCCGGCAGCTTGCCGGTGATGTCGGCGGCCTTCCGGTAGTAGTAGCCGACCTGCTTGGTGCCGCGATAGTCGCCGTACTCCGGGTTGTTGCGCTCGTTGTGCGCCTCGACGTGCTGGCCGATCACCGTCCCGCCGCTCTTCCCGGTGCGGGCCTGGCTCTCCAGGTCGGTCAGGAACTGGTCGACGGCGCGGGCGTTCGGCGAGGCCCGCGGATCCCGGGCCAGCAGGTCCCGGCCCACGTCCGGCGGCAGGGTGCGTCCGGGCGCGCCCACCGACACCGGTGCGCGGGAGGGCTGTTCGACGTCGCTCCGGTCGGTCCGCCCGTCGCGACCCAGCAGCACGAATGCGCCGGTCGCGACGACCGCCCCGGCCACGGCCAGGACGGCGGGCTTGCCGCGCAGGGCACTGGGCAGCGCCACGGACCACTCCTCCGGTTGCTCGCCGGTACCGACCCCCACGGACCCAACCGGAACACGCGTACGAATGACTGCCCGAGAGCCTGTCACACTCCCCCGGCCCCCGCGAACGAATCCGCCGGGACCGGGGCGTCGGGGGAGGTCAGCCCGCCGGAGCCGGGGGCGGCGTGCCCTGCGCTCCCGGCGCGGCGGAGCCCGCGGCCTTGGCGCGCTGCAGCAGCTGGCCCTTCACGTACTCGGAGAATCCGGAGGCCGCCGCGGTCGCCGTGGCGTCGGGGTTGTTGCCGCCCTTCGCCGAGCCCTCGACCGTGAAGTAGGCGTACCGGCCGAGGCTGTTGTGGGTATTGGTGCAGCCGGGGTTGGCGCAGAAGGCCGGGGCGCCGGCGGCCGGCAGACCCTTGAGCTGGCCGGCGTAGTTCTTCATCGCGGTCTCGGCCTGGATCTTGTGATCGAAGACGGCCACGCCGACGGTCACCGCGCTGTCGCCGGAGACGTACGTCGCCCGGAGCACCTTCTGGCACCCCTGGTCACCGAGCACCTTGCCGAGCCCGCCGGTCGTCGAATTGCCGTCCCAGCACGGCTGGTCCAGCGCGACCATGGTCCGGTTCCAGGCCGCGCCGTTGATCGTCAGCTGCTGCGCGGAGAACAGCACGCCCGCGTCCTGCGGCGCCGGGTCGGTCGTGGCCTCCCAGATCGGCTTCGACGGGTCGTCCGTCTGGCCGGACTGTCCCCCCGGGCTCCCGGACGGGCTCGACGGCGTGGCCGTGGGCCGACCGGAGGCGGTCGAGGTCTGGCCCGCGACCGCCTTCTCACCGTCGTCCTTCTTGCCCTGGAGCAGCACCGCGCCGCCCGCGGCCAGGCCACCCACCACGACGACCGCGGCGACGATGCCGATCACCTTGAGCCTGCGCTTGCGCTTGCCCTCGGCCTCGTTGCGGTCCGCCAGCGCCGCCCAGTCGGGCTCGGCGCGCTGCGTCGGAACGGGCTGCGGGGGCTGGGGCTGCTGCTGCCACTGCGGCTGGGCCTGCGACTGCGGCTGCGGCGGCTGGGCCTGCGGCTGCGGCACCGGAGGAACGGGCTGGGGAAGCGGCTGCCCGGACGGCGCCACCGGCCCGTACGAGGGCGGCGGCGGGCCGAAGCCCCCGCTCGGCGGCGGCACCGGTCCCGGTACCACCGGCTGCTGATTCCGTGCGCCCCCCGGCCCGGCGGGAGACGTTCCCTGCGGCCCGTGCCCAGGTACGCCAGTTCCGTCGCTCATGCGCCCAGATCGTAGGGCATGCGCCCGACCGCCGATCCGCCCGGTGACCATTCCGTGCCGGAACCGGGACGCCGTCGGCGCGGACCGGGGCGTCCCGTACACACGACCGGGCTTCCCGGCGGCCTCACCCGGGCCTCCGGCCGCCTCTGCGAGGCCTCCCGCCAAGCGCCGCAAGGCCCCTCGCCCGACACCACCGGTCATCGCTCCAACACGCCACGCCGCACTACATGTGGTGTCGCATCGGAGAGATGCCACTACATGTATGCTCGCTTCTGCTGTCGATGCAGGGGAACCCGGTGCGAATCCGGGACTGCCCCGCAGCGGTGTGCGGGCGGCTCCAGGAGCCGCGCCGCGAGTCCGAGTACCTGCCGACCAGCGTGCGCACGGCCCTCCCGCAGAGGCCGCACAAGCACCAGTACGACCCCTCCGGGCCTCGCGGGCGGGCCGGGGAGACACCTCTCGCGACGTCGTTTGCGTTCGCGCCGTGCTCCCCTGCCCAGATCGGCCCGGGTGACCCCGATCACGCCGCCGATCGCCGCCAGGAGAGAGCGCCTTGACCACCGCTGCCTCAGTCACCCTGCCCGCCCAGGGCACCGGTACCGCCTTTGTCGACCCGACGGTCGCCGACCCCGGCGGCGCGCTCCTGCGGCTGCTCACCGACCGCAGCGTCGACCTCACCGAGGTCGACCCCGGCCATGTCGCCGCCGCCGCGCTGCGCGGCCGCCACGCCGGCTCGGACTTCGCCGAGCTCCGCGGGCTGGCCGTGGACGCCGCCGCGTCGATGATCGCCGAGGACCCCCAGTACTCGAAGCTCGCGGCCCGCCTGCTCGCCCTGGAGATCGTCGACGAGGCGAACAGCCAGGGTTCCACCACCTTCGCCGCCTCGATCGCCGTCGGCCACGCCGAGGGCCTGATCGGCGACACCACCGCCGCGTTCGTCGCCAAGCACGCCGCCGCCCTGGACGCCCTGATCGACGCCAAGGGCGACGACCGGTTCGAGTACTTCGGCCTGCGCACCGTGCAGTCCCGCTACCTGCTGCGCCACCCGATCACCCGCAAGGTGATCGAGACCCCGCAGCACTTCCTGCTCCGCGTCGCCTGCGGCCTGGCGGTCGGTGACACCGAGCAGTCCGTGCGCGAGGTGTCCGAGCTGTACGGCCTGATGAGCCGCCTGGAGTACCTGACCTCCTCGCCGACGCTCTTCAACTCCGGCACCCGGCACCCGCAGATGTCCAGCTGCTACCTGCTGGACTCGCCGCTGGACAACCTGGACTCGATCTACAACCGCTACGCGCAGATCGCCCGGCTGTCCAAGCACGCCGGCGGCATCGGCCTGTCCTACTCGCGCATCCGCTCGCGCGGCAGCCTGATCCGCGGCACCAACGGCAAGTCCAACGGCATCGTGCCGTTCCTGCGCACCCTCGACTCCTCGGTCGCCGCCGTCAACCAGGGCGGCCGCCGCAAGGGCGCGGCCTGCGTCTACCTGGAGACCTGGCACGCCGACATCGAGGAGTTCCTGGAGCTCCGCGACAACACCGGCGAAGAGGCCCGCCGCACCCACAACCTCAACCTGGCGCACTGGATCCCGGACGAGTTCATGCGCCGCGTGAACGCCAACGCCGACTGGTCGCTGTTCTCCCCGGCCGACGTGCCCGAGCTGGTCGACCTCTGGGGCGCCGAGTTCGACGAGGCCTACGTCAAGGCCGAGCTGGCCGGCAAGGCCGTCCGCACCATCCCGGCGCAGACCCTCTACGCCCGCATGATGCGCACCCTCGCGCAGACCGGCAACGGCTGGATGACCTTCAAGGACGCCTCCAACCGGGCCGCCAACCAGACCGCCCTGCCGGGCCGCACGGTGCACTCCTCCAACCTGTGCACCGAGATCCTGGAGGTCACGGACGACTCCGAGACCGCCGTCTGCAACCTCGGCTCGGTCAACCTCGGCGCCCACGTGGCCGCCGGCGCCTCCGCCGACGACCTGATCAACGCCATGGACTGGGAGCGGCTGGACGCCACCGTGCGCACCGCCGTCACCTTCCTCGACCGCGTGGTGGACATCAACTTCTACCCGACGGTCGAAGCGGGCACCTCCAACTCCCGCTGGCGGCCGGTCGGCCTCGGCGTGATGGGCCTCCAGGACGTCTTCTTCAAGCTGCGGCTCGACTTCGACTCGGCCGAGGCCAAGCAGCTGTCCACGATGATCTCCGAGCGCATCATGCTCACCGCCTACGAGCGCTCCGCCGACCTGGCCGAGCAGCTCGGCCGCCACGAGGCGTACGGCGAGACCCGCGCCGCCCGCGGCGAGCTGCACATCGACCACTTCCCGACGGCCGCCCCGCAGTGGGCCGACCGCTGGACCGCGCTGCGCGCCCGGATCGCCGAGACCGGCCTGCGCAACTCGCTGCTGCTCGCGATCGCCCCGACCGCGACCATCGCGTCCATCGCCGGCGTGTACGAGTGCATCGAGCCGCAGGTGTCCAACCTGTTCAAGCGCGAGACGCTCTCCGGCGAGTTCCTCCAGGTCAACCCGTACCTGGTGCGCGAGCTCAAGGAGCTCGGCGTCTGGGACCAGCAGACCCGTGACTCGCTGCGCGACGCCAACGGCTCGGTGCAGGAGCTCGGTTGGCTGCCCGAGGAGGTGCGTTCGCTGTACCGCACCGCGTGGGAGCTGCCGCAGCGCGCCCTGATCGACCTGGCCGCGGCCCGCATGCCGTACCTCGACCAGAGCCAGTCGCTGAACCTGTTCATGGCGGCGCCGACCATCGGCAAGCTCAGCTCGATGTACGCCTACGCGTGGAAGGTGGGTCTGAAGACCACCTACTACCTGCGCTCGCGCCCCGCGACCCGGATCGCCCAGGCCGCCTCCGGCACCGCCCGCGCCGCCGCGCCGGTGCCCGTGAACACCCCGACCCTCACCCCGGAGGAAGAGGCCGCGCTGGCCTGCTCCCTGGAGAACCCCGAGTCCTGCGAGGCCTGCCAGTAATGACTGCCGACGACCGCAAGATGCTGCTCGACCCCGGCTTCGAGCTGACCCTGCGCCCGATGCGCTACCCGTCGTTCTACGACCGGTACCGCGACGCGATCAAGAACACCTGGACCGTCGAGGAGGTGGACCTGCACTCCGACGTCGCCGACCTGGCGAAGCTCAGCGAGGGCGAGCGCCACCTGATCGGCCGCCTGGTGGCGTTCTTCGCGACCGGTGACTCGATCGTCGCCAACAACGTGGTGCTGAGCCTCTACAAGCACATCAACTCCCCGGAAGCGCGGCTGTACCTGAGCCGTCAGCTGTTCGAGGAGGCCGTGCACGTCCAGTTCTACCTGACGCTGCTGGACACCTACCTTCCGGACCCGGAGGACCGCAACGCGGCCTTCGCCGCGGTGGAGAACATCCCCTCCATCCACCAGAAGGCCCAGTTCTGCTTCAAGTACATGAACGCGGTCGACCACATCGACTCGCTGCAGACCAAGGAGGACCGCCGCGCGTTCCTCCTGAACCTGATCTGCTTCGCGGCGTGCGTCGAGGGCCTGTTCTTCTACGGCGCGTTCGCGTACGTGTACTGGTTCCGCTCGCGCGGTCTGCTGCACGGTCTCGCCACCGGCACCAACTGGGTGTTCCGCGACGAGTCCATGCACATGGACTTCGCGATGTCGGTCGTCGACACCGTCCGCGAGGAGGAGCCCGACCTCTTCGACGACGAGATGGCCAAGCAGGTCACCGAGATGCTGGAGGAGGCCGTCGAGGCCGAGCTCCAGTTCGCCCAGGACCTGTGCGGTGACGGCCTGGCCGGCATGAACACCGACTCGATGCGCCAGTACCTGGAGGCCGTCGCGGACCAGCGCCTGGCCCGCCTCGGGATGCCGATCCGCTACGGGTCGACCAACCCGTTCGGCTTCATGGAGCTCCAGAACGTCCAGGAGCTGACCAACTTCTTCGAGCGCCGGGTGTCGGCGTACCAGGTCGCGGTCGAGGGCTCGGTCGCCTTCGACGACGACTTCTAAAGAAGACGACTTCCGAAGAAGACGCACGAACAGCGGTGCCCCGCACCGGCCACGGCCGGTGCGGGGCACCGCTGTTGTCGGCTTCGCCAGGCGTTCGCGCCGGGCGTTCACTCCAGGCGTTCACTCCAGACGTTCGCGCCGGGCGGGGGCGCCACCCGGGGGCAGCTCCTGACGGACCGTCGGGGTCGCCTCAGGGGTGGATCGGGGTCGATCCCGATACCGGTCAGGCCTGCCGACGAGCAGGATCGATCATGTCGCTGAGGCCCACTCAGCCGTAGTGATCCACGGGGTGCCCCACATGAAGCCGCTCGCCCGCCGCGCCGCCGCCCTCGGTCTGGCCTGTTCCGCCCTGGTCGGCCTGACCGCCGCCTCCGGCGCGCAGGCCTTCGCCGCCGGGGGCGCCGACTCCCCCACCGCGACGGCCTTCCCACCACTGGACCCCGCCGCGCTCCAGGCCGCCATCGAGACCCGCCCCGCCGACGGCGCCTCCGGCGCGGTCGCCCTGGTCGCCGAGCCGGGCCGGGTGTGGAAGGGCTCCACCATCGACAGCCAGACCGGCCGGAAGATCCCGGAGAACGCGCACTTCCACGCCGGCAGCATCTCCAAGGTGTTCGAGACCACCGTCGTCCTTCAGCTCGCGGCCGAGGGCCGGATCGACCTCGACCGGACCGTCCAGGACTACCTGCCGGGCCTGCTGCCCGACACCTTCGACCCGATCACCGTCCGCCAACTGGTCAACTACACCAGCGGACTGCCGAACGTGGACGAGGGCAAGCCCCCCGCGAGCGCCGACGAGACGATCGCCGACCGGTACGACTACCGCACCTTCGACCAGATCATCCAGCAGACCCTCCGCCCCGACGACGGCCGCCCGGCGCCCGGCCCGCACTTCGCGCCCGGCACCGAACAGGAGTACAACTCCCTCGGCTTCCGGATCGCGGGCAAGCTGATCGAGCAGATCACCGGCCACTCCTTCAAGGACGAGGTCACCGCCCGCATCCTCAACCCCCTGCACCTGGACCAGACTTCGGTGCCGGAGGACGACCCCACCATGCCCCGCCCCTACCTGCACGGCTACATGAGCGACGACAGCGGCCGGGCCGTCGACACCAGCGAGCAGGGCGGCGACCCGTCCAACCTGATCTCCACCACCGCCGACCTCGACCGCTTCCTGACCACGCTGCTGCAGGGCCGCCTGCTGCCCGCCGCCCAGCAGGCGGAGCTGTTCACCCTCCCCGAGGACAGCGAGGGCAAGCCCGTGCCGTTCGTCGGCGGCACCTCCTGCAACAAGGTGGCCTGCTTCGGCGCGGGCCTGATGTCCACCCCGCTGCCGAACGGTGCCGTGCTCTGGGGCAAGACCGGTCACGACGACGGCTACGCCAACGGCATGTTCGCCACCCGCGACCTGTCCGTGCACGCCGTGTACTCGGTGTCCAACCTGGGCCTGGACTTCGGCGCCCCGACGCCCCTCTCCGGCCGCCTGCTGACGGCGGTCCTCGCCCCCGCCACGCCCCACAGCTGACCGGGCCCGCACCCCCGTGTCAGTCCGCGCCCGAGCCGCCCTGGCGCAGCGCGTCCAGCGTGGTGCCGCGCTTGCGCCGCACCAGGGCGCGCAGGGTGCCCACGTTGCGGTAGCCGACCCGGGTCGCGATCGCCTCGGCACTGAGCGAGGTGGTGCGCAGCAGGTAGGTGGCCTGGTCGAGCCGGACCTCCTGGACGAAGGCCAGCGGCGTCATGCCCAGCACCGCCCGGGCGGTGCGCTGGAGGGTCCGTTCGCCGACGCCCAGCGCCCGCGCCGCCTCGGCGAGCGGCGGCGGATCGGTCAGGCGGGCCCGCACCCAGCGCTCGAACGCGGCCATCGTCGGGTCGGCCTGGGCCAGCAACGTCGGTACGGCGAAGGCGGCTTGGGAGGGCCGGTCGCCGATCAGCAGGTAGCGGGCGACGGTGTCGGCCAGCTCCGGGCTGTGCCGGCGTACCACCCACAGCGCGAGGTCGATGTGGGCGAAGGCGGCGCCGGCGGTGGTGGCGAGGCCGTCCTGGACGAGGGTGCGGGAGTCGTCCAGCAGCACCCCGGGGTAGCGGGTGCGGAAGAACGGCCCCAGCCACCAGCTGGTGGTGGCCCGCAGCCGGTCGAGGGCGCCGGCCTCGGCGAGGAAGAAGGTGCCGGTGCAGGCGGCGCCGACCGGGGTACCGGCCTCGGCCAGCCTGCCGCTGAGCTCCACCGCCCAGGCGTTGGCGGGTGAGCGGACGGCGGCCAGCACCCCGTCGGGCGCCTTGAAGCCGGTCGCGGGCATCAGCAACAGGTCCGGCCGGTGCGGCAGTTCGCCGACGGGGACGGTCGCCAGGGTGAGGCCGTTGCCGGTGCGCACCTCGGTGCCGGCCCCGATCACCGTCGTCGTGAACGGCGGGGGCTCGTCGCCCTGGAGGCGTACGGCGTTCGCGGTGCCGAGGACGTCGAGGAGGGCGGAGAGTCCGGAGTCGAAGATGCCGTCCACGGCCGCCAGCGCGATCTGCATGTCGGAAACGGTAGCCGACACGTCGTTTCCGCCACTCGTGGGGCGGTTTTCGGCCCCGTAGCTTGGGATTCAGGCCGGACGGGGCCCATCCCGCGAGGCCCTCATGACACGTACGAGGGAGACCGACATGACGCTCAAGCTGGGTGTGCTGGCCCTGCTCACCGCCAAGCCCGGCAAGGAGGCCGAGGTGGCGGCCCTGCTGGACACCGCCCGCGGCATCGCCGCCGAGGAGGCCCGGACCGAGGTCTGGTACGCCTTCCGGGTCGACGACTCGACGTTCGGCATCTTCGACGCCTTCGCCGACGACGCGGGCCGCCAGGCCCACCTGACCGGCCGCATCCCCGCCGCCCTCGCCCAGGTCGGCCCGGACCTCCTCGCCGCCGACCCGGACATCCGCCTGATCGACATCCTCGCGGTCAAGTAGTCACCGGACAGCACGAAGGCCGGTACGGATCGCTCCGCACCGGCCTCCGGCGAACCGTCGGGAGCGCCTTACGCGTTCGGCACCGTCGCGTACTTCGGGGTGCCCTCGGCCATCTGCTTCAGGGCGTCCTTGCGGTCCCGCTTCGACAGCTTGTCGATGTACAGGAACCCGTACAGGTGGTCGGTCTCGTGCTGGAGGCAGCGGGCGAAGAAGCCGGTGCCCTCGACCCGGATCGGCTCGCCGTCCCGGTTCACGCCGGTCACCGCGGCGTACTCCGGGCGGGGCAGCTCGGCGTAGGCGCCCGGCACCGAGAGGCAGCCCTCGTTGCCGTCGTCGAGCACCCGGCGGCGGTCGGCCGGGTACTCCTCCAGGACGGGGTTGATCACGTGGCCGACGTGGCGCACGCCCTCGTCGTCGGGGCAGTCGTAGACGAAGACCTTGAGGTCCACGCCGATCTGGTTGGCGGCCAGGCCGACGCCCTCGGCGGCGTACATCGACTGGAACATGTCGTCGATCAGCGCGGCCAGCTCGCCGTCGAAGGCGGTGACGTCCTTGACCTCGCGGTGCAGGACGGGGTTGCCGACCACGGTGATCGGGCGCGCGGTGCCCTTGCTGAGGTCGGGCTCCTCGCCGATCACCTTCACGGGGGCCTCGGGCGCCGCGCCCTCCACGTCGTGCTCGTGCTGGTGGTCGTGCTGCTCGGCCTGCTCCGCCATGTCTTCCGCTTCCATAGGTCTACACGTACCTGTCCAGGGTACTCAGCAGACTTCTTCGAGATCCCGGTACGCCCGGGTTCCGGGGGCGGCCGCGACCCAGCGGTCCAGCAGCGTCCGGACCAGGGTGGCCGGAGCGGCGATCCCGCACTCGCGTTCGACCAGCCAGGACATCCCGGCCGCGCCGCCCTGGCTGAGGTGGCTGAGGTGGCCGGGGTGGGCGGCGTCGCCGTCGTCGTGCGGGTCGTGGTGGGCGACGATGCCGTCGTCCGAGGCCATCCGGCTCTCCGAGCAGGCGCGGCACAGCAGCCGCACCGAGGAGGTCCAGTCCTCGGCCGCGTACCCGGCGTCGGCGACCAGGCGTTCCAGCGCGTCCCGGTCACCGGCGGTCGAGGCCTGCAGCAGCACCACGTAGGTCGGCACCGGGGAGGGCGCCCACAGCTCGATCTCGTCGAAGACGGGGTAGGCGACGCCGTCGGTGACCCGCTCGCCGTGCGGGGCGCCGTCGTGCAGCACCACCTCGCCCCAGCGGCGGCCGGAGGACGGCAACGGGATGGACAGCACCTCGATCCGGGCCGGGTCGAGCCGGCGGCCCCAAACCACCTCGGACTCGCCGTCCGGGGACAGCCGCACCGGGGTGGTGCCGAGGTCCAGGCTGACCGGGCCGTCCACGCCGGGGCCGCCGGGCAGCTTCAGCCCGTAGGCCTGCCAGGCGCGGCGGGCCAGCGGCCAGTCCTGGAGGGCGGTGGCGGTGATGCCGAGATTCCACCAGTCGGGGGCGCCGTGCTCGCGGTCCAGCAGGGCGACGGCGCGCAGCCCGGCCGAGCGGGCCTGCTCCCAGTCGCGGCGGAACTTGTGCAGCAGGGCGAGGTTGAACCAGGAGTCGGACAGCCACGGCTCCAGGTCGGCGGCCATCACCAGCAGGGCGCCGGCGTCCTCGTAGCGGCCGTCGCCGATCAGCGTGAAGGCCCGGTCGGTCGTCTGCCGCCAGGTGGCGGACGGCCGGTGCCGTGCCCGGTGGAAGATCCTCACGTTCGTCCCTGCCGTCGTCGTCCGCTCAAGTCCCGTACCGCCGGGGCCGTCCCGTCCTCGACGGGGCCCGGTCCCGGTGTCCCGGGTCGGTGTTCCACGCTACGACCGCATCCAACCACGCCCGCCCCCGCCCGCGCTCCCCACCGCCGAGGTTGGGGCCCGCCCCTCCCCAGCCTGCCCGCCGGAGCGCACCTCCTCAACCCCTGGCGGGTGCCGCTCGACCGCGCCCCGACCGCGGGCCCCGCGCCCCGGGCCGGAACGCCCGGGCCGGACGCGGGGGGGTAGCGCGGCTCAGCCCCGGCCCTGACCGCCGAACCGGGCCAGCGCGTCCACCACCCGGGCGTCGTAGACCCGCCCGCGCCCCAGCCGCAGCACCTCCAGCGCCTCCAGCCGCCCCACCGCCTCGCCCAGGCCCCGGCCGCGGGCGGCGGTCAGCAGGTCGTCGTGGGCGTTGGCGACCCGGATGATCCGGGCCGCCAGCGGCACCGGCCCCTCGCCGCCGGCCGGCCCGGGGCAGGGGTCGGCCAGTCGGGCGACCTGCTCGGCGACCTGCCGGGGCACCCCGGTGCGGCTGATCACCTCGCTGCCGAGCCGGGCGATGCGCTGCTGCTCGTCGCAGGGCAGCAGCGCGGTGGCGCCGTCCGGCACCGGCTCGACCAGGGACAGCTGGCCGACGTCGTGCATCAGCGCCGCGTACTCCAGCAGGGCGAGCTCCCTGGTGCCCAGTCCCAGCTCGCGCCCGAGCGCGCACGCCGTGTCCGCGACCCGGCGCGCGTGGCCGTGCGGGGTGTACCCGGCGACCTCGGTGGCCCGGGCGAGGCTGGCGATGGTCTGCCCGGTGGTGGCCCGCACGGCCGCGGCCCGCCGGAAGGAGACCTGGGCGAGCAGCAGCGGGGTGCAGAACAGCGGCAGCGCCCACAGCCCGACCTCGCCGGCCGCGAGGCTGACCAGCATGCCGGTGGCGACGATCGCCGAGCCGATCCCGAACAGCGAGCGCAGCTCGTCCTCCAGCGCGGCCGGGAACCGCAGCCCGGTGACGGAGGCACGCAGCACCGCCGCCAGGGTGGCGTCGCAGAGCGCGGCCAGCGCGGCGACGGCGGTCAGGAACGCCCCGTAGGCCGGGCCCTCGGGCGAGAAGCGGTCGACCATGCCGCCGTTGTAGAGCGGCTGGAAGACGGCGGCGGCGAAGCCGACGGCGAGCAGCCGGCGGGCGGCGCTGTCACGACGGGCCGGGTCGGCCCAGGGCCGGCGCCGGTGCGGGCGGCCGGCGCGGTGCGGCAGGGCGAGGCCGGGCAGCCAGGCCAGCAGCAGGCCGGCCCCGGTCACCGCGACGACCTGGAGCGTGCCGTGCGCGGTCGGCACTCCGCGCAACGGGCCGAGCAGGGCGTACGCCAGGGCGCCGGCCGCGCCGATGGGCGCCTGTTCGCGGTCGCCCGGAAGGGTGATCCGGACGCATTCGCCGAGCGCGATCAGCGCGGTGAACGCCAGCGCGACCCTCGGCTCGGCGACCCCGCGCACCGCGACCGCGCCGAGCGCGAGCAGCAGCAGCGCGCCGGCCGCCGCGTACATCACCCGGGCGGTGCGCCCCCGTGCCGAACGGGCCCGCCCGGCCCCGGCGGCAGCGGCCCGGTCGCCGCCCCCGCCCGCGCCCCCGGTCACGGCTGCCCGGCCGCGGGAACGGTCCCGCCCTGGGCGGGCACCCGGCCCGGCGCGGCCCGCACCGGCTCCGGCACCCCGAGCGGGATGTCCGGGACGGCCCGCACGCAGTCCTCGGAGTGCACCACCGGCTGCCAGCCGTGCACGGCCAGCGCGTCGATCAGGGCCCGCACCATCACCGGGTCGAACTGGCTGCCGGAGCAGCGCTCCAGCTCGGCGACCGCCTCGGCGACCGGGCGACCGCGCCGGTAGGAGCGGGTGGAGGTCATCGAGTCGAAGGCGTCGGCGACCGAGATGATCCGGGCGAACTCGGGGATCTGCCGTCCGGCCAGTCCGCTCGGGTAGCCGCGCCCGTCCATCCGCTCGTGGTGGTGCAGGATCCCGGAGTGGGCCTCGCCGAGGAAGTCGATCCCGCGCACCAGCTCGTACCCGTACACCGGGTGGATCTCCACCGCGCGGCGCTCGTCCTCGCTGAGGGGACCGTTTCTGCGCAGCAGCTCGGTGGCCACACCGAGCTTGCCGACGTCGTGCAGGATCCCGGCGAAGCGCAGGGTGCGCAGCCGCTCGGGCTCCATGCCGAGCTGACCGGCGATCAGCACCGAGGCCCGGCCGACCCGTTCGCTGTGCCCGCGGGTGTACGCGTCCTTGATCTCCACCGCCTGCACCAGCGACTGCACGGTGGCCTGGTGGGCGTCCCGCTCGCGCTGCCCCTGGGCGAACACCCAGGCCGAGATGGACAGCGGCAGCAGCGCCAGCAGCGCGGCGAACGCCCCGTACGGACCCTGCCAGAGCACCGCGACCATCAGCCCGCCGGCCGCGTGCACCAGCACCGGAAGCCCGCACACCGCGCAGGCCCCGCGCAGCACCTCGACCGCCCGCCGGCCCTCGCTGAGCCGCACCATCACGCCCACCACCAGCCCGTTGACCAGGCAGAACGCGGCGACGGCGGCGAAGCCGGGCAGCAGCGCGGCCGGGAACCGGGAGCCGAGCAGCAGTTGAGGGCCGTGCAGCAGGTGGAAGGCGACCGAGGAGGCGAAGGCGCACAGCGCGAGCTGGGAGCCGTTGAACAGCTGACGCCGGCGGTAGCCCGGGCCGGTCGGGCCGCCGAGCAGCGCGGCCGGGACGGCGACCAGGGCGGCGGCGGCCGGCGGGAGCATCAGCACCCCGGCGAACAGCACCGGGAAGAAGGCGTTCACCCCGGGACGGGCGGGGGCCCGGCCGGCCGGTGCGGGCAGGCGCAGCAGTCGGCGCAGCAGCAGCGAGCAGGGGGTCGGCAGGCCCTGGGCGAGCGACTCCCAACAACCGTGCAGGAAGCCCAGCAGCCCGACCTTGGGCCAGTCCACCGGGTGGCCGAGCCAGTGCGGCAGCCCGGGTGCGACGGCCTGCGGCAGCAACGGCAGCAGGCCGCACAGGGCGGCCACCGGAACGGCCACCAGGTAGCGCGCCGCACCCTGCGGCAGGGTCGCGCCCCCACTGTCGGTAGCGATATCGACCTCCCCGCGTCCGGGCCCCGTGTTGCCTCAGCGCGCCGGTGACCGGCGGTGAGCGTCCGTCAGGAGAATAGGCCGCCGTCCGGGCGTGGGGACGCATGATGGCGCAATGGCGCAGTTGGCGCACCGCCAACTCACTCGATCGAGTGACGGCGCATGCGAGCAGAACGGGAGCGGCCCCGGGAGCGCATGCTCCCGGGGCCGCGGAAATCCCGGTCCGAACCGTTTCGTCCCGCTCTCGCCGGCGGGGGCGCGGACTACTCCGCCGGGGCTCCGGCCTCGACCGGCGCACCGGGGCGCACGGACGGCTCGTCGGCCGCGTCGGCGTGCGCCCTCGCCCGCCCCTGCGCCGAGGACTCCGACGGCGCCGATGACACCGACGACTCCTGCGGCTCCGTCACCGTCGGCGCCGGACGGGCGGATTCGACGTGCAGCTCGACCGAGGTCTCCACGGCGACCACCACCTGCTCGCCCGTGCGCTGCCCGGCCCGGATCGAGTCGATCCTGGCCAGCACCTTGCTGCGCAGGTCCGTCGGGGTGTCGTCACAGCCGCACGAGCGCTTGATCAGCGCCTTGATCGCCTGTTCCAGCCCGTACTGCTTCAAGCAGGGCGAGCACTCGTCGAAGTGCACGCGCAGCTTGGCGCAATCACCCTCGGCCATCTCGTTGTCGAGGAATTCATAGAGGTGGTCGAGGACCTCGCCACACTCGGTTTCGTGCGGATCGCCGCAGCTCATGAGCCCGAGCCCTTCGCTTCCTGCCCTGCCCCGCTGCCGGCCGGGACGAGCCCGCGCTCACGGGCGTAGTCCTCCAGCATGCCGCGCAGCTGACGGCGGCCGCGGTGCAGCCGGGACATCACCGTACCGATGGGAGTACCCATGATGTCCGCGATCTCCTTGTACGCAAAGCCTTCTACGTCCGCGAGATAGACGGCGATCCGGAATTCCTCCGGGATCGCCTGGAGCGCGTCCTTCACATCGCTGTCGGGGAGGTGGTCGAGCGCCTGGGTCTCCGCCGAGCGCAGACCGGTCGACATGTGCGACTCGGCCCGGGCCAGCTGCCAGTCCTCGATCTCCTCCGCCGCGGTGCGCTGGGGCTCCCGCTGCTTCTTGCGGTACGAGTTGATGAACGTGTTGGTGAGGATGCGGTACAGCCAGGCCTTGAGGTTCGTGCCCTCACGGAACTGGTGGAAGGACGCGTACGCCTTGGCGAACGCCTCCTGGAGCAGGTCCTCCGCATCCGCGGGGTTGCGCGTCATGCGCAGCGCCGCCGAGTACATCGGATCGAGGAACCCCAGGGCGTCGCGCTCGAAGCGCTCCCGCCGGGCCTCCTCGGACTCCTCCGCCGACACCCGGAAGGTGTCCTCACCGATCGCCTCGGCCAGCTCCTCACCGGTGAGCGCCTCGCCCGCAGGCAGGGCCTCGTCCGGGCCACGGCCCGGATCGGCCTCGTGCTCGGTCCCGACGACCGGACCCACCTCCTCGGCATGACGGGCACGGCCCACCGCGGGCCGCCCAGAAATGGAGGATATCGGGCTGACGGGCTTCTCGCCCGCGTCGATCCACTCCGACCAGGAGGGGACGAAGGCCGTGCCGGCCTCGCGCTCCTCAGGCCGTTCGGGGCACGCGATCGAACCCATCTGCCCTGCCTCTCACCGGTGACTCCTGCTGACGGACACGACAACCACCCCGGCCCCGCCCGCATTCCCGCCACCGCGGCCCGTTCACTCGCACGAGTGATCGAGCGGAAACGCCCTGCTCACACCGCCCGCACCAGCCCCAGCACCCAGTCCCCCACCGCCGAGCAGATCAGCGCCAGCACCTCGTCCTGCCCCACCGCCGCCCGCTTGGGCACCTCGAAGCCGTGGTTCCCGGACGGCACCGCCACCAGCCCGTACCCCCCGGGCAGCTCCGGGAACTCCCCCGGCCCGCCGAACGGGTCCGACGTGCCCTGCACCACCAGCGTCGGCAGCCCCGACCCCAGCAGCTCCTCCGCCCGGCTCTTCTCCGGCCGGCCCGGCGGATGCAGCGGGAACGCCAGCGCCACCACCCCCACCGCCCCGCTCGCCGCCCCCGTCCGACAGGCCACCCGCGCCCCGGCGCTGCGCCCGCCGACCACCAGCGGCAGCCCCTGCCCGGCCAGCCGCTCCGCCACCGGCCGCCAGCCGACGTCCAGGGTCTTCGGCGCCGGGCCCAGCTTCTTCCCCGCCACCCGCCAGGGCTGCTCGACCAGCGCCACGGTGATCCCGCGCTCCGGCAGCCGCTCGGCCAGCGCCACCAGGTCCCGGGCCCCGATCCCGCCGCCCGCCCCGTGCCCCAGCGCCACCACCGCCTCCGGGGCGGCCGCCCGGTGGTAGGTGATCCGGGCGTCCCCGGCCCCGGTCCCGACCAGTTCGGAGGAGGTGGTCATCTCTCAGGCTCCCGACGACGTGCGAAGAACTCAGAACAGGGTGGTCTCGTACTCGACCTCGGTCCACGGCTCCTTGAGCTCCGGACCGTTGTTGCGGATGCTGCCGACCGCCGGCGACACCGGTGTGGCCACCAGCGCCCCGGGCGGCGGCGGTATCAGCAGCCTCCGCAGCTCGTCCGGGTCGCTCAGCCCCGGATCCAGCCACTCCCCCCACGACCCCGGGTCCAGGAACAGCGGCATCCGCTCGTGGATCGGCGCCAGCAGCTCCTCGGCGTCCGTGGTGACGATCGTGAAGGTCACCAGCCACGCCTCCGGGTGCCCCGGCGGCACCGTCCGGTCGCGCCAGAACTCGTACAGCCCGGCGAGCGCCAGCGGGCCGCCGTCCGCCCGGGAGACGAAGAACGGCTTCTTGCGCGCCTTCCCCCGCTCCCCCGGCACCGTCTGCCACTCGTAGTAGCCGTCCACCGGCAGGATGCACCGGCGCGCCGCGAAGGCCTGCCGGTACGAGGGCTTCTCGTGCACCGTGTCCGACCGCGCGTTGATCATCTTCACCGCCGTCCCGGCGGAGTCCGACCACGGCGGCACCAGCCCCCAGCGCAGCGCCCGCAGCTGCCGCACCGGCCGCGCCGCCCCCTTCGCCAACCGCTCCAGCACCACGAAGGCGCTGTTGGTCGGCGCCACGTTCCAGTTCGGGTCCAGGGACTCCTGCGGGTCCCAGAACTCCACGTCGAACAGCTCGACGAGGTCCTCGGGCTTGCTGCTGGCTGCGAAGCGACCGCACATGCGGGCCAGCTTGCCATGCCGCCCGTCCTCAGCACTTCCTCATCCCGGCGCGAGAACCGCCCGCTGCCGTCCGGCCGTCCCCGCATGGGAGGCTGCCCCGAACGGCCCAACGCGGCACACGCAAGCGCACGGAAGCGAACGGAGGCGCAGACCCCCCGATGAACCCGAACAACCAGAACCTCGGCGAACTGTGGGACCGGGTCACCGGCACCCAGGCCGCCCCACCCGGCTGGCTGGTCCTCGCGACCGGCTGCGCCGCCCTGCTCGCCGTCCTCGCCCGCCCGCTGTGGCACGTCGCCCGCAACGCCGTCACCATCGCCCACGAGGGCGGCCACGGCCTCGCCGCCCTCGCCACCGGCCGCAAGCTGGCCGGCATCCGGCTGCACTCCGACACCTCCGGCCTCACCCTCTCCTACGGCCGCCCCACCGGCCCCGGCATGGTCCTCACCGCCGCCGCCGGCTACACCGCCCCCGCCCTGCTCGGCCTCGGCTGCGCCGCCCTGCTCGCCGCCGACCGGATCACCCTGCTGCTCTGGCTCGCCGTCCTCCTGCTGCTGGCCCTGCTGATCCGGATCCGCAACGCCTTCGGCCTGTTCACCGTGCTCATCGCCGGCGGCGCCTTCTTCCTGGTCTCCTGGTTCGGCAGCGCCCAGGTCCAGGCCGGCTTCGCCTACCTCGGCTGCTGGTTCCTGCTGTTCGGGGCGGTGCGCCCGGTCCTGGAGCTCCAGCACCAGCGCCGGATCGGCTGGGCCCGCGACTCCGACGCCGACCAGCTCGCCCGGCTCACCCACGTCCCCGCGCTGGCCTGGGTCACCGTCTTCCTGCTGATCGCCCTCGCCTGCCTCGGCCTGGGCGCCAGCTGGCTGCTGCAACCGCTCTAGCCGGCGGGCCGACCACCTCCGGACGCGCGGCCCGCGCCGGCCGGGCGAGCGGCGGGCGCCCACCATCCGGCCGTCGCCGAGGCCGTTCCGGTACGGCCCCTAGACTGGCCCCCATGACCGAGACCCTGTGGCCCGCCCCCGTCGCCACCGCCCCCGTCGACGCCACCGTCACCATCCCCGGCTCCAAGTCGGTCACCAACCGGGCCCTGGTGCTGGCGGCACTCGCCGACGGACCGGGCTGGGTGCGCCGCCCGCTGCGCAGCCGCGACTCCCAGCTGATGGCCGACGGCCTGCGCGCCCTCGGGGTCACCATCGAGGAGAAGGTCAACAACGACTCCGGCGGCACCGGCGGCGGCGAGGCCTGGCGGGTCATCCCGGCCCCCGTGCTGCGCGGCCCGGCCAACGTCGACGTCGGCAACGCCGGCACCGTGATGCGCTTCCTGCCCCCGCTCGCCGTCCTCGCCGACGGCCCGGTCCACTTCGACGGCGACCCGCGCAGCCACGAGCGCCCCCAGCACGGCGTGATCAACGCCCTGCGCGCGCTCGGCGCCCGGATCGAGGACGGCGGCCGCGGCAGCTTCCCGCTCACCGTCCACGGCACCGGCGGCCTGGACGGCGGCCCGGTCGAGCTGGACGCCTCCTCCTCGTCCCAGTTCGTCTCCGCCCTGCTGCTCTCCGGCGCCCGTTACAACCACGGCGTCGAGGTCCGGCACGTCGGCGGGCCCGTCCCGTCGCTGCCGCACATCCGGATGACCGTCGAGATGCTGCGCCTGGCCGGCGCCCAGGTCGACGCCCCCGAGGACGGCGGCGAGAAGGACGTCTGGCGGGTCACCCCCGGCGCCCTGCTCGGCCGCGACCTGGTGGTCGAGCCCGACCTGTCCAACGCCGCCCCGTTCTTCGCCGCCGCCCTGGTCACCGGCGGCCGGGTGACCGTGCGCGACTGGCCCAAGCACACCACCCAGCCCGGCGACCAGCTGCGCGACCTCTACACCCGGATGGGCGGCGCCTGCGAGTTCACCGACGAGGGCCTGCAGTTCACCGGCACCGGCCGGATCCACGGCATCGAGGCCGACCTGCACGACGTCGGCGAGCTCACCCCGGTGATCGCCGCCGTCGCCGCCCTGGCCGACTCCGAGTCCCACCTGTACGGCATCGCCCACCTGCGCCTGCACGAGACCGACCGGCTGGCCGCCCTCGCCAAGGAGATCAACGACCTCGGCGGCGACGTCAGCGAGACCGAGGACGGCCTGCGGATCCGCCCGCGCCCGCTGCGCGGCGGCATCTTCCACACCTACGAGGACCACCGGCTGGCCACCGCCGCCGCGGTGCTCGGCCTCGCCGTGCCCGGCGTCGAGGTGGAGAACGTCGGCACCACCGCCAAGACCCTGCCGGACTTCCCGAAGATGTGGGCGGAGCTGCTCGGCGACGGCGACGGCACGGACGACGGCGCGGCGGCGGGCGCCTGAGCGGAGACTGGAACCATGCGCCGCTACGGCAAGGACGCCGACGAGGACGACATCCGCAACCGCCCCGCCCGCCGGGGCTCCCGGCCGCGGACCCGGATCAGGCCCAAGCACGAGGACGCCGCCGAGGCGATGGTGCTCACCGTCGACCGCGGCCGGATCACCTGCCTGATCGACCCGGGGACCAAGCAGGAGCGTGAGGTCGTCGCCATGAAGGCCCGCGAGCTGGGCCGCAAGGGCGTCGTCGTCGGCGACGTGGTGAACCTGGTCGGCGACCTCTCCGGGGACACCGACACCCTGGCCCGGATCGTCCGGGTCGAGGAGCGCAGCTCCGTGCTGCGCCGCACCGCGGACGACGACGACCCGTACGAGCGGATCGTCGTCGCCAACGCCGACCAGCTGGCCATCGTCACCGCGCTGGCCGACCCCGAGCCCCGCCCCCGGCTGATCGACCGCTGCCTGGTCGCCGCCTACGACGCGGGCATGGAGCCGCTGCTGGTGCTCACCAAGGCCGACCTCACCCCGGCCGACGCGCTGTTGGAGTCCTACGCCACGCTCGGCATCGACTACGTGGTCACCCGACGGGACGAACTGGAGACCACCGGCGCCGAGGCCGTCCGCGAGCACCTGCGCGGGCTCTCCACGGTGTTCATCGGGCACTCCGGCGTCGGCAAGACCACCCTGGTCAACGCCCTCGTCCCGGACCGCCAGCGGCAGACCGGCCACGTCAACGCGGTCACCGGCCGCGGTCGGCACACCACCGTCTCGGCCCTCGCGCTGCGGCTGCCCCCGCCGCCCGGCGTCAAGCCCGGCTCCCGCAAGGCCCTCGACCCGGGCTGGGTGATCGACACGCCCGGGTTCCGCTCCTTCGGCCTGTCCCACATCGACCCGTCCCGGGTCATCCACGCCTTCCCCGACCTGGAGCCCGGCACCGTCGACTGCCCGCGCGCCTGCAGCCACGACGAGCCGGACTGCGCCCTGGACGCCTGGGTCGCCGACGGCCACGCCGATGCCGCCCGGCTCTACTCGCTGCGCCGTCTGCTGGCCAGCAAGGAGGCCCGCGAGGGCGACTGAGGACCCGGCCGCCCCCGGGCCGGTGCCCCGTTCGAGGTGTCGGACCGCCCCGTCCTGGCGATCATAGGAAAGTCGGGCCGGGTGCGGCCCGTCCGTCGATCGACTGGGAGGGCACCCGATGGCATGGGCCCTGGTGGTCCTGGCCGGCCTGCTGGAGACCGGCTTCGCGATCAACCTCAAGCTCAGCGAGGGCTTCACCAAGCTCTGGCCCACCATCAGCTTCTGCGTGTTCGCACTCGGCAGCTTCGGGCTGCTCACCATCTCCCTGAAGAGCCTGCCGGTCGGCCCCGCCTACGCGGTGTGGACCGGCATCGGCGCGGCCGGCACGGCCGTCTACGGCATGGTCTTCCTGGAGGAGACCACCTCGGTGCTCAAACTGGTGTCCATCTCCCTGGTGATCGCCGGCGTGATCGGACTCCAGCTCAGCGGCTCGGCCCACTGAGCCGCCACGCGTCCACCCGCCTCCGGGGCGGCCTGGGCTAGGGTTTCCGGCATGGCCGACTACCACGACGATCTCCGACTCGCCCACGTCCTCGCCGACTCGGCCGACTCGGTCACCCTGGAGCGTTTCCGCGCCCTCGACCTCAAGATCGAGACCAAGCCGGACCTCACCCCGGTCAGCGACGCCGACAAGGCCGCCGAGGAACTGGTGCGCAGCGTCCTCCAGCGCGCCCGCCCGCGCGACGCCGTCCTCGGCGAGGAGTTCGGCCTGCAGGGCTCGGGCCCGCGCCGCTGGGTGATCGACCCGATCGACGGCACCAAGAACTACATCCGCGGCGTCCCGGTCTGGGCCACCCTGATCGCCCTGTTGGAGGACGGCCCGGACGGCGTCGAGCGCCCGGTGGTCGGCATCGTCTCCGCCCCGGCGCTGCAGCGCCGCTGGTGGGCCGCCAAGGACCTGGGCGCCTACGCCGGCCGCAGCCTGGCCAAGGCCTCCCGGATCCACGTCTCCGGCGTCTCCCGGATGGCGGACGCCTCCCTCTCCTACTCCTCGCTCACCGGCTGGGAGGACCGCGGCCGCCTCGACCCGTTCCTGGACCTCACCCGGGCCTGCTGGCGCACCCGCGCCTACGGCGACTTCTGGTCCTACATGATGGTCGCCGAGGGCGCCGTGGACATCGCCGCCGAGCCCGAGCTGTCGCTGTGGGACATGGCCGCGCCGTGCATCGTCGTCCAGGAGGCCGGCGGCCGCTTCACCGGCCTGGACGGCGTCCCCGGCCCCGGCGGCGCCGACGCGGTGGCCAGCAACGGCCTGCTGCACGACGAGGCGCTGCGCCGGCTGTCCGTCTGAGCACGAGTGGTGCGGGCCCGTACGACCAGTGGGAGCTGGTCGTACGGGCCCGCCGTCATGATCGGTCCGGCTACTGCTTGCGCAGCTCCCGGACCGCCGCCTCCAGCCGCTGCCCGTAGTCGGCGTCGGCCTTGCGGAAGTTGTCGACCGCCCGCTCCACGATGTCCTCGCGGTCGGCGGAGACCTTGGCGATGAAGCCCGCCAGGTTGGCGATCAGCCGCTGCTTCTCGTCCTCGGAGAACAGCCGGTACAGGGTGCCGGCCTGCACGAAGTCGTCGTCCTCGGCGTGCGAGGGCGCCGGGTGGGTACCGGTGGCGCCGTCGACGGCGGTCGCGGCCCAGAGCGGCCGGCCAGTCTGCACCGGGCCGCCGAAGCTGTTCGGCTCGTAGTTCTTCTGCCGGCCGTGGCGGCCGTCGTAGAGGTGGCCGTCGCGGCCGTTGGTGCGGGCCTCGGTGGCGTGCGGGCGGTTGACCGGCAGGTGGTCGGCGTTGATGCCGACCCGGTAGCGGTGGGCGTCCGCGTAGGCGAAGAGGCGGCCCTGGAGCATCTTGTCCGGGGACGGGCCGATGCCGGGCACGAAGTGCGACGGGGAGAACACCGACTGCTCGACCTCGGCGAAGACGTTGTCGGGGTTGCGGTTGAGCTCCAGCCGGCCGATCTCGATCGGCGGGTAGTCGGCGTGCGGCCAGACCTTGGTCAGGTCGAAGGGGTTGAAGCGGTAGCCGGCCGCGTCGGCCGCCGGCATGATCTGGACCTGCACCGTCCAGCTGGGGAAATCGCCGCGCTCGATCGACTCGCGCAGGTCGCGCTGGTGGCTGTCCGGGTCCTCGCCGGCGAGCCGGTTGGCCTCGGCCTGGGTGAGGTTGCGGATGCCCTGGTCGGTCTTGAAGTGGTACTTGACCCAGAAGTGCTCGCCGGCCTCGTTCTGCCACTGGAAGGTGTGCGAACCGTAGCCGTTCAGGTGCCGGTAGCTGGCCGGGATGCCGCGGTCGCCGAACAGCCAGGTCACCTGGTGGGTGGCCTCGGGCGACAGGCCCCAGAAGTCCCAGACGTTGTCGGCCTCCTGCGAGCCGGTGTACGGGTCCCGCTTCTGGGTGTGGATGAAGTCGGGGAACTTGATGGCGTCCTTGATGAAGAACACCGGGGTGTTGTTGCCGACGAGGTCGTAGTTGCCCTCCTCGGTGTAGAACTTCAGCGCGAAGCCCCGCGGGTCGCGCACCGCGTCGGCCGCGCCCAGGTTGCCGGCCACGGTGGAGAAGCGCAGGAAGACCTCGGTCTGCTTGCCGACCTCGGACAGGAACGCCGCCCGGGTGAAGGGCGTCAGGTCGGCGGTCACCGTGAAGGTGCCGTACGCGCCGGCGCCGCGGGCGTGCACCACGCGCTCCGGGATCCGCTCCCGGTTGAAGTGCGCGAGCTTCTCGAACAGCAGCTGGTCCTGGATCAGGGCCGGGCCGCCGACGCCCGCCGTCTCGGTGTTCTGGTTGTCGGCGACGGGGGCACCCGCCTCCGTGGTGAGCGTCGGGCGCAGCTCGTCCTGCGTGGTCATAACGGGTCGCCTCCGAGGTGTCCGGTCGTGATGACACGATCCTAACTTGGACTTCGTCTAAGTCAACACTGGCACCAATCTCAGAGCGTGACTTACTCTGGTCCCATGAGTGACCTGCTGGAGAGACTGCGCGGACGCGGCTGGCGGCTGACCTCGCAGCGCCGCGTGGTGGCCGAGGTCCTCGACGGCGAGCACGTCCACCTCACCGCGGACGAGGTGCACGCCCGCGCCACCGCCCGGCTGCCCGAGATCAGCCGCGCCACCGTCTACAACACGCTCGGCGAACTCGTCGCCCTCGGCGAGGTCCTGGAGGTCGCCACCGACGGCCGCGCCAAGCGCTACGACCCCAACGCCCACCGCGCCCACCAGCACCTGATCTGCTCCGGCTGCGGCGCGATCCGCGACGTCCACCCGCACGGCGACCCGCTCGCGGCCCTGCCCGCCGCCGAACGCTTCGGCTTCGCGGTCACCGCCGCCGAGGTCACCTACCGCGGGCTGTGCCCGAACTGCCGCCCCTGACAAGGCCTTCGGCCGCGCCGGGCGGTGCTACGCGCTGAGCTCGGCGTGCAGCGCCCCCAGCAACCGCCCGGCCCGCTCGGCCACCTCGGCCGGCCCCTGGTCGATCGCCCGTCGGCACCAGTTCTCGGCCTGCACCGGCTCGCCCCGGCGCAGCGCCAGCAGCGCCAGCCGCAGCGCCGCCCGCCCGTGCCCGGCGTCGGCGGCCCGGGTGTACCAGAGCATCGCCTCCGCCTCGCTGTCCTGCCGGGCCAGCAGCAGCCCCAGGTTGAACGCGGCACTGCGGCTGCCCGCCTCGGCGGCCCGCCGGTACCAGCTCTCGGCGATCTCCAACGCCCCCCGCTCGGCCGCCCGCACGCCCATCCGCACCTGCGCCCGGCGGTGCCCCGCGTCGGCCGCCAGCGCGTACCAGTGCTCGGCCTCGGCGTCCGCGTCCCCGCGCCGGTCCAGCACCGACGCCAGCCGGAACGCGCCCTCCGCCGAGCCGCCCGCCGCCGCCTGCCGGTAGCGCTCCAGCGCCCCGGACAGGTTGCCGCGCTGCTCCTGGGCCACCGCCAGCTGCAGCGCCGCCTCGCCGTGCCCCTCGGCGGCGGCCCGCGCGTACCACTCCTGGGCCTGCCGCCCCTCGCCGCGCCCGGCGTGCAGCACGCCCAGGTTGAAGGCGCCGTCCACGCTGCCGGCCTCGGCGGCCTTGGAGAACCACGGCTCGGCGCCGGACTCGTCGCCGCGCTGCAGCAGCACCACGGCCAGCGCGTTGCAGGCCTCCCGGTGCCCGGCGTACGCGGCCCGCCGGTACCACTGCTCGGCCTGCTGCTCACGGCCGGTGCCGGCGCAGAGCAGGCCGAGGTTGAAGGCGCCGTTCTGGTCGCCCGCGTCCAGCGCGGTGCGGTACCAGTGCTCGGCGGCCCTGGCCTCGCCGCGGCCGGCGTGCAGGGCGCCGAGCGCGTTGGCGGCGTTGCCGTCACCGCCCTCGGCGGCCTCCTGCCACCACTCGGCGGCGGCGACGACGTCCCCGGAGTCGCGCAGCAGGAAGCCGAGCGCGCAGGCCGCGCGCGGCTCGCCGTTCTGCGCGGACTGCCGGTACCAGCGGGCCGCCTCCTCCAGCAGCGGGCGGTCGGTGCCGGCCCGCTCCTCCAGCAGCACGCCCAGGCGCAGCGCGGCACGGGCGTGGCTGCGGGCGGCGGCGGTGCGGTACCAGGCCTCGGCGGTCTCCTTGTCCCCGGCGGCCTCGCGCATCCGGGCCAGCCGGTAGGCGGCCTCGCGGTGCCCGGCGTCGGCGGAGACCTTGAACCAGCGCTCGGCCCGCACGTCGCGCCGGTGCTCCATCAGGTCGCCGAGCGCGTAGGCGCCCAGCGGGTGGCCGTGGTCGGCGGCGAAGTGCAGCCAGTACTCGGCGGCCTCCTCCTCGCCCTGGTCGCGCAGTTGGAGCCCGAGCGCGTGCGCGGCGGGGGCGCTGCCCGCCACCGCCGCCTGGCGCCACCACTGGGCGGCCTCGGCGCGGTGGCCCTGCTGGTGCAGCAGCACGCCCAGGTTGTTGGCGGCGGCCCGCACCCCGGCGGCCGCGGCGGCGCGCAGGTAGGGCTCGGCGTCCTCCAGGTCGCCGCGGCGCAGCAGCAGGGTGCCGAGCCGGCCCGCGGCGTCCGCGTCGCCGCCGTCGGCGGCCTGCCGGTGCCGGGCCTCCAGCGCGGCGGACTCCCGGGCGGCCAGCGCGGTCTCGAAGCTGGTCGGGTCCAGCCCGGCCGGGTCCAGCGCGGCGGCCGCGGCGGCGGGCACGCCGTCGCCGTCCGCCGTCCCGTACGGGCCGACGGCGGCCGAGAACTGGCGGGTGGACACGTGGACCAGGCTGTCGGGACCGAAGCCGTCGGCCCCGGGCCGCTCGGACAGTCCGCTGGTGCGCTGGGCGGGCAGGGCTCCGGGACGGTGCTGGGGACTCTCGGCGCTCTCCGCCCAGGCGTCGGTGTCCGCCTCGACGGCCGCACCGGACTTGGCGCCTGACTTGCCGATCAGCCTCATGCCGACTCCCGCTCCCCCAGAGTGTCGCGGCATCGTGCCCCGGCCGTCGGCCGGGGGGACTCCCAGGAGAGGTGCCGGACCGGACGGCCCGTCAGCGGCCGTGCACCGTCCCCCGTGTGTCCCATCGTCGCATCACCCGCTACCCGCGTACACCTGCCCCGGCCGAATTCGGGCGGGGCGCACCAGAAGCCGACGAAATTGCTTCGGCGCTTTGTCGATTTCCCGACACTTCCACCCCACAAACCCCGGTGCCGTCCCCGTTGGCGACGGTCGATAGTACCGGAGCGGTTCCCGCCGCTTCCGGACGAGAACGTCCGGACACGACAGAGGCCCGGAGGAATGATCCTCCGGGCCTCTGACACTGAGTAGCGGGGACAGGATTTGAACCTGCGACCTCTGGGTTATGAGCCCAGCGAGCTACCGAGCTGCTCCACCCCGCGTCGGTGATCAAACAATAGCACGGAACAGCGGGGGCCCCGAACCACGGAAAACGAACCACGGAAAACACCGATGGCCCGGAGGAAGGATCCTCCGGGCCATCGGCACTGAGTAGCGGGGACAGGATTTGAACCTGCGACCTCTGGGTTATGAGCCCAGCGAGCTACCGAGCTGCTCCACCCCGCGTCGGTGAGACAACCGTAGCACGGACGCGGGGTGGGACCAAAAACGGTCTCCGCAGCTCAGCGGGACTACGGGCGGGGGCTCGCCGTCCCCGACCCGGTCGGCGTCGCCGCCGGCGGCACCGGTGCCTGGCCGCCGCCCCGGGCCGCGTCGGCTGCCTTCAGAGCGTCCCCGAGCGCCTTCTGGGCGTTGCCGTACGCCACCCAGTCGCCGTTCTTGAACGCGGTCTGGCTGTCGTTGTACGCCTTCTCCGCGTCCGAGAGCGCCTTCTGCAGCTCCGGCGAGAGCGTCCCGCCCGGCGCCGGGGTGCCCGGCCCGGTCGGCGTGGGCGTCGGCGTCCCCGGCGAGGTCGGGGTCGTCCCGGTCCCCGGCGTCGTGCCGCCCGGGACGGCCCCGCCGCCCGGGTTGGACGGCGCGACCGGCGTGGCCGGCGGGGCCTGCCCGTTGAACAGCTTCTTCAGCGCGTCCTCCAGGGTGTTCTCGAAGGCCACGTTGTCGTCCCCGTACACCGCCAGCACCTTCTGCAGCGTCGGGTACTTGGCGCCGCGCCCGCGCACGTACACCGGCTCGACGTTCAGCAGTCCGCCGCCGACCGGCAGGGTCAGCAGGTTGCCGTACTCCAGCTCGGTGTCACCGCCGCTCTTCAGCGCGAAGATCTGGTTGGCCACCTCCTGGCGGGAGTTGAACTTCGACTGCACCAGACCGGGGCCCGGGGCGCCGCTCTCGCCGGTCATCTTCAGGATCCGGATCTTCCCGTAGTCCTCGCCCGGATCCGCGTTCACCGCCATGAACGCCGCCAGGTTCGGCCGCTGGTTGGGCACGAAGCTGCTGGTCAGCGAGAAGCTCGCGGCGGGGGCGTCCGGCATCCGCACCGTCACGTAGTACGGCGGCTGGACCTGCTTGGTGTCACTGGTCGGGTCCACCGGGACCTGCCAGATGTCACTGCCGTTGAAGAAGGAGTTGGCGTCCGTCACGTGGTACTGGCCGAGCAGGTCGCGCTGCACCTTGAACATGTCCTGCGGGTAGCGCAGGTGCGGCAGCAGCGTCGCCGGGATGTCCGCCTTCGGCTCCACGGTGCCCGGGAAGGCCTTCATCCAGGTCTTCAGCACCGGGTCCTTGTCGTCCCACTGGTAGAGCTTCACCTCACCGGTGTACGCGTCCACCGTCGCCTTGACCGAGTTGCGGATGTAGTTGACCTGGTTGGCGACGGTCAGCAGCTCACCGCGCTGGTTGGTCAGCGAGTCCTTGGTCGCGGTGCCCAGCGTCGTCTTCGACGAGAACGGGAAGCCGTCCGAGGTGGTGTAGCCGTCCACGACCCACACCACCCGGCCGCCCTGCACCACCGGGTACGGGTCGGCGTCGATCGACAGCCACGGCGCGACCTTCTCCACCCGCTCCTTCGGCGTCCGGTTGTAGATCACCTTGGCGCCGTCGGTGATCGCCCCCGCGTACAGGATCTGCGGCTCGGCGAAGCGCACCGCGTACGCGGCCCGGGTGATCGGGTTGTCCAGCGACACACCGCTCGCACCGGCGTACGTGTACTCCACGTTCTGACCGGTCTTGACGTCGGTGTAGTCGATCTCCTTGTTCGAGCCGCCGACGATCGAGTACGTCGTCGTCTTCTCGCCGTAGTAGATCCGCTGCTCGTAGTCGCCCAGCGAACCGGTGGCCGGCAGGCCGGACTCGGTGAACACCGGACCGCCCTTGTCGTCGACCTGGTTGCCCTTGGCGACCGCCGCGCCGTAGCCGTGGGTGTACTTGAAGTGGTCGTTGATCCAGTTCCGCTGCACCCCGTTGAGGTCCAGCTCGCGCAGGCCGATCACGGTGTCCTGCTTGTCCGCGCCGGTCCCGTAGCGGTCCACCGACAGCGTGCTCGGGAACGCGTAGTAGTTGCGCTGCTGCTCCAGCGACTGGAACGTCTGCGACACGATGTTCGGGTCCAGCAGCCGCACGTCCGCGATGGTCTGCGCGTCCGGCTTCAGCGCGTCACCCGTGGTCGAGCCCTGCGGGCTGTACGGGGTCGTCTCCGAGTCCGCGATCCCGTACGCCTGCCGGGTCGCGTCGATGTTCTTCTGGATGTACGGCGTCTCCTTGGCCTGCTCGTTCGGCTTGACCTGGAACTGCTGCACGATCGCCGGGTACAGCCCGCCGATCAGCACCGCCGACAGCACCATCAGCCCCAGCCCGATCAGGGCCGGCGCCCAGGTGCGGCGGATCGGGGTCAGGAAGAACAGCACCGCGCAGATGATCGCGACGAAGAACAGGATCGTCTTGGCCGGCAGGAACGCGTTGGCGTCCACGTAGCGCAGGCCCGTCCAGCCCGACACCCCCTTGTAGGAGCCGGTCTTCACCGCCAGCGCGTACCGGTCCAGCCAGTACGCCACCGCCTTCAGCAGCACGAACACGCCCAGCAGCACCGCCAGGTGCCCCTGCGCGCCCGCGCTCGCCCGACGGCCCGGACCCTGCAGCCGCAGCCCCCCGTACAGGTAGTGCACCAGCGCCGAGGTCAGCAGCGAGACGATCACCGCGCTGAACGCGAAGCCCAGCACGAACTCGTAGAACGGCAGGTCGAAGGCGTAGAACGAGACGTCCATGCCGAACTGGGCGTCCTTCTCACCGAAGGACGTCGCGTTGGTCCACATCAGCCAGGTCCGCCACTGGCCCGACGCCGCGGCACCCGCCACCAGCCCGATCACCAGCGAGACGCCGATCAGCGCCCAGCGCTTGAACGGCGCCAGCCCCGACCGGTAGCGGTCCAGGCTCTGCTGCTCCACCGACATCGCCGACAGCGGCGGCCGCAGCCGGTGCGCCAGCCAGATGTTGAAGCCGACGATCACCGCCATCAGCAGGCCGAACACCGCGAACAGCCCGATCTTCGTCCACAGCTGGGTGGTGAACACCGAGGAGTAGTGCACCGACCTGAACCACAGCCAGTCCGTCCAGAACCCGGCGAACATGACGAACAGCAGGAACAGCACCGCGAGCACGCCCAGAGTCAGCAGGGCCACTCTCGCCCGCCGGGAGGGGGGGCCCACCCTCCGCCGGAAACCCGGCCCTGAGCGTTCCGGCATCTGGAATACCACGGTGGCACCTCAGCTGTGTCGTCTGGAATCGGTCGGTCGTCAGAGCAACTTAACCAGGCTTCGGCCGAGTTCCCACCGTTAGCAGACGGTTACGACGGCGTTCCCCCGTCACCCCCGCCGCCCCCGCCCCGGCGAGCGTCCCGCGCCCGGCGTGTGAGGATTGAGTCATGTCCGACGCGTCTGATCTGAACAATTCCCCCGACGACGTCTCCAAGCTCCCCGCCGCCACCCCCCTCACCCGGGCCGCGCTGGAGATCGACGAGTACGCCGCCACCCTCGGCTGGGACCTCCCGGCCCGGCTGTTCGCCCTGGTGGACAGCGCCGCCCTGCGCAAGGCCGACCCGCGCATCGCCAAGCAGCTCGGCCTCGCCGACACCGACGAGCTCGGCCTCACCCCGGTCGAGCAGGACGAACTGCCCGCCGGCATGGAGCTCGACAAGTTCCTCGGCACCATCGCCTGGCCCGCCGCGGTGGCCGGCTGCGCCCTGGTCGTCGAACGGATGATGCTGCCGCCCGGCGCCGAGCAGTCCCGCCCCCGGGGCGCCAGCGACGCCCAGCTCGCCGAGTGGGTGGCCAACCACCCCAAGCGCGAGGAGGTGCGGATCACCGCCGCGGTGCTGCGCGACGGCAAGAAGGAGATCGCCCTGCGGCTGCGCTCCAAGGACGTCGCCCGCGAGGTGCTGACCGGCCCGGACCTGGTCCCCGGCCTGACCGACGCCCTGCTGGCGACCTTCTCCTAACCCCCTACTTGCTACTTGGGGCAGGACGGCAGCGCGGAGGTCTGCCCGGAGCGGATCTGCTCCAGCGACTTCAGCGCGCCGTCCAGGGTGTCCGTCTTGATCAGGGTCAGCCCGGACGGCACGTTCTTGGTGGCCTCGGCGCAGTTCGAGGACGGGGTGAAGAAGTACTGGGCCCCGGCGTCCCGGGCGGCGATCAGCTTCATCGATATGCCGCCGATCGGGCCGACCTTGCCGTCGTCGTCGATGGTTCCGGTGCCGGCCACGAACTTGCCGCCGGTGAGGTCGCCGCCCGGGGTGAGCTTGTCGATGATGCCGAGCGAGAACATCAGGCCGGCGCTCGGGCCGCCGACGTCCTGCAGCCCGATGTCGATCTGGAACGGGTAGGTGTGCCGGATCCCGGTGCCGATGCCGACCACCGCGAGCTCGGCCCGCTCCGCCGGGGCCTTCGGGTCGAGGTCCTTGGCCCGCACGGTCGGGACGGTGACGTCGGTCTTCGCCCCCGGGGTGGCCGCGGCGTTGCCGGAGGTGTCCTTGACCCGCGGCACCACGGTGAAGACCACCGACTCGCCCGGCTTGTGCTTGGTCACGGCGGCGACCACCTGGTCGACCGAGGAGACGGCGGTGCCGTCCACGGCGACGATCTGGTCCCCCGCGTGCAGCCGGCCCTCGGCCGGGGCCCCCGCGGTGACCGACTTGACGATCAGTTCGTCGCCGACCGGGACGCCCAGCTGCTTGAGCGCGGCGGTGCGGGCGCTGTCCTCGGAGGAGGCGAACTCCTCGGCGTTCTGCTTCTTGGCGTCGGCGTCCGACTGCCCCTTGGGGTAGACGTTGTCGTGCGGCACCACCAGCACGTCGTCGCGCAGCCAGCCGATCACCGCGTTGACCAGGCTGGGCTCGTACTTGGCCCCGGTGACCTGGACGGTGGTCATGTTGAGGTGCCCGCTCGTCGGGTACGAGTCGCGCCCGGTGATGGTGATCACCGGCTTGCCCCCCTGCTCGCCGAGCGTGTTGTACGTCGGGCCCGGGCTCATCTCCGTGTACGGCACCTTCATCAGCACCGAGACGCAGAGCAGCGCTATGAGCAGCAGGGTGGCAGCGAGCATCGTCGCGGAGCGGCGTGGCATGCCTCGACAGTACGGGACGCGGGTGACGCACCGCCCGGCGGGCCACCGGCTCGTCAGCGGCCGGGGTGCTCCTCCGGGGCGGCGGTGCCGGCCGTGGTGCGTTCCATCGCGGCCATGAAGCGCCGGTGCTCGGCCAGCGAGGCCGGATCGCCGGTGGCCCTGGGGGCCCGCTGGGCCCAGCCCGCCCAGGCGGCCGCGACCAGGACGGCGACAACCGGAATGATCAACCAGGCGAGCGCACCCATGTCAGTACTCCCCAGCTCGTCGTGTCTATGAGCAGATTAACCACTCCGGCGGACAACGCGGCCGGCGCCATCCGGGTTACGGGACGGCCGATCGGCTCACTTCCAGGGAGTATCCGGCGCCCCCGTCCGGACCCGTTCGGGTGAGGCCGCGGCGCGCCTGACCCGGGAGACGCACTCCGTGTGCGAGCGGTTCCGCCCGGGGGCGGCGGAACGGTCAGCAGCCCCCGGCGCCGACCCACTCCTCCTCGCCGTCGGAGAAGACCTGGTGCTTCCAGATCGGCACCTCGTGCTTGAGGTCGTCGATCAGCCGGCGGGCGGCCGCGAAGGCCTCGCCGCGGTGGGCGCAGGAGACGGCGACGATCACCGCCTTATCGGTGACGTCCAGCCGGCCCACCCGGTGCACCGCGGCCAGCGCCCGGACCGGGAAGTCCGCGACGACCTTCTCGGCGATCCGGCGCATCTCCTCCTCGGCGGTGGGGTGGCAGCTGTACTCCAGCGCGGCGACCGACTTGCCGCCGTCGTGGTCCCGGACCGTCCCGACGAAGACGGTGGTGCCGCCGGCCGCGTCGTCGCCGACCGCCTCGTACACCTCGTCCAGCGAGAGCGGGGTCTCCCGGATGGCCAGCAGCCGGATGGGGTCGTGGTTCTCGGACATGACCCCATGATGGCTCATCCGGGGCCGCCCGCGACAAGGGGCTTCCGCATCACGATTCAGAGATTTCGCATCGTGAGAAACCGCGGGCGCCGGGACGGCCGGCCCACCGCCCCTCAGAAGCGACGCCGCTTACGGGCCCGGCGCACCAGCGCCGCCGTACCGACCAGCGCCACCGTCGCCCCGGCCGCCCCCAGACTGGTCGCGGCCTCCTTGCCGCCCAGCCGGCGCCCCGCCACCGCGTGCTTGCCGGACACCTGCGCCAACAGCTCCGCCAACACCTGCTCATTGGTGAACTCCGGCCGCCAGCCCGCCTCGTGCAACCGGCTGCCGGACACCACCCACGGGTACATCGTGTACGCCAGGTCCCCCGCCGGGGCCGGCGTCAGCCCCAACCGGTGCAGCCGCGCCGCCGTCCCCAGCGCCAACGCGGCCGGCAGCTCCATCCGCCGGATCCCCGACAGCCGCTCCACGTCCTCCTGCTCCAGCCAGCCGTCGCAGCCGACCGTCACCTCGCCCTCCACCAGACCCAGCGCCGCGTACTCCAGCGCCGCCGCCAGGTCGTCCACGTGGCAGAACTGCCAGCACGGGCGCGAACCGGCCACCACCAGCAGCCTCGGCGCCTCGAAGTGCCGGGTCAGCACCGTGTCCACCCCGGGACCCACCACCACCGCCGGCCGCAGCACCGTCACCTGCAGCCCCGGATGGGCCCGCGGCGCCCGCCGGGCCAGCCGCTCGATCTCCAGCAGGTCCCCGACCAGCGAGGCCTCCTCGGTCGCCCGCAGCTCGGAGTCCTCCGCCAACGGCACCTCGTTGTCGGCCAGCGCGCCGTAGACCATCGCCGACGTGCACAGCACCACCCGGTGCACCCCCGCCGCGGCCGCCGCCGTCAGCACCGTCTGGGCGCCGCGCACGTTGTAGGCGCTGCGCGCCCGCGGATCGGACTCCATCCCGAAGTCCATCGCCAGGTGCACCACCACGTCGACCCCGGCCAGCCGCTCGGCCACCGCCGGATCCCGCACGTCCAGCACCCGCCACTGCACGCCCGGCACCTCACCGCGCCGGTCGTCCACCGCCAGCACCCTGCGCACGTGCGGCGAGGCCACCAGCCGGGCGGCGACCCGCTCGCCCAGCACCCCCGCGGCACCGGTGACGGCCACGGTCAGCGGCCGCCCGCCGTAGGCTGGAGGCGGCGACGCCGTGGCGTCCGGGTCGTCCTCTCCAGCGGTCAGCCCAGAGCGAACGTCCGAGGGCGGGGAACTCACCGGCCATCCTCCACGGTTAGCTTATGTGCGTACGTACGTGTGTCACGTACGTCCATCCTGCCCGAGGCGAAGGCCCGGCGGTGCACCCGGCGCGGGCCTAGCGCACCGGAGCCGCCCACGAGTCCCCCGCTCCACCGGAGCCCCGGGCGGACCGCACTTCCCGCCACACCCGTATGACGGCCGACCGGATCGAGGACCCCGTGAGCGACCTTCCCTTCGGATTCGGCGTTCCCCCCGAGGAGCCCGAGGACGGCAAGGCCAAGCCCGACGACGCGCAGCAGCAGAAGAAGGACCAGGGCCAGGAGGGCACCGGCGGCCCCCAGTCGTTCGGCTTCGGAACCGGCAACCCCTTCGGCGCCATGTTCGGCATGCCCGGCGCCCCGGGCGGCCCCGGCGGCGCCGACAACCCCTTCGCCGCGATGTTCGGCGGCATGAACCCCGGCGACCTCGGCGCCGCCTTCCAGCAGCTCGGCCAGATGCTCTCCTTCGAGGGCGGCCCGGTGAACTGGGAACTCGCCCAGAACATCGCCCGGCAGACCGTCGTCGCCGAACCCGCCGAGGGCAAGAGCAAGGACCGCTCCGTCGGCGCCTCCGAGCGCGCCGCCGTCGAGGAGGCCGTACGCCTGGCCGACCTGTGGCTCGACGGCGTCACCGAATTCCCCTCCGGCGCCGGCACCGCCGTCGCCTGGAGCCGCGCCGAATGGATCGAGGCCACCCTCCCGGTCTGGAAGGACCTCGTCGACCCGGTCGCCGAACGCGTCGGCACCGCCATGGGCGGCGTCCTGCCCGAGGAGATGCAGGCCATGGCCGGCCCGCTGATGGGCATGATGCGCTCCATGGGCGGCGCCATGTTCGGCACCCAGATCGGCCAGGCGCTCGGCGCCCTGGCCGGCGAGGTGGTCGGCTCCACCGACGTCGGCCTGCCGCTCGCCCCGGCCGGCAAGGCCGCCCTGCTGCCGCAGAACGTCGCCGAGTTCGGCGAGGGCCTGAACGTGCCCGCCGAGGAGGTCCGGCTCTACCTCGCCCTGCGCGAGGCCGCCCACCAGCGGCTCTTCGCCCACGTGCCGTGGCTGCGCGCCCACCTGCTGGGCGCCGTCGAGGCCTACGCCCGCGGCATCAAGGTCGACACCTCCCGCATGGAGGAACTCGCCGGCCAGCTCGACCCGAGCAACCCCGAAGCACTCCAGGAGGCACTGGCCGGCGGCCTGCTCCAGCCCGAGGACACCCCCGAGCAGAAGGCCGCCCTCGCCCGCCTGGAGACCGCGCTCGCCCTCGTCGAGGGCTGGGTCGACGCCGTCGTCCACGCCGCCGCCGAACCCCACCTGCCGCAGGCCGGCGCCCTGCGCGAGACCGTCCGCCGCCGCCGCGCCGCCGGCGGACCCGCCGAGCAGACCTTCGCCACCCTGGTCGGCCTGGAACTGCGCCCGCGCCGCCTGCGCGACGCCGCCCGGCTGTGGGCACTGCTCGCCGACGCACGCGGCATCGAGGGCCGCGACGCACTCTGGGAGCACCCCGACATGCTGCCCACCGCCGCCGACCTGGACGACCCGGACGCCTTCGTGCACCGCGGCAGCGGCGACCTGGAGGGCGGCTTCGACTTCGACGCCCTCGACAAGCTGCTCGGCGAGGCCGCGGCCGGCCAGTCCGACCCCGCCAAGCCCGACCTGACCAAGCCCGAGAGCACCCCCGAGGCCAAGCCGGAGACCAAGCCGGAGCCGCCGAAGGGCGACCAGGACGGCACCGACGGAAAGGGCGAGCCCACCGCATGACGGCCACCGGGACGGCCGCGTCCACCCTGCACGCGGACGCCGTCCGCACCCTGACCGACTGGCAGCCCGCCGAGCACGACCAGGACCGGCTGCGGCTCGACTACCTCGCGCACCTCGCCGAGCAGCCCGAGGGCCTCTACCGCTCCTGCCTGCCCGCCCACATCACCGCCAGCGCCGCGGTCGTCGACCCGGCCGCCGGACGGGTGCTGCTCACCCTGCACCCCAAGGTCGGCATCTGGCTGCAGATGGGCGGGCACTGCGAACCCGGTGACGCCGACCTCGCCTCGGCCGCGCTGCGCGAGGCCGTCGAGGAATCCGGCATCCCCGACCTCGTCCTGCTGCGGGAGAACGGCGCCCCCGTCCCCGCCAAGCTGGACCGGCACCTGGTCCGCTGCACCGGCAAGGACCGGCCGGAGAACACCCACCTCGACGTCCAGTACATCGCGCTCGCCCCGGCCGGGGCCCAGGCACTGATCAGCGAGGAATCGCTGGACCTGCGCTGGTTCGACTACGACCGGCTGCCGGAGCTCACCGACCACTCGGTGCGCGACCTGGTCGCCCGGGCGCGACGGCTGACCGCCTGACGGACTGAGGTGCGAGGCACCGAAGGGGGCGCGGACCGAACGGTCCGCGCCCCCTTCCGTTTGCCCGCGTCACCTTGCCCGCGTCACCCGCAGGAAGCCGCCGGATCCGGCGGCGACGACGCACCGTGCCGGGCCCCCGGGATGTGCGGCAACCGGGCCGCCGACACCACACCCTCCAGATAACCGCGCGCCCGCTCCGTCCGCGGATAGGCCGCCAACAGCGCCCAGAACGCCGGACCGTGGTCCGGCACCAGCAGATGCGCCAGCTCGTGCAGTAACACGTAGTCCAGCACGTACTCCGGCATGCCCTGCAGCCGGTGCGACAGCCGGATCGTCCCCTCACTGGGAGTGCAGGAGCCCCAGCGCGAATTCTGGTTGGTCACCCAGCGGACCTGCACCGGCTGGGCCCGCCCGTCCAGATAGGCCGCCGACAGGTCCCGGGCCCGCGCCATCAGGGCGTCGTCCCCGAGGACCCGGCGGCGCTCCTGGGCGGCGAGCTTCTCCAGCATCTGCGCCACCCAGCGCTGCTCCTCGGCGTGCGACAACCGGGCCGGGATCAGCACCACGGTGCGGTCACCCTCGCGGTACGCGGAGACGGTACGGCTACGGCGGGCGCTGCGCCGCACCTCAACCCGACTGCGGTCGTGCGCCTCGGAGGAGGCGGCAGTGGCGGGCGGGTGCTGCGGTCGCGCCTGCTGCGCCTCGCGCGGCGTCTCGTGCGACTTCTCGCGCTGCTTCTCGTCCGGGCGCCCTCGTGTGTTCGGCGTCGCCATCTGTGACCCGGACGCTGCACGGGCACGCCGACGCGACACCGGTGGATGGGAGTCCCGCTCGGCTGCCATGGCACACGACGTTACCCGGAACCACTGACAGAAGTCCGGTGCCGTGGCCGAAATCTTTCATGGAGCGATCGCGAACGAAAGGCCGACGGGGAGTGTCCGGAAACCGTCGCACGGAAGGATGGGCAGTTATCCACAGGGCACGCGAACAGATCTTGTGATCATGCTCCCGGACCTGTGGATAACTTTCCGCACGCCGTCGGCGCGATGGGGCATGCTGCGGTCAGCCGTCCGGAAACGATCGGAAGGGAGATCGTCGTGCGCCTCGTACTCAAGCCCGCCCTGTCCCGCAGCTGGCGGGACTCCGAGACCCTGCAGTTCGGCACCGTCACCCGGTACGCCGGGGTGCTCGGCAACGCCGACAAAACGCTGTGCGAATTCCTCGACCTGGTCGACGGAACGCGCGACCGGCCCGAGCTGCTGTCCGCCGGAGAACGGATCGGGCTCGGCCGGGAACCCACCGACACCCTGCTAAGCGAACTGGAGGAGACCGGGCTGCTGGACGACGCGGAGGCGACCGACCGGGCGCTGTCCCGCTACCCGCTGCCCCACCGGGACCTGCTCGGGCCCGACCTCGCCTCACTGTCCCTGGTCCACTCCGGACCGGGCGCCGCACCGGCCGTCCTGGCCCGCCGGGCCGAGACCCGGATCGAAGTGCGCGGCGCGGGCCGGGTCGGCGCGGCCGTGGCGACGGTACTCGCCGCCGGCGGCACCGGGACGGTCACCGTGGCCGACAGCGGCCGGGTCCAGCCCGGCGACTGCTCGCCCGCGGGACTGCCGCCCGCAGACGTCGGGCGGCTGCGCGCGACGGTCGCCCGGGAGGCGGTGCAACGGGCCGCGGGCCGCCCGCTGGTCCCGGTGCCGCGGAAGAAGACCGACGGCCCGCCGCCCGACTTCGTGGTCCTCGCGCCCCGGGACGGCAGCGCCGCCTTCGCGGGCGGGACGTACGAGGCCCGGCTGCTGCTCCGGGCCGGGGTACCGCACCTGTACGTCGGCGTGGTCGAGGAATTCGGCATCGTCGGGCCGCTGGTGATCCCGGGCAGGTCCGCCTGCGGCCACTGCCTGGTGCTGCGGCGGGAGGACGAGGACGCGGCCTGGCCGCGGGTCCTGGCCCAACTTGCGGACAAGGGCCCCGGCCGGGCCCGAACGCCGGCCTGCGACACGGCCCTGGCGACGGCCGTCGCCGGACTGGCCGCACTGCACGTCCAGGTCTACCTGGACGGCGGCCGTCCCCCGAGCGTCGACGGCTGGTGCGAGATCTCGGCAGGCGACGGCATGCCCCGCCGCCTGCGGCTGCGCGGCCACCCGGACTGCGGCTGCCTGTGGCAGCCGCTGCCGCCGAACTGAGGAGGAGGGAGGAACGAGGAAGGTACCGGGCACGGGCCCGGCGGACGCAGGGCTCAGCGGCCGCCTGACCCGGCGCCCGGACCGAGACCGGCGGAGCGCCCTGGGCGCGACACCTTGCCAGGTGAGCCCATGGCCAGGTGAGCCCATGGCCAGGTGAGCCCATGGCCAGGTGAGCCCATGGCCAGGTGAGCCCATGGCCAGGTGAGCCCATGGCCAGGTGAGCCCAT